>OZ247489.1:0-619361 GCA_965233535.1 Rickettsiales bacterium
AGCAAAAATGCAATGCACCTAGCAATGATGTACTAATAATATTAACAAATATAACAATAGATGATCCATTACCTATTCCACGAGCAGTAATTTGCTCAGCAAGCCACATAATTAATAAAGTACCACCTACAAGTGAGAAAACTGTAGAGATTCTAAAAAAGTAACCTGGATACATTACCAAAGATTCAGAAGCATCGCTCATATATTCTAAGCTTAAAGAGAAAGCATATGCTTGAAATATAGCTAAACACACTGTCAAATATCTAGTATATTGCTTTATTTTAGCTTGACCAGATGCTCCTTCTTTTTTCAGCTCTTTCAATGCAGGAACTGACGAAGTTAAAAGTTGAATCACAATGCTAGAGGAGATATAAGGTGTTAAACCTAATATCATAATCGACATTTGCTTTAAAGCTCCTCCAGAGAATGAGTTAAACATTCCAAATAGCTTTGCATTAAATTTGCTTTTCAAAAAAGATGAAACAACTGTCAAATCTATACCTGGTATTGGAATAAAAACAGACAACCTATACACGCAAAGTATAAGCAAAGTGAAAGTCACTCTAGAAGATACATCTTTAAGATTTTTATTATTTTTTAAAATCGAAAACATTTAAATTGCCTTTACAGATCCACCTGATACTTCAATAGAGCTTTTAGCTCCCTTTGTAATTCCATTTACTTTAACTGTAATTGGGAAAGAAACATCAGCAGTTCCTATTATTTTTAACTTATCTTCAGACTTAACAATTTTAGCTGCCTTTAATGCTGCCAAATTAATTTCTTCATCTTTTTTAACAATTCCTTTGTTCAATGCTTCAACTAAATCTCTAACTGTCATTACATAAGTATTGTCCAATAGTTTTTTTCTTGAAGTGAAACCTACTTTTGGTAATCTACGGTATATAGGTGTTTGACCACCCTCAAAACCTTGAATGGAAACACCAGATCTTGCTTTTTGTCCTTTGTGACCAGCTCCAGAAGTTTTTCCAGTACCAGAACCTATGCCTCTACCAACTCTTTTTCTATTTTTAAGATTAGATGGCCTTACTAATAATATCATCCTCACAAGATAGCAAATAATCGTATAAATTACAAAGTGCAAATACTATAAAAATGCTTTTTATAGATTAATTAGCTTAAATGTTAACTTTTTGTTTCTTACTAACTGCTTTAGATGCCTTCTTTTTCATAATTTCAATAGGTATATCTTGAATGTTAGAAGCGCTAATCGACTGATTATCATCAATTTTCTTAGCTTTTGCTTCAATAACTATTGCTGATTTTTTCTTTATGACTTTTTTAGATACTTTTTTTGCTTCAACCTTCTCAACTAACTTTTCTGCATTAGCAAGCATTGCTTTTTTCTCTCTTTTTTCTTTTTTCTTTTTCTTTGCTAACTTTTGCTTCTCAATATCATCAGCTTTCTCAGCTTCACTTCTAAAAATATGCATATTAATATGACATAATGCTGTAGCTAAGGCATCTGTTGTGTCTTCTTGATTTATTTCTTCAATTTGCAGTGTTTTACAAGTAGCAATGGCAATTTCTTCTTTTGAAGCATCTCCTTTTTCAGCGATTTGTAACTTTATAACTTTAGTGGGATACGCAAATACAGGAATCTTAGCTAAGCCAGCAGTAGAAATAATAGTCCCATATGCAGCTCCTAACCTGATACATGATGAAGCATTTAATCCAAAAAAAGTCTGCTCAATTGCAACTTGATCTGGAGAGTACATTTGCAAAATATTGCTAACTGCAGCCCATAAATGAGATAGTCTTTGCTCTAAAGGAAGAGTAGCTTTAGGTTGTACAAGCCCATAAGAAATACACTTCAATTTATTGTTACTGGAAACTTTTACTATTCCCCACCCTGTGTTACGAAGCCCTACATCTAAGCCTAGTATGATCATATATTTTCGCAGTTATGCCATATACTTTGAACATCATCATGATCATCAAGCAAATCAATAAAGTTTTGCATTTTTGCAACATCCTCAACAGATTGACAGGTATGCGGCTTATAAATATGCTCACAAGTGAAATTTTGAAAATTCTCTGAAAGAGCTTTGTGAATTTCTGACATTTGACTAAAATCAGCTAATAAATTTATTCCTTCTTCTTCATATATATCTTTCACATCATAATCAATCATTTTTTCTAAGACTTCATCTAAAGTCACATTCTGAATATTGACAAATGTCACATGATCAAACATAAACGATAAATCTGTCAAACCATTTCCATGTTTATTAAATAAAATTTTTAATTCTGTCACGGTTCGATTGTTATTATCTGTAATTGCTTCCACAACAAAAGCAATGTTATTTGGCCCATACCCAGTGTACTTCACTTCTATATCAGAGTTTTTTTCTGAAACTTTGTTGATAGCTCTTTGTATGTTGTCATTTGGCATATTGGCAGCTCTAGCAATATCTAAAGCAGATCTAAGAGATGGGTTCATCTTTGGATCTATTCCATTTCTAGCAGCGATAGTAACAAGCTTAGCAATTTTCGTAAAAACCTTGGCTCTCTTATTATCTTGTGCATTTTTTCTATGCATAATGTTTTTATATTTAGAATGACCTGCCATTATATCCTCTTTCTGATAAATTCAATTTCTGTTTCTGGATAAACATCCATATTTTTTAATTTAGAAGCTACAGCTTGACGCAGTATTTCTACAATCTGCTTTTTGAGCTCAGTTTCACATTGTGTTTTTTGCTTTTCAATACACATAGAACGCTTTTTCATTTCAGCTTCAAACAAAATTTTATACTCTTGAATAAAGTCATTTTTACTAATTTCAATTTCTTGCTTTATTTTATTTTTAGATTCTTTAAATTCAATACTTTTTTGATCATGCTGATCTCGCATTGCCTTATGAGAAGCCGTGATTTTATGCAATTCAATATCTAAATCATGTAGTTTTTCTACTATTTTGTTTCTATGAGAAGTAACTGCGGCTTTTAAATGAGGTACTGCAAATTTTCTCAAAATCGCAACTGCAATAGAAAATGAAATTAATTCATAAAGTAATTTTAACGACATATTTTTTCCACTACTTCTTTTGAAGCATCAATAATATAAGGTTTTATTTCACTTAAAAATTGAATCTTCCACTTCTCTAATTCATGAACTTGTCTCTTAGATTCAACTTCACATTCTATATTCAAATCATTTATTTTGCTTTGATGCTGAATTTCAAGATCTTGCTTAATTTTGCTAACAGCCTTATCAAACATTAAA
Source organism: Rickettsiales bacterium (assembly GCA_965233535.1). Lineage (GTDB taxonomy): Bacteria > Pseudomonadota > Alphaproteobacteria > CAJXXZ01 > 1604HC > Cytomitobacter. The sequence goes on from OZ247489.1 coordinate 3,250, forward strand.
AGCATCTCTTGCTCATAAGAATCAATTTGCTTTTTTAACTCAGAAGACTCCATAGACATTTCCTGAATCGCATTTTCTATTTGATTTATTTTAGACACTCTAGTCATAATTGATTGAATAATTCCAGGTGTAAAAAACTTATACATTAAAAGCAAAAGAGCAGTAAAAGTTACAATCATCCAGAATATCTGAGAAGGAAACCAATACGTATTTAATTGAGGAATAAAAGACATGATACCTCAACTAGATATTATAAGTATAGCGATAATAAATGAAAGCAATCCTAAAGCTTCCAAAAGTCCCGCTCCTACAAAAGCTAAAGTATTCATCTTATCTGCAGCCACAGGATTTTCACTTACTGCCTTAAAAAGTGAAGAAAACAATTTTGACAAACCAGAAGCAACAGCTATTAAAGGCAACAACGCTATAGCACCTGCAAACATTTTAATAATAATCATAATCAGTGCAAGTATAAGACACCTTTCAAAGAAATACAAGAAAGTAATACAAAGATATATGCTTGAAATATTGCAACTCCAAATTCAAATAAAAGAAGAGCTGAGTAACCAAAAATTGGAAAAAATTTAAGCAATCCAAGGCTAAGTGAATATTTGAAGACCACTTTTAACATAATATGACCAGCAATCATATTCACACATAAACGAAGCGCCATAACAACTGGCTTCACAAAAAACAATGCTAACTCTATAAAAAATATTAGAGGAATCATAGCAGTTGGAACTCCACTTGGTGAAAATATTTTAAAAAATCTCATCCCATGTTTTGAAAAACCAACCACAATAGAAAGAACAAACACAAACATAGCAAGAACAAAGGTTGTAATTAAGTGACTAGTAAATGTAAATGAATGAGGCAACAACCCAAACAAATTTCCTAAAACAACAAATAAAAACAATGTCATAAAAAATGGTGTGTACTGTTTCGCATCCTTACCAACATATTGATCAACCAATCCATCAATAAAATTATAAAACATCTCATTAAAAGACTGCATATAACTCGGGGTAACATACCTGCTCACACTAGTTAAAAGAACCACACTACTAAATAAAAATACAAACAACATAAATAATGCTGAGTTAGTAAGTGATATATCTAAACCAAATAATTTTATAGGCAAAATAGCAAACACCTGAAACTGATTAAGCAAATCCATAGATTATTTATTATATATGATTAAATGGAAATTTAAATGGCAAATCAGAAAATAGGTCGCAATTGACTTAATGATAAAATCATAATCAAGCAATGCTAACAAAACACTTGTTATGCTTGGAAGTTTATATAAAAACATATAGAATTATCAAAATGGATAAAACCTAAATCATTTTGAAGAAAAAGGAGATGGGATGCAAATAGCACATAAAACAGATAAACAAATCGCATTAGAAGCAGCAATTAAACATATAGAAAAAAGTCATGGACAAGGTTCTGTAATGAAATTGGATGAAAAAAGAAACCTTGATCTTGAAATAGTTTCTACAGGTTCTCTTGGTTTAGACTTAGCGCTAGGAGTGGGTGGACTACCAGTAGGGCGTGTAATTGAAATTTATGGACCTGAAAGTTCTGGAAAAACAACTTTGGCATTACAAGTTATTGCTGCAGCTCAAAAATTAGATGGAACTTGTTTGTTCGTTGATACAGAACATGCAATTGACCCAGAATATGCTAAAAAGCTTGGCGTAGATTTAAGTGGAGATAAGTTCATTCTTTCTCAACCAGATACTGGTGAGCAAGCTCTTGAAATTGTAGATACATTTGTACGATCCCAATCTGTGAAAGTTATTGTTGTAGATAGCGTTGCAGCATTAGTTCCAAAAGCAGAATTAGAGGGAGATATGGGTGATAGCCATATGGGTCTTCATGCGAGATTAATGAGTCAAGCTTTAAGAAAATTGACTGGTGTTATTTCTAGATCTGGTTGTATGGTAATTTTTATTAACCAAATTAGACAAAAAATTGGAATTGTATTTGGAAACCCTGAAACAACTACAGGTGGTAATGCATTAAAATTCTATGCATCTGTCAGATTAGATATTAGAAAAACTTCAGCTTTGAAAAAAGGTGATGAGGTATATGGACATCAAACAAGAGTGAAAGTTGTGAAAAACAAGCTTGCGCCTCCACTAAGAACTGCTGAATTTGAAATTTTGTTTGGAGAAGGTGTTTCAAGGTTAGGAGAAATTGTTGATCTTGGAGTGAAGTATGGCTTGATTAACAAAGCTGGGTCTTGGTATTCAATTGGAAGTGAAAAAATAGGACAAGGCCGAGAAGCAAGCAAAGAGTACTTTTCTGAAAATGTAAAGAAAAGAGAAGAAGTAGAAAAGAAATTACATGAAATCATTAATGGAAAAGCAGATCAAGAAAAAGCTCAAGAAAAAGCTCAAGAAAAAGAAGATAAATCTGACAACTCATAGAGTTGAATCAAAAGCATTTGCTATTTAAATTCAAAAACAAACAAAGCATTAAAACAAATAAAAACATTAAAATAAAACCCAATTACCACTAAAAAGCATAAATTCAGTTTGGCAATAAAGTGACTTACTTGTTAATCATCACATTGAATATGCTTATTTGGCATGATAATAAAAATATATTAATAGTAAAAAAAGTTCAAAAGCATAAACAAATCCACACACATAAAATATTCAAATTTAGAAAGTTAAAAACTATTCTTTATGACAGTGAATATGTACTTTTTTAAACAAAATGAATGATATGCAAGCTAATATAGCAAATTTAAACATATTTGGAATCGGAAGCATATAAACCACCCCATGCACTACAAATAAGCTTAGTATAAGTGATGTAGATCGCACCAAAACTGGCTTTTGAAGGGTATAGCTCTTACGCAAAAACAGCGCACTCCATACATCATTAATTTGATCTTTCAGAAACCATAATACCGCAATAAACAAAATGCTTAAAAAAGGCAAATACATTACAATATTAATTAATGCAATTCCCAATGATAAAAGCATGAAAATTGGCATGAAAACAGGGATAAATAATGCAAACAAGAAAACAGATACCAGAATAACTGTCCACAGTAGTGCTAATCCTGCAAAAAATGGAACAATCCATAATATACATAATATACACATTGACTTATCTTCACAGTAATTCATTACCTTATTGTGAATATTAAATAGAAAATTCATGAAACCACCTTTAAAATCTTAGGTAGTAAGTATAAATTAATCAGGAAGAAAAATATATACTCACTAGAAAATCCAGATTTGAGCCAAAAAATAAAAATAATAGGAGCAATTGCATCAAGAACCATAAATCGCGACCAATTTCTTTTTCGAAAAGACAAAAGCATAACAATTAAAATCACAATAAACACGTATTAATATAACATCTATAAAATTGAAAAAATAGCAAAGATTCCAATTGCTCTCTTTTTAAACATATCAAATCTAAAATTAATGAAAATTATGCACGCTCTATAGGATTCGAACCTATGACCTGTAGCTTAGAAGGCTATTGCTCTATCCAGCTGAGCTAAGAGCGCATATCTAATTAATGTCACAACTTTTTATTCATTGCAAGATTTCAAAAGCATATTTAAATGAAAACTATTTAATTTTTATAAGTATAGGTGAAATGCCTTCTTTATACACCCTTAAATTACAGAATATTTTCTGATTAAATAATCTATAAATACACTTATTAACAAAAATGGTTTTAAACTTACTAAGCATTTGCATAAAATGCACTTTCATAGAATTGAAGACACAGATTAATCTTTAAATTTGATATGAATGGAGATTTATTAAATCAATAAATATAACCAAACTACTTAAATTGACAAATCAATTTTTTGAAAATAAAAGTAATTGAGACAAATTAAAGGTAATTATTAATAATTTAAAATGAGATTTAAGTTGATTTCTTGAGCATGAAACTTTTAAGCAACTTTAGTTTTAGCTTTTCTAGCCTTTCTAGAATGTCCTAAACCAGTGTCAACAGCAAGTTTTTGCCTTACTTTTGAATATTTTGGCGCAACAACAGGATAATCATCAGGAAGACCCCACTTTTCTTTGTAAGCTTCAATACTCATTCCATAACGATTCTTTAGGTATCTTTTCAAAACTTTAAGCTTTCTACCATCATTCAAACAAACAAGATAGTCTTCTTGAACAGAATCTTCTATGCTTACAGCAGGCTCATTAGCCCCACCTTTAGATTTGAAAACTTCACTTACAAAACCTTTAACCGTATATAAAACTTCTCTTACATGATCAAGGCTAGAGTTTCCAGCTTTAGGCCAATACGCTTTGAACACTTCAACAGTAGCTCCCATTATTAGCTCTTTTTCAAGTAATTCACTTTCAGCATCTTGATAAAAATCAGAATCACCACTTAAACCAGAGCTTGCATCCACAAAAGACTCATTGTCTATTTCAGAGTCATTATCCATTTCAATCTCAGATTTCTTATTTGCAAAATCTTTTGCTATATTCATCTTTTGTTCCCTTCAAAAACTGACTTTAGTCAAACACAGTCTAACTTTAGAATGCCTAATTATACATAACTCGTTTATAAAATCAACAGTGGATAGCTTGAATGGAATTTGCTATCTTAATTGCGATGTCAACTATTCATAATTTTAAAGATCAAAAGACACAAAAAGGTACTTTTTTAGTGTCTTCTCCTTTTATATCTAATAGGTCGTTTAAGAACTCTGTTATAGTTATATTAGAATATAATGAATCAATAGTGTCTGCTATTAAAGTGAACCATAATAAAAAATGCAATGAAGATACGTGTTCATATAGATTGCATGATGGTGGGCCAATTGATCAAAAAAGAATCATACTATTACATAGCTGTGATAAAAGAGCAGAAAACACTACTCAACTTACAAGTGATATCTTAGTTACAGATTTAGAAGAAACATCAAATTTTTATCCAGAAAAATACTATGCTGTGTCAGGCTATATTAGTTGGATTTACGATGATTTTCTCAAAGAAATTAAGAATAGCGAATGGATTCCTATTAATGCAAGTAGCGATTTGATTTTTGATATACCAGTTGTTCAAAGATGGCATATGGCATATAACAAATCAGGAATCAGGCCAGAATTCATACAGCGTAGTTCGTTTATATGAAAAATCAATTAAATAAAATTCAAACAAACCCATAATATAAATACATCACAAATCAAAAGCATATATTAAAATCATTTCGGCTATAAATAACAATGTGAAATTTCTCTTGTTTTTAGCATGATTATTAAATCATATTTTATAAAAATATTTAAGAAAAATTAGAGTTATGAGTAACAGATAAATTCATTAACAAAACTAAAATCATTAGAAACTTCAAATATTTTTTGATTAAACTGTATAATTAATAATTAAGGAATTAAGCAAAATAAATTTATTTTTTTAGCTTATTTGCTTTTATAATAAAGAAAAGGAACACACCAGTTAATATTGCTACAGAGGCCATACATATTGCTTTAAAATCACAACCAGATAGCAAAACCAAACATACCACAGTATTGATTGTAAAGATGATATTGTTTCCACCATGTACTTTATATGCAAAAGTTCCTATTAAATAAACCAAAACCAACATAAAAGATACTGTATACGCTAACATTTGCATAGTGAAAAAATTCATATAATAAAAACTCATTGCCAATGTGATTAGCGCAGCGCTTAATACTAATGCATGAGATGGGAAGTTAATTTTGTTTAATTTTGATAATTTTGACGGAATCCATTTCATTAAAGATGCATTATAAGCAATATAAGAAGACACAAACAGCAATCCATTTATGCTACCTACCAAACCAAAGCAAGCAACAAAAGATACCAATACCAAAGCACTACTACCCATAGTACGTACAGCCACATCTGCAACTGGTGTATTTCCAGCAATTTGAGCAGATTGAGGCAAAACTGCCATGACAGACATATGCACAGTAATGAAAAGTATTGCGGCTATAGCAGTTCCCAACACAGTAGAGATAGGCAATGTTCTTTCTGGGTCCTTCATAGAATCACCAGATGCAGTTGCAGACTCTAACCCTAAAAATGCAAACAATGCTAAAGGCATAGCATTCCATACAGATAGAATTGGAGATACTTCCATGCTTGGAACCAAAAACGCTTTTATTGCAAAATACTTTAATGCAGAAACAACTAATAATAACAAAAGAACAACTTTTAAAATTGTAATACAAGTAATCAAGCCAACAGATAAGGATGAACTTCTTAAATTAAGTAAAACCAATAACCATATTGTGACTATAGCAGTAACAGGTTTTCCACATTTAACTACAAATGGCAATAAAAATGGTAAGTAATCAGCAAAAGCTATAGCAACTGTTGCGCAACCTAATGCAAGCCCAAACCAGTGCATCCATGCAACTTGAAAAGCTAGAAAATCGCTATTAAATGCTTTGTAAACATAGTAAGGAATTCCTGCGCCATCTTTGAATTTTCTACTCATAGTAGCAAAACTAAATGCAAGTGAAATTGCGCAAAAAGATGCAAGGCACCAAGCTAATAGCCCAAAACCACCAAAATAAGCAATTTTAGATGATATAATTAAAATACCACTTCCAACCATGCTTCCTACGACTACAGAAGTTGCTCCAAGCAATCCCACAGAGCCTTTTCTTGTTTTTGTTTGACTCATTTTTCTCCTAGATAACATCAATTATTATATAAAACAGAGGAAAAAACAAATTACACCTCGATTTTTGCTATATAATTTTCAATTTTATTATTAAAAATAACAACTTAAATTTTCTTTATATGTATTATATTATATGGATGTGGATGTAAAATACTCTTTGAATGATATGTGGGACAAAATCACACATTGTTTTCAACAAACAGAACATAATTCTACAGAAAATTTCAGACAAAAAGCTTGGAATTATCTGATCAATGTATTGGAAAAGGATAATACAAAGGCTTGGATACAAAAAAACGAATCTTTATCAAATGCTGAAATAGAGAAATGTAAAATGCTGATAGAAAAAATAAGATATAGAATTCCTTTAGGTCGAATAATAAAAAAACGTTTCTTTTGGAAAGATGAGTTTATAGTCTCTCCATACACCCTTGAACCTAGGCAAGAAACAGAAGCTTTAATAGAAGAATCATTATCTCTAAATCCAAAAATAATATTAGATATTGGAACTGGAACTGGATGTATTATTTTGAGCTTGTTAAAAGAGCATAATGCTAAAGGAGTTGGGGTAGATATATCACCATTTGTACTTGAAACAGCAAAAGCAAATGCTAAAAAACTCAATATGAAATGTGAATTCAGCCTAACATTACCTAACAACACATTTGATTTAATTGTTTCCAACCCACCTTATGTGCAAACAGAGGTTGATTATGCTACAAAATTTGATCCTATCACAGCAGTTTTTCATGAAAATCCCACCATTATCACAAAGAATTTACCTTTATCAAAAGATGGTGTTTTTTTATGTGAAGTACCGCAATATTTAAAACATGAATATGAAAATTGTTTTAAAAAGAATTATACTTGGCACAAATCTTCTCACCAGGAAATATTGATATTTAAATATATAAATAAAATATAAGCTAATTATTAAAACACTATAAATGCAATCATGCGAACACATAGCATGCTGTTAGAGCATAAATCAAACTATAGATTAATTATCAAGAGAGTCATATAATTTTTGGATATGAAGCTCTTTCACACAATAGGATTTTTTATTGGAGCTATAACTATACTAATGCTGAATGAGATGTCTTTTGTATATAAAAATCACACTTCAATACCATTTATAGAAGCTGATAAAAACTCTCTCATCATTTACACCTCTCCTTCTTGCAGATATTGCGCAAAATTGCATCACAGAATTTCACAAGAAGAGTCAAATTTAAACAAGAAAAGTATAAATATAAGATTCATTGAGCTATCAAATAATATAGTAGATGGAGTAGGATCAGCAATTATTCAAAAATCAAAAAAACCACATAAAATGAGAGAATATATATTCAAAACACAGCATTTATGGTTAAACGAAAACGATCTAAATCAATCAATAATCAACCTTATAAGATTGTGTTCTAGAGTAGAAGATGTAAATATAGAAAGAGTGTATGATATAGTTCCTGCTTTAATGGTAAATTCAAGAAAAATATGTCGATCTTTAGGACATAATGCGTTGCCTACCGTCTTTATGGTTAAAAAATTAGAGGGAGCACAAAACATATCTAAATTATTAACTAAAATAACTGACTACACTGGAAGTGCTCATGTTAATTGATGCAGCAAATCTAGGAAAAAGGCGCTTACTGTATTCAGGGTCAAGTAAAAAGCTATATGCAGCTGATAAATCTACTCTTATAATGCATTACCCTCAAAGTTTACCTAATGATATTTGGAGAAATTACTCTTCTATAATGATTTGGCAATATTTATCAAGCATGGGAATTCAAAATCATTTTATTCAAAGGTTAAATTTAAGAGAACAACTTATTAAAGCGGCTGAAACTTATCCAGTTTTTTTGAAAATCTACAACATCGTACCTAACAGTATGCAAGAAAGACTTGGAATAGAAGAGGGAACCCAATTTAACAAACCACTTCTTGAATGGCATTTAAAATCTCAAGAATTAGGTGATCCAATAATTTCACTTGAACACATTAGACATTTTAATTGGCTTAGTGATGCGCAAATTTCTAATATACAAGCATTGACACTTAGAGCAAATGATATACTTCAAGCATATTTTTATTGCTACAAAATGAAGTTAGGGGATTTTAAATTAGAGTTTGGAGAAGCAGATAAGCAAGCTATCCTAATAGATGAAATTTCTCCAGAAACATGCAATTTTTGGAATATAGCGATAACTGAACAAATAAACAAAGAAGATGTTTATCAAACAGTAAAAAAAATAATCAAATCTGAAGACTCTTAATTAGTGATTTTATTCAACATTATACCATTTAATTCACATAACATATTACATATTTTATTAAGTAAAAAACACTTTCATTATGCTAAATATAGATTTTTTATTATTTGTATGGTAAAAATTTCTTGTTAAGGGGACTTATTATTATGAACGTGGACTTGCAAAAAGTTATAGAGGTAGTAAAAGGAAAAATCAATAAAGAGGGAGTTAATTACTCTGCTGATACTAAATTTGTAGAAGACTTAAATGTTGATAGCCTAGACCTTGTTGAAATGGTTATGGATTTTGAATCAGAGTTTGGAATCGATATTACAGATGAAGAATCACAACAGTTGAAAACAATTGGAGATGTTGTTCAATTTATTAACAACAAAAAAGCTAAGGCTTAAAACAAAAGGTTAAATGATGAACAAACGAATTGTAGTAACTGGGATAGGAATTGTTTCTCCTCTTGGAGTTGGAGCAAAACATAACTGGTCTAAAATCAAAGCAGAAAAAAGTGGAATCTCTTCATTAGGAGCTGAATATGAAAAAATTCCTTCTAAAGTAGCTGGTTTAGTACCAAATGGATCTGAAGAAGGTGATTTTGATATCAATCAATTTATGACTTCATCAGAACAAAGACGAAATGGATTATTTATCTCATATGCAGTAGCAGCAGCTACTGAAGCAGCAAAAGATGCGAAATTAGATGAAATTGAAGATCGCAACACAGTTGGAGTTTGTTTGTCATCAGGAATTGGTGGTTTGCCAGAAATTTGCGAAACATCAAAAGTATTTGAAAATCAGAAAGAAACTTATGGATCAAAAAAAATAAATCCATTCTTCATCCCTTCTGTGCTTACAAACTTAGCTCCTGGATATGTAGCTATTAAATTAAAATGTAGCGGACCAAATTACGGAACTTCAAGCGCATGCGCATCTGCTGCAAATGCTATTGCTGATTCTGCAATGCTTATAAAAGAAGGTCATGCTGATGTTATGATTGCTGGTGGAGCTGAAGCTGCTATTTGCCCATTAGGTGTTGGTGGATTTGCTGCTTTAAGAGCATTATCTACCAAATACAATGATAACCCAGAAGTTGCATCTAGGCCTTTTGATCAAGATCATGATGGATTCGTAATTGGTGAGGGAGCTGGTGTGTTAGTTCTAGAGTCTCTAGAACATGCATTAGCACGAAACGCAACCATATATGGAGAATATGTTTCTTGTGGCATGAGCTGCGATGCTAGCCACATTACTGCACCAACAGGAGAACAGTCTAAGAGAGCAATGTCATTTGCAATCAAAAAGGCTGGAATAACTCCAAAAGATATTGGGTATGTAAATGCACACGCCACATCTACTCCAGTTGGAGATAAGTGTGAAATTGATGCAATCAAAGAAGTATTTGGAGAACATACATATTCAAAAGAATTTGCTGTATCCTCTACAAAAGGCTATACAGGACATCTTCTTGGCGCTGCAGGTGGAATAGAGTCTGTGTATACAGTTCTAGCATTGCAAAATCAAGAATTACCTCCAACCTTGAATGTGGACAATCCTATTGATGAAATCAAAGGAATTAACTACGTGCCATCCTTCCAAAATCATTCGTTTGATTATGCTATTTCCAACTCATTTGGATTTGGCGGAACAAACATTTCACTACTATTCAAACGATTTAGTAAATAAAGATTTTTCTCAAGTAATGTTGAGGGAAGTAATTTCGAAATTTATGAAAATTTAACTATATGATTTATTAAAAATCAAATTAATAATTGTTTTATATATGCAAAATTTTCACACTATTAGTATTTAAAATACTTTTATTGTGTTTAACATATATGGGTTAATTACTTATTTGCAATTTTTTTAGATGTATATTTTTTATCATAAACATTTTTAAGATACAAACTTAATTGCGACTCATCTTCTTTTGTGTTTTTTAACTTAGATATTGCTTCAAGCAATTGATAATTGAATAAATTATTTGACATACGCAATTTATTGAACACCTTATCTCTTGGAATAAAATTCAACACTATATCAAATAAATCACTACCAATACTAATTGAAACCTTTTTTGATATCCTTCTATACAAACATAATCTTTTCAACCATATCTCATGATGATTTTCCACTGCTTGCTCAGTCATATCAATACATTCGCTACTTCCTAATTTTACAGGCGAGAGCTCAACTTGAACTTCTTTAGAATTGCATATAAATCTAGATCTAGAATATACAAACATCCTTTCTATTGAATACAACATACATATGGCATTGTGAAAAATATCATTATTTATATCAATATAAAAACACCTATTAATACTTGAAAAACCATCACTATTAATAGCATTATTTACAATTAAATCATCTAGGTATTCTTTATGCTTTTTAATATTATATGTAACATGTATTAATTTTTGTATCGAAAGCAAAATTTCACCACCAGTATTGCTATCAATATAAAAATTTGAAAACGAATACATATAGTGTTGTATTTGTAGAGCCTCACTTCGTATTTTAAGCAACAAATCTCTTGTTTTCTTATCAAACTGTGTAATTTGCTTTGTTTTATTAGCAACAATAATATTGCGAATTTTATGCTTTTTATATCCATAAAACACATGGTGAGCAACCATTTTAACATTATATATTATCATTTCTGCATCTCGATCTGCATTATTACTAAAAGTATCATGTAATTTTTGCACTACTTTTGATATGAATTTAAAATCATTGTTAGCATTAACTTGCACACTTTTATCTTTATGAGAATGAAAATGCTGCGCAATAAAGGAAAGGTTATGCTTTTTATCTTGCGCTAAAAATTCAGGAACAGATTGCACTTGCATTACACTTAAAATTATTAATATTTTCTTCACTATACTGTAATATACATTGTTATATAATTTTTAAATAGCACGACAATAACTATATTTAACAATTGTATTGTATACTAAAAATTTACATTAAAATGCACTGTTTATATTTATCTAAAAAAGCCATATAAATACTCAAGAACTGTAATGCGATATTCTGGGAAAGTTTATATTTGTATGGAAAAGTAGAAGATTTTTTTAGTTGACATTGCATATATAACAAAATTTTAAATTAGGTGATTTGTTATAAATTATTAAAATAAATGTTTAATTGAGATTGTTCTTTTTGCACATTTCGTGATTGAAATATAGCTTTGAGCAATTGGAAATCGAACAAATTATTTGAGATACATAACTTTTGCAATATTGGGTTTTGAGGTATGAAATTTAGTATTATTTCAAATAAATCACTACTAATATTATCGAGAATTTCTACTATTCTTCTATACAAACATAATCTTTTTAACCATATTGCATTACAATCTTTTAGCATTTGTGCAGTCATATCAGAACATGAACTTCTTGCTAATTTTATAGGAGGATAAAATGCAACTTGAGTTTCCTTGTCATTATTCCCTTGAAACCTATATATCTCTTCTATTGAATGCAACATACAAAGTGCACTATGAAACATATCAAATTTTTTGTTCATTCTTGGGAGCAGTGGAAGCATTGTAATGCGCTCAGTGTGACCTAAAGGCAGCAAAGATACCTGGTGACCTTCTAATAGCAAGTGTTCTGACAATAAATACTCTTTATGTTTTTTCTCGTTATATGTGATATAAATTAATTTTTCTATTTCATACAGTGCTCTATTTCTAAAACTTTCATTAACGTTAATATCTCCACTTTCACTTCGGAATATATGAGATAGCATATTCTTAGATATAAGCTGTATCTCACATAATGATTTTTCTATTTCTATGTCTTTTTTAGATTTACCAAATAATTTTGTAATATATTTAGCTACATGTTTATCATATATGCTAACTTGCTTCCCGATTCTTTTTTGCACACCACAGGGACGTGAATAAATTATATTTCTAGACATTGTTTTTACTTTAGATATGATTAATTCAATATCAACGTTCACTTTTGGCGTAAAATTTAAATTTAAATATTCCTCTGGATATGAACATATTGTCGCTTGGACACTTTTATCTTTATGAGAGCTAAAATGCTGTTCAAGAAATTCAAGATTGTTTTTTCTGCTTTGCACTGAAAATTCAGGCACAGACTGCACTTGCATTACTGTTAAAATTATCAATATCTTTTTCATATTTTAGAATACATTATCATATATATTTTCAATAGTACTGATAATTTCCCCATAAACATATTAGAATTATCTTATGCAAAATGGCATTTTTATTTTATATAAACCAATAAATCAAACTTCTATGGATATAATTAGAAAAATCAAAAGAAAGTTTAACTTGAAAAAAGTAGGGCATGCAGGAACATTAGATCCAATGGCTGATGGGGTTCTTCCAATATTAGTCGGAGAAGCTACAAAATTCGTACACTTGCTTCATGATGGCTGGAAAGAATATGAATTCACAGTAAAGTTTGGAATTGAAACAGATTCAATGGACTCAGCTGGAGAAGTGACTGGAAATACAGATTTCATTCCAACACAAGAATCAATGGAAAGTGTAATCCCGAATTTCAAAGGAACCATAGATCAAGTTCCACCTAAATTTTCAGCATGTAAGGTTAATGGGAAAAGAGCATATGATTTAGCAAGAAATAGTGTGGATTTTCAATTAAATGCAAAAAAAGTTGATATTCATGAACTAAAAATCACAGATTATTCAAATCCACTGTGTTCATTTTTATGTAAATGTGGCTCAGGAACATACATTAGATCGCTTGCTACGGATATGGCTAAATCTGCAAATAGCATTTGCTACGTAACAAAATTAACTCGTACAAAATATTGGCACTTCCCAATTGAAAAGAGCAAATCATTAGAAGATATTGCAGAGCAAGATTTCATAAAACTTGAATCAATAAATTGGGAAAACACTATAAATCTTGATGAAGATCAATATAATCATGTAAAACATGGAAGAAATAGCACTGCAGACAAACAAAACGGAACATATGTGGGTATCTTTCAAGACAAAATTATCGGAATTCTAAAATGCGCAGAGGGTATACTTTCAGCACAACGCATGTTAATATGAATATTGATTTTAAGGAGATTTATGAACGTACATAATGACCAAACAGATGTGATTGAAAATTTCAGAATTCATGAAAAAGATACTGGATCTGCGCACGTGCAAATTGCATTAATGACAAAGAAGATTGCTTATCTTGGAGAGCATTTAAAAAAGCATCCGAAGGACCATACAGTTCAAAGAAGATTAAAGCAAACTGTTGAATACAGAAGAACAATGCAAAAATATCTTGGAAGCAAGAGTAAAGAGCAACTTGTTGAACTTAACAACAAACTTGGATTGCGTAACTAAGAAATGACAAAAAACTGTACTATCGGTGGCGCAGATATAATTCTTAGAGATGATCTAATCACTACACAAGCAGATGGAAGCGTACTTGTTAAGCATGGAAACACATCAGTTTTATGCACAGTTTGTGTTGGAGACTGGGATTTTGATTCTTCTTATTTACCTTTACAAGTAATGTATCAAGAGAGAGCTTATGCTGCTGGAAAAATTCCTGGTGGATTTTTGAAACGAGAAAATAAAAGTGATAAAGAAGCTCTTATATCAAGAATGATAGATAGAGCATTAAGACCTTCTATTGATCAATCTTATAGATTTAAAGTGCAAGTGATTTGTACAGTTTTAGAGCATGATAGCAACTATTATACTGACATACTTTCTATTATAGGTAGTTCAGTTGCATTACAAATTGCTGGAGTTCCATGTGTTCCTATGTCCGCATATAAAATGAGTTGGAATGGATCTGAATGGAGTTTTGGAAAATCAAAGAAAAGCAAACATAATGTTACCTTAGCTATGTCAGCTCAAGGATTAACAATGTTTGATTGCTATGGAGAGTCAATTAAACGCTCTATTTTGTCTGAGGGAATTCATTCTGCAATAGGACAGTTAAACTCTGTTTTTGAAATGACAAACTCATTTGTTCAAAGCAGAAGAAAAGAGATGAAAGTAGCTCCTGTTACTGAAACTCAAAATATTTCTTTAAATACAGAAATGATAATTGAAAAACTTAAGCAAAACAAAAGCACATCAGTAGAAAAAGAAAATTTCCTATCTAAATGGAATAATAAATTCGAAGGTGAAATTAAGTGGAATCAAATCATGAGAGCCATTGCAAGAAATCAATTGATTTGGTCTGGAATTCGATTTGATGGAAGATCATTTTCTGATTTAAGAAAAATGTCTTTTAGCAGTGGAATCTTAAGCTCTACAAATGGTAGTGCACTTTATAGCAAAGAGAAGACTCAAGTTCTTGCTTCTGTAACTTTTGGAAATCCAGAAGATGCTCAAACAGTTGAAACTTTAGGTGGAACTTATAAGGATAAATTTATTTTTCACTATGCTTTTGACCCTTACGCATGTGGTGATTTAAAGAAAATATGTGTATCTAGAAGAGATATAGGACATGGTAATTTAGCTAAAAGATCTATAAAGCCATTATTAAATGGAAGATTAGACAAAGTGTGTAGAATTGTTTCTGATGTAATGAGTTCTGATGGATCTTCTTCAATGGGTAGTGTATGTGCTGCTTATTTGGCAATGCGTAATGCAAATATGAGCATTGAACCTGTTGCAGGAATATCTGTAGGATTAATCTTAGACGGATATAGACATTACTTAATGATGGATATAAACGCAAAAGAAGATGCATGGGGAGACATGGATCTAAAGATTGCTGGAACAAAGAATGGAATCACATCTATACAAATGGATATAAAAGTTCCATGGATTTCTATCAATGTATTTGAAGATGCAATGAACTTTGGAATGCAAGGTGTGAAACAAATTATCAATATGTATCCTGCTCAAAAATCACAAGACGATCATGAAAGCGAAAGCTCTCGAAGTGATAAATCTCAAGATAAAAATGAAAGATCTAAAAATAAGAGCGAAAACTCTAAAAGTGATAGCTTTAGAAATGAAAGATCTCAAAACAAAAGTGATAGAGATAAAAAGTCAGAGAAGCATGATAAAAAATCTAAAGATGTAGAATCTGAGTTCAAACAAGCTAGAAAAGATAAAAGTGATGTGGATTCAGATTCAAGATCTAATAAATCAAATAAGTCTCAAAATATAGAGCCTGAGAAATCTGATAGTATAGAAACCAGAAGTGAATTTGAAACATTTGTTAAAATATCTGTAGAGAAATCTATAATTCCAGTATTAATTGGAAGAAAAGGTGTTACAATTAATGAAATTTCTGACACTGCAGGTGTGAGCATCGATATAGACAAGCAAGTTAATACAGTTAAAGTTAATGGCGATATGCAAAATATCAATCATGCTTTAGCTCAAATTTTTGCATTACTTAAAGGTGAAGAAAAAGTGGATTTTGCAGAAGTAATTAAAGTAGCAAAGGATAAATTAAAAGTAAGAACATATGAAGGAAAAGATAAAAGCGCTACTTGGACTAATGATGTAGATATCCAAGTTGGAGATTTAATAAAACTGTCTGTAGGAAAATTCAACAGACTTAGCTACTTAACTACTGTATCTATTTCAGACTAAATAGATCTAATTTTCTATAAATCAACTTCAAATAAATATTAGCATAAATTCAAATTTGAAATTTAAAAATATTACTGTAAAAATCAAAAAACAAACTTCACTATAAATTCAAACTTAACATTCAAAAAAGCTGCTTTTAAAGTTAAAAATCTTGATCATAGAAATACTTAGCCCATAAACTACTTATAAGCGGAACTGTAATTAAAGAAGTGCATAGAAGAATGAAATTCATGTAAGTTATATGGCATATTAAGTAAGACCAAAAGGCAAACCAAGCAAAAGTTGAAGCATGCAATAAGTAGAATTTATCATTCCATTTGTACATACAAAAAATCATAAGACATACACTAATATAAGTCAGCATGCTTGATTATAAGCCATATAGTTATATGTGCAAACCATATTACAATTTACGTGTTGAGCTGTATTTTATATACAACAATTCGATTTAGCTATTTTCTTATTTATATAAAAAGAATGAATTTTATTTATTTAAAGCTTTGGTTAAAACAGGTAAATCTGTCAATCTCTTTGCGATGTCTAAGAATGTATGGCTAAAGCCATTCATGTTGATATAATTGATGTTCAAAGATTTTAAGAATATACCAGCTAATTTCTCTATAATCAGTAAAGGATATTCTCTCAAATGTTCATGCGCTATGATATTCACTTCAGCGAGACTATATGTGGATAGTTTCAACATCTCTCTAATATTAGATTCTGTAAAAATGCATATATCATTTGTGCTAGTCAGTGAGTTAAGAGCATGGGAATATGCTACATGATCCATATTAGCTTTGCCAAGTAATTTAGCTATAATTTCTTCATCTTTGAAAGCAGTGCTTGCATCTCCTAACAGTCCACTTCCTCCATTATTCATAATAGCCTCTAATTCATTTCTGAAACTTTGGAATACATAGGACAAAGAAAATAATGCAATAAAATTTGGAATTTTTCCATCTTCACCTAAATAATCTAATGTTTGATTAAAAATAGCATGATATTTAAAGATATCCTTTTCATTGCTATAAAATGAATGTTCATTAACACCTTGTTGGTTATAATTTTCATATTCTTCAATGCATTTAAAAACAAAAGCGTGCATTTCAAGTAAATCTCTTGAACTCTTGAACCCTGATACCTTAGTCAGCACATCCATATCAAAAAAGTTTAACCTTTGTGAGCTTAAGATACTTGACTCTTCTTCTGTTACCTCTTCGCCAAATCTTTGCTTATCAATAAGAATATTTAGCCCTCTCATAATCATGGTGTTTTGTTCACTAAAAACCCATGGGCATCTAATTATATTATCATTCAGGCATTTAGATACAGCTTGATCAAATTCTTGTGATTGATCAGTTATAGTTGCATCATCTGCAATAACTTCAGTAGATTTTAAATATGCAATTTCTTTTGTTGTAATTGGTGATGGAGTTGCGTTTAATAATGATACAACCCCAAAAGTAAATAATAATTTCTTCATAAACTAATCTTAACATAAAATAAAGATTTCTGAACACTGCCATAATAGAGCTTTGTATTTTTGTTGCATAGATATAATAAAGTTTGGTGAGAAGTTTTACTTATTCAAAGCTTTGATTAAAACAGGGAAATTTGTATATTTAGTAGCATATTCTAGAAATTCAGGGCTAAAGCCACCGATATTGATATGATTTATATTTAGATGTTTTAGAAATTTCTCAGCTAACTTTTCTATTACAAGTTCATAGTAATATTTTGTGCCATGACCATCGGAAAAATAAGCTTCGGCTATTAATTTGTCTATTTCATTAGGACCATTATTTAATGCTATTGTAGCAAAAGTAGATATTTTCCATCTCATATATTGCCATGAATCTTTTTTAATATTAGGTCCATCGAATAACTTTATAATATCTTCATCGTTATTAAAAGCCTTATGTAAAATTTCTTTATCTTCCAATATAGATGCAACATCTCCAAACACATCATGTATAGGAACAGAGTAATTTGTAATAAGATCTTCAAACTTATTTTTGAATTCTTCTAATAAATATAACAAAGAAAATAATGCAATAAAATTTGGAATCTCTCCCATGTTTTTTGCCATCCAATCTGATGTGCTATTAAAAATAGCATGATATTGGTACGGAACATTTATGTTGTTAGTGCTAAATGTTATAGATTCACCATTTTTATACATATTAAATTCATTAATACATTTTTGTATAAAAGGAATTACTTCACCTAAAAAATCTTCTGTAGAATGATTTCCTCTATAAACTGAAGGATATAGTATTTTTATCAAACGCTGTAGTTTTTTCTTGGGATTCACCCCATGAATTAGGTGATCTTCTACTGATGGAAATAAATTCAACATACCTTGCAAATCAGGTTCAGTGGTGACATTCCAATTATATACTTCTTTATCAAAATCTTGTGATTGATCAGTTATATTAGCAGTAGCTGAAATCACATCAGTAGATTTCAAATGTTCAATTTCTTCTGTTGTAATTGGTGATGGAGTTGCATTTAATAATGATATAAAACTTAATATATATAGTATTTTCATGACTTATTGTATCGTAAATTAACTAAAGCACAAGCAACGCATATGGCAAGTAATTAGCAAATTTAAGTGTTTAAGGTTTGATTATAGATAAGTAATATTTGTGATTTTTTATGAAATGGTTGATTTGTAGAAATGATCAATCAAATAGTTTGCAATTTAACTTTCAACATCTTTCCTAAAAGTTTCATCCATATACAATTCTCTTAATTTATCCATTCGTTCTGCTTCTTTATCTATATGAAATCTTAGAGTTGGTAAATATTTTGCATTCCAATCTTTTTTTATAGAATGTCTGATGACCATTTCTGATTCTTGTAATTTAACTAAATTTTTCAAATCATCTGTTTGACAGTATATATCTGCATATTTGAAATCTTTACTTAATTTTGCGTATGTTAAAGTACAAATATTTCCATGTAAATTCCAAATCTCTCGTGTAAGCATTTTAAGAAGATTATGAGCTAATCGTTCATTTCTTTGATATGGTTTATTATGCATGGCTAATTCTAACACCTTAACCTATGAATGGATATGTTTTATAATAACGTATATGTTTTGGAAAAGTTGTTTGGCTGCGTGCTGTGGTTTTATGTTTGCAGATACTGGTATCGGGGTTTCAGTAGGGTTAAAAGATAATCAACAATCTGTTTTATTGAGCAAATCTTCAAATTATCAAATGAATTCTAACTATAACTATAACTTATGTTTGTCAGCTACTAATTGGCGTAAATTAAATACTGGTGTATTTATTGGTGGAGATATTAATATTGGCTTTGCAAATAAAACATTGAATTATAAAGATGATGAAATTGACTGCAAAATCACAAATAACAATATCAATTTTGAAGTTTTTGCTAAGCTTGGTTTTGGAAGCAGTAAATTTAAAGTCTACTTTGCCCCTGGTTTTTGTGTGACAAAATTCATTCCAACAATTTCATATAAAACAACTAATAATAATGTTTCAGAGATGAAAACAATTAAATTTGAACAAAAAAATCTCTTAATTCCATTTGCAGCATTTAAATCTGGGATCTCTTTTGCAATTCATCCTAAACTTAGTCTAGATTTAGGATATACAATAGCGATTACAAACAAGCAGAAATTAGAAAGTAGTGCTTTTGGAAATCCACTTTCTAATTTTGATAAACAATTTTTTAAATTTAAACCAGCTGTTAGTCATATAAGTATAGGTTGTCACTATAGGATTCAATAATGATTTTTAAAAGCATATTTGCAATTTCATCGTTTAGCTACATGATTTATTTCTTATTTTTAAATTGGAATTCTCCTAATTACTTAGATTCATATTATTCATTTTTCGGATTATCAATTTTGTGCATTCCATTCATTTTTCACCTAAAATTACATATTGTTCCTTTGCTTTTAATAGTCAGCAAACTATTGCATATCTTAAACCTAGATGGTGGAATGTTTAGTATTATTAATAATAAGGTTTTTTCACAATTTATATATTGGATAATCATAGCATCATATTCAAGTTTATATTTATACAAACGCTGGAAAGCACCAAAAACTCAACAAATCAAACAAAAGAAAGTTGTAAAAAAATCTGCGAAAAAGACATTTAATTCCTCATTTAATTTACCAAAAATTGCATTTTTAGTTAGTATAAAAGCAAAGAAGAGTGAAAGCATTTCACGTGAAATATTAGAAAAAGTATTACAAGAATTTAAAATAGAAGGAAAGTTATTTAATCAACATAATGGTCCAGTTGTTACGCTTTTTGAATTTGAACCTGCTCCAGGTATCAAGGCTTCCAGTATAATAAGTTTATCTGAAGATATAGCACGTTCTACAGAATCACTTTCTGCACGTATTTCTGCAATCCCAGGTAAAAACCTACTTGGAATAGAATTACCAAACAAAATTAGAAGCACAATACATTTACGTGATGTTCTTGATTCCAATGAATTTAATAACAATAATTGTAACTTGCCTCTAGCTTTAGGCTGTGATATTACTGGAAATCCTGTAGTAGTAGATTTAACACAAATGCCGCATTTACTTGTATCTGGAACCACTGGATCAGGAAAATCTGTTGCAATGCACAGTATGATTTTATCTTTACTTTATTCTAAAGATCCTGATGAATGTAAATTTATTTTGGTTGATCCAAAAATGCTTGAGTTATCTGTTTACAATGGAATTCCACATTTGCTTACTCCAGTTGTGACAAATCCAAAAGATGCTGTTCAAGTCTTAAAATGGGCTGTTCAAGAAATGGAACGTAGATATAGATTGCTTTCTGAGGTAGAAGTGAGAAATATTGCTAGCTTTAATGAAAAAATACAAAAAAGCTCTTTTGTTGCAAAAACAGATCAAAAGTATGAGAAAATTCCATATTTAGTGATAATTGTTGATGAAATGGCTGATTTAATGTTGACTGCTGGAAAGGAAATTGAAGTTTCTGTACAGCGTTTAGCGCAAATGGCTCGTGCTGCTGGAATTCATATTATTATGGCCACACAACGTCCATCTGTAGATGTTATTACTGGAACTATTAAATCAAACTTTCCTGTTAGAATTACATTTCAACTTGCATCTAAAATCGATAGTCGAACAATTATGGGTGACAATAGTGGAGCTGAGCAACTTTTGGGTAAGGGAGATATGCTTTATCTTTCACCAGGTCGACCGACAACCAGAATCCAAGCTCCTTTTGTTTCTGATGATGAAGTTCAATCTGTTACTACATTCTTAAAAGAGCAACGAGAGCCAGTATATATTGAATTACATGTAAAAGATCATTCTGTTGATACGCAAGATAATGATGATCCAATGTATACTAAGGCTGTTCAAGTTGTGATGAGGGATAAAAAGGTCTCAATTAGCTATATTCAGCGTCAACTACAAATTGGTTACAATAGAGCAGCTCGTATTGTTGAATCTATGGAAGAACATGGGATAGTAAGCAAGGCAGACCGAACTGGAAAACGTGAAATTTTAATCAATGTTTAAATAGCAATCTTTGATAGATCTGATAATTTAATATATTTTCAACACTTAATTCAAAACAAAAAATCACAAATATTACTTATCTATAATCAAACCTCAAACACTTGATTTTGCTTGCTATATGAGTTGTGTTTTAGTTGATTTACGATACAATGGGTCATGAAAATACTATATATATTAAGTTTTATATCATTATTACATGCAACTCCATCACCGATTACAACAGAAGAAATTGAGCATCTAAAATCTACTGGTGTAATTTCAGCTACTTCAAATATAACTGATGAATCCAGGGATTTTGATAAAGCTGTATCCGAAATGTGGAGTGATGATTTTATTATTGGTATACAAAATAACCTTGAAGCTGCTAAACAATTACAGAGCAAACTCATAACAAAAGTAAGTGAATTGCAAAATAATCTTACAAAAGCACTAAAATTAGAGGAAGAAATAGAAATATATAATAATAAATAGAGTTATGGATGCTTTTTTTGATAAAAAGCATAAAGGATTACTATATAGCGTCGCTTTCTTTTGTGAGAGCGAAGAAAAAGTTAAAGCACGTAGTGCATTATCATATAGTTGCGTTATGTCTTATGAAATAATGGATATAAAAAAATTGCAAACATTAAAAATAACATTAGTGATCTTAAAGTAGTATTAGACTCTGTGGATGCTCAATTTCCTTTATCTACAATTGAAGAGTTTGTTTTTACATGTGTGACAGAATATAAAAACTACAAACAAGAAGATGTTAATCACTGCTCATTTCATAGTGATAAATCTGATGTTTTTAAATATCATGCTATTTTTAATCAAACATTAGATTATTTAGGTGAAGATGGGAAAATTCCAAATTTTATTGCATTATTTTCTTTATCCTATTTGTTACAAGAGTTTAAAAGTGAGCTTGTAAAGATTTTTGATAAACGTACTAAAAGTAGTATATTTGGAAAGGTATGTGGAGATATTTTTGCTATATTAAACAATAAGAACGTTATATCTAGAATTCATGATGGCAGCCAATATCAGAGTGATTTTACGACAAATCATATGGTAAGACATAGTTATATACAACGTATGGTATTAAAGTCTTGTACAAGCGATTTAGGAGGATGGAAGTTGCATATAAAAGAGGAGCATAACATAGGAAACTACTATGAACTTGTAATAGAAAAGTTAGCTGAGAAATTTCTAAAACATTTGAATATAAATTATATCAACATTGGTGGTTTTAGTCCTGAATTTTTAGAATATGCTACTAAATATACAAATTTCCCTATTTTAATCAAAGCTTTGAATAAGTAAAACTTCTCACCAAACTTTATTATATCTACACAATAAAATAAAAAGCTCTATTATGGCAGTGTTCAGAAATCTTTATTTTATGTTAAGATTAGTTTATGAAGAAATTATTATTTACTTTAGGGTTTGTATCATTATTAAACGCAACTCCATCACCAATTACAACAGAAGAAATTGCACATCTGAAATCTACTGAAGTTATTGCAGATGATGCAGGATTTGATCAAGCTGTATTTGAAATGTGGAGTGATAATTTTATTAGAGATATATATGAAAGTATTAGAATTACTAAAGAATTTTATTCTAAAACTGTAAGTGAATTACAATGTAAAATTACAGAAAAGTTAGCATTGGCACAAGAAACAAGTGATAAGGATGTAATAATAAATAAAATTATGGATGCTTTTTTTAGTGAAACATCTCGTGAATTGCCATTAAAATATAGTGACATACTTCTTTATGATAAAGATGAAAGAACTGTATTAAATGAAATATACAGCACATTTCTATATGGTTCTATTTTATCTCATAATATAACTAATATTGAAGAGAAGATTGAAAATGTGAAAAACATGTTAAATATTACAAATGTTAAAAGGCCTATATCTGAAATTGATTCATTTTCTTTAATGTGTATGAAAGAATATGAAAATTATAATCAACAAGATGTTAATGAATGTTCATTTCATGGTAATGAAGAAAATCTTTTTAAGTATCATGCTATTTTTAATCAAACATCGGATCATTTAGGTGCAGATGGTAAGATTCCAAATTTTATTGCATTCTTTTCTTTGACCTATTTGTTTGAAGAGTTCAAGAGAGAATTAGACAAAATTAATTGGGGGAATCCAGAAAATACACACCCAATATTCGGAGATATATATGCTACTTTTAAAGATGAAGACATTATACAAAAAATACTTACTAAGGATAGTAATCTTAATGATGATCAGCGCTACAATATACTTCAATCATGCATAAGCAATAATAACATATGCGATTTCACGCAATATCATATTATGAAAATTTTTAAATTCGAAGAATATAATTTTAGCAAAATACCTACAATGTCACTTTCATCTTTTAAACAGTATCCTATACTAATTATGGAAAAATTAGCTTCTATGTTCCTAAAATCTTTGAACATCAACTATATTAATACTGATGGTTTTAGTCCTGAGTTTATTGAATTTGCAGCTAAATTTATAGATTTCCCTATTTTAATCAAAGCTTTGAGTAAGTAAAATCATCAATAAGCTTTGTTATCCAATAAAGAATACATGAACCCAGTATGGAAATTTGTACTCAATATTATGCGAAAACTTTGTCTGCCATGCAAACCTCATACATAACATTTCAAATCTTTATTGTGTTTTTACTTCATGTTAGTATGGTTATATGAAATTATTATTTACTTTAGGATTTGTATCATCATTAAGTGCAACATCACTATCTATGATATCAGGTACAATTGAGGATTTGAAATCTACTGGCATAATTTCTCCACATGCCAATATACCTTATCAATCTAGAAAATTTGATGAAGCTATATCTGAAATGTGGGATGAAAAAAATATTGTTGAGATACAAAATCATTTTGAAAAATTACAAACATTACATAATACTGCTGATAGTTTATATGCCAAAAGTGAAATTCCTTCACAACCATTTTTTTGTTTAACTTATATTGACCAAAAATTATTATCAAAAATATGCAATGAACTATCACGCAAATGCATTATGTCTTTTCATAAACACGTAGATTACTCCATCACACCTGGATATGATAAATCTGTATTATATCTTGAAATCAAACCTTTTATCTTAAAGTGTATTGAAGAGCATAAAACCTATATTCAAGAAAATATAACTAATTCGCCATTTATATACATAGGTACAAATCTTATTAAATATAATGCTATTTTTAATAGCAAATTAAATTATGGAAAAAAAATTCCAGATTTTATTGCATTGTTTTATTTTTCATATTTATTCAAAGAATTCAAAAATGAACTTACTACTATTTCTCAAAAATCTACTATTCCTACATGTGGCGTGTTTGGAAATATTTCTGATATACTAAATGAAATTTCTAACGATATATATGGGTTTAAATTGTTTGATGATAACAAACTGTGGGCTTATATAAGGAAGAGAATGGTTGAATTTTTCTCAATAAAATTAGATGGTCAATCTCAAAATGTACAATATTTCGAACCTGAAATAATATCAGACATGAAAAATTACCATGAATTAGTATTTAGTGAATTTGCAATGATCTTCTTAAAATCTTTGAATATTGATTACATCAATACTAATTGGCTAAGTATTGAATTTTCAATTTATGCTAATCAACATAAAGCTCTTCTAATTCTTATAAATGCATTAAATACAAAAAATCATCCCAAAGCTTATATGAGCTTTCCAAGCATAAAATAAATCTGAAGTAAGAATATTATCAGTATATAAGTTGAATTTCTCTCTTATAAATCATAAAAATTTTAATTGGTAATTTCCCTCCCCGGGCTGGGATCGAACCAGCGACCAATTGATTAACAGTCAATTGCTCTACCGCTGAGCTACCGAGGAATAAGTAAATTTTACACAGATGAGTTGAAAAAGGCAAGATAAATGAAAGTAAATAATGATAATTCATCTCATCCAAAAAAATTATGTGTTAAATTGAGAAGCTTTTGGTAAAACTTATAAAAATTACTTCATATTTTGATAATTAATATAAATCACCTGCTATTTCTAAAATTCATATAAATTATCTAATAGTACGTAAAACTTCAACCATTTTATCAACTTCTTCATATGTATTGTAAAAAGCCAATGATGCTCTAACTGTACCTCGCACACCAAAAAATGAAAGCAATGGTTGAGCACAATGATGTCCTGTTCGCACTGCGATTCCTTCTTTATTTAATATTTTACCCACTTCATCATTATCCATGTTATGAACTGTAAATGATAATACACCTACTCTATTTGTTGGGTTTCCAATAAATTTTATATGATCAAGATGTTTCATTTGATTATATGCATATTCAACCAATTCATGTTCATATTTTTCTATAATAGTCATATCTAATTTTTGTAAATAATGTACGGCGGCTTTTAAACCTTCAATATCTGCTAAATTTCCAGTTCCTGCTTCATACATATATGGGGCAGGGGCATACTCTACACTTTCATCTGTTACTTTTTGAATCATTCCACCACCAACTTGATAAGGAATTCCAGATAATATTCCATCTTTCGCAAATACTACACCAGTTCCTGTAGGAGCAAACATTTTATGACCAGAGAAAACAAAGAAATCACATCCTAATTCTTGAACATTAATAGCCATATGAGGAATAGATTGCGCTCCATCAATTATGGTAATTGCGCCAACCGACTTAGCTTGTTGTACCATCGTTTGTACCGGCACTAAAGTTCCAATTGCATTTGCAACATGTGTTAAAGAAACAATTTTGGTTTTGTTGCTTAACATATTTGAAAAAGCATCAAGCATTATGTCTCCATTTGAATCAACAGGGATAATCTTAAGGTTTGCTTTTCTTTCTTGAGCTAATCGCCTCCAAGGTAGGATATTAGAGTGGTGTTCTAATCTTGTAATCAAAATATCATCACCTTCTTGAATATGATGCTTTCCAATAGTTTGTGCAATCAAATTAAAACCTTCTGTTGCCCCTTTAGTAAAAATTATCTCACTTGCAGAGTCAGCATTAATAAAACTTGCCACATCCTTTCTTGCTTGGTCAAATAACTCAGAAGCTTCTTGAGATAAAGTGTGAACTCCTCTATGAACGTTGGAATTATGCATTGAATAATAAGCACTAATTGCATTAATTACTGCTTTTGGTTTTTGAGCAGTTGCTCCATTATCAAACCAAATTAATGGTTTTCCGTTTATATTTCTTTGTAAAATAGGAAAATCTTCCCTAATTTTCCAGACATCAAATGATTGAGATCCTAAAGCAGAATTTGAACTATCAGATGTATTATTTAATCCTAAATCATATGAAATACTTTCTTGGATTACATCGCTTGAATTAACAGGATATGTTTCTTGATTTTGTACAGTTTTTACCATATCACTAAAATCAAAACTATCTAATATTTTATTTATTTTATCAGCGTCATGATTAATCATGATAATGACCAACCTCAATATTAGTTAACATCGCTAATGCATCAGGAACCAATACAGCAACATTGTAATATCTTGTCACTAAGTAGTTAATAACAGACATGTCATCAGTATTCATTGCCCTAACACTCAAGCTAGGAATTCCAGCGTAAGAAATTTCAGCTTTGTTCAAACCAACAACACCTTGCTTATCCATTCCAAGTCGAACTGCAAGCATATTTGTTACCGCTAATCCATTGGGGCGTTTTGTAATAGGCATTTTATCACATGGCACAAGTGGAATCCCTCTCCATGTAATTAAATTGCTACCAAACATTCTAATCATCACAGGAGGAACTCCACGTTTAGTACATTCTCTTGCAAATGCAGCTATAGCTTTAGGATGTGCAACAATTGCAGATGGCTCTTTCCATAAAACTGAAAGTAATTCATCCATGTCGTCTGGTGTGGGAGGTCCAGTCCTAGTAGTAATACATCTATCATGAGCAACTTGATTTAATAAACCATGATTTTTATTATTGAAAATTTCCCATTCTTCTCTTTCTAAAATGCTTAAAATCAAAACTTTTAATTGAGATTCTAATTGAGGATGTGGATTATTATATAATTCATGAATTCTACTATGTATACCGATCACAGACTGAATAACATCTAGTTCAATTTCTTGTGGAGCTTCATCATATTTAATATAGCTTTTAGGCATAATTGGTTCATCCGTATAAGATGAAATTAATTTAGTTTTATGTTCACCTGTATTATAGTCATTTTCATAATCAATCATGATATTTTTTACATGATTTCGTAATTTTTCACTTTGAAATAATTCAGATATAACATCATGACTAAAAATTAATATAGACCCTGGAATTGATGTACGAACTCTAATTTTTTCATGATTTTCATATTTTAATGCTTTGAATCCACCAATAAATTTACCAGCTTGTAAATTGGCCACCACAACTGGATTATTATTATGATTTAACATCATTAATTCATACTCTCCGCTCAAGATAAGATAAAAATTTGCATCTGTTTCTTTAGATTCAATAGTTTCTCCTAAAGAAAAAGTTTTCTTTTCTGCCTTTTTAATTAAATTAGCAATCTCAACCTCATTTAAATCAGCAAATAAAGAAATATTACTAATTGATTTTTCGTTTAGAACTAAATTCTCTTTTCCTTTATGTGTATGAACTCGGTTAATTCTAAAAATACCACTTTGCAATGTTACATAAGGCAATAATTTCATAAATATTCTTGGTGTCACAAATTCTGTAAAAGCATGTGTATTTTGCGTTGCAGATAAGACTTTAGCATTTTTTAAAGAATTAATTCTTCTTTCATCGTCCATGATATCTCCCTTTTCTCTCCGATATGGATTTGCTTAAATATATAAATCATTTGGTTACAAAAGTATTAAATTATTAACAAATAATGCAAATTTTACTTATATAAATCAATATGCATTTTATAATAAACCTGAAAACACAATCATGATATTTTGAGCTTGCAAAAGCATTCAGTATAATGATATAAGTCAATTAGGTTCTGATATGTGCTGCTTTATCTGCGAGGCGCAACTACATTTCACGGGCGTTGTCACTGATTTGTTCTGAGGAATATTTTATACAATACCCACCTATACAATAGGGCCCCGTGAACGATGGGTGGCTTTATTAGAACCAATTTCATATTCACAAAAATAATTCCCTAAATTTAATGTTAGGTTTGTGTGAACTAAAACTTATATTAATACAAAATTAGATATTTTATATTTAAAATCACCTAACTCTTTTTGCATTCCATTTTGTAGTTCATACAATTGCTTAACATAAGTTATTAAATTGTTTATCCGATTGTTTATTAGTTTTTTCGCATAATTTACATTTTTGATTTCATTCTTTAATTGTATGAGATGCTCTTTTAAATTTTCACTCTTCAATCGCATGCTTTCACTTTGCACATCACAAATATTATTAATTTCTTCATGTATATTTCGTGCTGTTGTTTTGCAAATTTTCACTTCTTTTATTTTTTCACTTATTTGCTCACTGACTATAGCTATCGATTCTTCAAACTCTTTAATACATATACATTTGCTTAATATCACCCAATTTACAAAATCAGGAAACTTTTGAGCATATTTATAGTTCATATACATATTATAACAATATTGCATACTATTCTGAAAAATATCATTATCTTTAATGTCACACTTAATAATAGTGATATTAGGTGAGTAACTTACTATTGTTGGAACGTTTACACGATTATCAATCATGCAATTTCTGCACTGTGTATTTTGTAAAAAATATATTTCATCTACTGAACATTTTAATAAAGATATAAAATTAAAATCACCTTTAAATATGCACTTCTTAATGTATGTGCAATTTAATAATATAGACATAGGATATTTTGATTCATTTATTATGCATATTTCTATATCATGTGGAAAGCTATATATATATTGAGACTTACATAAATTATTAGCAGTAACTTTGAGCATATGCAATTTTACTAAACAGCTTTCGAAAAATCTCTCCATATCACCTAAAGTGCAATATCCAGATATATTTATCATTTTTATTTCTGGAACTTCCAAACCATACATTTCGCAATAATTTATACAATTCCAACTATTATGACACTCCATATTCATAAATTCTGTATAAATATTTAGTAAAAGCATTTTTCTTACATCTCGAATAAATTCTTCTGACATTATTGCTTTTATCATATATTTGAACTCACAACGTATATGTGGAGCTAAAAATGATATTACATGTTTATTGGCATTGCCAATTTTAGTATATGCTAAGCTGTTTTTATATTCTTTATATACTTTATAGCAATTAATAAGCAATGCTCTTTCATCATCATATTCGTTTGCAAGGTTTTGCTCCAATACTTTATTATATATTTCGACCATTAATGTTTGAAAATTTCGTGCTTTTATAGGATCAGATTGATCACACCAATGAAATGGATTTGTATATTTTTCACTCATATCATAAATTTCTAATGTAGAGAAAATGTTAAGTAATATTAAGCAAAGTAATTTAAAAATCCGCATAACATTGATCATAACATCAGCATTGCAGAGCGCAAGTATTGATGAAGTAAAATATACATTAAATTTAATGTAATTTTAATCTTGTTTGTGTTGTCTTGTAAAGAATTTCTATGATAAGAAGCTATAAATTTTGTGAAATTATTAATGAATTATTTAAAGAGGTATATATCAAAATCAGTTAACTACTGTTTGCTGTATTATTTTATCCTGATATTCTTTTTCTAATTTATCTGATTTTTTCATATTTGCAGTTAAGTTTAACTGTATTTTTTTCAATTCATCCTGATTATATTCTAATTGCACATTAAATTCTTCTGCTTTTTGTTTTTTTGCTTTTAGCTCACTTATTGCTTTAGCTATTGCTAATTCTGCCAAAGCTACCTCTTCTTCAATTTTGTCCTTTTCTGTTGTGATTTTTCTTACATCAATATTGATATAATTTTTTTTATCATATAATTTTGCACACTCTTTTTTTAATATATCCACATCTTCTGATTCACGCTTTTCTAATTGTATTTGATGGTGCAATATAATCCAATCATTGAAATTAAGAGTATTATTACAATATTTATAGTATGTATTGATAATTTTACAATATTTTTCAATATCAGAATAACGATATGTTTCATCTGTTTTCATAACTATTACATTAGGGTGATTTATTGCATAAGTGAAATTACTTTTAGGTAAATAATTTTTACACACTGAATCATCAGAAAACAAGATTTCTTCTACATTACACATTACTGTAGATATGAAATTAAATTTACCATCAAACTTTATGCGCTTTATACAATGATTATAATTTGCGGTATTGCGATATAAATTTTGAACTATTATAGACACAGGATATTCTGATTCATTAGTTATGTATACTTCTTCATGATTTCTAAGCATATATTTATACTCTTTTAAAAAGCTAATATGTATATTATGTATTGGACATATGGTTTCCAGCATATTATTAGTTAAATTAAAAGCACCTTTTATATGCGCTGTTTTTATTGTAGGTGCTATTTTATACTTGCCTTCTATACAATTCATGAATATATATAATGAAAGAGCTTGCTTAGCATCTTTGCAATTTTCTACAGATGTGATTTCATCTAAGTAACCATAAGGTTCAGGATATATATTTTCAATATTACCAATTAGAAAAGAAGCTATATTATTATTTACATCAGCAATTTTAGCGCATACAGAACTTTTGTTATACATTTTATATGCATTATAACAATTCACAAAATTACTTACTTCATCAATGCCGTATATATCGAAGCGTGACATAGCTATTTTTAACATCTCATTATATTTATCATTCATCTGCTCTCTGAATTCTTGAACTTTCACAGGATCAGATTGATCACACCACTCTAATGGACCTGTAAGATTTCCATTCATATCATAAAGCTCGATTGTGGCAAAAGCATTAATACAAACCAAACATAGTAATCTAAAAATTAACATAAACTATTATAACAACGCATATTTCAAACACCCAGGCATTAATGATAGAGATTAAATTCACAACAGAAGTATGATACATATACTTTATGATTAGATCAGACTTTGCAGCTAACCTTACTTGGGTCAATACAGGCGGATTAGTAAAAGTTTGTGAACCAAAAAGCAATGATGAATTACAAAAATTTCTAGCAAAACAAATTCCTTATGTCCCTCTAGGATTTGGATCTAATGTAATAATTCCAGATGAAGGTTCAGAGAAGGTTATGTTGAAATTAACGAGCATGCCTAACAACATTATTCTACAAGGCAACAACCTTATAATTGATGCTGGCACACCTAATGTCATGGCGATTCGATTTTGCATTAGTCATAATTTATCAAACTTAGAATTTCTCTATACAATACCTGGAACAATCGGTGGAGCCTTATATATGAATGCAGGTGCATATGGATCATGTATTGCTGATAATTTAGTATGGGCAGAAATCATGAACCAAAATGGAAAAACTTTCCGAGTAAATCAATCAGAAATAAAATATGAATATAGGTCAAGTAATTTACCTAACAACTTAATTTTTGTGAAAGCTTGCTTCAAAGTGGGTAACTCTAATAATGTTGCTCAAACTGTTGCAAATATGAAACAGTATAGAAATGATAAACAGCCACGCATGAAAACTTTTGGGAGTATTTTCAAAAATATCCCACAAAGCGCTTGGCAATTAATAAAAGAATCTGGTTGCGAAAATATGAAAATAGGGGGAGCACATATTTCTCAGTTACATTGTAATTTTATTATAAATGATGGAACTGCAACGAGTTTAGATATCAAAACACTAATTAAAAAAGTACAAGATAAAGTTTTACAAAAAACTGGCATCTTTCTTGAAAAGGAAGTTATTTTTATTTGAAACCTATGAGTTGTTCTATGCATGAGGACTCTTTTTAAATTTTGTGAGACACTTTAAGTATGAATATAGTCATTTTATCTGGTGGTTGGAGTGAATCTTATGCTTCTATCAAAAGTGCTAAAGTAGTGCAAAGCCTATTTGCCAATGAAAAAATCACCTGTTTGGATCCTGTGAATGGTTTAAATAAATTGAAATCAAATATTTTAAAAATTAATCCAAAAATTATTATTAATCTTGTCCATGGGTATTGGGGGGAAGATGGGTATGCGCAATTATTTCTCGATGATTTGAAAATCCCTTATAGTGGACCAAAGATGAATGATGCATTTCTTTCTATGAATAAACATATGATGCGTGTAATATGTACTGAAATAAACATCCCAATTCCGCAAGGAAATACTTATACAAATTCTCAATATCAAAATACTGTAGATTTTTATCCACACCTTACAAAACCAATTTTTGGTGGATCATCTCATGGTATCAAAGTAATTAATTGTGAAGAGGAAAAAACACTAAACAATTCACAAGAACCTACACTATTATGTGAAAAATTAATTGTTGGACCAGAATTAGGGATCGCAGTATTAAATGGGAAAGTATTAGGTGGAGTAATTATAGAACATGAAGAGCAGATATATACTGTGAATGCTAAAAATACAGATGATAGAGTGACGTTTAATGATGCTAAATTATTTCCTGATCAAGCATTAGTTGAAGAAGCAAAAACACTGGCTGTAAAACTATATAAACGAATTAATGGACATGGAATTGCAAGAATAGATTTTAAACTTTCAGATAAGCCATATTTTATAGATTACAACTCAATTCCTGGAATGGTGCTTTTACCAAAAATTCTTAAATATGGTGGGTATTCTGATGAAGATTTTAGAAATATGCTTTTAGGAATATCATAACTTTTTAATTTGCAAGCCAAAATTTGCACAGTGCTTAATATGTTTTGCATTGTTCAAATATATACTTAATTAATCT
Source organism: Rickettsiales bacterium (assembly GCA_965233535.1). Taxonomy (GTDB): domain Bacteria; phylum Pseudomonadota; class Alphaproteobacteria; order CAJXXZ01; family 1604HC; genus Cytomitobacter. The sequence goes on from OZ247489.1 coordinate 37,201, forward strand.
ATACACTATTCAGCGTTTATTATATGTTATAGTTTCTCATGAATAAATTAATAAATTTATGTTTATGCTTTGCTGCAAGCACTTTTGCTACATTAGACCTTTATGATACAAATGGAAATATTACAAATCCATTAGATTGGTGCGATAAATCTGATCCTGTGAAAGCAGAACAATTTACCAAAGCAATGAATGAAAAATACAATGAAATGCTAGAAAACCCAAGTGTATATACATGCTCTAATAACAGTGTGAATTTTATTAATTTGTATAATGCGTACAAAACATATAAGAAACACAAAGCGTATAAAGCATATGAAAAAAGTGCAATGAGTCGCTCTATTGCATGTGCAAACAAACATATTTTATTGTTTTTAATTGACAAAGACCTTTTAGGAAGATTAATGCTACATGATGATATAAATCTCATTATATCAAGCGGGCATTCTAAATTGTGCAATATAACAGATACAGTCAGAGATAATAAAATGCTAAAAACTACCCATAATAAACTCTTTTATGATCGCGCTAAAATGATTGAATACTATGATATCGATGCTGCAGTTCAATATAATGATACTTCTCCAAATAGCAAAAACATTGAAGAAGTTGAGAATTTGCAATTTGAAAATGCAATAAAAGTAGTTATCAAATTTGAGCGTCTACAAAATGTAAAAATAATGATAACCAAAAGACATCTAAATAATAAAGCAGTAGATAATGCATTCAATAATGCTCAAATTGAATTTGATAGAAAGTATGGAAATGTTTTCAACTCAATTGAGTGCGAAGAAAATTTTCAAGAAGCTCAAAAAATAGTTTTGCTAAATGCATTTACAGAGCTTGCTTGCATACATGGTTATGATCCACAAAGACAAAACCCACTTGCATTGGAAATTGTAAAATTACAAAAAATAGAAACAGATAAATATCAACACTCACACGAAATAATGCATTTCATGTCTTTTGCGCACAAAACGAATCAGGAAATTGAGTTAAGTATCAAATGTGATTTATCAACACATCCAGCATTATACTGTGCATCTAAAAAAATACTCATTAAAAATGAATCACAGTATCCTGCTGCTATAAATATCAATGCATCACATGATGTTAGGAGATGCATTCTTGACGGTAAGTTTCATTTTATATATACGCACGGTTGTTTTAGCAAAGTGTCATTAAATGCAAATTCAACATGCAAAACACTATTAATCAATGAAATTCATAACTCTCACATAAAAGGCAAAGCTAACATATCCAACATAATCAATTATGATGATGAAACTCTAGCAACTTATATAGCAACAAAATACTGCAATGATATGCATGAAAATTATAAGCAATCTAATGAAATGCCCGATTTTAAAGATTGGATTAAATCATGTGATTCCTCATCAAGTATGATTTTAGAAAATGGTTACTTAAAATTAAATCTTAATTTATTCACTTCAGCTAATATGATAAAGCTGCAAAGCACAATGAATAAAATAGATTTAATAAATGCTGTAAATCTCTCAATACGCATAATTCACAAAATAAAAGAAGAATGCAATAAAATTCAAAGGGGACTTGATATAATAGAAGCAGAAATTAATCGGTTAAATTGCAATAAAGGTAAATTAATTGATGAATTACAAAGCATACAATCATCATCTTTGAACCTAAGAATCACAGAAATAAACAATAAATTATATAATATAAATGCTGCATTAGAAGTGAAGCAATTTATTTTAAAAGTAGGTAAGTACAGAAACCCTTTTTATACAGAGGATTTTATGATTCATCATGAAGAAATATTGATAAATTGGCATCATGCGAAGTTATATGAAATTTACACAAATGAAACAATCCGAATGCACATATTAAAATATATGATAAATGCATACTCATTTATATCTGGCAATTCCTTTTATACCTACAACACTATCAACTAAAATGATTTTCTCATATTGATATTTTAAAATATAAAACAAATAACTTTCCTCTTAACTTGTTTTGCTGCCTGATCATGAGTTTCAAAATAAATAGTGATTTATAAAAAATTTACACATTAATTATGAATTTATGCTTGCTTTTTTTAATTTACATGTTAGAATCCCATATGTTTAAATTGGTTACTTTTATTGCATGTGTATCGTTCAATACTTTTGCAGGATTTGAAATAAGAGATAAACAAAGCCATATTGTGAATCCTATAGATATATTTTCTGGATCTAACCCAAAATATAAAGAAATAAGAAATATGCTGCATAAGGAATATGCTATATATATAAAGGATGGCGCAGTATCTCCATTCAAACCTGGAATTTTTGGAACTGGAATGTCAAAAGAGATGTTTGACACTCTGGAGTTGCCTTATTTTTTCACTCATGAAAATTGCCTAATACCTAGAGAAGTTAGCAATAATATCATTGGATATAATTCAGATATATTCGATCTTTTCTATGTAGCAAAATGGAATGCTTTTGCATCTTGCATTGAAAAGAATCCAAAAATATTCTCTGATCCCAATCTATATATTTTACCTATACCAAATGACCTAGATAACAAGAAAGTGGGTGATAATCCAGAAAATTCTTCTACAGCAGATAGCGATAACTTAACTACATCAGATGAAACAGAGAGCAATAGAAAGTTAAACCTTTATTTATCAAATACACAATATACACAAGATGCAGTTGATATACTTATAAAAATCACAAAATATTTAAGTGTTTTCGCATTCAAAGATTTTTATATTGGGGGGTATACTGAGCAACTTCAATTGCAATTCAATCCAAAAGCATTGAACTTTTCAACTTTAGAGATAGATAATATGGCTTATTCTTTCCCCAACTTTCTCTCATTTACTGCCTCATCCACATCTACGAATGAAATTATATTCAATATTAATAACACTAATAAATTAATGCATGATGCTTTTATAACATTTGATCAATCAACAGATATGTTTTCTATCTTTGCCTCTGCATTTAAGTGTATTATAAAGGACAATATAGTTGAAATACCTAATATATCTGCGGCAATCCAAATAGGATGTATTAACAAGATGCAGGTAGGATATATATCTGAAGTGAATACACAAATAAAAGATAAAAGCCAAATACATGCAGCATTTGAAAATATATATAAGTGCAATAGCTGCATATACCGTTACTCGGCTACTGCTTTATGTTAGGATTGTACGTGTTTAGATTTATTTATATTGCTGTGTTCGGAGCGTTAAATTCATTTGCTACTTCTGAACATAGTTCCCAAGTCATGTCAGGCAATCAAACTCAAATCTCTAATTTTTCAAGCTTTGAAATAATTAATAAATATGGTGCCAAAAAGTACCCAAATGATGATTACCCTAAGTTTTCAGACTCAATTTATAAGAAATGTAATGAATCAATAAAAAGTAGTAATGGAAAATATATAGATAAGGTATCTGGCATTCAAATACCAGAAACATATATGATGCCATATAAAATGGTAAATGTGATTTGTAAAAAATGGTATCAAAATCACCCTAACAAATTAGAGATTAGCGCATACTCTTCGTATAGAAAACTGAGCGAACACATCATCGGATATTGTGACACTGAAATAATAAATTTCTTTGACTTAATAAAATGGAATTCTTTGAAATCAATATTAAGCTCAGTAAAAGACACTAGATTACTTGCTGAATTTGCATATGAGAGAGATGTTCCACCAACACCAATCGACAACACAGATGTTAAAACATTGTCACACAAAGAGCATGTCAAATACATGGTTGGAGAATCAAAGATTAAAGAGGTAGAACCAACCAAAATTCATACTATAAAATTGGGGGGACAATTCGCTAACGATATAATGAAAGTATTTAATCAAATCTCAAAATTTACCAAAGAAATGTATAATATACATATGTCATATTTTTATCTTATGCCTCCTATCACAATTGCACGCAATGCCAGTAATTTGCAAAGCATGCTAAATATAAATTGTGATATCTGCAACAATCAAAGTCTGCCATATATAATGATAGTTGGATACATTGATTATTGTGAACCTGATTTTACTGATTCACAGTATAAAATTCTTTTTAAAAATATAAGTAAGGATCAATATTATGAATATTGTTATAAAGACGTCTCACTTGTTGATGATCTTAATAAGGAAATAAAATACATAGCGTTCATGCTGTTTACTGCTAAATTTAATGGGCTATCTACATATCTTGACGGTGCATTTTCAATGCATAATGTGCAGATGTTAATGCATAGCAGAAATAAAGAAATTGCACATTTCAAAGAATATAGTAATACAATAGATTCAACAAATACACAAATTTTAAGAGATCTCAAATCTCAAAACTCTGAACACCTTGAACAAGAAATAGATAAACAAAAACATAATAACGCTAATGTAATAGATTCATATAATGAAGTTATCAATCTAAATAGCAAGATTTTATCCATACCTATTGAGCATTATGAGTTTATGATATGTAGCACCTCATCTCTGCTCAAAATTTTTGAAGGTTCTTCTGTGATCATTAAAAAATCTATACTATTTTCTGCAATACAATTACAACATGACAATGTGGCTATATATAAGAGAGAAAATGTTCAACGATTTCACTATGCTAAACCTGATGTGCTTGATCGTGATGCATGGATTGAATCTGTAATGGATAAAGTCACTAATAAAGTAGAAGGAATATTTGTAATATAAATTTCATTAATATATATAAACACTGAAAAATGCTATCGCTCCACGTAATAAGGCAGAATTTGCACAACGAACCTCTCTTAGCATATCCAAATCTTTTCTATAAATTCTTTCAAAAAAGTAGCTTTCAACAATGTATATTTATACTAATCAATCAATTTTATCTTGCACTTTTTGCACTATACCCGTTCAAAGCAATTTGTTACATTAAGTCATGTTTTTTAAAAAATTAATTATTGCATGTATTGCGATTAGCACTTACTCTGCAATTGAAATTCACGATGCAGATGGAATAAGAACACTTTCAATCAGTGATGATAAGTCACCATATGTATTTGAGTCTTGTGATAAAATATGCATTACAAATGAGTCAGAGCGTCCAATTTCTATGACATTATATAGTAGTTCTAGCAAAGATTGTATCAAACAATGTGAGTTCAAAGGAAAGTTTAACTTTTTATCATTAGTAATGTTGCAAGCAGAAAAGGTATTATTTCTTGATGATTCAAAATGTGACAATTGCGTAATTAAGCAAGGTGATGAAAAAATTCACCACATAATTGAGAATCCTGCAGTTAAATTCACATATATACAACATGCGGACATTCATGGGAAACATGATGCTATTAATGCTATAGGTCACTTACATAGTATGTACTGTCATAATATAGACAACCCACATAACCCACATGTAAAACCAAATGCTCCAATTCCCAATTTCACTGATTGGATGCATGTAATTATAAATGAGAAACTCATGCCTATGATAAAGGCAATTGAAGCAGAAACAAATGACAGAATAGTAAAATTCGATGAAAAAATTTCTAACTTTGATGCAATCAAGAGTTAGTACACATTAGGGTACAAACAATAGCAATTAGAAACTTTCATATAATTTTGCAAAAAAATAATTTAGAAGGCAAAGCAAACATTAACACAATACAAAATGAAAGCAATGAGATGAGTATAAATGATATGATAAAGCTAAGCAGCGCACTTTCGAATACAAAAAAAATAGAAAATGAACTAACGCAACATAACCGTATTGTAAATGAATTAGTTAATGCATTTGAATTAGGTTCTGATATACTCCAATAATATTCGCAATTCATTTATATAAAAGATTAATAAATTTGACTTTGATTCTTTCATTCGATAACAAACATAATTTATTTTTTTGTCGACATATAATAAATCACTTTTGATCTATAAAAGCTAATTTAAAATCACATTCTTTCCAAATCATAAATATTAATCATTTGTAGTTTATAAATTTCTAATTTAAAAGCATATTTCTCAATATATGGTTTATCCATTTTACTAATAACTCTGGATCCATAAAAATTTATGCTACTAGCTCACTTGCAGAGTCAGTAAGTAAAGAAGTAAGATTCGAATGGAAACCTGTTGTCGCTATAATTAGAGGAAAGTCCGGGCTCCAAGAAGAAAAGGTGCCGGTTAATGGCCGGCGGATGTAAAAGTTCAGGGAAAGTGCCACAGAAAATATACCGCCTTAGGGTAAGGTTGAAATGGTGCGGTAAGAGCGCACCGCTGTTTTGGTAACAAAGCAGGCAGGGTAAACCCCACCTGGAGCAAGTTCAAGCAAAGAGATTCTTCAATGTCGCTCTTGGGTTGAATGCTATAGTCTTACAGCAATGTATGGCAGAGACAAATGACAACTTAAATACAAAACCCGGCTTATAAGGTTTCCAATTTATAAACATTGCTTTTGATTTATAAAATTCTAATTTAATTTGCAAAAATTAATATAGACAAAACACTTCTCAAACTGAATTCTTATCTCAAATTATAATAAGCCAATCTATAAACATTTATTTATTATGAGTGAGTAAATTCAAAATACATACGATTACAAAACAATTATATGTTCTATATTCCAATTTAAAGTTATTTCAAAAGCAAAAATAATTTATCATTTCACAGCGCATATCAATCAATTGAAATGCTTACTCTCAATTATATAAAAACATCTTCAAACAAAATATTATATAAAATCAACTTCAAAATCACTTTTTATGAACTATAAAATGATACCTCTATAGCATATGGAGTTGAATTAAAGGTCTCTAACGTATAAAATTATCTTATGAATATTCAAAATACATTATCAATTATTAAGCCCGATGCCGTGAAAAACGGAGTATCTGGAAATATTATTAACATCTTTGAGACAAATGATTTTAACATTATAGCAATGAAAAAGATTCATTTATCAAAGAAACAAGCAGAAGCATTTTACAAAGAACATTCTGCAAGACCTTTTTACAATGCGCTATGTGAATTCATGTGTTCTGGACCTGTAATTGTACAAGTTTTACAAGGTGAAAATGCAATCAAAGCAAACAGAGATATCATGGGAGCAACAAACCCTGCAGATGCTACAGAAGGAACAATTAGAAAATTATACGGAGCTTCTATCGATAACAATGCTGTACATGGATCTGATTCAGAAGACAGCGCAAAAAGAGAAATTTCATTCTTCTTTTCCGAGTTAGAAATATATTAATGTACACAATTCCAAATATAATCAGCGCATCTAGAATCATTTTAGGATTTCTATTTTTCACTTATTACCCTAATAAAAGTGCATATGTATTTTTATATTTAGGAGCTATAAGTGATATTATTGATGGTTGGGTTGCGAGAAAATTCAATTTAACATCAAAAGTAGGTGAAGTTTTGGATCCTATTGCTGATAAAATATTTTGGATGCTTATCATTGTAAAACTTTATATGAATTCTATACTTCCAAAGTGGTTTTTCTTAGCTATTTTGGCAAGAGATATTATATTTTTCATATCATTTGTATATATGTATTTAATGCAAAAAGATAAATTCAAAGCAACTTGGTCTGGAAAATTAACAGCAGTAATAGTTGGAATGACATGTGTCATCTCACTTTATGAAACATGCCCACACTGCATGCATAGATTATATGTTATATCATTATGCATGTTGTTATTTAATGCATTTGATTATTGCAGAAGATTGTACAAATGAATTTACTTAGCGTAGGAATAGTATTCTATTTGTTAGACATTATCACTCTAATATTTTCATCTTTTCTATTATCTTATATATTATCTCCTATTCATGAGAAGTTATTAAAAATAGGGTTATCAAGATTTTTATCTGCATTGATCACTATATTTACTAGCACAGCGTTGTTTTTGACTGTAATTGTATATTATTTTCCTAGACTATACATACAATCTATTGAGCTATATAAATTTTTACAGTTTATATATAAATTTATCATGCATAAATACTCTTATATATTTGAAGGAGCAATGGAAAACTCACTTGAAGATGTTTTACTAAGCAAAAACAATTTACGTAAAGCTGTTTTACTTGTTTCTGCATATGGATACGACATTATGCAAGTTGCATTTCAATTTCTTGCAGTTATAATGATGTCTTTTTATATGTTACGTGATTGGGATTTATGGAGATCAAGACTTTTAAGCATTATCCCAGAGAAATATAAAAACACTACTAATATATTATTTGAAGATTTAATGCATTCATTACGCATATGGATTTATGGACAAATGTCTGTCACAATTTTCCTATTTATTTTTTACTTCTTAGCATTGTCATATATAAACATGCCATTTACTCTGTTACTTTCTTTGCTGTTTAGTATTTTAAGCGTAATCCCATATATTGGAGATATGTTTATATCCATTACTATGCTAAGTATTTTAGCTGGTTATAAACCATTTGTATCAGAATTTTCTATTTCTGCATCTATTATAATTACCATAGGATTTGTACTAGAAAATATTTTTCTGGTGCCTACATTTATTGGTCAAAAAGCTGGAATACATCCTTTGTTTCTATTAATATTATTTCTAATTTTTGGAAAAATATTAGGCTTAAGTGGGATTATTCTTACATTACCATTGTCAGTTATTTTTGCTTCAATATGGCGAACTGGAATCATAAAACGTAAATGGCTTTGATTAAAGATTACTCTATTTTGAATTTCGATTGGGAAACTGATTTAAGTGAAAAATCTTTTTTTGTAAACAAATCAAATGAAAAGGTACTTTTATGGATTCAAAGCATGCATCTATGGAATTACCAAACATTACTTATTGGTCCAGAAAAATCAGGAAAAACACATTTATCAAACATTTGGAAAAGCCAAACTAATGCACAATATATCAATAAAAATTGCACCAATAACATTAACTATAAATCCCCATTAATTATCGATCAAATTGAACAATTTACACCTAAAGAGCTTTTTCATATCTTATTTAATGCTATTAATCACAAAACATATTCGCTTTGGATTTGTACTGATTTTAGCTATGTTAACAATGCTATTCCTGACATTCAATCTAGATTGAAAGCAATGACGCATATGGTAGTTCCCAAGCCAAATCAAGAAGTATGTATCAATATTATGAGGAAAATATTTTGTGATTTTGGATTAGAAGTAAAAAATGATGCACTAACTTTTCTAATAAATCGAATCAAAAGATCGTATAAATCTATATATGAAACAGTACAATATATACATGAGCAATGCTTAATACAAAGGAGAGCTCCTTCTTTGATTTTCATAAGTTTCATAATGCAAAACCAATAAACTAGCAGAGAATTAAAAATTATCATAACATTGTAGTAATGAATTGGTTTAATGACTGGATAAAGCCCAAGATTAGCTCGCTAGTACCTTCACAAATGCCTGAGAATCTATGGCATAAATGTAAAAAGTGTAATGAGATGATTTTTAAGGAACAAATACAAGACAATGCTTTTGTATGCACATTTTGTGATCATCATGAAAGAATTAGTGCCAAAGAAAGATTGAATGTTTTTTTCAACAGCAAATCACAAAAAGGTAATTTTGAAGAAGTTATATTAGAAAAACAAACTGATGACCCTATAAAGTTTTCAGATAAAGTTTCTTATAAATCGAGATTGAAAAAATATAGAGATAAATGTAATTCTCATGATTGCTATGCAATTGGGATAGGTGAAATTGATGGAAACAAAGTTATTGCATTAGCTATGGACTTTGGCTTCATCGGTGGATCAATGGGTAGGGCATTAGGAAATGCTATAGTACATGCATCACAAATGGCTGTTGAATATGACATACCTTTGGTTATATTTTCTTCTTCTGGAGGAGCAAGAATGCAAGAAGGTATTTTTTCATTAATGCAAATGGCCAGAACAACTATTGCTGTAAAACAAGTACGAGAAGCTGGATTACCATACATTTCTGTTTTATGTGACCCAACCACAGGAGGTGTTCAAGCCTCATTTGCTATGTTAGGAACAATTACATTAGCAGAACCAAATGCATTAATAGGATTTGCTGGAGCTAGAGTTATACAACAAACAATTGGTGAAGATTTGCCTGATGATTTCCAAAGTTCAGAATTTCAATTCAAAAATGGATTTATAGATCAAATTGTACATAGACATAACTTAAGAAGTGAAATTTCAAAAATTCTACACATATTAAAGTGATTTATTGATATATTAATTTTCAAAAAAAATGATATGATGCTCTATGAATAAATTAATAAAACTTACCTTATGTTTTATGGTAAATGTTTGCGCTGGATTCGAATTCACAGATTCTAATGGAAAACCCACTGACCCTTCAATGTGGTGCGCACCTGAAAAAAGAGATAAATTCAAGCAATTATGTGACACTGCAATAGAAAATTTGAATGATGGTTATGATAGTGATGAGACTGACTCCCCTCCAATTAATGTAAATGATGATAATAGAACATATTTGTTAATGAATATATTTTCAGAAAAGTTGGAGGATGAAAACCTTATCGAAGAATTTAAACTTCAAATCCCTCAAAATATGTCATGTAGTATGAGTTTTAAATATAAGTCACCTTATATGTCACATAATGTAATGAAGGATTTTATAAAATTGATACAAAACAATTATAATGTATATAAAGAACAGTTAATTATAGAAAATTTTAATATATCGTCTTCTAAGCTATTAGATATTAAAAAAAATGCTTGGAAAAATACCAGCACTTTTCTTCAAATTAATAAGTGTGATTTTATTGGTGAATATATCGAAATAAACTTGCAACACTTCCCATGCAATCAATATTATTTCACAGATGTAAATTGCAGTAGTGTGTTTTTACCTATAGTGCCTAATTGTGATATTTATTCATGTGAATCTCAGGTTAAAATAGAAATAGATGAAAGTGAATACGATGCAGATAAGCAATATTATGCAAATATAACGCATGTTTATATACCAGAATCTGTTACACCCAACGCATCTTCAGTTAGAGAACAATTTTATACAAATGTTAACGATAATATAAGGCATGTTTTTATTCCACAATCCACCTCATCTAATAAAGTGCTTTATGAATCCGATACGTCATCCAACGCATCCTCATATAAAGAACAGTTTTATATAGAAGTTGGCAAACATAACCTTGACAATCTGCATATAACAATTGAAAAAGTTCAAAAAGAGGCATATGATTTGTCAACATTGTTACATGCTCCAAATCAATCACAGGGAACTTCATTATCACCTAGGTCTAGTTTAGCATCTCCAACTGCATCTGAGTCAAAAGGTCATAGCATATCTGTGCCCAACTCTTATGCACTTAAACCTATCTTTAAATCTGCAGCGAGCAATGAATCAAACCAATCTTCTACTATTCACACTCCACAATCACCGAGATCTAGTATTTCACCTGATGATGCTCAAGAGCTTGAACCTGAATATTCTCAAGTTTCTCTCACATCTGAACGCCTAGCCAGGGCATCTGCGCGTTTGGCTTATATTTCACACACTCAATCATCTAAAACTGAACCGCCTAAAGAAGAAAAACCTCAGATTTTCACACAAAATATGTTTGCATTACCATATTCTCAAATGAAAAAATTATATTTTCATAAATACCTTCTACAAAAAAAAACATACAAACCATGCGAGCACAAAAAAACACAGTTTGATTTACCAGAAAATATAGAAGAATTAAGCGAATCTAAGATCAAAAAGGCTTTGCAGTCTTCTTCACGAGAATCACATCGTAAGATAACAATCACATTAATGCAAAGAAAATCACATCAACACAAACAAACTCAGTGTGATTTTTCAAACCATGAAGATTCAGATATATGATTTGCTTTATTTAATACAAGTTGAACTATAGATAATTTCTTATAATAACTATTATGTAAAATGAAAAAGTGATACAATACTCTAATGAATAAATTAATAAAACTTACCTTATGTTTTATGGTAAATGTTTGCGCTGGATTCGAATTCACAGATTCTAATGGAAAACCCACTGACCCTTCAATGTGGTGTGCACCTAAAAAAAGAAATGAATTCAAGCAATTATGTGACACTGCAATAGAAAATTTGAATGCTAACAGTGATAGTGATTCAGATAGTGATGATTCTCCCGCAATTAATGTAAATGATGATAGAACATATTTGTTAATGAATATATTTTCAGAAAAGTTGGAGGATGAAAACCTTATCGAAGAATTTAAACTTCAAATCCCTCAAAATATGTCATGTCGTATGGATTTTGACAAATATAATATGGTAGACGCTTTTATAAAACTTATACAAAACAATTACAATGTATATAATGAAAAGTTAGTGATGCAGAATTTGACTGTGTCTTCTAATCACATAATGACTTTTAAATCAAAGCGTTGGGAAAATACCAGCGCTTTTCTACAAATAAATCAATGCATTTTTTCTGGTGAATATGACCTAATAGATTTGCAAGGGTTTCCATGTAATAAATACAATTTTACATACATTATATGTAATAAACTATACCCTCCTATATTACTTCAGTGCGATATGTATACATTAGATGTTCACATTAATATGGAAATTGATGAAAATCGATATGACAAAGAATCTACCTATAATATCAATTTATATAATGAGTCATTAAGATCTGCATCTCCTAGTGCATCATCTGCTGTGTCATCTAATATATCATCTGTTTGGTCTGCATTAAACCAATACAAACCATGTTTTGAAATAAGCAAACATAACCTTGATAACCTGCATATAGTAATTGAAAAAGTTCAAGCAGGAGCATATGATTTGTCAACATTGTTACATGCTCCAAATCAATCACAGGGTGTTTCATTATCACCTAGGTCTAGTATTGCATCTCCTACTGCATCTGAGTTAAGAGGTCATAGTAAATCTGCGTCACCGACATCTCACAAATCATCTGAGACAGTATCTCCAAAAAACAATACATCACCTCTTCCTGTAGAGGTGCCAGTATTGGATATGACTAAAGTTATTCAGAATGAAGATAGTGAAAATGAAAGCAGCAAATCAAGTACAAAGAAATCAAACATACATCAGGATTATGCGTTACTTCCACTTCCAACTGAAGCTCAAACAACTGAATCTAATGCCACCTCACCACAACAAGACAATGCATCTGATCACTCTGGCCAAACATTAATTGTTGACACAAATGGTGGCACATTACTTCCACCTTCCACTGAAGAAGCTCATGAAGTGAACTCTACAACACAATTTTGTCACTCTAATGAATCTGCCGATGTGAATGAAGATGCGTCAGAACAGTCAGGTGAAAGTATAGCTCTAGATAAAACTCTCGAAACACTACAACAATCAAATGAAAATGTAGATTTAAATACAGTAAATCAACAAGCAAATGAAGATACAGCTCTTTTGAGCAAGAAATCAGCACCTGCTAAAAAGAAAGCGCCAGCACAACAAGAAAGCACTTGCTGCTGTAGCATTTCTTAATCACAATTAAAGTTACTGTTTTAATTAATATTAATTACTTAATGAATCTTACATAAATCAATCACTTAATTTTTCAAAATGCTTATCATCAGAATAGTATAAATTTCTTTACCTAAATAACTACACGAAAGTGGAGTGTGATTTTATCCTAAATCGTAACAGTTTGAATGATTTCTAATAGTTAAAATTCATTGCTTTTAATATAAATTTATATGAAATTCTTTAAATCTAAATTACCTTCTGCAATCACATTTGCAGGTCCAATTTGCCAGATTTTCTTCTTTTTTAATACACATAATTTACCTGCTTTTGTTTGAAAGGTAAGTAATGAATCGCCAGCATTTTCCCAAATTGCACATGCAGAAGCAATTGCCCCAGATCCACATGCCAATGTTTCTCCAACACCACGTTCCCATGATCTAATATTCCAATTTTCTGTTTTCCAAATCCACATAATATTTCTCACACTCAAGTGATCTTTTAGATCATTGGTAATAATATTCCACTCTGGCTCTCCATTACCAAAAATAATTATATGTTCATTCCCAATATTTACATCATAAGCATCAAGCCTGTAATCAAATTTCTTTACTTTAGGAATTACAGGAAGACAAAATGCAATTTGATCACCTATTGGAACAGCTCGAATCATTCCTGATTGCGTATAAAATTTACTAGCTTTTTTATAATGCTTTGCCAAACAGCGTATGCCGTTTCCACATAATGATGCTTCAGATCCATCTTGATTCCAAAACCTAACTTTATAACCATCTTTATATGGCAGACTTTGAATTATTTGATCTGCACCAATTCCAAATTTACGATCAGCCAACAATTTCAAATTCACATTATCAACGTTATCAAAAATAATAATGAAGTCATTTCCTAACCCATATCCTTTGATAAAATACATATAGAATAGTATCAATTGTAAATATATAAATAAAGTAATTTCACTTAATATTTAATTTAGATATCTGATTTACAAACGAAATAATTTTTACGCATTCGCATTACAATCATGCAGTATAAATACAAAGCATAAGCCCATGAGGACATTGCAAATGCTAATGACACTCCTAATGACCCAAGAAAGAACAATGAAGGCACCAAAATAATATTTGATACACACTGCACTACTGCGCCTTTAAGAGGTGTTTTAGTATCACCATATGCAAAGAAGACGGCATTAATAATTTTACTTACAGAGTAAGCTGGGATACTCAATATATATATTTTTAAATAAAAACTAATATGAGAAACATCTATTAATGTAATTTTGCCTCTAAAAAACAGTAATTTACATATAAAAAATGAAAAATAAGAAATAAGAAGGGAAATTATTACAGATGCAAAAAAAACAAATTGTAATGTGTTTTTATATAAAAGTTTTGCTTGTTTCATTTCTTTGTTTTTAATGTATTGTGCAATATAAAACAAAAAGGTTGTACTCAACGAAATACCAATCAAACTTAGAGGAACTTGCATAACTCGATCTGCAAATGCAAGGTAAGAAATATTTCCTGCAGGTAAAAAACTAACCGCCCATGAAGAAAATAAAATCATAATTTGCGTTACACCTGAAGAAAAAGATATATTCATTAACTTACCTCTAAAAGATTGCATTTCTTCAGAAAAAATATCACCAACAGCGACTTCTGAGCTAAATAAATTATTACGCTTAATATTAAAAAATACCCATAAAAACTGAGCTATATTACCAAATAATATAGCAATTCCTATAAATATGAATGAAAACTTAAACTTATAACTCAATAATAATATTGCGATTGCAAAAATGTTACATACCACACTAGAAATTGCACAAACAAAAAATTTCTTATGATAATTCAAAAAACTCATCCATATACTAGACAAACCCATAAAAATCAAACTTGGAAAAATAAATCTCGAAAACATCACAAAATATGAAATACTTTCACTAGATAGTTTTGGAAATATAAACTGTGCAATTGGTTTAAGAGTTAACAAAAATATTAATACTATTACAACAATAAATTTGATAAATTTACGCATTAAACTACTAATAAATAATTTGGTATCTATTTTTTTTACATGCATAT
Organism: Rickettsiales bacterium; assembly: GCA_965233535.1. Lineage (GTDB taxonomy): Bacteria > Pseudomonadota > Alphaproteobacteria > CAJXXZ01 > 1604HC > Cytomitobacter. Next base: position 52,789 of record OZ247489.1, read on the forward strand.
CTTTGAGAAGTGGAATTAGCAAACTATTCATACTTCCATCTGAAATGACTTTTCTAAATAATGAAGGAAATTTTGTAGATAACACATAAGCATCTGTAATAAAACCTATGCCAACCCAATTTAAAATAATTAAATCTCTAAAATAACCAAGAATCCTAGATAATAATGCGCACGCACTAATTGATGCACTGCTTAATATAAATCTACGATAAAAAGACACTATTTAATCTCAATAGTTTTTTCGCCTTTTTTCCAGCTTACAGGGCATAGACCACCATTTTGTAACGCATCCAAAACACGTAATACTTCATCTGGATTTCTACCTACATTTAAGTCTGAAACACTGATAAATCTTATCACCATATTTGGATCTATAATGTACACTGCTCTTTGTGACACAGCTTCCTCTTCATCTAAAATTCCTAATTCTAAACTTAAGTTTCTATTTAAGTCAGATAGCATAGGAAAATCTACATTTCCAATATCAGCATTACTATTCTTCCATGCTAAATGCACAAATTCAGAGTCTATACTTGCTCCCAAAAGTTGTGTATTGCGAGCTTCAAAATCCTTCTTTAAGTTAGAAAATGCAACGATTTCTGTAGGACAAATAAATGTAAAATCTTTTGGCCAGAAGAAAAACACAGTCCACTTACCTGGAAATGAAGAAGAGTTAATAGTCTTAAAATTATTCTCTAATTTCGTACCTACAACACTTTTCAAATTAAATTCTGGAAATTTTGATCCAACACCTAGCATATGCTACCTCCTAATATCAAGATAATATCTATAATTTATATATAATCATCTTTTAAAAGCATAGTCCACTCTTTAGACATTTTACTATCTAAGTAATTCATTAATACTTGTTTTGAATCTTGTTTTTTCATCAACTTTTTTAATGACAATAGCGCAATCTACAAAAACATTTCCACGTGCATATGATCCAGGAATGACAACACTATAGGGTTCTAGTTTTTCTATAATATTGCCTTCGGAATCAAAAATCTTAGTTGAGGAAGTGATTTTTACACCAGCTCCTATTACACATCCTTCTGGAATCAATACACCTTCTGCAATAAGAGATTGAGCTCCAACAAATACACTGTCTTCAATAATCACTGGGTAGTGAGCTGAAGGCTCTAAAACCCCTGCAATGACCACATTAGATGAAACATGACAATTACGTCCTATACGAGCACATGATCCAATTGTCACTCCACTATCAATCATGCTCCCATCATCAATATACGCTCCAACATTCACAAATGAATTTGTCATCACAACAACTTTTTCCCCAATATACGAACCACAGCGAACCCAAGAACCTGGAACTAATCTATATGTTTTTGACAATAATTCTTCATCACTTAATTCATTGCTTTTTAAAGGAACTTTATCAGCCCATTTTACTAACCCATCAATTTCAGTTACTTGCTTTTCAGCACTAAAAATACTATTTATTTTCTTGAAAATTTCATGATTCAATTCCCAATTTCCAGACTTTTTCTCAACAATTTGTAGCGACCCATTTTCAAGCGCATTCAATAAATCAGAAATAATCATAATATAGCATAACGTGACTCAGCGAAGGATTCAATTCATAAAGATACAAAGAGAAGTCAATGTTAATTTCGTCAAAACCTTTTCTTGAACTAAAGTAACATGCTAAAATCATCCAATAAGGAGTGTGAATGAGCACTGACGAACAAAGTAATTTATTAAAAGGCAAACGAGGAATCATAATGGGTATCGCCAATAATAGATCCATTGCTTCAGGTATTGCTGAGTCTTTTACAAAGCATGGAGCTGAAATTGGAGTTAGTTATCACCCAACATTAGAGAGCAGAGCATTATCAATTGCTGACGATTTGGGTGCAAAATTTGCTTATGCATGTGACGCTGACCATGATGAAGAAATTAGTGGATTTTTCAAAAAAGTTGGAGAACACTGGGATAATGTAGACTTTTTGATACACTCTATTGCATTTGCTAACAGAGAAGATATGCAAGGAAAATACTCCAATGTTCATAAAGAGGGATTTGCAAAAGCATTAAATGTTTCATGTTATTCCTTTACTGCTGCTGCAAGAGAATGTGCACCATTAATGCGAAATGGTGGATCTATGGTTACACTTTCATACTACGGAGCTGAAAAGTACATTCCTAACTACAATGTTATGGGTGTAGCGAAAGCTGCGTTAGAAGCAAGTGTTATGTATTTAGCAAATGATTTTGGTATAGATAATATTAGAGTAAACTGCATATCAGCAGGTCCAATTAGAACTCTAGCTTCATCTGCAATCAAACAATTTCCAGAGCTTTTACATTGGCACAGAACTCATTCCCCAATAAAATCAAACACAACATTAGAAGAAGTGGGTGGTACAGCAACTTACTTAGTAAGTGATTTATCTAAAGGAATGACTGGGGAAATCTTATACGTAGATAGTGGATATCATACAATTGGTGTTAGAAGCCCTGAAGCTGAAACAATTACAAAATCATAAATTATCTCATCTTGGGATAAAAAGAAAAAAGCTTTATAATCATTGAATGAAATGTTTCAAAAAACTTATTTTTTCTATCCTTGCTATATTAGCTTGTCGTTTTTCTTATAATCTTTATAAAGCTCATTTTAATAACAATATAATTTTGACTTATGGAATGACTAATGAATATATGAATTCAAATTCTCTTGAAGAGCTTATTTTAGTTTTAAAACAAGCATCTAAGGATAAAAGAGTAAAAGGAATTGCAATTCATTATAGAAATGGTATTTTTTGCAATAGAAATATTGTTTTAAGTGATATTGCTGAAATTAATCAACTTTTTGATTTATTCAGAAAAAATAATAAATTCGTTCATTTATATATGTCAGAATTAGATTTTAGCTCTCTTTATTTGGCAGCACATGCTTCAAAAGTAACGTTAAATGACCAAGAAGAAAGTTATATTTCTGGATTACATTGGCATATTCCATTTATGCGAAATTTATTGAAATCCCAAGGTGAACATACAGAATTATTAATCACAGGTGAGTTTAAAACTCCAGAAAATGAAGTACGTAATCATATAAGCGATGAATATAAAGATGGAGCAACAGAGGTACTTAAAGCTGAAGCACAAATAGTGATTGATGATGTTAAGCAAATTACTGGGATTAAAGATTTTGACTCATTAATGGGAATACATGAAAACACAACAATAGCAAAACTTGCACATTTTCAGACAGCAAATAATTACACTACATGGAAAAATGAATATAAAAACACATTATCTATTTTCCAGTATGCAAACACATATAGATTGAAAAGATCAAAAGAAAAAATTGTGATCCTTGATATTGCAGGACCAATTAGTGCAAATGCGACGTTTTGCCAAATGAATTTCTATAATAAATTAGATCAAATTGCTAAAAGCAAACAAATTAAAGGTGTGATCGTCAGAATAGATAGTGGTGGTGGAGATGCATATCACTCTTATGAATTATATTCTGCATTAAAAAACTTAGCTAAACATAAATTATTAGTTGCTTCAATAAAAGGGGTTTCTGCATCTGGATCATACATGGCAGCAATAGCAGCGGGGAAAATCATTGCACCCAAATCAGCTATTGTAGGATCAATAGGAGTAATAGGTTCTCATACTTATATCACTAAACCTGGAGTAAACATTGAGAGCATTAATTCACATATGCCTGATATTAATTCTTCTGCACCATTAACTACATTGCAAAGAGAGCAAAGCATGTACCATATTAAACGTGCTATTCAGAAATTCAGAGCATTAGTAGCAAAAGAAAGAAATTTTAGCATAGAATATTCAAATCAAATTAGTTTGGGTCAAATATACACAGGAAAAGATGCTTTAAATCTAGGACTAATTGATGCAAATGGAACATTTTTAGATGCATTAGATTATGTACAAAAGAAGCAAAAATTAAATGAGTATGAAGTGGTTTTTCTTAAATAAATTGAAAGATATATTACAAAATGAGCATAATGAAAAAAATTGAAATATCACCTTACGATCCTAAGTGGGTTATACAATTCCAAATTGAATCTGAAAAGATAAAATTAGCTTTAAAAGACACTTTCACTTCTATTCACCATGTAGGCTCTACATCTGTTCCAGGATTATCTACAAAACCAATCATTGATATTATAGCAGAAGTTAATCATTTGAATTTTGACCATATGAATTTGCTAAAACTACAGTATGAATATAGGGGTGGATTTAATTTACCTATGCGAAAATGTTTCACTTACAGATCTGTAAAATTGAATATTAATTTACATTGTTTTGAGCAAGATGACCCAGAAATAGAATTAAACCTTATGTTTAGAGATTATTTACAGCAAAATAAAATTGAAAAAGAAATGTATGAAAAACTCAAATATAATTTAATAAGTAATGAAACCCCTTATAAAACAGATGGATATATGTTTAAAAATTATACTTTAGGCAAACATGATTTTATACAGCAAATTCTAAAAAAATCAGGATTCAATAAAATACGCTTTGTAATATGCTCACACTATACAGAGAGGGATGCAGTTAAAGCATATAGAGATCAATATTTCGAAATCAAGAATAAATCTAAAGATCCATATGAATTGACTTTTAATCATGAAAATCACAAGCATTTTGTCTTATACGAAGGAACACAAATCATTGGATATGCTCATATTCAACTTTTGCTAAAACAAGCATGTATAAAAATGATTATAGTGGACAATCAACAAGCACATACTAAATTCATGCAACTAATTGAAAAATGGAGCACATATAATAATTATCAAATTTATTCACTCAAAAATCACATATCATCAACATAACACAAACAACATCTTTACTTATATATTTCATTACTTAACTTTAAATTCTACAAAGTATTTTACAATTTACTTGCTACATGATATTATTAATCATGAAATTATTACATTATATTTTAACTTTCAGTCTTTTAATGACACAAACATGCATAAGCACAAGTGATCATATGCTTTCTAAAGAAGAAATGTTACAAAAAACTACTCATGAGTTTCAACGGCAAGCTTTGGATTCTGATGAAGTAATTAATCTGATTAAAAATGAAAAAATAACATTGGATCAATTCTTGCTAATTAAGAATAAATCTCAGGCAGGTGCTTTATGTTTTTCAGATACTATTCAGCTTATTGCAGATGAAACAATAACTTGGGATCAATTCATTCAGATTGATAATGAAGGTCAGGCATGTGCTTTACGCAGGTCACATGCTACTCAACTTCTTCAAGATGAAAGAATAACATGGGATCAATTTTTGAAAATTAATAATTATTATCAAGCTAAAGCTTTAAGTTATGTAGAAACAGATGATATTAGGTATGAAGTAGTAACATGGGATCAATTATTGCAAATTACTAATGAACATCAGGCTAATGCTTTAGGATTATGTGGCATACATATCATAGATGCTATTGCGGATAACGTAATCACATGGGATCAATTATTGCAAATTACTAATGAACATCAGATCAGGGCTTTGCGAGAGTATAATGCAATTAATACTATTAAAGATAATGTAATAACATGGAATCAATTTCTGCAAGTTACTAATAACACTCAGGCCATGGTTTTAAATAATGAACAATTAATTAAACTTAGTAAAGATAATGTAATAACATGGGATCAATTAATGCAAGTTAATTATAGTCAACTCTGGCATTTAAGGTACAATAAAACTATAAACATTATTAAGAATAAAGAAATCACATGGGATCAATTCTTGCAAATTACTCATGAAATGCAGGTAAATGCTTTGCACAACAGAATGGTGACTCAACTTCTTCAAGACGGAACAATTACTTGGGGTCAATTTATTGGTATTGATGTATACCAATTAGCTGCTTTAAGCTACTCAAAAGCTTCGAACCTTATTAAAGAGGGAACAATAACTTGGGATCAATTTTGTACGCTTTACAATCAACATCAGGCCGATGCTTTAAATTCATGTACATACAACCTTCTTTCAACTGGAATAATCACTTGGGAAAAGTTTATTCAACTTGACAATGCAGATCAGGCTAATGCTTTGAAAAATTCAAATGCATATAAGCTACTTGCATATAAAACAATAACTTGGGATCAATTCTTGCAAATTGACAATGAATATCAATACAATGCTTTGGGAAATACAAATGTGAATCAACTTATTCAAGACAAATTAATCACATGGGATCAGTTCATTCAGATTAATCATTACTATCAGGTCGATGCTTTAAGTGATGAAACAGTGCTTAATGCTATCAAAACAGCAGTATTTAATTTTAATGATTTACTTTGGATTAATAGTAAAAACGAAAGGGATATGCTAACAAATCCAGAAACTCTTGAGCTATTTATAAATGTAGATACAACATTACAAGAAATATGTCATATAGAAAATTGCTTCAAAAATAACAATATTTCAGATATAGAAGTAGGCAATGTCTCTGTAATAAAGCTATTTGCTACAATTCCAGATAATAAAGTAAGTTCGATAAACAATATATATCAAGTTTATGCATTAAAAAAGATTCATGATTTTCACATGGACTCTTTTACAAATGGGTCAATCTCTTGGGATGCTATCATTAATGTAAAATGTATAATGAGTTTTCAGTGGCTTTTTAACAATAATAATTAAATTGATTAATCTTCTTGTTTTGGATTGAAAAATTTCTTCACTCTTTGTTACTTGTCTTATAAATTTTTAGTTTTTAAATTGTTAATATGAAAAAAAGAGATGACTTTTTCTAGTTTAGCCTTAAACTATTAGTTAACACGGAAGGAGAGGGATGACCTAATATTTATCAATATTTGGATTGCCCTCTCTAATTTAAATCTTTTATTTGCTGTTGAAATATAAGGAGAGGGATTGTAAAAACTCTCTTCGTTCTTTTTTACTTGCCCTCTTTGATTAAATCTGGATTTTATTAGTTAACACGGAAGGAGAGGGATTCGAACCCTCGATACGGTGGAACCGTATACATGCTTTCCAGGCATGCGCCTTCAGCCGCTCGGCCACCCTTCCTAACCAATCGGGGCGAGAAGATTCGAACTTCCGACCCCCTGCTCCCAAAGCAGATGCGCTACCAGACTGCGCTACGCCCCGTAAATGCAGAATATAACACTTTCCTTTAAAACACAACAAATCAACTTAAATTGCATTGCACTTTCACAAATTTTTATCAAAACATGCACAACTTACATCTCATAATCTCAATATATATACCACTATTGATCACGTAATTTTGACATTAGAAAAAGATTCATGATTTTCATATGGGCTATCTTATAAACAAATCTATCACTTGGAATTATATAATTAATGTAAAATAATGCAGATATCTTTTAACTATTACTATTTATTACAACACATACTATATAACCCATATCTAATTAATTCAATTGATAATTTCATCGCTCTAATATAAAATTCTTTATTACATATATTTTGTTACCAGCTATTTGGCTTATTGTCTTAATTGTAGGATTACCACAATTATCTGAAACAGTTTACACTCCATCTTTACCTGATATTGCTTACACTTTAAAAGCTTCTGAAGCTATGGTTGAACTCACACTTACTATGTACCTTTTTAGCTTTTCTATTGGAACATTATTTTGGGGCAAGTTATCTGATAAATTTGGCCGTAAACCATGCATGATTGCTGGCTTAATCATTTTTATAGTTGGATGCATGTGCTGCTATCTTTCCACAACCATTACTATGCTAATGCTTAGTCGTTTTATTCAAGCGTTTGGTGGAAGCGTTGGAAGTGTACTTGGGCAAGCAATTTGTCGAGATGCATTTCATGGGCCTAGCTTAGGAAAAGTATACTCATCTACAGGAAGCGCTCTAGCTCTCTTTCCTGCAATTGGACCTGTTGTTGGTGGGATTATCGCAGAAAATTTTGGCTGGCCTAGCATTTTTTTGTTTTTGACCGTCTTCGCAATCATTTTAATCATATTAATATCATATAAATTACCAGAAACTCATCATAAAAATAATAGAAAACCTACATCGATAATTGAAATTGCAAAAAAATTAATAACTGATAAAAAAGTTATTGGATTTGGATTGATTGTTGCTGCTTGCAATGGAATAGCTTTTAGTTACTTTGCTGAAGGTTCATTTTATTTAATTAAAGGGTTAAATTTGACTCCTAGTAAATATGGAGTTAGCTTTATTGCAATTTCTATTGCTACCATGATGGGTGGAATGCTATCTAAAAAATTACATGCTCGTCATACAACCCAAACTATTTTAAGTTATGGAATTTGGATTATAATAACTTCTTCTATAATATTTAGCGGACTTGCTTTAATGAGTCACTTCATACATCAATTATCAAATCAAATTATGATATATATAACAATTATTAGTCAAATGGTAAATATGTTTGGAATATGCATAGTGACTAGCAATGCATTAGCATTAGCGCTTTTAGATTATAAATGGTGCATCGGAACTGCATCTAGTTTATTTGGATTTTTTTATTACTGTATTATTTCATTATTCACATTGGGCATGAGCATACTACACAATGGAACATTACTTCCTATGCCTTTATACTTCTTAGGAATCGCAATTTTCATGATGGTTATCCAAAAAACAACTATAAGCAACTCTTCTAAGTAATATATTTGTTAAACACTATATAAGCAAAATATCAAATCTACTCATTAGATTCATAGTTATATCCCTCATTAATGTTATAATTATCCATGAGCAATTCTTATACTAAGGGACTTTTATATGAATTTTTTTCTATAATATTTTTGCTATTCAAAGGGCATAAAATTCTGTCATGGAGGTATAAAACGCCTGTTGGAGAAATAGATATCATTTCAAAATTCAAACAACACATTTTTATACATGAAGTAAAATATAGAGCCAATGTAGAAGATGCATATCATTTCACAAGTCCGAAATATTCTAAACGATTAGAAAGAACATATTACTGGTGGCTTAATAACAATGCTAAATATTCAAACTATGAACCTAAATTCAAGTATATCTTTTGGCATAAAGTGTTTAGAATAAAATATATATGACATGGAATTTAATTACAGATGGATCTTGCCTTGGAAATCCTGGTAAAGGAGGTTGGGGATTTATATTAACAGATGGGAAAACTGAATACATTCAATCTGGAAATGACAAAAATACTACAAACAATAGAATGGAGTTACTTGCTTTAATTAATGGTTTGAAAACTTTTGAAAAAGAAAATCTTCCAACTTCAACATTATTAGTTACCATGGATAGTCAATATATACTGAAAGCTATTGATTCATGGCTTGCAAACTGGAAAAGAAATAATTGGAAAACAAGCACAAAGCAACCAGTTAAAAATCAAGATTTATGGGTAGATTTAGATGTATATCTGCAAAAAATGGACTTGAAGTTTGAATGGATCAAAGGGCATAGTGGGCATATATTACATGATAGAGTTGATGTTATTGCAAGATGCGCTGCAACTGAACATCACGGTTGTGTTTGCAAATAAACAAAAATTTATTAGCTCAAAAATCACATATATTAACATCATACAAAGATCACACCTTTACTTACACATTTCATTATTTAACTTTAAATTCTACAAAATATTTTGCATTTTATTTGCAATATGATATTATCAATCATGAAATTATCACACTATATTTTAACTGTTAGTTTTTTAACTACACAAACATGCATAGGTACAAATGATCATATGCTTTCTAAAGAAGAAATGTTGCAACAAACTACTAATGAGTTTCAGAAAGATGCTTTGATATGTTCAAAAATCACTCAACTTATTAAAAACAAAACAATAACATTGGATCAAGTACTGAAGATTGATAATGAATATCAAGCTGATATTTTACCATATTCAGGAATCATTCAACTTCTTCAACAAAATAAAATAACATGGGATCAATTCTTGCAAGTTGATAATACATATCAGGTCGATGCTTTTGATTCAGATGTGATTCAAATGCTTCAAGATGGAATAATAACATGGGATCAATTCTTGCAAATTAATAATACGTATCAATGTGTGGCTTTATCTAATTCATATGTGTCTGAACTTTGTAAATATGAAATAATAACATGGGATCAATTAATGCAAATTAATAATACATATCAAGGTAAGGCTTTAAAGGGTTATTGTTGTGAGTGTGATGATTATGAGTATAGTTATGATTATGATTATTCAGATGCAGTGGACTGTATTAGAAGAGGAATAATAACATGGGATCAGTTTTTGCAAATTAATAATAAATATCAATGTATGGCTTTAGAGGGTTATTATTCTCATAATCATAATTATTGTTCAGGTGCAGTGTGCCTTATTAAATGTGGAAAAATAACATGGGATCAATTCCTGCAAATTGATAATGAATATCAATATGCGGCTTTAGAGAGTTATGATGATGATGATGATAAAAACTACTCAGAAGCAGCTCAACTTATTAAAGATGAAACAATAAGTTGGGGTCAATTTTTGCAGATTAATGATAAAGAAAAACAAAAGATGCTAGTAAAACCAGAAACTATTGAGATTCTTCAAAATATAGACACAACATTACAAGAAATATGTCATATCAAAGCCTGCTTCAAAAATAACAATATTTCAGATATAGAAGTAGGCAATGTCTCTGTAATAAAGCTATTTGCTACAATTCCAGATAATAAAGTAAGTTCGATAAACAATATATATCAAGTTTATGCATTAAAAAAGATTCATGATTTTCACATGGACTCTTTTACAAATGGGTCAATCTCTTGGGATGCTATCATTAATGTAAAATGTATAATGAGTTTTCAGTGGCTTTTTAACAATAATAATTAAATTGATTAATCTTCTTGTTTTGGATTGAAAAGTTTTGCAATAATAACTGGATCATTAAACTCATTCAAAATTTCTACAAATGATTTACTCTCCCATTCACATGCTTTTTTCAGTAAATACTGCGTAGCACTGTGTGGGTCATGCTCTTTCAAATAATTCATCACATCTTTAATTGTACGATATGCCTGCTCTCTTGATGTAATGTTATTGTTATCTGACTTCAATGTTTCAACTGTTTTTTCCTGCACATCATGATTATTAATAGATAAAATTTCACCTTTAAATTGATCTAAGATTTCAATGCTACTATTCATAATTGCATCTTCTGTTTTTGTATTTATTTTTTTCAAAATATCTCGTGCTAATTCAATATTACTTAAAGTTAGTTTGTACTCATCGTCTCCTAATTTTTCAAAATAAGCACGCTCTTTTGATTTAATTAAATCTGCCATAGTATATTTTTCACTATCTTTTTGGTACAAATGCATCATGTAAGGTAATGATTTTTTCAATACTTTATTCAAATGCACAAATGCTTTATAAGAAAAATCAACTTCAGTGTCTTCCCAAAAATGATCAAGCAAATAATCTAATGCTTCCCATATACTTGCAATATTATTAAATGATGATATTAATGAAGCTTCCATAAGCCATGACATTACTTGCATATCTTTGCTATGTTCAACTAAAATTTTCAAACAAATCTCTTTAATTTGCTTCCAATCTCTTTTAGTTTCTGCATATTCCCAGGCTCCTTTAGGTAGGGTGTCATTTTCTTGATGCATAAGAGCTTCTAAAGTCACATATAAATTAGACTCTCTGATCTTTGTCACAGGGGAGCTAATAGGCTTCGTGATATCTTCTATTTTGTACATAATTTAAAACCTCCTAATGCTGGGGCATGGCTTGGAAAATCAGGCCATGCGTGCAAATTCCCTTTCAAAGCAATATCAATCCATAAAATTAAATGCTTTTGTCCAAAGCAATCATATACAGGGATATCTAACTTTATTTCCTTTATGTTCTTATTATTTTTCATACAGAACTGATTAATAAACTTAATAATTCCAAAATACCCTTGATATAATATTTCATGTTTTTTACCATGATTATTAAATCGTAATTTGCTTTCTCGTGAAATACGTATAATATTTGCAAAATCATGTGTAGAAAATGGCATTTCTGTTGCAGGCATATTCATAGAAACTGATTTATTACCTAACTTCATATCCCATACAGCTAAATGATTAGCAAAATTCTCATTCATGTGATTTGTACGCAATTTAATCAAGAATGCACCTTGCTTATTAGGCTCATACATACTTTCTAACCAAGGAATCACAGTATTCATTTTCTCTAAAAATTTAATCCAATCATGCTGCTTTTCATCATATATATATTGAGATAACATAGTGATATCGAAAGCTTTTTCTTTCCAAATACTTACAAACTCTTTTGCAGTGTTAGCATCTATTTCTACATTTGATTGCTTATTAAATGGATATTTATGCTTCATATGTTGATTAAAATATGAAGTGATTTTCCTATACTGAGACTTCGCTTTAGCATACTGATCTAATATACATCTGTTTCTTATGCTTAAAATAAGCTCTTTTTTTCTTTGTAAAAAGTAACTTGAAGTTTCAGAATCAAATTTAATTCCCATTGCTAAACATTCTTGCGCTATATTATTTCCTATCACGCAACTTTGCTCAGAAGCTGTTATACACTTACTATTTTTATTAGCAAAATAATTTTCGATAAACTTCTCTAATGATTTAATACTATTTTCTTTCCCTTCTTTATCATTATCAACATTTGTAATAATATCTTTCCAAATCAAGAAAGTTGGAATATAAATCTTTTTGCCCATACCAGATAATTTCTCTAATATCATTACTGCTGGTTTCGCTAAGTTAGCAAGATGATCTAATTGCGCATGTTGTTTTCTGAGGTAAATTTTCACATCATTTTTATTAATTGATCCAATTTGATCTGTATAAAAGCTTGCACGAGATACATTGTATAAATGCTTCTCTTCTAATGCACGATTCACTTTCTCTAATAATAATACACTTTGCTTGTAAAGGACTGCTTTTAATTCTACAAACAAATTATGGTCTTTATCTTTTACAAACATCAAAATCTTCAATAAATGCTTATAACTCTGTTTCAAATTTTGAGCTGCATTAGATACAAACACTTCTTCAGAATCAAAACTATCAAAAGCTTTTTGCCCACTTGTCAGTAAATGCCTAATATTTGATATGATACTACGAGATGCCACAATATTCATCGAGTTAGTAGTTTTTTCATTTTTATACAACATTTTATGGTGAGCAAATTTTGTAAAATCATCTATTAATTTTGATGCTTGCAATAAATTATCTACATTCCATGAAAGCAGAGCAGGTTTCAAATTTCTATTTGTATAAGATCTTTGGTTCATAAATTCTTGACCAGATAGTAAATTCAACATCCCTTGAAATTCTGTAAATTCTTTTGAAACTTCAACTGAACCATTTTTGCTTTTCTTAAATACTTTCCCCATTAAAGGAATTTTATGATTTGTCACTTTTTCATTTAAATCTATAATTTTGTTTTCAACATCTATTTTCATATCTTTAGCCATTTTTTGACCTAAAATATAACTGTCTTGAACATCTAATAGCATTTTACTAAATTGTTCTCCTAAATTAAATTTATCGATGGTAATCCACTTTAAACCTTGATTGTTTAATACATCAATAAATTGATTCAAATTAAAGTTCAATTTATCTACATTAGCATCTTTCTTACTTAAAATTGCTTGCAACATATTTTCTATATTTGTCACATTAGGAATCACATTATAATATTCAAATGCATTTTCAATAAATTTGTCAAACAAACTATCTACTTGATTTCTGATATCTTGTTTGTATTTATCTATATTAATTGCTCCAAATTCTACATATTGTAACGCATTTTGAAATACACTTTGATTTCTATGAAAACTTTTTTTCATATCAATATTCATCAAATTTTTCATCACATAAATTACATCATTTAAATTACGCAAATATGGCATTCTTTGAATTTTATGATAAATATTTTCCATTTTCGTAATATTTTCTACATATGCAAATAACTCTAAAAATTCTTTAGATTGTAGAGGATTATGGTAATGACTAACTTTATTAATTCGGAACTTCATCTTTCCTGAAACTAATTTTTGTAAATCGTGGTTGAATTTATTAATAATAAACTTAAAAATTACCACAGCATATGCATTGCCAAGCATGAAATTCAACTTATATCTAATTGGTGAAAACCATGATGGAGGCATTGAATAAAAGAACAAATCATTTGGATAAATCTTACTCATCGCATTAATTAATACAGCAGATTGCTCTTCAAAAATGATATTATCAAATTCATCATATTCACTGCTATATATTAGTTTTATATTATTTAATGCAAGCCTGACATTAGAAATATTATGCTTAAGATTCACTCTGACTTTTTGTATATTATTATAATAGTGTACAAAACTTCCTACTCCGGATAATGCTAAAATAATAGTCAAATACTGTAAGATTCTTACTTTTTTCTCATTATCAAACATATTATTTGACAGTGGTCGTGAAAGTCCTTTTTCTTTGAAAATTTTACTTACAAATAAATCAGTGGAAAAGAAAATATCATTTGCAATATTTAAAGATGGAGTTTGTGTGATTTCTCCAAATTCTACACTTTTTAATGCTTGTGAAAATTCATGCTTAGCATATGCATTATTACTACCAGCTCCTGTAAAATAAAATCCACGTAACATAAATTGATCATGAACAGCATTTTTCTTGAAAATATATCCAAGAATTTCTTTCAATTTACCTTTAATTTTATACAGTTCAAATGGGAATGCAAAAATACCATACTTATTAGCATGAGAAACTTGATGTACTAAAATTTCTTGTTGAATCAACAAAAGTCGGTCTACAATACTATTCATCGCATCTTCTACGAAATTAGTATCTTCAAATTCATTTAATGTATTGGGGTTAGACCAACCAAAAATCTCTTCTTTTAAATCCATTCGCAATGCGGAACAGAAATGTGAAAATCCTGGAACTAAATCAGTATGAGTGATTACTATATAAATAGGAAAGTTACTACCAAATGATTTTTGCATATTCCATAATTTTACATAATAATGCTCTGCTAGATTTGCCAAGTTCATTGATTCATCTAAAAGATCTCGCATAGAAATTGTTAAAACCAAACTATCAATTGGTCTTTCTGGCCTATGATATGCAAGTAAATTCAATAATTTATGCCAATTATGAGCATCTGATGATACAAATGATGTTCCAGATGAAAATAATGCGCTATGCATTTCCAGAAGCACAGCATCATTGAAAAATGACCAATTACAAAAGTCATTTTTTTCTACTAAATCATCGATGCTTTTTTCTAATTTCAAACTACTGATCAAAGAAGATTTTCCTGATTTTTCTGCTCCTATGACCAAAATAAATGGTAGCTTATATTTAAAATCATCACTTCCAAGGAAGGAATATAATACTTGCATGTTTTGGTCAAATGACTCATTTAACCTATCACTCAACACATTGTTAAATTTAAATAAGCTTACAATATATTTTATAAAATCAGATGTAAATTTCCTCACAAATGAAAATGCTTGTGGGAGCTTAGTATAAAATTTATTTAAGAATACAAATGCACTTGCAGAAATAATACTTATAATAAATGTTGTAAATAAATTATCCATTTTTAATACTTTCTATGTCTTTTTGACTTAATTGAATTAGATTTGAAATTTCTTTTGTAGATTTATTCCATAAAACATAACTAAAACTGACATATGTTAATGCAGTAATTCCTAATATCATTGACCAAACTTTGTAATTAGTCATTTTTGCAGAAGAAATTCTTACAATTGTATGTTGTTTAGTTTCTGGGAAAATGGAGAAATTTTTCTCAAATAAGCTAGATTCCTCATTATTGATATACTCAAATAATTTTTCTTTATATTGAGAAATAAGATTATTATCATCTATTCCTCGATACTCACCTCTAAAACCTAATCCTAAGCAAAATAAATATGCACTTCCAATATCATATTTATATGCAGCATTTGAAGATAAAAACTTTGCAATATCTGAAAAAAGCTTCTTTCCTCCGATATGTGTCCCGAAAATTTGAGTTTCAAGGTTGTTATTTTTCCACTGTTCTCTAAAATTCCAATCCAAATTAATAAAAACCTCATCTGCAAAAACTGCCATAATATAAGAAATTTCCTTATATCCTGCCTCAACTAAAGTGCCTTCTTGAATTGCTAAATCTCTTTTATAGTAAATAAACCTAACAAGAGTGTTTTGCATTTCTTCAGCATTAATTGATTTTGCATCAAAAAGAATAAGTTCTCTGAACTTAAACATTTCATTTACAAACTCCTGGAAACAATTCATTAAAAATGAGTTTTTTATTTTATTTGTCATAACCAACTTCATTAAAAACATAATTGTGAAACGTAAAGAATGTTTTAATTTATTGCCCTGAATTTATTTATTCGTTAAAATAAACTGTGTATTTAAATATTTTTCATTTTTTATTGACTTTATCTGTCATTAGCATCATCGTAACATTCCATGAATTAGGACATTACTTTGTTGCAAGATTAAATAAAGTAACAGTAAAAGAATTTTCTATTGGTTTTGGACCGACAGTATTTTCTTATGTTGATTCTAGACAAACAGAGTGGACATTTAAAGCGTTGCCATTAGGTGGTTACGTTGCTTGCCAAGAACATAATGCAAATTTCATACAAAAAACCTTCTTATATCTTGGTGGGCCGATAGGTAATGCTGTTTTTGCTATATTGATTTCTTTTGCATCAAGCATGTATTTTGGAAAGCCAATAAATAAACCCGTATTTCAAAACCAAGAAATCATCAAAATTGAAAGTAAAGATGAGCAAACTGTACAATTAACATTTAAAAATGGAGAAACTCTCGAAAGCTCTATTGAGAATATAAAAGAGAATTTGTCAAACAAAGTTAGTTATGAAAAAATGAACATGTTTTCTGCAATAGTATATTCTATTAAATATGTTTATAAAATGATTAGCTTACAAGTTGCTGGTTTAGTACAAACAATCAAAGCAGGATCTTTGCAACTTAGTGGACCACTTTCAATATTCAAAACTACAACTAAAATTGCTTCTTCATATAAAGTGCAATATTTTTTAAATTGGATTATCATGCTTTCTATTGGATTAGGAGTCATAAATCTTTTACCATTACCACCTTTAGATGGAGGGAGAATTGCTTATGAGTTCATTTCTTTATTTAACAAAAGAGCTGCGGAATTATATATAAATATTTGCATTTATTTATTTGTATCATTAATGATTTTTGTACTTTTTAAAGATGTACAACTCATTGCAAAGGGCATCATATGTTAATCAAAGTATTTTTAGCAATATTAGCCTTGCAAGTTCAATGCGAAACCAATGTGCAAGAAACAACTCAAACTCAACAACAAAGCAGAGCATATATCATTAAAGGAAATCGTAGGGTTGCTCACGATATTATAGAAGCACACTTAAATTTATTAAATCAGTCTGAAATTAGTGAAGAAACAATTACATTAACACTAATGGAGTTAAATTATTTCAAATCTGTAACTGCAAAATATATATCTGGAAAATGGCATGTGACTGTTGAGGAGTTACCAGTATTAAAAGATGTTAAATATAAAGTCATTAATGCTGGGTCAATGAATGCAAATTGGGATGCCGTCACTGGATTAAAAAAGAGAGCATTCATCTCAAAACAAACTATCAAAGCAACTGAAGCCGTTTTGAAAACCACATATCAAATGCTTGAAACGACCGATGAAGTATCAGTACAATCATATTCTGATGAGAAAGATGGAAATATCAATCTAAAATTCATCATCACAGTCATAAAATCTGTTCCTGTTAATAATGCTATTTTTAATGGAAATACAAACCTTTCAAATGAAGAGCTATATGAGCAATTAGCAAAAAAAACTAAAACAGTATTGAAAATGTTCAGCACACATAGCATTAACACATCTTCTTTAGAGCAAAGTAAAATACAATTGAAAAAGTATGCCAATAATTTAGGTTATGTAGATTTTGAAGTCAAATCTCTAACTATTGAGGATATAAACAATCAAAAACAGTTAGTGGTAAATATTTATGAAGGGCCACAATATCTTATTAATGATGTGAGCATATCTTCTCCTATAGAACTTAATATAAAAAGCTCTTTTTTGAAGAAAAATCATCATTTTTCAGAAGAAAGAGCAAAAGATTTTGCAAAGAAATTAGAACATAAACTTCAAAGTTTAAATTATATGAATCATAAAGCAGAATATTCAATCAAGAAGCATGGTAAATATGTTGATATTAATTTTAAAATTGTTGAAACAAAACCAATAAGGGTGGGTGATATATTTATTAATGGAAATACACGAACACATAAGTCAGTGATTTTACAAAGAATCACCTTAGAACCTGGAGATATGATTTCAAACAAAGCTTTATTTGAGAGTAGAAGCAACATAATGAGATCTGGATTTTGTGAAAATATTGATATAAATCATGAGAAAATTAGCAACAATATACATGATTTGACAATAGATTTCAAAGAAATGAAAACAGGTGCTGCAACATTCAAAATGCAAGCAAAAATGCAAAAGAAAATAGAGTATGAATTCACACTAGGATATAGCGACACTAATTTTCTTGGTTTAGGAAAAAATTTAAAAACTGATATATCTTTATCATCTGATTCAAGGAATTTTGAAGTTGAATTAGAAGAAAAATTCATTAAAGGAAAGCCAATACATGGATTTGTTGGAGCAAATTTATTTTTCTTACCAGAAGTTGCAGACAGCACATTCAAAGAAAACCCATTTAACTTCAACACTGCATCTGATCACTCATCTGATCAATATACAAAAGTTGCAGCTAGAATGAAACATTCAGGAATTCTCAGCACATCGAATGCAATTCCTGAAAACAATCCATTATTAGCAAATGATATTGCTGCTAAAGACCCTAACGATAAAGATGCCTCAAAAGTATATTGGACTGAAAACAACCAAGTAGTTCGTACTAAAACTAAAGGCATAGATCTCAGAACTGGTATTTATATGACTCCCCTTAAAAATCATCTTTTTTCACTGTCAATTGGTGCAAATATTAAAAAAATCGAAATTTCTGATAATTCAGAATATATAAATACTACTGATGAAATTAAAACTTATAAACGTGGTATAGGAATCACAAGGTTTTTTGATAAAGAAGTGAAAAAATTTGACAAATGGAAGAGCCAATTATTAATCAACTTAGGTCATAGATTTGCAGCTTATAATGAAAAAAATGAATTTCATATGAATCTTAAAAGTAAAATTTCATTAGGAACATCTAACTTCATACAAAACACAGGGTCAGTAAGTATGGTGAAAAATTTCAATGAAAAATATAATTTAACTTTCCAAGTTGGTGGTGGATTCAATATTCCTATAAGTAATTATAGCTGGTTTGATAACTTCAAAACTGCAGATGTAAGAGGTTTTGATCACCATGGGCCTAGAGATACATTAAGATTCAACACCCTTGGAGGACAAAAATATGTGAATGCTTCCCTGATGTTTCAATCTCCTATGATGTTACCTAAAACATTTAATGCTAAATGGTTTGCATTCTTAGATGCTGGGTCTTTATGGGACTCTTCATTAAAAAGCAAACAGGTTCCTTCAAGTTTGGCTGACATGAGACGTTGGGATAAAAATACTGCAGATATTACTCAGGATAAATTCAATTTTGTAGCATCTTGTGGAGTTGGAATGCAATTTAAAATTGGAATGTTTGGATTGTTACTTAGTGCAAATTACCCACTATATGGGTCAAAATCCCCATTAAATTCATTTAATACATTTAATTTTGGCTTTGCACAGTAGAAATATTACTTACTTTAGATTATTGTTTAAGTAGGAGGAATTGTGTCACGTACAATCATTTTAAGCCTTTTACTATCTGTTTCTTTATTTGCAGATAAAACATCTACAGTTAATTCAAACAGTGTAAATGTTACAAATAATTCATCTGCGCAGTTCAAAGTAGCATTAGTAGATATGGATAAAATTCATTCATCTTCTAAATCAATACGTAGAGTAATGAAAAAATTAGAAAGATTAAATAATGACTATTCTAATCAATGGAAAGATCAAGATGAAAAATTACAAAATGAAGCTAATGCAATTAACAAGCGCAAATTAAATGCTAAAACTGATGATGCTAAGAAATTAGTAAAAGATGCAGAAGCAAAATTAGCACAGAAAAGACAAGATTTTCAAAAAGAAATTGAATTGAAAAGTGAAGAATTTAATACTTTAAATAATAATGCAATGGAAAAATTACGACAAAAAGTAATTAGTGAGTCTAAAAAAATAGCAGATAAGCATAGAAATATGATTGTATTGCCATCAATGTTAGTACTTGCACATGCTGATACAGGTTCAGTTGTTAATATTACAGAAGAAGTAATTGAAGCTGTGAATAAGGATGAAGAATAAATGTTAAATACTGTTGAAATTCAACGTTTAATTCCACATAGATTTCCTTTTTTATTTTTAGATACTGTATCTGAAGTGAAAAATTGGGAAAGTGCAATTGGTCACAAATCTTTTACAATCAATGAGCATTTTTTTGCTGGTCATTTTCCAGATCACCCAGTTGTTCCTGGAGTTATTCTTGTAGAAGCAATGGCGCAGCTTGCAACATTATGTGTAGCATATTCATATCAGCAAGAAAAAAGTGAGATACCTAATGGAGTTGCTTTTATGAGCATAGACAATGCAAAATTCAGAAAGCCAGTTGTGCCTGGAGATCAAGTTACATTCGTGGTTACAAAGCAAATAAGACGCAATAGATTGTTTAAATTTAGTGGAGAAGGCTTTGTAAAAGACATAAAAGTTTGCGACACACAGTTTACTGCTATTAGTGTAGAAAAATAAAATTCAAAATCACTAAATAAAATAAATAAGCAAATTGTTTATATACAGTGTTTTTTAAACTAAAATTCCAGATTAAACAAAATTAAGGCATTCAAACAATCGATCAATCATTATGATCAACTATATATTTTCAATTTTTTTTATAAACACAGATAATTAAATCAAAATTTTTAATATAGCAAATAAATTAGAATCGAATTTATAAATTGTTACAATTTTTTTAGCACTTATAAATCAAATGGTATATAATTTTTAATAAATATAATCACAAGAAAATTTCATATGTTTTGGAAGTTCAGCTGGGGTACTAGGATTCGAACCTAGGATCACGAGACCAAAACCCGATGCCTTACCGCTTGGCTATACCCCAACTACGCTTATTCTAACTCATTCCGCACTATAAGATCAATATTCCAATGTGAATATTTGTAAAACAGGTAGTTTAAGTAAGGAAAACTTGATATTATTTGACAATGAAAATAGTAGCTTGGAACGTAAACTCTGTGAGGGTAAGGCTTCCTTTATTAGAAAATTTAATCAAATCTGAAAATCCAGACATCTTACTTTTACAAGAAACTAAATGTAGAGATGAAATGTTTCCAAAAGATTTTTTTGAATCTTATAATTATCACTTAGCTATACATGGTCAAAAAACATATAATGGAGTAGCGATTCTTTCAAAATATCCAATTGAAAATGTGACAAAAAATTTATGTAAAGAGTCAGAAGAAGCCAGATATATCCAAGGATTTACAAATGGAATTTATGTTGCATCTGCATATGTTCCTTGTGGAAACAAATCTCCTGAAGCATATGAATACAAACAAAAATTTCTTTCTCAAATAGATAATATGTGGAGCGATTCAGAAGAAAAAGTTATTGTGGGTGGAGATTTTAATGTTGCAATTTCTGATGATGACATTCAAACTCCACAAAAATGGGAAGGAAGCGTACTATGCACTCCTGAAGTTAGAAGCAATATGGATTCAATCATAAAGTCTGGATTACAAGACACACATGACAAACAAATTGGGAAGAATGATTTCACATGGTGGGATTATAGAAGACCATATGAGGGATTGCGAATAGATTATATTTTAGCAAAAAACATTACTGGAGATTTGCAAGCATTTAAAGAATATAGAAAAATGGAAAGACCAAGCGATCATGTTCCAATTATGTTTACAATGAAGCAGTGAACTTTTTGTATAGATGATCTATAATAAATCATGAGCGTAATAATCTTAGATACAGAAACTACTGGTCTAGATAACAGTAAAGAAAGAATTGTTGAAATTGGGTGTTAGAATTAAACAATTTTGAAGATACAGGCAGAACTTTTCATATTTATTTGAATCCAGAAAAAGACATGCCACCAGAAGTGCAAAAAATACACGGAATTACAAATGCTTTCTTGAAAGACAAGCCTTTATTTAGAGATGTATATCAAGAATTTTTAGATTTTATAGGAGATTCAACAATAGTTGCACATAATGCAAGGTTTGATATTGGATTTTTAAATGCTGAGTTAGGCAGAAACAATGCACCTAAATTAACAAATAAAGTTGTAGACACTCTTTCTACAGCAAGAAAAGCATTTCCTGGATCTCCTGCAAACCTTAATGCATTAGCCAAGCGATTTGGCGTTTCACTGCACGAAAGAACTGTGCATGGAGCATTAATTGATGCAAAAATTTTATCAAAAGTTTATATTGCCCTTTGCCAACCAAAGCAATCTTCTCTCTTTAATACAAATGTACCAAAAGTAATAAAAAAAGCTGCAAAAAATGATTTTAAAATCACTGTTTCTGAAGAAGAGATTCAACTCAATAAAAATGTTTTACAAGAGTTGCAAAAATCATGAGTTTTTTCATAGATACAGTAGAGGCATTAAGTGATTTTGAAAAATTAGTAGGGGAAAACATAAGTATTATTTATTTTGATACAGAGTTTCATAGACGTAATACATATTGGGCAGAGCTATGTTTAATGCAAGTGAAAATTAACAACCATATTGCTTTGATTGATACAAAATGCATTTCTCTCAAAAACACTTTCTTAGAAACAGCATTTGCAGATTCTTCAATAATCAAAGTTTGTCATGCTTGTGAACAAGATTTAAATGTTTTAAAACATTATGAATTTCAAATAGAAAATTGTTTTGACACTCAAATAGCAGCATCATTTTGTAAAATAGGGCATGGTCTTGCATATCAAACACTTGTTTCTAAGCTTCTAAATATCAATTTAGATAAGGCTTATCAAGATGCGCTGTGGAATAAAAGACCTTTAACAGATGATATGCTTGAATATGCTATGCATGATGTCAAACATCTTGATGGACTGTTTAAAATACTAAAAGAGAAGTTAGAAAAATTAGGTAGATTACAATGGGTTAATGATGAGGTGGAAAATGTTCGTTATCAAACAAAAAAGAGAACGATGCTTCAGTTGTGGAGAGAGAATATCGCAAAAAAGATTAATGTCCCAGCTGGATGGGTGTTAAATAATAAAATTATGCACCGATTATCATGCGATCAAGTACTAAATCAAAATGAAATTAAACAAATCCTACCTGATGGTTTAAAAAAACATTCGCAGGAAGTATTTGATATTATTCAAGCGACTCCAAAAAACAAAGAAAGGGTAGATAGTAATATTCAAAATACCATTACCATCCTAATAAAAATCTTGGCTTTGCAAGAAAATATACCACCCAATTGGCTATGTGATAACGAAAGTATCAGGTTTATATCAATACATAAAAAGATTCCTCATTCATTATATGGATGGAGAAAAGAATTACTTCATGACACTATTAATGATTTTTTCCAAGGCAATGCTAGTATATGCTACAAAAATGATGATTTACGCATTCAAAGCTCTGTTTGAAATCAGAAAAAAATCAAAAAAAACTGATTATATATTACGCAAAACACATCCTAATTTAAATGCATAAACACATTTATTTTAAACTATACTATTATTGAAAATATACAAAATTCGAATATGGATTTGCCATTATATGAATGAGTTTGCGAAAATGATTTATAACGCATACATCAAAATAAATCAAACTTTAATTACTCATTCGATGCAAGTAAGTAAAATTCTTCTTATAGTGACATACAACTTAATTATGCAGTATTTTTTTAATTTTATAAACACACAACAGTTCATAGTGATCACTTAAAGTTTATATGTTTTCAATAATAAATTTGTGAGTTATGAATTTTTCATAGCACTAGATAGTAAAGCACTGAAAAGTGGATGCGGCGCCCCTACATGGGTTTGGAATTCTGGATGAAATTGAACTCCCATATAGAAAGGATGATCTGTAATTTCAAATCCCTCTAACAACAAATTATCTGGAGACCAAGCTGTTAAATTAAAAATCTTCTCTAAAGAGTCTTTATAGTAAAGGTGGTTAACTTCATAACGATGTCTGTGTCTTTCAGAAATCAAATCTTGATTATAAACATCACGCATCTTTCCAGATAGTTTACATGGATAAGATCCTAATCTCATAGTTCCACCTTTAACTACTTCCATACATTCATCTATCAAACCAATTGCAGGGTGCTTCACAGCCTTAAATTCAGATGAATCCACGTCTAATTTTGCAATATTCCTTAATCCTTCAATGATCATTAATTGCATACCAAGACAAATTCCTAAACATGGAATTTTATTCTCTCTAGCATATTGTAATGCTTTGATTTTTCCATCTATACCACGTGATCCAAATCCACCTGGAACAATTATGCAATCAAAATCATCCAATTTTGTTACATCAATATCTTCCGAACTAATAGCACTGATTATAGGTTTATACTGTTGATCTATCGCAGCATGGTTTATAGCTTCAATAACAGAGCAATATGAATCATTTATTTTATTATATTTTGTAACTAAAGCAATTTTCACTTCTTTAGTTTGTACATGATTAAAAGGCTTAAAGCTACTTACTCTATTATCTAGGTTAATACCAAAAAATTCACAGATTTTTTGATCTATTTTATCTTCATAGTATTGTTTCGCAACATCATATAATGAACTTTGATCCCAAGCAGGAAAAATCATTTCCTCATCTAAGTCTGCAAATGATGCTATTTTCTTTTTCCAAGAATTATCATCATATTTTTGAGATCTACATAAAATAAGATCTGGCTTAATACCAAACTTTCGCAACTCACTAATAGAATGTTGAATAGGCTTTGTTTTAAATTCTTTTGATGAACTCAGAAATGGCATTAACCCCATATGTAAATAAAGAACATCATGTTCTCTAGATTGCTGACGAACAGATTCAAGGAATGGTAACCCTTCCATATCTCCTACAGTTCCACCAATCTCACAAATTAAGAAATCAGTATCGGAATCTACATTTTCTGTGATTTTTTCAGTAGTCATACTAGTAACATGTGGAATAATTTGTACAGTTTGACCTAAATAATCTCCACGTCTTTCAGCGCTAATAACTGCAGAAAAGATTTGACCTGATGTAATGTAATCAGATTTTTGACATTTCACACCAACAAATCTTTCATAGTTTCCTATGTCCATGTCAGTTTCAGTTCCATCTTCAGTAACAAAAACTTCACCATGTTGATCTGGGCTTAAAGTTCCAGCATCTACATTTAGATAAGGCTCTAACTTCCTCATACGAATCTTAAAGCCTCTTTTTTTAAGCAACATCGCAAGCATAGATGCAGTCACACCTTTTCCTAAAGAAGACATAACTCCTCCAGTAATAAAAACAATCTTAGTATTCATGATTTTCCTTATTTTGAATCCGCAGAATTAGAGTCAGTCACTATGGTTTCTACAGGAGCAAGCTCTTTATTTAATCTGATTTTTTCTTTTTTCAATAAAATTCCAATTAAAAGACATAAAGTAATAAATATAAATATTACAATATATGTAGATTTAGTTAAAAAGTTAGACATTGCTCTAGGAGTCATAAATTTAGATTGACTAAAACTTACTGAATCCTCTCCTTTTTGCAAAAAAACCAAGCCTGACATAATCAGAACAACCACTAAATACGAAACCCAAATAAATGTTAACATCTAGATCATTGTATAAGAAATTATGCTTGTGATCAATTCTTGCTTTACAAACTAAGTTAATTCTTTTTTATATTATGCAATTGAGCCATCATTTCTTCGCCTGTAGGTGGTTGTTTTTGCATTACAAACCAATCTTTTAACTGGTCAAGATAGTATTTTACTTTCGGACCAGGCTCAACTCCCATTACTTTCATCACTTCATTACCTGAAAATTTAAACAAATTCTTTTTCCATATATCTAAAAATGTCAGATCATTTAATTCACTTTTAAGAAGAAATCCATCAGCCCAAATCATACTTGGTGCATCATTAATCCATTTCACATAATCAGCATTTTCAATCATAATTTTTTGATTTCTCAATATATCTACATGCTTTCTTTGTACATTAGATAATTTCATTCCAGAAACATCTCCTTTGAAAGTTGATAATTTAGCAATTGCCGATGCTTTTCCTAAAGTAGTTTTTCGAGAACATAATCTACGCAACGCAACAAAATCTGGTTCTGGAAAATCACAATGTTTCCATATTTTAATATCATTCATGAATTTCAATGAAGTAAGAAAATTCTCACCCTCTAAAAGCTTCATCATTTCATTTGTACATCTTTCTCGTGCAATTTGTTTCAAATTTTCTACATATTTTCCACATGCTACTAATGACAAATGATCATACTGCTTTCCATAATGAGCTAAGAACCTAAAAAATCGAAGTATACGTAAATAATCTTCTTGAATCCTTAAATCAGCTTTCCCAATAAATTTAATCAATCCTTTTTTTAAGTCAGCTAAACCACCAACAAAATCATAAATTTCCCCATTGATGTCTGAATACAATGCATTCATTGTCAAATCTCGTCTTTTTGCATCTTCTTCCCATGAGTTAGAAAATTCGACAGAAGCATGTCTCCCATCTGTTTCTACATCAACTCTTAAAGTGGTAATCTCAAAAACATCATCTCCCATAACACATGTAACAGTTCCATGTTGCAAACCTGTTGGAATCACAGTAAATCCAGCTTTTTTTGCAAGTTTCATTACTTCTTCTGGCAATAGTGGGGTCGCTAAATCAACTTCACTGTTGAAATCTTTACCCATCATATAATTTCGTACACAACCACCAACTGCCATAGATGGATTAATAACTTTCATAAGTTTATTTAAATTTTCATTTTTAAGCCAAGTAACCATTATTTAATACCCATAAAATTCATAAAATTATTCGTTGTGATTTGCGCAAACTCATCAGAAGGCAAACCTCGTAACTCTGCAATATATTTTCCAACATATGATACAAATGCAGGCTCATTGCTTTTTCCACGATGAGGGACAGGAGCTAAATACGGGGCATCTGTTTCAATTAATATTCTATCTAGTGGAATGAATTTAGCAATTTCACGTACACTATTTGCATTTTTGAATGTTATGATCCCCGAAAATGAAACCATCCACCCTAAATCTAAAACTGCTTTTGCAAATTCAAGTGATCCTGTATAGCAATGTGCAATTCCTTTTACATTAAATTTTTTGATCATTTCTAAAGTCTCATTTTCTGTATTACGCATATGCAAAACAATCGGCAAATTATGCTTTTCTGCATAATGAAGCTGTATTTCAAACCCAGGTTTTTGCGCATTAACATCAGTAGCATCATCTAATCCAGTTTCACCTATAGCTACAATATGTTTTTTACCAATCCACTCAGAAAGATATTTTTCAATTCCTTGCACATTCCCAATTGTTTCATCTAATGGATGAACACCTACTGAAAACCAAATATTATCTTGTAAATATTTATAAGATTTATCTAATGTACCTATCGTAGTACTTATACTCATTGCTCCTAAAACATTGTGTTTGTCCATATTAGAAATAACATCCGGAATATTTTGATTCATTGGATCATAATCTAAATGACAGTGACTATCTATCCACTTCATTATATAAATGATAACTATATCATCAGAAAGCAACAAGCTTGTTTTTCTTGATGTATAATTTATACTGTAGGAATGGCCGAGTGGCAGAATGGCTTATGCAGAGGATTGCAAATCCTTTTATGTCGGTTCGATTCCGGTCTCGGCCTATTTTAATTAATAGCAGTCACTCAATTTTTTCATCTAATATTTCATGTTGAACTTTTGTATTATGAGATTTATCATGAGAGTAATGAAACAATTTAAAAATATACTTTTATTACTATGTTTAACAAATGTTGCAATCAAATGCACTACACCTTTTAAAGAAGGTTTAGTAAATATCAATGACTATAATACAGAAAAAAGTGAATATGTTAAAAAAGCTATATATGATATTTCTAAAACAAATATTGTTAAAAAAGTTAAAATAAAAAATTTAGAGGATATCTGCTTAAAAATTAAAAGATTAAGGCGAGAGATATCAAAACTATATACATATCAATGCCAATGCCCACATTATAAAAACAGTATAACTGAGTCAGTATTTAATCATATAATTACATGTTTCAGCAAGTGTGGAAAGAATGCCCTATTTATAGAACAATCATATAAAGTGAGTCTGAAACCTGAAACCACAGAATTGATAAAAAAATCATATAAAATGAAATATAAAACCAGAAATGAATATAGCAAAGAGGCTATGTGTAATCAATCTATAATTGAACATCTCTACTGTATGAAATATTGTGAAATTAGTAATGAGCTCTGTAGAGTAGCGCCAATATATCAACATTACTTAGAAGCTATCGGAAAGTATGATCAAAGTGTTTTTAAAGAAGCAGTGCATCTCATATATGAATGTAAAATATATATCAAAAAAAATGAAGATGTATATCAAGAAAGCAAAGAGAAAACTGCTAAATTATTTACTCCAGCACTCATAAAGTTACAATATAAACCAGAAATAAATCATTATACTCAATACCTTTTATTTTTTATTACAAATATAAATAGACGTATGGCATTACAGAACACAATACTGAAGAACTCAGTTAATGATATGAAACATTTTAGGTTAATAACAATGTATTGCGTACTTAAAGAAATATCCATAAACATGCCTGAAGCTAATGCTATTAAGATGATTAGCATTATGAATGATGATACTAATATAAAAAGTAGTGCTGATTTATGTATTCAAACGCAAATGGCATTTTTACTATACAGTTGCACTTGCCTCCCAGGTGAAGCAATGGATAATTACTATAAAAATTATTGCCAAGCTCGAAATTTAACTGAGCTTCATGATTTTTTCAAAACATGTCAATTCGAAAATATATCTGCTAAGAATATGTGCTGTCATATAGAATATGATGAGAATCCAACACATATTTATGCATCTCAATTAAGAGATAGAGTAAAGGCAGTAATCAAACCTATTAGCACGTTTCAATGCTTTGAGGAAATTTCAGATGATATAGTAAATACAGTATTAGATGGAAGAGAAACAGTAAAAATTTTCACTAAAAAAGCAACTAGACTGAATAAAGAAATTAAATGTATACAAAATGCTCAAAAAGACAAGCGTATTTCAAAACAATCTTTAAGCAGTTTAATATACTTAAAAAAGCAACTGAAAACAGCAAACAAAAACTCTGAAGTCGAAATATTTTGCGAAGAAGTTAAAAAAGAATGGGAAGCCTATATATCAGGAAACAGAGTAGGCAAATTGCTCAAATATGAAGAAAAAATATTAAAAAACACAACCGTTGACCCAGAAATAATCGCAGAAAGAGAAGTATACAGTTTTACACAAGTAAAATATTTATATGATGAAGTATCTAATATGAGAGAACCTTTATGCAATCATAGACCACGACTAGCAACATGCATATGTTTTATAATGATAAAAGAAATGAGTCATGAAGATAACATTGAAAATCGTGAAAAAAACATAAAGCATATAAAAGAAATAGCTGAGACAACTGGTGAACAATTAAGTATATGGACTAATGAATATAATACGATATTGGAAAAATTATATGGTTATGGTTTATATAATTACAAATAATATTGCATGAAACTAAAATTTATTTTATGCATTCATAATCACAAGAATCAGATTATAAATAATTATATATATTCATAAATTATCATTCAGCATAACTCTGCTAAAAAATAATTTCATGTTATAGTTTTATTGATGAGAAGAGTCATTGTATTTACAGTTGGAATTAATGTATTAATGTTTTCCTATATGATTAATGCTTATGTAAAATATAAAACTTCTTCAGATAAAATAGAACAAAAGCATGCTATTTTCAAAACTCTTAAACAAAATCATGAATATATCTTACACACTCAACATGATTGGCAAAAATGCGCGCAAGTAGATTTGAAATTAGTTTTTGCATGGTTTTATGAGCACAATATTAAATTAAAATTGATTAATGAAACACAAAGCACACATTATATTACTTATAATATACAGCTTTCTTTTTCGTCAAAAGAAGAGGGTTTGCATGTGTTGAAAAATCTACCATTTGGAAAATTATTAATTAATACAGTTGAATCAAATAAAGATGGCATATTGGTTACTGCTGCATTGTCATTTAGCAATATATTGCCAAAGCAAAACATTAAAACTATTAGTAAAACTGAAGATATACATTTTAAACTTAATGGAATAATTAAAACTCAAAATAATTGGCAAATTTGCCTCAACGATACATGGTTTAATGATACTGATGAGGTACCTATAAAAATTATCGAAGTAGGAAATAATTATATAAAATTTACCTGGACCTCATTTGGTAAATCTGAAAACTATACAATAAATCTTTATGAAAGTGTTACATTAAAACAAAAATATGACTTTTAAGATAGATGTTTTACTTCCATTCGCATGGACTCAAGATAAACTTTTTACGTATTCATCACCAGAGAAAGTTGAAAAAGGGACATTTGTTCTTGTTCCACTTCAAGCAAAAGAATCTATTGGTTTAGTATTAAATAATCAAAGTCAAAGCTCGCTTACTGAAATCAAACCAATTTTAGAAATTTTAGATTATAAATTATCTCATCACACCATTGAATGGATCGAAATAGTGAATAAGTATACTCTAATTCCAATGCATCAAATATTAAAAATGATGCTTACTTCATATAAAAATTTAAGACCCGCTTACTTAGAAATAACAACTGGAAGCTTAAATTTACCACAAAAGTTGCCACTCGAAATGATGAAAGAATCATGGGTTAAAGTAAGAAAGATGATTGCAAATCAAGAAATTAAGGAAGTAGAATTTCCAAGCTCTAATATTGCAATGAAAGAAGACTTCTTTTCTCCTGACCAAGAGGATGTAATCAATCAATCTTTAGAACTAATAAAAGAACATAATATAATCTTATTACAAGGATCAACTGGGTCAGGAAAAACTAATGTATATTTTGAGATATTACATAAAATTTGGCAAGAAAAGAAACAAATCTTAATTTTAGTACCAGAAATTTCTCTTACATCTCAATTAATCACAAGGTTTTATGAACGCTTTAATGTTCATCCATACAGATGGTATAACGGGTGTAAGCAAGCAATTTGGAAATGGGCTGCAAGTGGAGAAGCTGGTGTATTGATTGGAGCTCGTTCTGCATTATGGGCTCCATTTTCAAACCTTGGACTAATCATAATAGATGAAGAGCACTCACCTACATATAAACAAGAAAGTGGACCACGATATAATGCAAAGGATATCGCAATTCTCAAAGCAAAATGTGAAAATATACCAATCATTTTAGTGTCTGCTACTCCATCACTTGAAACTTTACATAATGCTCAAACGAGTTATAAGCACTTAAAATTAACTAGAACTATAAAACATAAATTAGATATTAACCTTGTTCAAACTAACACCTGGCTTTCAGATGAATTACGTAAAGAAATCAAAAACACATTAGCAAAAAATGAACAAGTCATGCTGTTTTTAAATAGAAAGGGATTTGCAACTCATATTCACTGCTCCTTATGCTCTCATAGATTATTATGTAATTTTTGTACTGCTGGATTAATTTATCATAAAAACAATTATACACATTGTAGTTATTGCGCAAAAAAAACTATCCTCCTTAATGAGTGTCCATCATGTAAGCAGAAAGAGACATGGAAGTTTTATGGATTAGGAATTGAAAAGATACAGCAAGAAATACAAACTCTATTTCCAGATAAAAAGGTTGTCTTATTAAGTAGCGACAAAACTGAAACTATAGATGAAACAATGAAGCAAATGGAAAATAGTGAAATTGATATTTTAATTGGAACTCAAATTCTAGCGCAAGGATGTCACTTTCCTAATTTGACATTAGTCGGAATTATACAAGGTGATATTGGAATACATGCTGGAGATATTCGTAATACAGAAAGAATGTACCAATTAATTTCACAGGTCAAAGGGCGATGTGGACGTGCAGACAAACCTGGGAAAGTTATAATTCAAACTAATGATGTAAAGCATCCTTTACTTAAATCCATAGCAGATGAAAATATTATAGAGTGGTTAGATCATGAGTTGCAATTAAGAAAAATGCATCATTTGCCTCCATTTACGAGAATGATCAGAATTATTATAGGGGCAAAGTCATCTAAATTTATTGAAGAAGTGGCAAGGAAAATTAAAAAACCACATATCAAGGGGGTTGAAATAATGGGACCAGCACCAACTCAGCTTCATAAATATAAAGATGAATATAGATGGTCCTTTTTGGTTCAATATGGAAAAGATATATTCCCTCAACCGCAAATAAAAAAGTGGCTTGAGAGTCTAAAACTTCCAAAACAAGTTAAATTAATTGTTGATGTTGATCCTCAAAGTTTCTTTTAATATTATATCAAATTTTCATAATATACATGCCAGCTAGCTTTGTTGACTGATTTCATATGTGTATTTTTGCAGTTTAATTTAAAAACATACGAGCATCTTTAATTAAATGAGCTGCTGCTGCATTAGCAGTATCAAATGATGACATGAATTCTATATTTAAATCTAAAGCTTGTATACATGCATCAAGTCTTTCTTCTATTTCATTATCACTAACATCTAAAAATCTTGCACATAATATATCTTTGATTTTATTAGATAATCGCACTGATTCATTCACACTACGTTCATCACAAGGATAAAATGTTACATTAGCTACTGTGACATTGCAATCTATAGTGGAAGACCTATTGTTAAAACAACCATTAACTTCCATCAAATAATCATGTAATCCATTACATGCCTGAACCATTTCAGTGCTAGCAAACATATATGACATGAAAAATAAAATATAAAACATGTTATATTTATACCATCAAAATAAAAAATTCAAACCCTTAAATAAGTAACATGAATTTCAGAGTATATAGCACAAATCACAATTAGACTCTGTTTGTGGTAATGATTTTAAATTATCCTCTTTTGTAGTTAATTTCTCATTTGCATCTTCAAGATTTACCAATTTATCCTCTAATAGTAATGATTTCATACAACCTTCTTCAGTTAATTGATCAATACTAGCTTCTTGTGCCATTTGAATATGGGAATTTTCTCCTAAGTTAGCTTCTTCTATATGTATTAATGATTTCATACGAACATGTTCTAACAGATCTTTTTCTGTGAATTGACTTTCCTCTATACTCAATAGTTCTTCTTTAGCATCTTGAATTAAATGCATAGCTGCTGTCTCGGCAGTATCGAATGATGACATGAATTCTAGATTTGCATCTAAAGCTTTCATACAAGCTTCAATTCTTTTTGGTAATTTACTTTTACTAACATTAAAGAATTTTTTACATAATATAGATTTAATTTGATTAGCCATCGGAATGCATTTACACATATTTTCACTATTAGGGTAATATTTCCTTAAACGATCATCAGTAACAGGACTATGCACAGTTAGAGGCCTGCCATCCAAAAAACATCCATCCACCTCCATAAGATGTTCATGGATTGCCACACATGCTCCTGCAATTTCATGACCAGCACTCAGATCATTACTAGCAAATATATATGAAACGAAAAATAAAATATAAAACATGACTATATTTATAACATAAAATGAAAAAAGACAAACAGTACGACTTGCCTTTCAGAAGCACTTCTATCATCATTAAATTATGAAAAATAATTTGCCAAAACAAGCAAGACCAAGAAAATTTAAAAACGTTGTCGGTCAGGAATTATCTGTCAAATTGTTACATAATGGCTTGAAACAAGATTTGTTGGGAAATGTATGCTTACTTCATGGACCTGCAGGTGTAGGGAAGACAACTTTAGCGCGTTTGATTGCTCAATGGATCTGTTGTGAAAAACATGAAGATGATGAACCATGTGGACATTGCAAAGGATGTGCTGATTGTATTAATGGATCACACCCAGATGTATTTGAATTAGATGGAGCAAGCAATACAAGCGTTGAATCGATACGAACATTATTGGATGGTACAATTTACAAACCTGTTATTGCAAACAAAAGAATATATATTATAGACGAAGTTCATATGTTATCTAAAAGTGCAATTAGCGCATTACTAAAAACACTTGAAGAACCAAATGATTATATTCAATTTGTACTTGCAACAACTGACATAGAAAAAATTCCTAAAACTATAATTTCACGTTGCTTTAGAGTTTCTTTAGACAGCATTAAAAAAGATGATATGTTGCTTCACTTACAAAACATTGCAGAAATTAACAATTTCCAAGCTGAAACAAAAGCATTAGAGATGATTGTATTTTCTGCATATGGATCTATGAGACAAGCATTATCTACATTAGAGCAAGCTGCTTTATTATTTGATAAACAGGTTTCTGAAGCTAATATTCAGAAAATGTTAGGCTTAGCATCTGAAAATGTGATTCAAAATTTAGTCAAAGATATTTTAGGAAATAACATTGAGGAATTAAGAAATTCAATTGAAAAAATAATCAGCCAAGGAGTAGATGTATTATCTTTAATCAGGCAAATGCTGGTTTATATACGTAAGTCGCATACACTAGATGTTCAACATATTTCCTTAGGATACATGCTTGCACAAAGTTCTGTAGAATTACATCAAAGTCCATATCCTGAGGAGATTCTAGATTTACATCTAATTAAAGCAGCTACTATTAATGCAAGCAGCCCCTTTAAAGATTCTCAAGAAAATAGCCAATCAAGTGTGCAAGACATACCAGACACAGAAAGTTTAAGGAAGAAAGCATATGAATTGTTCAAACAAACTTGAATCAATTGAAAAAATCACAAAAGAAATTTTAGCTGGTAATGTAGTGATTTTACCAACTGAAACTGTATATGGGATTGCTGTCAGATATGACAGGCAAGATTCAGTTGATAAGCTCTTTCAATTAAAAAAGCGTGATATTCAGAAACCAATCAGTTTGCATATATCCAAGCACATGCTTCATAA
Organism: Rickettsiales bacterium; assembly: GCA_965233535.1. GTDB lineage: Bacteria > Pseudomonadota > Alphaproteobacteria > CAJXXZ01 > 1604HC > Cytomitobacter. The sequence continues at coordinate 88,153 of OZ247489.1, forward strand.
CTTTAATATTCCTATACAATTAAATGATTTATGTGACAGATTATTTCCTGGTCCATTTACTATTATTATCAACAGTACTAAAAAATATGGATTTCACTCACAATCTACTTATACCGGGAAAATAGGGATTAGGGTTCCAGAAAATGTGATTTTCCAAACAATAATAGAAAAAGTGCAAATCCCACTTTGTATGACTAGTGTCAATTTTACAAACCAAAAAAGTGCAACAAAATTTCACGAATGTATGATTAGTGCACCTGGGATTGAGGATGATCAAAATGTTTGTGGAAAAGAGTCAATTATCATCGATACAACTTCAAATCCAATGTATGCTTCTAGAGTATGATCAGAATTTATTTAGAGAATATTGAAGATACTATTACACTTCAAACACAACATATGCATTATTTGAAAAATGTTATGAGATGTAAAAATGGACAAGAAATTTCTGTTTTCGATAATCAAAATGAATGGAGCGCAGAAATTCAATTTCCAAATATCATTCTAAGAAAACAAATAAAAAACAAATCTACTACTACAATTCCAAAAATTGGAATTAGTTATATACGAAAACATAGGCTTGAATGGGCTGTAGAAAAAGCTACAGAACTTGGGGTAGAAGAAATTTATTTACTAATATGCGAGAGAGTGAATCATAAAAATATTGATTTAAAGCGATTACAAAGAATTGTAATAGAAGCTGCTGAACAATGTGGAAGGATAGGGGTTCCTACGATATATGAAAATATAAATCTGAATAATCTGCCTGCACATAATTGGGTTATTGCTGAGAAGACAGATACAAATGAAATTCAATTTTGGCAAGGAGATGGAATTTTAATTGGACCTGAAGGAGGGTGGTCAGATCAAGATTTGCTTTTATTAAATCAATATAAAAAAGTGCAACTACATAACAATATCTTACGAGCTGAAACTGCTGTGTGTACTGCTCTAAGTTTATATAAAAGTTCATTGTAAATTAGCTGATTCAGAACAAATCAGTTGCAATTGGCTTCACTTAATTGATTGTAAGAAAATTAAACAGAATAGGAATTATTATATTGGGATTTAAGGGTTTGGGTTACTTTTTCTAATACTTCATCATTTGCATTCTCGATCTTTGCTACATATCCTATGTCTTCTTCTTTTTCTTTTGCCATTGCTTCTTCTCTTGTTTTTAGCTCTTCATCTGCTTTGATTCTTGCATTTCCTTTTAATCTTCCTCTCGCTTTTGCTTCTTCTTTGGTTTCTGCTTTTCCTTTTTCAGTCAACTCTTCTAACATCAGGAAATATACATATGCCTCTGCCAACTTCTCTTTTCTTTCTTCATCTGAATCTGTAGTTTTCATCATTTTATCTACTTCTTCGTATAAGTGTCCTACATATGAAATCTTATCGAAACTTGAGTTCTTTACGCTCTCTTCAATTCTCTTTTTAGTGGCGCTGCTGTTTAATGCACTTGTTTCATATGGGATTAATTTACTTGCTCTTTTTCCATCTATATATGCTTGTGCTTCACTGCTTACTTCTTTACAAAACTCTTCGATTTCTTCTAAGTTTAATTCTTCTCGTCCTCTTAATGCTGTTTTGATTATGTCATCTGCTACTGAAATTCCATTTTCTGTATCTTGAGCATTTTGATATGACATTTTTGTCTTTACTCTATGAGATAGTACTTCGGTGCTTAAAGATGTTTCACCTTCACGGGCAATATATGTCGGATCTTCACATCCTATTCTAAATGCATGAATCTCTGGCAAATGTAGAATTGTCTTCTTGATATTGTCATAAACATTAAATATCACTCCAGAACATATATCTTTTTTGGTTAATTGGTCAAGCTTTTTACTTCTGACTCTAACACAAGTGTTCAACAAAAATTCTAATTTATCAGTTGCAGACTGGCCTTCCATAGCATCTAGTATTAGTTTTTTATGTACTAAATTTTCTATAGATTCCTCTTCCATCTCGGCATGTACAATTTTCTCAATCTCTGCTTTATCGCACATGTCAGTTGTATCAGTTGTTTCGTGTGTTTTAGAAAATTCATTTAACCTTGCATTTAACTCAGCTCTCTTAGCAATATTATTAATTAATCTTAATCCATCGTTTAAAAAACCAGAATAGTAGAAATACTTGAAGTTCTGCTCGAAATTTATCAAATTATGTTCAAACACTTTTGCTGATTCTTTTTCTACATGTGCAATATTAGTTCCTGGAACTTCTGAGCATTGCTTGTAATCTTCTATCATATACATTGCTTTAACAAAAATTTCTTGTCTATAGTTTCCATATCCTTCAACATAATCTGCATACTCTGGTGCAACTTCTCTTATGAAATCTCTCTCTTCGTATATGTATCTTATCATTGCGTATGAGTCTTTAATATTATTTAACTGTTCATGCAACTCATCAACATTAAAGTTTGATAATTCTTTTATATATTTAGCTTTACTGTTTCTAAATGCCATCATTAAATAAACCATTAATTTGCGTTTATATGTATCCATATCTGGGGCATGTTTATCAACTAATCCAATTCTTTTTTCATAAACTTCATTAGTATAAGCTGATAAATTACAATTTTTAACCTCAATATCATTTGTTTTCCCGATAACATCCGTAACATTAGTCTGTTTTTTAGTATCTTCTTTAATACATAATTCAACCTGCTCTACAGATCTAACTCTTTCAACATTAACATTACAAGCATCAAGCTCTGTTAAGCATAATAGTAAAAGTATATTCTTTAAAATTTTCATAAACCCCCATGAAATATATCGTATAGTAAGTCCTCTTCACTTAAATTGCAAGAAAATCTTAATAATTCCTCAACTTTTTCTTTATAAATTATGCATAATGAACGACGAATCTGAAAAGTCTAAACTTCCGGGAATCCTTTCTCTTGTAGGAAAAAAAACAGCAGAAGAGAAAAAAACTAGATGGATAGCCCATTTAGGATCAGATGAACTGGCGCAAACATTCAAAGCTTCAAAAGTCGAAAGCACTGAAGAGGATAAACTTGAAAGTATGCAGCTTGGTCGTATTAGTTCGCTCACTATTGAAGAAGAATTATCTAAACCTTTTATTCTGAAGGGTGAAGCCTCATTCTTTTATAAAATTTCCGACAATATGATAGGTAAAAAATTTTATGTTGGATTAAAAATGGGAAGTCCTCACCAAGATACCAAGCATTGGCACGGTGTTATCAGCGAATGGTCGTATAACGGAATTAAATCTTTTAACCAATATGATGAACGTAAATTATATATATATAGTTTTGTTCTCAGACCTGAAATCGAATTTAAACTTCAAACTATGCGAAATAGAATCTTTTTTCCATCATCTGATGGTGGTCAAAATGAAAAAGGATTTGTTCCGTTTAATAAAGCAAAATTAATGGAACTTATTAAAGATAATCTTATTAAAGCAAATGGTGTGAAGCCAAGTAGTAAAGCAAATAAAGAGCGTGATGAAAATGGAAAAATGATCAAATTTTATAATTTTCGAAAAACACAGCTGGAAGAACAACTTGATCTATTAGCTAAAGATTATGATTACAATGACCTCAATACATCTGATAAGAAAATCAGCGCAGAATTACCTGGAACTGCGACACATTCGAAAACTACATATGAATATTATGGTAGACAAATGATTGATATTTATATGGATCTTGTTGATGTAGATTACAAATTAGGATTTTATAAGCAAAATCATGGTAAATATTTGAATTTTGAAGATAAAACTCAATTTGAAACTGATGAAAAAGAAGAGTATGAAGAATATATAGTTCAATATAATGAAACTGATTGGGATTTCATGAACAGATTGTTCAAAGAATTTGGGATATACTACTGCTTTGAACACAGTGATCAGCATAGTGGAATGATAATTTACAATAATCCTCAAAATGCGAAGCCTAGTAATGATGTAGATGAAAGTGGATATAATGCTGATGATGAAGAGGAGGACGATGACTTTGATACACCTTCAACAAATGAAATTGTTGAAAAACCAACCCCAATCAAGTCCGCAGCACCTAAAAAATCATATAAAACCTATATCGATTATGCTGAAGCGATTAAAGGGTACAAGCCAAATGGGTATGTTGGGGATACAAAACATATTGGTAAAAGGTTAAATGAAAAAAGAAAGCATGAAGATAGCGATAATCTAAAGCGTCTAAGAACATTAGACGGATCAGCATCAGGAGTATACAAGATGTCTCCGTTTGATCCGTTTACAGAATCCAAGCCTCTTCATTACACTCGAGTAGATCGAAGTAACATTGATGATAAGTATATTATGGAGTGGAAAGCAGTACATCGACATGTGATTTCTGGGGTCAATACGTATGGTTACAACCCAGATTACGATCCTGAAAAGCGAAATATTCTTGCGGAAACTGAGAATGAAAAAGAAACCAAAACTGCTAATGATCAGTACAGCGAAACTTTTACGACAGATCAAAAAACCAAAGACTATCAGGAATTATATGGGCAGCATGCAAAGTCAGTTGAAACAGAATATCATACGAAAACTGCTCGTCAAGAAGCTAGTCCGGGATACAAATTTGTTCTGACTCATCACCCAGATACTTCGATGAATGGGCAATATTACGTCAAAAAATCTTCGCATCGGTTGTACTTAAAAGATATGGATGGAGATATCGAAGATGGTAACTTTGATAATGTTAAGTTGCATTATGAAAATGATCTTGTTTTATCGAAAATTGATCAGCCATTTAAAATAAAGCCAGAACCTAGGCGTCAGATTTTGGGAATCCAAACTGGAGTTGTTGTCGGGCCGGAAGATAAAGAAGTTTACACGAATAAAATGGGACATGTGAAAGTATATTTCCATTGGGATCATGACAGAAAAAAGCTTACTAAAGGAGAAATGCTCGATCAAGCTGTATGGATTCGTGTAGCTCAATGGGGAGGAGCTGGAAATAACTGGGGAGGATTTTTTGTACCTCGTGTGAATCAAGAAGTTGTCATTGCGTTTGAAAATGGGAATCCAAGTTATCCAATTATCACCGGATGTTTATATAATCGAACAACATTGCCGCCGTATGATTTGACCAAAGATGAGCCTAGCATTACAACTGGATTGAAAACCAAATCATTGAAGGAAGTTGAGGGGGATGAGTTTGGGTTTAATGAGCTGAGTTTTGATGATAAGGCTAACGAAGAAAAGATCTTTCTACATGCAGAGAAAGATTATGATGAAGTTATAAAAGATAGCAAGAAATCTAAAATTGAAACTGGATCTGTAGAATTAACAATCGATCGAGGAGATAGGAAAATCACTTTGTCTGGAGAAGATGAGCCTACAAATGGGGAAGGAAATGATACTTTAATTATCAAAAATGGAAATAAAGAAATAAAACTTGAATCAGAAGAAGCGAAACATTTTCTTACTCAAATTCTTAAAGGAGATAAAATTAATAAAATAGATGAAGGCAATTATAATTTAGAAATCAAAAAAGGAAATGAAGAAACAAAACTACAAGATGGTAATTTCAGCCTCACAATGTCAAAAGGGGATATGGAAATTAATTTAGAGTCTGGAAACCAAAAAGAAACTGTTTCTGGTAATAAAAATTTAACTGTTAAGAATGGTAATTATACTATCAAGATTAGTGGAGGAAATATGGAAATTAGTGCTAATAAAATCACACAAAAAGCATCAGGAAATTTGACAATTGAAGCTGGCGGTAATTTAGAATTAAAAGCTGGTGGAAGTTTGAAATTAAAAGGAACGACAGTTGCAGTAGAAAGTAGTACGACAGCTGACATTAAAGGATCTGCGATGGTGAATATCAAAGGCGGAATGGTGAATTTGAACTAATGAATATTGAAAATTTAATTTTAGAACAAGAAGTTTCTTGCGAACAACCACTTAAACCAGAAAATGAATTCCAAGAAGTAATTGCAGATGGAAAAACTGTAGAAAAACATACATTGAAAGATGGTATTAAAAATGGGGAAAGTATTTATTATAAAGATGGGCGTATTTCACAAAGAGTAAATTATAAAGATGGAAAAATTGATGGAGCAGTGGAAATTTATAAAAATGGAGATTTAAGTTTGATTATGCATTACAAAAATGAACAACCACATGGAGCTATGTATTCATTTGAAAAGGGTTCATTAATGCAAATGGGGCAATATGTCGATGGCAAGAAAAGTGGAACTTTTTTCTCTTTTAAAGATAGTTATTTAACACAAGAGCAAAACTATAAGAATGATTTATTAGAAGGAAATGCGTTTATATATCACCCAAAATCAGCGAAGATATTGGAGTTTGGGCGTTATGAAAATGATGCAAAGATTGGGACTTGGAAACAGTTTAATGATAAGGGTGATGTAACAAAAGAAGATAGATATTAACTTCAATATATATTGCCGCAATATTAGAAAAATTCTTGTAATTTAAAAATAGAGGATTTATCATACAGTATATTAACGGAGACTCATGAAATATTTGCGAAATATATTTTTATTATTGTGCCTAATAGGCATTAAAATTAAAGGAATGGAGAGTGAAGATAACCCTTTAATTGAGTCAGTAATGAGTTCAAGGACAAAACAATTATGTCATATTATGGGAATGGAATTTATTAATCAAAACGCTCCTAGCATGAGCGAAGGAAATGCTCAATTGATTATTTCAGATATAACCAAACGTAGTGATGATTTAACGAGCTTTATTGCCAATCTAAAAAGATACCAACCCGGTTTAGAAAAATTTGAGAAAGATCTAATAATAAGCCAAGCTTATATTGAAAAATTATTTGAGAAAGATGTTAATGCAAGAAAGTTTATATCAAGAGAAAACGTCTTGATTGCCAGTTTGATTGCTTATCAAATTTGTCAATCTGGTTTAGGTAATGATACAGGGCAGTTATTATACGCAAATGTATTAACATGTGCCTTAATGGTTTATGATTATTTTTATGTTTCTAATAAGAATATATTTCGACAAGGCATGATAAATACGTATCTTTATTATACAATTTATTTAACTTTCAAAGAATTTCTATTTCATTTGAATAAGTAGAATTTTTTACCTATCATATTGTCGGTAATTTTATAAAAGAACGATGCTTCGCCTTTCAGAATAAAAGGTTGAGATAATTCTTCTTCGATCGTGAGTGAACTAATACGACCAAGTTGCATATTTTCAAGTTTATCTTCTTTAGTTTTCTCTACTTTTGCGGCTTTGAATATATTGCCTAATTTATCTGATCCTAAATGAGCTACCCATCTAGTATCATTGATTTCATTTCCCTTTTTACTGCCTAATGCAGAAATTTTAGACTTTTCAAATTCGTCGTTCATTATGCATAATTTATAAAGAAAAAGTTGAGGAATGATTAACGTTTTCTTGCAATTTAGGTGAAGAGGACTTACTATATAGCATATTTCATGGGGGTTTATGAAACATTTAAAGAATATACTATTATTGCTGTGCTTAACGCAGATTGACGCGTGCAATGTTAATGCTGAAAGAGTTAGATCTGTAGAGCATGTTGAATTATGCATTAAAGAAGACTCTAAAAAACAGACTAATGTTACGGATGTTATCGGGAAAATAAATGACATTGAAGTTGAAGAAAGCAATTTAGAGTATTATATAAATAAGCCATATGATAAATTGTTACAGCTTGTGCAAAAAATATACCCTGATGGTCAAAAAGATAAATATGCTTTAATGATTTATTTAATGACTTCCACACAAAGATTAAAAAAGAAATTCACATTAGAGTTATCAGAATTAAGTGAAGCTGAACTACAAGAAAAATTAGATGCATTAGAAGGTTGGGAAAAAGAAGAATATGCAATGATAAGATACATATACGAAGAGAGAGAAGAAATCAGGAAAGTAGCGCCAGAATATGCGGATTATGTTGAAGGATATGGAAACTATAAGCATAAGTATAATAATTACCACAGCGATCTTTTTGAAAAAGCAATGTATATGATAGAAGATTACAAGCAATATTACAAAGAATGCTTAACATTTCAAGGAACAACAGAAGAGTATGCAAGAGAAAAAGCAGCAAAAGTATTTGAACATCATTTAATGAATTTTAAGCATGACTTATTTTTTTCTAATTTGTTGAATAAAGGATTAATGTTTATTGATAACTCTGATAAACGTGCTGAATTAAATTCAAGATTATGCTCATTACCCAAGGAAATTAAAATATACAGTAGCAGTGAAATGAATAAACAATTAGCAGCTAAAAAACTAATGCTTGATGCTATGGGGCAATCTGCAACTGAAAAATTAGAATTTTTGTTAAACACTTGTGTTAGGAGTGAAAAATTCGAACAATTTACCAGAGAAGATTGTTACTCAGGAGTAATATCAGGAATTCACAGCACTATAAGAAGTGTAATATTACATTTTCCACAAATTCATGCATTTAGGCGTGGACAAGATTCATCATATATTGTACGTGAAGGTGAAACATCGTTAAGTGCAGAGACAATATTGTGTAGAGTAGCACAACAAATGCGAACAGAAAAGCAAGCAATATACATACAAAATCCAGATGGTAGTTGTGAAGTAGAATACAAGGATCTATCTGATGGAATTGCAGTGGCAAGTGAGATAACTGATGCAGCATTAAGAGGACGCGAAGAATTAAACTTAGAAGAAATCGAAGAGTTTTGTAAAGAAGTAAGCAGTGAAGCACAAGCATATATAGATGGAAAAAGAGCAAGTAAATTAATCCCATATGAAACAAGTGCATTAAATAGCAGTGCCACTAAAAAGAGAATTGAAGAGAGCGTGAAGAACTCAAGTTTCGATAAGATTTCATATGTAGGATATCTATACGAAGAAGTAGATAAAATGATGAAAACTACAGATTCAGATGAAGAAAGAAAAGAAAAACTAGCAGAGGCATATGTATATTTCCTGATGTTAGAAGAGATAAGCGAAGGAAATGAAAAAGATATAGAATATGTAGCGAAGATCGAAAATGCAAATGATGAAGTATTAGAAAAAGTAACCCAAACCCTTAAATCCCAATATAATAATTCCTATTCTTCTTGATTTTTCTAGGTAATCTCACACTATATATAAATGAAATTCCTTTACATCATGAGCAAACAATTCAATAATAATGCAATGAAAAAACTGAAACATTTATTTATATTGTGTACTATGATTGTTGTAACTCTCATTTTGAATACAAGAAGAAAAGTTAAGTTCAACCATATTGAAGCGTGTTTTACACCTTCTGAAAAGTGTACGCCATTCATAACTCAAACGATTAAATTAGCAAAGAAAACTATTTATGTTCAAGCTTATACTTGGACATCACAAGAAATATCTGAAGTGCTTGTACAAATGAAAAATCAAGGCGTTAAAGTTCAAATCCTATTAGACAAAGTGAATTTAAACAAAAATAATGCTCTAACACTTCTTCAAGAAAATGGAATCAATGTAATGGTCGATTATGTACCTGGGATTGCACATAATAAAATCATTTTAGTTGATGATGATATTACAATTACTGGGAGTTTCAACTTTTCTAGAGCTGCAGATACGAAAAATGTAGAAAATGTCCTCAAAATACAAAGTAAAGAAGTGAATGAAATATATCTGCAAAATTGGAATAAACGTAAACAATATTCTCAAGATATTGATCATGTTATTGCAAATCAAAATGTATATAAACCATGGAAAGAAACTAGTAGAAGAACTTATATGAAAGTGAAAAAACCTATTATAAAGCCGGGAAACTCTTATGTATTTTCTTGATTATTTTATCTGAACTAAACCCAAAATGATCCATAACATCACTTCCTTTTCCAGACATACCAAAATCATTTAATCCAATTATCAGTGAATGATTCTTAGCATATTTATACCAAATATTTGCAGTACTTGCTTCAATGAAAACAATATACTCTGAACCAAAAACTTCCTTTTTATACTTATCACTTTCTTTATCAAATAAATCAGTTGAAACTACTGAAACTACATTAACTCCAATCCCTGAATTCTCAAAATATTCTGCAACTTCACATGCTAATGGAACTTCCGATCCTGTCGCCACTAATGTCATTTTCAACTTATTATTATGTTTTTGAATAATATAAGCTGATCTAATTTTGTTGTATGAATTTGGAATGTATTTCAATTTTTGTCTGCTTAATGCTAATACAGAAGGCTCTTCATTATTTAATGCTTGTTCCCAAGACCATAAAACTTCTAATCCATTGCATGGCCTAAAAACATTTAGCCCCGGAATTAATCTTAAACTATCTAATTGTTCAATAGGTTGGTGAGTAGGTCCATCTTCTCCAAGCGCAAGAGAATCATGTGTCGCAATAGTAATTAGTGGAACTTTCATTAATGCTGCTAACCTTAAAACTGGACGAGCATAATCTGTAAATACTAAAAATGTTGCGCAGCAAGCTTTCAAACCAGACAGTGTCATACCACCAGAAATGGCACACATCCCATGCTCTCGCACTCCAAATGAAATGTAATTTTGATTTATTTTAGTATTCGTCGAAATACCTAAATCTGCAGAACCAAATACAATTTCATTATATTTTTCAGCTAAATCGCTCAATATAATTCCTGATGCTTCTCGTGTAGAGATATCTTTTTCTAATTCATGATGAATTTTTTTATCACATGAGTAAACTTTTTTATCTGTAATTTTATTACTTTTATGAGCAAAGAAATCTCTGTTTTCCTGAATAACATTTCCCCAGAATTTCTCTATATCATCTGGCATTGTAAAATCTTCATAATGCATATCAAAATGTTTTTTCACATCTTGTATATCTTCTGAATTCAAAACTTTTCCATGAACTCTCTCATCATTTGCATATTTTGATCCATAACCTATTGTGGTTTTGCATCTTATAAATGTAGGCCTATCATTGCTTTTAGCATTTTCTATTGCATGATCAATTTCTGGAATATCATTTCCATTTATCTCAATTACATTCCATCCGTAAGATTGAAACATTAAAACAACATGATCATCTCGTGATAACTCTGTTGAACCATCAATTGTAATTTCATTATCGTCCCATAAAACTATTAATTTATTTAGTTTCCACTTTCCTGCTAATGAACAAGCTTCATGAGAAATGCCTTCCATTAAATCTCCATCGCTTGCAATTACATATGTATTATAGTTTTCCTCTAATAATGTTTCAGCTTTTGCCATTCCCACTGCCCAAGCAATTCCTTGGCCTAAAGGACCTGTTGTCATTTCTACTATATCGCTTTTTTCTGGATGACCAGGTAAATTTGAATGTATTTGTCTAAATGTTCCTAATTCTTTTTTAGAAATTTCACCTATGGAAAAAAGAGTACTGTATAAAAGCGCTGAACCATGTCCTGCTGAAAGTACAAAACGGTCTCTAGAAGAATGACCTTTTTGATATCGAAGATGACGTGACCATAAAACTGTCATCACATCAGCCATCCCTAAAACAATACCTTGGTGCCCAGAATTCGCTTTATCTATCATGTCCAATGCTACACATCTTATGAAATCTGCTGCTCTTTTTATACTCATATATCAATAAAAATGGTTACATAAAAAATAATGATTGAATAGATACAATATATTATTTCTTATCAAAAATGCAAAATTATTTATGTTTCTTTTTATGGTTTCGCAATGGTTTATGCTTAACAACCAAATTCAAATGTATACCTTGAAGCTTTACTTCTTCAGCTAATTTTCTTTCTAAGAATCTTAATTTCGGCTTTTCAATATCTTTGCTAGTAAAGAATGCGAAAGTAGGAGGGTTGGTTCCAATTTGTGTAATGTATTTGATACCAGCAATGCTGGAAACATCTGTGTTTTTGATTTTTCCAAACCACTTATTTAACTCAGAAGTCTTTACTCTCTTCTTCATTTTTTGCTCAATCGTATACATCATAGCAACTAAGTTATTTACTCCATGACCTGTAACACCAGAAAGTGCAACACAATTCACACCTTGAAACCTATCCGTCAAAACTTTTTTTGCATTAGACAAAACTATAGGATCATTTACTTTATCCCACATTCCTATTCCAACAATCAAACCCTTACCACGAGACCAAATCTTATCCATTAAAAGCAAATCAACTCTGCTAATTCCTTCAGTAATATCAACCAAAACTATAAAGTGATTTACTGTTTCACTCATAGCTTTAATTAATCGATATTGACTAGCTTTTTCAAGATCTGATAAATCATTGTTTTTTCTATAACCTGGAGTATCTACCATTTGGAAAATCCTGTTTTTACCTTGAACTACAACTCCATTTGCTTCTTGAGTTGTTCCAATCTCATCTTTAGCTAAAAATCTTTCATGTCCCAAAATTTTATTTAGTAAAGTAGATTTTCCAACATTAGACCTACCAATGAAACCCCAAGAAATAGTTTTTTGATCATCGTATCCTTCAAACCATTTAGAAATATGCTCATTTAATTCTGTAATACCTTTTCGCCTTAAAACTGAAATATACCTTGTCTCTAAATTATGCTTATCACTTAATTTGTAATTCAAATCACATTTGTTAACTAGAAGTAATACTTTTTTCCCTGAATCCATAGCAAATTTCAAGAACAGTTTGCTTTTTTCTGTCCATCCTAAATTATCTATAACTATGCAAAAACCATTAACACTAGGTAGTTTGTCTAAATAACCACTAACCTCATCCATGTGTTTTATTCCCGGCAAATCTACTAAGTTAAAATTACCAGTAGTAGAAGTTTTAACAATAACATCTCTAGTTAAGTCTCTTACATCTCCAACTAAAGAAACTCTTTCTCCAATTAACAGATTAAATAACGATGATTTTCCAACATTTGTTTCCCCTAGAAGAACTATATTTGGAATTGGGTCAAAAATTTTCATATAAAATACACACTCTTTGTACTACTAATAGCACAATTCTCATCATCAATATAATCAAACATCTTATTAAAATTATAAATAGACTCTTTTTGATTATGATAAACACTTAAATTTCCATTGCGTGATAATGAAAATAAACTTTTCTTAAAAACAAAAAACAAATTATCCGTAGAATCATAACTATTGTAAAACTCTTTTTTTAAGATACCTTGTAAATCAGCAACCAAAACTTTCTCACTCAAAATTAAATAAAGAAACTTCTCACTATCAAACAAAACCCTATTTAAATTATCTACATACTTATCATAAATGACTTTTCCACTATCATTAATGATAATCAAGTTGTGATTTACCCTTAATATAACTAGTTTGTCATTTGCATATAAATCATGACTATCTACTTTTTGTGATGTGATATGAGACCAATTTTCTTCACCATTTATAACATTAATTGAAGAAATATCTCCATCAGATGTAAGGTTAATAATATTTTCACCTACTAATAATGCAGACTGTTTTAAACCCATAGATGAATTTTTCTTTCGATGCCACATAAGCTCAAAATTTGTATCAAAACATTTAATATCACCAGTTGTATTTCCAATTACTAACTTATTATTTGAATAAAAAGCATAACATAGAGGGCCTTGTAAATCTCCTTTATGCAAAATCTTTCCAGTGTTTTTGTTCAAAATATGAAATGTAGTAGATAAGTCGCCAAGTACTATATATGAACCACATTCATAAACATGAACTCTATTTAATGTTGGAATTTTTATTTCCCATCTTTTATTGCTAAGCATATTAGCTTTAGAGTTGTAAAAATAACCTTTGGCAATTTCACCATTTTCTTTAAATCTAAAATTAGGAATGAACCTTTTATTAGATAGGTCAATTTTCTTATTAATAGATTGTTTTAAAACATATGAATATGTTTCATTTTTCTTCCAATTCACATCTTTTTTATCACAACCAAACAACAAAAAAGACAAAATAAAGTATATAAAATTCATCTAACACCAGGGTTTATAACCGTGACTTTTTTTGCTGCAAGCAAAGGAATCATTTGCATAGTCATAGGAGGTGCTTTCAAATTTATAACCTTTAATTCTCTAATCAAAGAAGCCCATGGACTGTTAAGAGATGAAAGATTAATTTCTTTCCCAGAGTTAAATCCAAGCCAAATTTGTGATAAAACACCAAAATGCTCATCTTCTTTAATATCTGTTAATAACTTGTTTATATCTTTTTCAAAAACTTTTATATCTTTTGACATAAATTGAGACAAAAGAACAAACTTAGGAATAGTGTAAAGAGCCCCATCTTTACTTGCCACATCCTTTATCTTAACATAGTCAGACTCAAACAATACTTTCGATACTTGTTGAGACACTTTTATGTTTTCATTTCTTTTTCTAAAGTATTGTAAAGACAAAGCTGCAAGAAAAGCAGCAAAAACAAGAAAAGATTTAGACTTGAAGAACCTTTTCACTTCATCTTTAATGTGATCATTTTTTAAATCTTGCATAAAACTCATAAATTAATTTTACTGTATAGTTATCCATATTTCAACGCAGTCTTTTCAACAACCCAAACTCAATGTTTATCTGGTTTAAAAGAGTTGTCCACAGAATCAACGTTACATATAACATAATACCTTTATATAGTTATTATAGTTATAGATTTGTGATACAATAATCGAAAGGGGAAATTGAAAAATGCAGCACTCTCTTCAAGAAAAAGAAACTTACGATTTAGACATAAATAGCTTCTTTGTAGAAGATGATTTGTTAGCTTTTTTCCCTGAAAATTTTTGTGTTCAAAATAGCTTATTACCATTAAGTTTTAAAAATGGAACACTTACAATAGTTTCAGATGAGAGTAAGTTTAACCTTTCTGAGGAAATATCCCAATATATAAAATTTGATAAGTTGATTTCAAAAAAATGTAAAAAAGATGCAATCGTTTGTAGGGTAAGAAGGCTTTACCAAAAATCAAGCTTAACTATTCGAGAAACTCTTTCAAAAAATAATTCATTAGATATTGGAGAAGATATATCAGATAAAATTTTGTTAGATGCTTTTCAAAAGCAAGCTTCTGATATACATTTTTGCCCACATGCTAATCATGTTGAAATAAAATACAGGGTAGATGGAATGCTTAATGAAGCATTTAGGTTTGATAAGGAAAAGTGGAGTTCTGTATGCGTGAGAGTGAAAGTTTTGTCTGAAATGGACATTGCAGAAACTAGAGTTCCACAAGATGGTAGTTTTTCAAAAGAAATTGCAGGAAAGAAAATTGATTTTAGGGTTTCTAGCCATCCGACAATGCATGGAGAAAATATAGTTTTAAGGGTTTTAGGTAATAGTAAATCTTTGCAATTAGAAGATTTAAATTACTCAGAACACATTATTAAAGATTTGAACAGTTTTGTTGATATGCCTGATGGCTTGGTAATATTTACTGGCCCAGTTGGTTCTGGAAAAACAACATCCCTATATAGTTTGCTTTCTTGTTTAGATCCTCATGCAAACAATATCGTAACGCTGGAAGACCCAATAGAATGTTCAATTCCATTTGTTAGGCAAACAGATATTAACAAATCTCCAAATATGAGTTTTTCATTGGGCATTAAGTCACTTTTAAGACAGGATCCTAATGTGATGTTGATCGGAGAGGTTCGTGATGCTGACACGGCGCATATGGTCATGAGAGCAGCAATGACAGGGCATAAAGTTTTCACAACTCTTCACACAAATAATGCAATTGGAGTTTTTGATAGGTTGATGGAATTTGGAGTGGAAAAAACACTACTGCTCCAGTATTTAAAAGGAATTGTTTCTCAAAGGCTTGTGAGAAAGCTTTGTTCGTGTAAGCAGTTAATTCCAAATGATTTGCCAGAATCAGTTAAAGAAGTAGTAAATAGTAGCTTTATATTTAAAGAGGTTGGTTGTGAAAAATGCAATCACACTGGGTTTAAAGGTAGGGTGGTAGTTGCTGAAAGTTTGAACATGAAAAGAAAAACTGGAAATAATGTGATATTTTCTACAAATCATAATGTTAAGGATTTGATTCCTGAAGATTTCAAAAGTTCTGCTATGGATGGAGTAGATAAAATCAAAACAGGGGAAACAACATATGAGGAATTAAAAAGACTGATAGATATTGTATAGTGTTTTTTAAATACTCTGCTTTTTCAAAAGATGGAAAGAAAATTGCTGGAACTGTTCAAGCAGATACCTTGGAAAGTGCTGTTAGTATTGTTGAGAGTCATGGGTTAGATATTATATCTGTGAATAAGCGATTGTTTATGTTTCACAGGAAATTTTCAAATTTTGACCTGTTTTTAATGTTTGATTTTCTAGGTAAATTTTTATCAAATGGTCTTACATTAGATAAAGCTTTAGAAATGATAGGAAATTGTGGAATACAGACTAGTCAAGTTTGTTTAGAGATGAAGAGTTTGATTTTAAAAGGGGCATCTTTTTCTGAATCATTGCAAATGTTTAACTATAAATTTCATAAAAACAGTTTAGGTGTTTTGTCTATTGTAGATAAAGTTGGGTCATTGAATAATTTTTGTGTTTTTCTTGCTAATCACTATAAAAAACTTGATGTAAGAGGTAAAAAAATCAAGAGCAGCCTTAGATATCCAATAATATTGTCGTTTTTCTTTTTTGTGTCTTTTTCAGTAATAGTGATAATTTTGATCCCACATATTATCAACCTTTTAACAGATATGGGAACAAAACCTCCTTTAATTTTGAGAGCTTTGAATATGATTTCAAGGCATTATTTAATTTACTTATTTTCAGTTTTTTCTTTCACGGTGTCTTTCACTGTATTAAGCAAAAAATTTAATGGAATTTCAAATAAGATTCCAATAATTAAAAAGTATAGGTTTGTACGTGATTTTTCTTTCTTTTTTTATGCTAATTACATGTTATTAAGCAATAATGTCAGATTGATAAATAGCTTTAAAATCACAAAAAACTGCATGTATAGTAGTGCTAATATTCACATGGTTGAAAAAATATGCGAAAATATAGAATCGGGATGTTCCGTAAGCCAATCTTTTAATTTAGAGAGTAAGGATACTTTGCTTAACAAGATGATAGAGTTGTATGAAAAATCAGCTAATCTTGATACTGGATTTCAGGCTATATCAGAAATATATGAATCAGAAATGTTTAGAACGCTTGACGTCATCTCCGAATATGCTCAACCAGTAATTTTATCTGTGTTAGCATTTTTTATTGGAATTATTGTTTACTCAATGTTAATTCCTCTTTATAGTTCTTTCTCTTAAAGGAGGTTAGATGTTATTTAACAAAAAAATAGGTATTAAATCTAATATCAGTAAAATGATTTATGATAGTAATTTAAATGTAATGCAAGATAATGCGGAAGCTTCTTCTTGGGTTGCAGATGAAAGTATCACAGAAATAATTGTAGAAGCAATGCCCACTAACATGAATGTTTTAGAGAAAATGAAATGGTATAAATATAAAGAAAATTTGCTTCTTCAAAATGCGTATTTCAAAAGATTTGTTGTGGGGAAGTGGTGTGTTTGGCTTTATACAAATGACAGTGTTAAAGTACATAAATGGTCTATTTTAGAGCAAGTTAAATCTTTAAAGCAATTGGTAAATCATACAGAGAGTGAAATATGGTTTTTTGATGATGGAAGATCGAAAATATGTTTTTGCTTGCTTAAAGGTGTGTTAGTTTATTTTAAAAGAGTGGAAGATTTTTCTGATTCATTATTAGAAAATTTCATACAACATATGAAAAATTATAGTTTTCAAGCTCCTAAAGTAAGGCTTTTTGGGTCATATTTTGATTTTAACTATGATGTACAATCTTATTCTGTGGATTTTATCGAACGATCTTTAAGCCTGCCAATAGATAAGATTAAATTCAAATATCTTAAGGATTTAAATAATATTTTTAAAACTATATTAGCTGGTGCATGTGTATTTTGTACAATGGTTTTTTTATCTTTCAGTTTTAATTGGAAAGCAAATAAAAATCAATTAGATGTTTGCAAACTGGAGAATAAAATTTCTTTTGTAAGTAAAGCATTATTAAGTTATCCTCAAATCAGTCATATTCAAGATTTAAATTATCATTTTAATAAAAAAGTGAAATTTTTTAGATTTTTAGACAGTTTGAAAGATTTAAAATATAAAATCAAGTTTTTTTCCAAAAATCAATTGAAAATCGATGTTGCAAAAGAAAAAATGTCATATATAAAAAACATAGTACAGAAATATGGAATTTTTATAGTAGATTGAGTCAGGCAATGCTAAGTTTTATGGTGAAATTGTATATTAAATGTATAAGCCCTTATATGAGACATAGGTGTAGATTTTATCCAAGTTGCTCTAATTATGCTTTAGAAATTATTCATACAGAAGGTTGGCGATCTATACATAAAATTATTATACGTATCTTAAAATGTAATCCATTTTATAAAGTTTAATTTAAATCACATGCTATTATCTATTTTAGATGATATGTTTTTCTTTTTTATAATATGATAAATTTCTGATATGAATAAGAATTCTTTAGAGGATGTTTTGGCATCAATAAGAAACCAAGTTACAAAAAAATCTGTAAACAATAGCGATGTCACAGATCATGTATCTGAAGAAGTCAAAGAGGTTGTGCTAGATGATCAGCAAGAAACAAAAATAGATAATGAGAGTGATAAGAATATGGGTATGATTATGCAAGGTAAAAGTAATTCTTTACATAAAATCCATGCTTCAATTGAAAAGTTGAAAGAGATAAAAAATCGTGAATCTTGTGTGGAAATAAAAAAAACAGAGAGTTTTTCTATATCTGAAGATAGATTAGAAAGTGTTATCAAACCCTTGTTAGAGCAATGGCTTTTTGAAAACAGTGATAATTTAAAGGCAAAATTAGAAATTTCTGATATTCCAGAGAATGTGATTCAAGATGCACTGCAAAGTGTTTTCAATTCTGACAGTGAGTTATATAAGCAATATATTCAACAAATTGTATTAAAATATTTACAAGATCATGAAAACTATATTAAGCGAACAATAGAAAATGTGATTAAAAATTCTGTTAAAGATAAAATGCATGATGTAATAGAAGAAGTTATTCAGAAAATGTTGAGGAAAGGATGAGCTATACAGATCAAATTAAAGACATTGAAAAAAAGTCTGATTTTCAATTTGAAAATTATGATGCAGCAATTGTTCTTCCGCCGCCCAATATCACAGGAAAATTGCATATAGGTCATGCGTTAAATGTTTTTGTTCAAGATCTTAGAGTGAGATTTGAAAGATTTAACGGGAAAAATATTTTATGGATCCCTGGAACTGATCATTCTGGTATTGCTACTCAAGTATTAGTTGAAAAATCAATTATGCCATTAAATAAATATGATCTTGGTAGAGAGAAATTCTTAGAAAAAGTATGGGAATGGAAAGACAAATATCAAGCTAATATTTATGAACAATTACACTCTTTAGGTGCATTATTAAGTTGGGATCATGCTAAATTCACTATGGATTCTGATATACAAAATGATGTATCAAAAGCATTTTGTGAGTTATATGAAGCTGGATTAATTTACAAAGCTAAAAAAATGATTTACTGGGATACAAAGTTAGAAACTGCAATTTCTGATTTAGAAGTGAAATCTGTGGAAAGTAAGGGTTCATTATTTTACATAAAATATCAATTAGATAATGGTTCATATATAACTATTGCAACTACAAGGCCAGAAACAATGTTTGGAGATAAAGCGATTGCTGTTAATCCTAAAGATGATCGATATTCTGAATTGATTGGTATGCACGCTACAATCCCTCTAACAAGTGTCAAAATTCCTATCATAGCTGATGAGCGTTGTGAAATTGAAATGGGAACTGGTGCCGTTAAAATCACGCCAGCACATGATTTCTTGGACTGCGAAATAGGTGAGGATCATAATTTAAAACCTGAAACTATTTTTAATGGAAAAGGTGAGCTAGAAAGTGCATTAGTACCTGAGAAATATTTAGGACTTGATAGGCTTAAAGTTAGAGATTTGATTGTTGAAGATTTAGATGATCACTTAGAAAAAGTAGAAAATATAAAGAATGTAGTACCGTTTGGAGATAGGTCTAATTCATTGCTTGAGCCGCGTTTAACAGATCAATGGTTTATTAATACAGATGATTTGGCGCAGAAAGCTCTAGACGCACTAAAAGAGAT
Organism: Rickettsiales bacterium; assembly: GCA_965233535.1. Lineage (GTDB taxonomy): Bacteria > Pseudomonadota > Alphaproteobacteria > CAJXXZ01 > 1604HC > Cytomitobacter. The sequence continues at coordinate 108,291 of OZ247489.1, forward strand.
TAAAGTGTTTCCTGAGCATTTTATTAGTGTATACAAACATTGGATGAATAATATTAAGCCATGGTGTATTTCTCGACAATTATGGTGGGGACATAGGATTCCAGTTTGGTATTGTGGAAAAGAAATTATAGTAGCAGAAAATAAAGCTGAAGCTGAGAAAAAAGCAAAGGCATTAGGTTTGAATATACAAGATATGGTTCAAGATTCTGATGTGTTAGATACATGGTTCTCATCTGCTTTATGGCCTTTTTCAACATTAGAAAACAATAATTTATCACCTGATTATTATCCAAATGATTTTCTTGTCACAGGAAGTGATATTTTGTTTTTCTGGGTTGCTAGAATGGTTATGTTTGGCACCTTTTTCAAGAAGAAAGTACCTTTTAAAAGTGTGTATTTGCATGGATTAGTACAAGATGATTTTGGAAAGAAAATGTCCAAATCTAAAAATAATGTTGTAGATCCAATGGACGTTGTTAAAAAAGAAGGTGTAGATGTTTTAAGATTTGCATTATTACATTCTTCTATACCTGGTAAAAATGTTAAATTTGGTGATAAAAATCTTGATCATGCACGTCATTTTTGTATTAAGATATGGAATTTATATCAATTCACTGGCGATCATGTTAAGCAAGCTAAAGAAGTTGATATAACACACGTATGGAATTTATGGATTCTAAATCATGTTCAATCTCAAATTTCGCAAATTAAAGAAGATATAAATGTATGGAATTTACATCAATCATCGCATAAAATTTATCGACTTGTATGGGAAACATTTTGTAGTTGGTATTTAGAAGGAGCAAAGCATTTGCTTCATTCAGAATATGCAGAAGAAACTAAATATACTTTAAAACAGTGCTTTCAGATGCTTTTGATTGCACTAAATCCTTTTGTTCCATTTATTTCTAGTTATATTTATAAAGATTTATTTGGAAGTGAAATTTTGAATGAAAAGTGGCCTGAGCAAGTAGAGCAAAAAGAGTTTTCAGAAATCACATTTGTAAAAAACGTTGTTGAATCTATAAGATTTTGTAAAGCATTATTTATAATAGATAAAAAGCCTATTTTATACTTAAGCGATAATAATAAACATGATGCATTATATGGAATTATTCAAAAAATGACAAAACAAGATATTCATCATTCAGATCAAAGCTATGAAAAAGATTATATGCCATACCCTGTTGATGGAGGTCATCTGTGTGTGCCTATTCAGGATTGTGAGCAAAATGTTATTAGAGATAAATTTGTAAAAATCAGAAGTGAAATGGAAAAAAATTATCTTAATGCTACAAGTAAAATGAATGATGATAAATTTATGTCCAAAGCTCCTGAAGATGTAAAAGAAGAAATGATTGTAAGATCTAAACACTTTTCAGAGGAATTAAAAAAAGTAGATAATATCACTAAGATGTGGGAGAATTCGTTATGATTAAAATTTCTGTTATTTTTCTTTCCTTACTCCTAACTGGATGTCAAAAAGAAAAGCATGGATATATGATTCTAAAAAATGTAATTGGATTAAGTAAAAATGCTTTATATAAACAATATGGACAAGCAGTTGTTGCTCATCCATTAGATCCTCAAGTTATATTTTATTATGAATCTTCTGATACAAATTTCTATAATAGAAAGTTATCTTGGTTACGTTTGGAAATTAAAGATGGTGTTGTCGTTAAACAGCAAAGAGGAAACAATGTTGAAAAATTACAAATAGTTCCTCATAAAAAGCCAAAATTAATCCAAACAAAATGGGTTAGTGAATTATTTGATCATATTGGATCAGTTTCTGTATAATCTAAATTCAGATTGTTTTTAATACTTTGCTAAATTATTTGATTTGTAAATTTATATAGATCATTTATATTTTGTTATTTTCTAAAATTTCTTTTGATCGATTAATTACATGCTGAGGAATTCCAGCCATTTGACAAACAGCAAGTGCGTAAGATTTGCTTGCAGATCCCTCTACAACTTTATGTAGGAATATTAGTTTATCATTAATGTCTTTGATAGACATTGTCATACAAAATATATTTTTATCTAGATCTGCTATTTTTACTAATTCATGGTAATGTGTAGCAAATAATGAACGTATTCTTTTTTTCGAAATATCTTCCATGATTGCAGTTGCTATTGCTTCTCCTTCAGCAGTTGAAGTGCCTCGTCCAACTTCATCAACGACAATTAAGCTATGTTCAGTTGCATGGTTTAATATACAAGCAACTTCAACCATTTCAGTCATAAAAGTAGACATTCCTTTAGATAGGTTGTCGGAAGCTCCTATACGGACAAATATTCCATCTACAGCTCCTATATGAGAATTCTCAGCTGGAATATAAGATCCTGCTTGTGCCATTAATGTGATCAATGCATTTTGCCTCAAATACGTGCTTTTTCCTGCCATATTCGGACCAGTCATTAACAAACATTTTCTTTCATTTAAAGTGCAATTATTTGCAGTAAAATCTTCTTTCTGAGAACGTAAAATATTTTCTACAATAGGATTTCTTCCATTTTGAATATCAAAATTATTACTTTTATCAATGATTGGTTTATAATATTTATTTTCTATACTTTTATTAGCTAAACTTACAGTGACATCTATTAATGCAATAGATTTAGATGCACAGATAATAGATTTTTTAGATGCTTTTATAAATTGATTCAATTCCTCAAAAACTTGCATCTCTCTTTTCAAAGCTTCTTCATCTGCATGAAAAATCTTCTGATTAATCTCTGTTAAAGTATCAGTTGTATATCTTGAAACAGTAGATAAAGTTTGTTTTTCATTAAATGAGTATGGAACTTTTTTCTTTTGACTAATCGGAACTTCAATACAATATCCAAACATATTACTATGTCTAATTTTCAAAGTTGGAATCTCTGTGTCTTCTTTATACTTTTCTTGTAAACATTCTATTTGTTTATTGCAAACACTTTTTGCTTCTCTTAATTCATCTAATTGTGAGTTATATCCAATTTTGATAAATCCACCTTCATTGGTTTTTAGTGGTGGATTACTTACTACAGCAGATACGATTTTTTGTATAATTATTTTGTTATTTGAAAGAGCATCTAAAGAATTTCTTAACTCTGCAGGAGAGTCTAATTCATAAATAATATTATAAATATTTTCTGCTGCAATCAAACTATTTGCAATTTTTATTAAATCTAATGGGCTATTACGTTGTAACATTACTCGCCCTAACATTCGTTCTAAATCATCACATTCCGATAAGTGGTTTTTAATTGGTTTTATTGTATGAGAATTATTTACGAAGCACTCAACACTATCTAATCTTGCTTGAATTTCTTCCACATGTTTTAAAGGTGATGTAAGTCTGTATTTAAGTAATCGACCTCCAACTGCAGTAATGGTGTCATCTAAAGCATGAAATAAGCTTCCTTTAGCAGATCCCTGTAAAGTTTGAATTATTTCTAAGTTATCTCTTGTGAATTTATCTAAATGCATAAATTGGCTATTATTAATTTTGATTATTGGTTTCAAATCTATATCATCTCGTTTTTGAGTGTACATAATATATTGTGCTGCAAATCCAGAGGCTAATAATTCTGTTTCACTGATTTTTCCAAAAGATTCCAATGTTTCAATTTTGTACAAATTCTTTAAATTGATTTCACTTTGCCTTAAATTATATTTTAGATCAGGGATTAATTGTACTTTTGTATGCCACTCACTAATACTTCTCCATAATTCTTCATTATTTAAAATACTTTCTGGTAATAAGCATTCACTAGGATTCCATTTAGAAAACACATTTTTCAAACTATCTGCTGTAAGTTCTTCTATGAAAAAATCTCCAACTGATAAATCAAGAACTGCATAACCAATCACATTCTTTTTAATAGGGCTACAACAAATCAGAAAATTATATGATTTTGGATCAAGCATTGAAGATTCTGTTAAAGTTCCAGCTGTAATAACTCTTACAACATCTCGTTTTAATGGTTGTTTCTTATCGAACCTATCTTCTACGCTCTCAGTTTGCTCACATAAGGCTACTTTATAACCTTGATGTATCATTTTGCTTATATATGATTCACTTGCGTGATAAGGAATTCCACACATCGGGACATCAGTATTTTTCCCATGAGATGTGAGGGCTATATTTAATGCTTGTGATGCATTTCGAGCATCATCGAAAAACATTTCATAAAAATCTCCAACTCTAAAAAATAGAATACAATCATCATATTGATCTTTTAAATTACAATATTGAGTAATTAATGGAGTTTTTTTCATTATTTATCCTTTGAATTAAGAAAACACTTTCGTTAGAAAGTTATATGCTGTAATTATCACTTTCATCTTCATGTGAATCATCACCTTTATCAGAAATTAAATGGTAAAAACCAGCAAGTAATGCTTGTTCATCAACTAAACCTTGTTTGATTTCCATCAACGCTGTTAATGACTTTTTATCACTTTTTTTAGACAATTTAGATTCTTCACCACTAGCCATATCCATAGATCTTTTTATAGCAGCTAAAATCATTTCAAAATGATTGTCTAATTTTTTTGGCGCACTAACTTCAACAGCAACTTCACTATTTGTTTCAACTTGCGCATCAACTTGATTGTCAGCATCTGTTTCAATTTGTGTTTCAGATTGCGCTTCAACAATAGAAGCAGAATCATCTTTGGAATGATCCATTAACCTTGCCTTGCCTTATATCTAGGAAATTTTTTGTTAATTACGTAGACTTTTCCACGTCTTCTGACGATTTGACAGTCTTTATGTCTGCATTTTAACGTCTTCAATGAGCTTGTTACTTTCATGAGAACAATTATACATAAAATTCAATAATATTCAATCAAATTAGCATTTTTTCTAAATCATGCTCAATTTATATAGCTTATAAATTTAGAGAACTTTATCCTCAGATTCACATACAACATTTAATGAGCAATTTTTACAGTCTGGTTTTCGCGCTTTGCATACAGTTCGACCATGCCAAACTAACAAATTATGAGCATCTAATGCCCATTGTTCAGGGACATATTTTTCTAAATCTTGCTCTACTTTTTCAGGTGTTTTTCCTTCAGAAATCTCTAATCGTCTTGAAAGTCGAAATACATGTGTATCAACTGGGAAGGTAGGTTGTCTGAAAGCAAAGTTCAATATTACATTCGCAGTTTTTCTTCCAACACCAGGTAATTTAAGCAAATCAACCATATTGTCTGGAACTATAGAATTAAATTCTTCTATTAACATCTTACTTGTTGCGATTATATTTCTTGATTTAGATTTGTATAGACCAATTGATTTTACATATTCCATTAATTTGTCTACTCCAAGATCTAATATGCTTTGCGGAGTCGATGCAACTGCGAATAGAGCAGGGGTAGTTTTATTTACTTGAACATCTGTTGATTGAGCAGATAAAATCACAGCAACTAATAAAGTATAGTGATCACTATATTCAAGAGCTATTGTGTCTGGTAATTTATCTTTTGATAAAGTAGCAAAAATTTTATCAACTCGCTTCGGATCAGTTTTTAAAGTCATTATGCATAATTTACACGATTTTTATGAAGACTAGAATGTTAAGTTTGAATTTTTGATTGCAAAAAATCTTTCATTGTAAATAATCCACTTTTATCTCTTAACCATTTGGCCACAACTAATGCATCATTTGCATAAAGCTGACGATCAAAAACTTGATGTTCAAATCTTATCATTTCTTGTGAATTTAACCCCATAAATTGGTGCATGGACATTTTATCACCAGCTCGTAAAGACCAAATTTGATCAGCATTAATTTGAGAATCAAGCTGCTTTGTAGTTCCTGATGGATTGTCTATTTTGTTTTTATGATGCACTTCTCCTAATGTGGATGATAGTTGAACATTTTCACATACTTTTTCAATAGCTTCTCTAATGATATTCCAAGATATTGATGTATTTGGAGCCCATATAATTGTTGCTCCAGAATCTTTATAATCTGATAGTTGATGATCCCCAGTAGTCCCAATTAAAATTGGAATGTTATATAAAGCAGCAATTTCTACATTGTTTTTTCCAGAAATATGATCAGAAAAATCTAATATTACATCTGATCCTTTAATGTCTTTTATATCATTTGAGATTAAAGTATCTACTATTTTTTCTCCAATATATTGTGATGATTTCTTAATAATCACTGAGTGAAGAGTGATATTTTGATTTTGAGCGCTATGAATGATAGCTTGTCCCATACGCCCATTTCCACCAATTACAGATATTTTCATTGCTTTAACATTATCAAATAATTATTGAGATTGATATCTACTATTAATTGCTAATTTTCTTATAAAGTCATTTTTCATTATTTGAACTAAATTGCCGATTCTTACGTAATCACTTCCTAATTCTGCAAATTCTTTAATCCCACCTTCGATTGAATTGCTTGTTAATATTTTCATAATGTAAAACATAGTAAAAAAGCCACATAATTCATTATTTCCTTGCTGTTTAGTTGAAAAAGATTCATATTCCCATATTGTTTCAGCATCATTTAATAATGTTGCTAATGTTTTTATAAATACCGGATACTCTCTTATAGTAGAGTCTATGATCCAACATTTCTTACGGTCTACAGCTAACGTGACCCAGTGTAATACTCCTGCATAATTATCTTTTTCAAGAGTGATGCGTAAAGGTGTTATAAATATATTCACATCAGAATCTTGAAAAGCTGTTTGAATAGCATGTTTTAAAAAATCAAAATTATGTTGTGGCGTGAATTTTTGTGAATTTACATCTCCATATTTTGAAAATGCAAAATCAACAGTAAAATCTAATGTATGAGATTCAAAATCTAAGACAACTGATTTGTTTGGAATATATTGATAAGTATATTTTGCAAAAGCACGCATAGCATAGTGATTCGCAAATTGATCTTCCCAATATAAATTTTTATCTAGCATCTCACTTAAGAAAACATTTACTGCTTCATCTATTTTTTCTAATTTCTCATTATCATGAATCTTAGAAATTGACTCTGAAACATTATCCCCTATTAGTTCCATCACAGCAGAATCATCTTTTTTTTGCATTCGCAATATGTATTTCAACTGTTGAGGATTGACCAAATTCATGTGCTCTAAATTTTCTATTATCCGCTGCTGTGTCAAGCTAGAATATATTGGCGTGACATTAAATGTGAAAATAGCCATTAAAATTACAGTAAACATAATTAAAAAAATCACATTTTAAACTTATATTCAATGTGTTATTTTTGAATGTGGAATATTTCTTACATGGATTACTAGAAGCTTTTCCTATTAGCTCTTCAATGCATATGCTGTTATTAGGTTTTAAAATTCAAAATATTGGCCTACTTCATGGAGTTACAGCACTGGTTACAGCGATATTTTTCCATAAAAAAATCATGAATTTGATTTTAGAATTTTTTAAAAGAGATAATTTAAATACTGCTCATCTTATGTTCATTATTTTGTTTCCAAAGATTATTATTGGATTTTTGATTAGAAATATGAATTTAAATTGCATGCTTGGAATCTCATCTATAATTTTTGGATTTTTATTTTTTATAATTGATAAATATAATAATGGTAATCAAAAAATGGATTTACTAAATTTTAAACAAGCAACTCTAGTTTCAACATTTAGTTTGTTTTCTTTTTTACCAGGAGCAAGTAGCCTTGGGACATATTATACTGCATTTAGATTTTTCTCAATTTGTAAGAAAGATTCTCTAGATTATGCATTTATTTTAAATATTATCCCATCATTAGGAGCATTTGTTATTAAGTTTAATTATGTACAGTTAAATTTTTCATCAATAATCATGTGTATGTTTACTTATGTGTGTACACTAATTTTTTGTAGAAAATTAACAAAACATTTATATTTCTTCGGTATCTACAGAGTATTGATTGGAATATTCATATGTATAAGCGTATAAAAATTTTATTACTTTGTTTGGTTATAGTTGGCTGTGACGAGAAAAAAGTTAAAAAAGTAAGTATTAATTCTAAAATTATTCAAAGTGTTGAAAAAGAAGACTGGTACTCTGCTTCTAAGCTTTTAAACTTAAACTTAAATATGAGAACTAACGCGCCTTGTGTGCACTTAATGAATGGATTTGTATACGATAAGCTTGCAGAACATGATCCATCATATGCAGGATTATCTGTTGTGGCATATAAACGTGCTTTGAATATGGATCCCAATAACTGGAGATATTCTTTAGCAATTGGAAGGCATTATTTACGAGAGCATGATTATCGTAAAGCAATAAGTGCATTTGCTAAAACTTTGATGATTAATGACAATAATGAAGAAGCTCTTTATGGTATGGCTAGTGCTGCTTATGCAACACGAAATGTTACGCTTGCTAGAAACTCAATCGATAAAGCATTAAAGTATGGTTCAAATAATTTGCAAGTTTATAGATTGGCAGCTTTAATTTATGCCTCTCAAAATAATATCGTGAAAGCTAATGCATATGCGAATAAATATGCAAATCAGTCTGATGATTTAGCTGCAATTAAATATCTGCGTCAAAGATTACAAGATTGGCAAAAAACACATAGAAAAGTTAATCAAAATATACAAATTGAGAAAGATCAACCTGAGCAACCTGATGCTTCAGAGCAAAATAATTCTAATATAATAATTGAGTGTGTAGTTTTAAGCTTTGATGAAACAGGTTCTTTTTCAAAAGGAAATAATTTCCTGGAAACCTTACAGGAGTTTAAAAAAGATGAGTTCTCCAAGGGTTTGAGTGTTCGACTTGAAAATAAACAAGCTATTGCTAATGTTGGAAATGTTTCGATGCCTTTTTATAGTAATACTTCTGAAAAAAATCAAATTTTGAAAAATGGTAAATGGGTATTAAACGATGCAAATATGCCTACAAGAGTAATTTCTAAAGGATTTGCAATTGGATTTGATAGCATTAGATATAATCTTAATATATTAAATTCAAGTAGTTCTATAATTGACATTGTATCTAGGCCAGTAATTCGACTTATGCCAGGTGGTAAAGGTATATTTGATTCTGGTGACAAGCTTTTTGTTAATACTGGTGGTGATGTAGGATCTGCTATTTCTAACATTCCATCTGGTATAAAACTAGAAATTGCTGGATCAGAGCAAGTAGATCCAAATAATATCATGTTAAATTTGGTGCTTGAGATCAGTAAAACTACATTTAAAAATGCATCAGGATCATTAAATGACTCTGCGAAAGTAATACATGCAAATTTGAACACACAAATAGCCGTGAAGTTTAATGAAACAATTTCTATTGGTGGGGTTTTTAGTAATGTAACCGAATCATCTAAATCAGGTGTTCCTGGATTGCAAAACGTACCTTTAGGTGATTTAGTATTGGCCAATAGAAACAGTCAGACATCTAAGAAGTCAGTTATGATGCTTTTAACTGCAAAGAAAGCAGATGAAGTTAAGCAAGTTTCGACAGACATTAATGAAATGTACAATATTGTTTTGCTAAAGAAAAATGAGCCATCATTCTTCCAAAATCAATATTCAAAAGAAAAGCAAGTGAAAACACAAACTCATGAATATAGAAAAGAAGATATACAATTAATGGATAATTCAATGGAATCAGATATTAAATTGTGTGTAGATCGTATTAAAAAATAAGTTTGGTTTGTGATTTTAGGGTTATTAAAGGAAATTATTACTAATATTAGTGAAGTTTAAGTAAATATTTGATTTAATATTGATTTTTCAGATTTATGTGCTAATTTAATCCCATGAATATTAATATTAAAGTTATGTTATGTTGTGTGTTCTTTTCTACACAATCAATTCTGAGTGTAGGAGATTTTGAAAATACAAGATCATATAGTGGTTACCCTTCTCAACAATCAAATAGTGTAAGTGCATATGAATCTATGAAACAGATATACAGTATTTTAGATGCATATGTGAAACGTACTCGTGAGCTTAAAGCGCAAGGTGGAAATGAAGAAGCTTTGATGCGCTTATCACGTTTAACAGCTCCATCTTTAAAGGTATTAGAAGAGATATCTATCAATATAAGTGATATTTTGTTTTTCGAGAACTACGAAGCAGATGATTATGCAAATCCTGCAAGTTAAAAGAAAAAAATAACTTAATGTAATAAAAGTAAGAGATGTTATGTTGATTTTTCTAATTTTTGTGCTAGGTTAAGTGCTATGAATACAAATGTTAAAATTGTGTTATGTTCTGTGTTATTAAGTTTTGCTACCCAAAATGTATGGGCTGGAGATGAGTTGCGTGCTTTATCTCAAACACGAAGCCAAAGTGTGGTGTGTAGTGGGCCAGAAGATTTGCTTGAAGTGTTGCAACAACAAATGGGTCAATATATAGATTCAGTGGAAAACTCACCAACTAGTGAAGATGCTCAAATGTTGATAAATGCTTTGTGTTTACCTAAAGAATATCAGGATGCAAGTAGTAAATTAGAATCTGCTTTACGTTTTGCAAATAGAGTCGGAAGTATTCCCAGAGATAGAAGAGCCCAAGGTTTGCAAGTTGGGGATAGGGTTCGTAGCAAATTAGGTTATATTAGTGTAAATATAGGCAATTCACCTCAAGCCTCTACTTCAAGCACTGCGTCTAATAGCAGTTTTACAGAATCATTACATTCAAGAGTGGCATCATCTGTTGAAGAGAGTAAAAACACTCCTCCTAGCTCTACAAGGTCTTCTCGTCGTGATGTTCAAAATCTTGCATCTCAACCACCATCTTATGATTCTCCTACTAACTCTCCCAAGAGTTTTTCAGGAAGAACAACCCCTGAATCTAGTAGGGTAGTTCATAAGTCTGCATTAGTAACAGATGCTATAAGTTCTGGAAGCACTCCTTTAAGTAGTTTTAAGTTACAAACAAATGATGAGCATAAGCAAGTTGATAAAAAAATATCTACAGAGCATGTAAAATCAGATACATCATCTGAAGAAGAGGATAGTAGTCTTGGTCATAGCAGTGCTGAAATGGTACAGCAGGCAGAAGAGGAAGAAGAGATTGATTACGCAAGCTTGTTAGTTGAAGAGGAAATTGTTGAAGAGGAGTTTTATACATATCCTGATATTCATGAAAAAGAGTGTCGTGATAAGGGAATTGAACATCTTGAAGATCATTTAGCAGATGGAAGATGTAAGTATGTAGAATATTGTAATGGTGCATTAAATCAATTAAAGAAATTAAGAAATTTAAGTAATAAAAAAGTAGTATATGCCAATAATATTGTAGGTGAGTTAAATGATATTCAAATAGTTTTTAATAACGCTAAGCACCCTAAGGATTCTGATAGCTCTAAGTATTTTAAGGATTCTCAGAATTTGCTGAAATTTTTAAAGGAAAATACTATTTATATTAATCCAAAATTATCAGAAATATTGCAAACATCGCTATTTATAGGGTCTATTGTTATAGAAGAGTATCAAAGAAAGCAGTGTGCATTTCTAGCTTCAGTTGAGATTAATGGGAAACTTAAACATAGTGCTAACGCATTCATTAAAGAATATTTGAAATTATTAAAAGATGATAAAGATGAATTTCAAGGAAGATTATTATCTCTTTCTATTCAACATGTTAATTTTATTAATGACGCTACATGGCCTGAGCTTTCTGAAATATTCAATATGGGCTTGGTAAGGCTAGAGGTAATTAATTGCAAATTAAGTCGTTTTACTTATGATATTCATAGCATTTCTGACACTACACTATCTTTATCTGAGATTATTATAAAAAACAACACGTTAGAAGACAAAATATATTTTGACAAATTTTTTAAGAATCACCTTGATCGTTTTTCTCACTTATATTGGATTGATTTAAGTTCTAATAAATTGCATGGAATTTTTGATAGCAGAAGTAAATTTTTACATGAATTACTTTATGCAAATTTTTCAAACAATGAATTAACACGAGATAATAAAGGGGAATATTTTAAGAATATTGGTAATGCAGGAGATGCAGATTGTTCTCTACAGGCAATGGAGTCCTCAAAATACCTTAAATATTTAGATTTTACTCATAATCCAATTGCTACTGATAAATTTTTGCATGGTGGAGCGTTAATAAACTTAGAATATTTAGGGTTACGTGGAGCGCATATCACTGAATTTCTTTGTGATCCATTGCATGCTAAAGCACTTGTAATTGATATTTCTGAGAACTCATTAGAGAGTGCAAGTAATGCAAGAGTGATAAAAGATTCAATTTCTAAGTGTTTTCCAAGTTTGAAAGGTATGATTTGTGTGGATATGATAAATAAGCTGTCTAGAACACCTAATACTGTGCCATGTGAATTAAAATTTCATTTGCATAAATGTGAGAAGCTAGAATTTGCTATTTTTAAGTTACAGCAGGTTTTTATGGTAAAAGAAGGAGTCAAAGTTTATATTATGGATGCTAATGGCAAAATTACAGAATTAAGAGTTAATACAGACATTAAAAAGCTTGCATTAACATTCAAGAGACCAACAATGAAGTATGAAAATACTTTATTGCAGTATTTGAGTGAAAAGCCAAAAATCAGTAAAAAAAAGTAAGAAACTCTACTGAAGAAGCATTTAATGAATATACATATGGCACATATGGTGGTGATATATGTATTCGTGTGCTTGAGGGCAAAGCTCAATGGACTAAATCTCGTTATTCTTCAAATCAAAATGTTCTAGGCCTTATAATGAAAAACATCGATGATGATAATAATATTATTAAGGAGTTTGCGTACTTTGCGTATCCAAATTTAGTCTACCTTGAATTAGATAATGTTGGCATAACAGAATTTCCTCAATGGATATTTAAGTTAAAGAACTTACATATACTTATTATTAGAAACAATCCAATTGAAGTTATTCCAGCAGAGATTAATACACTTGAGGAATTACGTATTTTAGATTTAAGTAATAATGCTATTAATGAGATGCCTATTTTGAGATTAGCAAAATTAACTACGTTGAATTTAACATATAATAATCTCGATTCATTAGATATCAGAGAATATTCCTGCCTTATGGAGTATTATATTGGTTATAATAATTTTCATAGTTTGAGGTTTGCATATGACACTATTGAGAGTGCTATACAAAAAGGTAGAAATGGATATATGCCTATGAAAATATGTATGTGTGATTTTAAAAGTAATGAAAGTATCCCAGAACATTTTTCATATAACCCTAGTTTTAGTATAGAATTTGTTCATTTAGAAAATACAATGTATGAAAAGGGTAGTAATGCATATAGTAATAATAATTTAGAGAGATATCAATGTGATTATGTAACATATCCTAGGAAAAATGACACATATAAATGTGGATGTCAGCTTATCAAATGTGAATTAGACAGGCTGTTTTATTATGCTAATTTTCCTGACCCTACAATTGCTTCAAATCAATTTAAGTTTGCCAAAAAGGTGTATACTCCACAAAAGTATAGGTAAATTTGGTTAAATTATTTTGCAAGATTTGTTTAATCTAGCTGCTATGGCTAAATATATTGTGTTTTAGTGTTATTAAATTTTTATAAGTGTGTTTCATTTGGATTGAGTGAATTTTATTGGCACTGTATTAAGCTTTTAAGTTCAACCACTTTTACATTATTTCCAAATCGAACTTGAGCATGATTAGCTCCAACCTCTTCAATCATTCCATATCCTAATACATCATGGAAAACTTTTTTACCAACCATGCCTTTTTGCTTAAATGATTTAAAAGTAACGTGTGAGGAATCAAGTTCACGAATAAATCTTGATGGAACACTAGACATATATCTTCCATGCTGCATTCTGCTTTGTACATATGAGATTGCTAGGTAGGATTTTGCTCTTGTAATTGCTACATATGCTAATCTTCTTTCTTCTTCTGTATTGCTTCTTGATCGTACATGTGGGAACAAACCTTCTTCCCAACCAGGCAAGAAAACAATATCAAATTCTAAACCTTTAGCAGCATGCACAGTCATCAATTGCACATCATTATCATCATCAGATTTTATATTGCTCCATAATATATAGTTAATATATTCTTCAGCGCTTTTGAATTCTGAAATTGAATCAAGCCATCTTACGAGATTTTCTTGTCTATGCTTTTCTGAAGCTTCGAATAATCCAGATTCATGAATAATTTTTTCCATAAGAGTAGGGAAGTCTATGTTCATGCTTCTCCATTTTTTCCACTGTTCTAACAAAGACTCTAATTTAGAGAAAGTTCCTTGATTAAGAGTTGTACTGAGATTGAGAATTTTTTCTTCTACATTATCTCCAGGAGATTCTGCAATCTTATCTAATGTAGTTAACCCAATACCTCTTTTAGGTGTTTGAGTCATTCTGTTGAATGCCATTAAATCACTTGGGTTTGCTAAGAATCGTACATAAGATATTGCATCTTTAACTTCTGCTCTATCTAATAGTTGAATTGATCCAACTATAGTGTACTTAATATTGGCATTAAGCAAACTTTCTTCCATTGAATCCATTTGTGCTGAAGTTCTAAAAAGTATTCCTATTGTTGCTTGAGGGTTTTCAGATTTTTCTTGTGCAATTAGTTTGCATATTTCATTACTTTCTTCTTTTTCATGCATTCCAATAAACACATCAACATTTCTATTAGAAGTAATATTTGTGAACAAAGTTTTATCTAATCTTTTTTTATTATGCTTAATGATAGAGTTTGAATTTTTAATAATTTTATCTGTAGACCTATAATTTTGATCTAAGACGATTTTTTTAGAATTAGTAAAATCCTCAGAAAAGTTTAAAATATATTTTATATCTGATCCTCTAAAAGCATATATAGCCTGGTCTGGATCTCCTACACAGCAAATTTGATTTTGGTCGTTGGAAAGTAACTGTAACCAATGGTGTTGAGCTTCATTAATATCTTGATACTCATCCACACATATTAATTTATATCTTTCTTGATATTGCTTAAGAATTTCAGGGTTGTTTTCCCAAAGCTTAATAGTATTTGAAAGTAAGTCAGCAAAATCCATAGCATTCATGCTTTTTAAAGTTTTGGCATAAATATCATGTATATCATGCTCTATAGCGCTTAGATTATCAAAAACATTTTTTTCTTTAGCTCTTTGAATAGTATCTAATAGTTGGCTTGGTTTTAAACCTTTATATTTCATATGATTAGAAATTTTTCTTATTAATTGAAGTTGATCATCATATGGCAATACTTGGATTTCTTTGAATCCTAATAATTCTGCATTTTCCTGTACAATATTTAACGAAAGTTTATGAAAAGTTCCTATTGAAATTTGTGATGCATGCATTCCAACACTGTCTTCTAGCCTTTTCCTTATTTCTTGAGTTGCTTTGTTGGTAAAGGTAGTTGCAATAATTTGATGAGGCAATACAAATCCCTGATTAATATAATGTGACATCTTGCTTATTAAGGTTTTGGTTTTACCTGTTCCCGCTCCAGCTACAATTAGTAAATTTTCTCTACAATGCATAGCGAGTTCTTGATTTTTATTTAAATCCATATAAGTTCAGTGTAGTATATATTTTCCTGCATAAAAACATATAATAATCATATTATGGGTAATAGATTCAAAAAAATACTTATTTTAGTGTTTGTCATTTTCGTAAGTATATTTTATTTCAAGCAATTGCGTGTTTATCAAATTAAGCATATTTCTGTTTTTGGAAATATTGCAACTCAAGAACAAGATGTTATTGATGCTGTGAAAAGTAAATTTATGTATAAATTAAATGTAGCAGTTTTGTCAAAACAAATTAAAAAAATGCCTTGGGTGAAAAACTGTATTGTAAAGAAAGTATGGCCTGATAGAGTTATAATTTTTATCGAAGAGCATATTCCGATATTTAAAAAAGATGAGATTTACATTACTTCTGATGGATTAGCGCTTGGCACACACTATCCTATAAATCGTATACACTATTTGGGTGATTTTAATGAATATGAAGCAAGTGATTTGTTATATATTTTGCTCAAACATTCCAATATATTAGACACTACATGGGCTGTTCATAGGGTAAGACAAAATAGATGGGATGTGATTTTAGATTCTGGGTTAAGGATAAAATGTGGGGATCATAAATTAGAAAAATCGTTAATGCGTTATCTGACTTTACCACCACAAATTCCAAAAACTAATATAGTAGATTTCAGACATCCACAGCGCACTGTGTTTTATAATGAAAATTAGGTTAGCATAGTGATAAGGTTGGTGAAATAGTGAGTATTCCACAAAAAGGCGTATTAATGGGCGTTGATTTTGGAGAAGTGAGAACAGGTGTAGCATTCTCAGATTATGATCAGAAATTTGCATTTCCAAATGGAATATATGGACCTAAAAGTAAAGTTACAGCTTTATTACATGATTTAATTGTTGAGCGAGAAGTTGTGGGTATTGTAGTAGGATGGCCTTTAAATATGAAAGGTGAAGAAGCATTTCAATGCAAGAAAACACAACTATTTATAGATGAGTTAAAAAAATTATGGGATGGTCCAATTGCAACTTTTGATGAGCGACTAAGTAGTTTATATGTTTCATCCACTTATAGTGCAGGAATGAAGCTAGATACTGATGATGCATTATCTGCAATGACAATACTTAATTCATTTATGGAAAGCAGAAAATATTCGTTATAGTATGTGCATAATTAGAGACATGAACAGTATAAATTGAACGGTCTTCAAATTTTATATTGTGCATAGAATTAAGATTTACACTATTTATTGATTACAGAAATTGTTGTAGAATTGTGGTTAAATGAGGTGAAAATGGCTAATCATGCTTCCACAAAAAAACGTATTCGTAGAGATACTAGAGTGCGTATAGAGAATAAGAGCAAAAAGACAAGATTAAAAAGCTTAATTAAGAGTTTGGCGCAATCCATGGAAAGTGGAGAAAAAAATGTTGAGCTTTTCCAAAAAGTTCAATCTTACGTAGACAAATGCGGTAGAGTTGGTATTGTGCATCATGCAAATGCTAGTAGAAAAATCAGCAAAATGTCTAAAACATTTCATAGCGCTGCCTAATGAATAACGTCTGGGAATCAGTAGTAAGTAAATTAAGAGTCAAATTAGGTAGCGAGATAATTGAAAGTTGGTTTTCAGGTATTGAAGCAAGTGTACAAGGTGATAATTTACAGCTTTCTGTAAATAGTAAATTTGTATCTAATTGGATTTCTATTCATTATTTAGACATTCTCCAAGATATCGTAAGAGAAACGTGTGATTTGGGTGTTTCATTATGCGTAAAAGCAAAAAAAAGCACTCCTAAATCATCTAATGTGAGTAGTGAATATTCACTTCCTTTAGATCCTGCAATGACTTTTGATAAATTTATTGTTGGTAGATCTAACGAAATGGCATTTACATCTGCTTTGAGAATAGCAGAATCTTCAGATAGAATTTTCAACCCATTATTTATATATGGACCTGTTGGTCTAGGAAAAACACATTTAATGCATGCTGTAGGTTGGTATATCAAACAAAACCGTGATGGTAAAAATATATGCTACTTATCTGCTGAGCAGTTTATGATTAAATTTATAACTGCATTAAAGCAAAGAGATATGATGTCATTTAAAGAGGAATTGAGATCATTTGATTATCTTATGATAGATGATTTTCAGTTTTTATCTGGTAAAGATTCAACACAGGAAGAATTTTTTCATACATTTGTATATTTAATTTCACAGGGTAAGCAGCTAATTATTTCTGCTGATAAGGCTCCATCTGAGTTATCTGGAATTGAAGAAAGATTACGTTCTAGATTAGGTAGTGGACTGGTTGTAAACATACATCCTGCAAATTATGAGTTAAGATTGAGTATTTTGCAAGAAAAGTCTGTAGGTAGAAATATCAATGATGACATACTGCATTTTATTGCTGAAAATGTGAAATCAAGTATCCGTGAATTAGGTGGAGCTTTAATGAGAGTCATTGCGTATGTAGATTTTTTCAAAAAAGATTTAGATCTTGAAACTGTTCGGGGAATTTTAAAAGAGTTTGTGCAAGATAAAAGAATTATTACACCAGATTTAATTATTAATTCTATTTGTGAGTATTATAGAATCGAAAAAGATGAATTATGCTCAAAGTCTCGGAAGAGAGAAATTTTAAAGCCCAGACAAATTGCTATGTATTTGTGTAGAGAGTTAACTGATAGATCATTGCCAGAAATAGGGCGCCTTCTAGGAGGAAAGGATCATTCAACTGCTTTGCATAGTATTAAAAAAATAGAAACTGGAATTGAAAAGGAAGAAAATTTAGGACTCGAAGTTGAAAATATCAAGAAACTTATAGATAAATAAAAATAGTTAAGAAAGTGTTAATAAATAGATTAAATTTAATCTATTTTAAGTTTTATTATATCAGTTGCAATTTCTTGTTTATTTGTTATAAGAGTATATGACAATTGGAATCATATTAGCAGCTGGATCTGGGACTAGATTTGGAAAGAAATCAAAATTATTTGTAGATCTATGCGGGCAGAGAGTAATAGATTATCCAATTAATTTATGTAAAAAGTTAAATCTTAGTTCTATTAACCTTGTTGTAAAAGATAAATCTCAATTTCAGGATGAGCAATATGATTTATATGAGCAATCAAATGATCAAAAAGGCACTGGAGCTGCAGTGAAGGCTATGATTTCTGAAGAGTTAAGTGAAAATGTTTTAATTTTGTTAGGAGATTGTCCTTTAGTTGATGAGAGTGTTATTAGAGCAGCACTCAATAAGTTAAAAGAAAGTGATTTAGTGATTGGTGGAGTTCCAAGTAAGGGGAAACATTCTTATGGTAGAATTAAATGTGAAGGTGATGAAGTAGTAGCTATTGAAGAAGCGTCAGTTTATAAAAATGAAACTCCATTTAGAAATGCAGGGTGGATGCTTTGCAAAGGTAAGCATTTTCATAAACTATTGAGTGAAATTCCATTAATTCATGGCGAATATTATTTAACTGAATGTGTAAGAATTGCACATCAAAGTGGCTTAAAAGTTAGAATGGTTGAATCTAAGTGCGATATAGGTATAAATACTCAGAAAGATTATTGCGATGTTGTGGAGAAATTGCAAAATAAGTGGCGTAGTGCAGCTTTAGAAAAAGGCGTTTCAATGCTTGATCCAAGCTCAGTTTATTTTTCATATGATACAATAGTTGAGGCTGATGTGAGAATTAATCCACATGTGGTTTTTAAAAGAGGGGTAATGATTAAATCTGGAACTGAAATTCAATCTTTTTCACAAATTGAGGATAGCTGTATAGGTGAAGATTGTATTGTGGGTCCATTTGCGAATATAAGATCTGGAACTGTTTTAGGTCAAAATGTGCAAATAGGATCCTTTGTTGAAACTAAGAATAGTAAATTTTCTAATGGGAGCAAAGCAAAACATTTGAGCTATGTTGGGGATGCTGAAATAGGTGCAGGCTCTAATGTAGGAGCTGGCGTAGTGTTTTGTAATTATGATGGAAAAAATAAAAACAAATCAGTTGTAGGTGACAATAGTTTGTTAGGGGCTAATAGTTCATATGTTGCTCCAATTGTCATAGGAAATGATGTGCAAGTTGGAGCTGGTAGTGTCATTACTAAAGATGTAAAATCTCAGTGTCTAGCTGTTACACGAGCTGAGCAAAAGCAGTATAGGAGAAAAATTTAAGATGTGCGGGTTAATAGGAATTATTCATAAGGATGGCAATGTTTATGATAGATTGTATAACGGTTTAGAATATTTACAGTACAGAGGTTATGATTCTTGTGGAATATCTTTAATTGATAATGGTAGCTTTAAAATTAACAAACAAATTGGATCTGTGCATGGTTTGAAAAAGTCTAATGAAAAAGGTCAAATTGGAATAGGGCATACTCGCTGGGCTACACATGGGTGCATTAGTATTAAAAATACACATCCTTTTATTTATAAGAATCTTGCTATTGTTCATAATGGTATTATAGAGAATTACGCGGATATTAAAGAAAATTATCCTGATTATGAATGGAAAACAGGCTCTGACACTGAAGTGATTTTAAAATCTGCATACGTATATTTGAATGAATATAAAAACACACATAGTGATGAGGAGTGTGGTGAAAATAATATTAATGCATGGAAAGATACTTTTAAAAAATTGACAGAAGAATTAGAAGGTTCATTTGCGGTAGCATTTTTAGATTTAAACTTTCCTGGGAAATTGTTTTTCATTAGAAAAGGATTGAGTGTACTTTCTATTGCTGTATCAGATGATTTCGCAGCTGTTTCTTCGGACTGTTTAGCATTATCAAATTTGGCAGATCATGTAATTGATATAGAAGATGGTCAATTTGGTTATGTAGAATTAGGTGAATATAAGATATTTGGCGGGGAAATAAATGAAAAGAGACGTATTGTTAAATCTTTTGCAATGAGAGATGAGCCGCATGATACATGGTTTTGCCATGAATTTCGTAACCAACCAACTGTGTTATCTAATGCTATGTCTAAATTGACTAATACTTTTGTATGGCCTGAAGTAACACCTAATTTTATTGAATTAGTTGGATGTGGAAGTGCATATTTAGCTGGATGTGTTGGAAGGCATTGGATTGAGAAATATGCAGGTATTTTATGTAGATCTCAAATGTCATTTGAATGGTCTGATATTCAAGGTCATAACAAAACTATTGCTCTTATATCTCAATCTGGTGAAACTGCAGATACTTTATCTGTTTTTAAAAAAATTAAAAGTAAAAATGTAAATACAATTGGATTTGTGAATACTTTAGGGAGTACACTTTCTAGATCTGTTGATAACATAGTTCCTACTTTTGTTGGTCAAGAAGTTAGTGTTGCTTCTACTAAAGCGATGACTGGTCAAATGTTATCACTATTTTTATGGTCTAATAAACTTGCTAATATCAGCCGACATAATGAGTTGGCTGATTTATTTGAGAAGATGGCAAATTTAATAAATGCACTTCCTCACATTACTACTGAAGTAGTGGATATTTGTTCTAATGTAAGAGATTTGTTTATTCTTGCAAAAGATAACCTTGTGCCAATAGCCCATGAAGGAGCATTGAAAATCAAAGAATTAGCATATGTACATGCAGAAGCATTTAGTGCGAGTGAATTGAAACATGGTCCATTGGCTTTAGTAAGCAGTCATCATGATGCTTCACAAGTTATTATATTTTTAGCTCCATCTTCTAGTCATTTGTGGAAAAAAATACTTTCATCAGTTGAAGAAGTTCAAAGTCGTGGTGGTAAAGTGATTATGATTACTGATAAACCTGAGTGTTTTAAGAATGCTCACTCTGTAATTAAAATGCCATATATAGAGAATGATTTAGCTCCCTTCCTTTATGTTCTTCCAATGCAGTGGTTAGCGTATGGAATTGCGATGAGAAAAGGTAACTCTATAGACATGCCAAGAAACCTGGCCAAATCTGTGACTGTAGAATAAGTTATATATTCTTTCATAATAAATTTGTAGAAAATTTACTCATTTTTATACCTTTACTAACATTATTATCATTATGTTCTTATTATTGGTGCTATTGGCGAGTAATTTATATGCAAAAAGTTTTATCGGAATTGGGTATAAACCACATTGCGAATTTTTCAAGATAGAAAATGGTAGATTTGAAAATAAAATTGGAAAAGTTCGTGGTAATATGCAATTAATCGGTGGAGATGCTGGTAAAGAATTATTAAAAAATGAATTTTTCTCTCAAAAGAAATTTCTTCTAGGTAACGCTTTATCAATATCATTTTCTACATCTACTTCACATAGAATCAGTCTAATAAAATCTCTAGCATTTAATATCAATTTGAAAAAGAATAGTAAAATTATTGATTACAATAATGGTAGCGGGTTAAATATAAAGATTGATTATCAACATAGTAGCAGCATAAGCGGTGGTTTATTTGCATTGTTAAAATTAAATCATAAAACAGGAATATACTTTGGTGGTGAAGTTCATGCGCATTACCCAGAACAAATTGTAGTGAATATTAAAACTGATAATTATAGAGACAGAATGGTTCATTATAAAACAAATTATTTAAAAATCATGCCATGCATAGGAACGCAAGTCCAACTAAATTCAAAAATAGGAATTGATTTAGGGGTGAGGTATTTTAGAAATTTTATTAAAACTAAAAGTGAAGATGAAGAAATTCCCTTAGACTTTAAAGTAAAATATTCATCAATTTATTTAAGCTCTACACTTTCATTTCGTATCAAATCTGACTAATGATCACTTGGTGAAGTTTTACGTTTATATATTTTAGCTAATTAGTCTGAATTTTTTTATCATATCAATTATCGTCATATTTATTTAAATCATAATATATTGATGTGTATTTTCAATGATTGTTTAATTATTTTTATTGTTTAATTTCTCAGCAATGACTTCAGCAATTTTCACACCATTCAAAGCTCCACCTACACGAATATTATCATAAGATACCCACATGCTCAGTACGCCATTAACAGATCGAACTCTGCTAATAAAAATCACATCCTCATTTGCAGATTCTCTTTGAGTCATATATGCATCATCACGATCACATACATGAATAGAATCAGAGCTGCTTAAGGCTGCTATAGCATCTTTTCTACTAATATCACATGGAATATGTAAATCGATTGCATGTCCTACTAAAACAGGAACACGGGAGCAAGTAATAGATATTTGTATTTTTTTATCAAGAATCTTCTGTACTTCTTGTTGTACTTTTGATTCTTCAGAAGATACAGCTTGAGAATCCAAATCTCCAATTTGTGGTAAAACATCGAAAGCGATACTTTTTTGAAAAAATGTAGCACTTACTTTTGCTGCCATAAAAGTTTTTTTAGTTTCTTCTAAAAGAGCTTTTGTTCCATTACTTCCAGCTCCAGATACAGATTGAAAAGCAGATGCAAAAATTTGTTCTATTTTTGTTTTGTAAGATAAGATGTTCAAAATGATTGCAATTGGAATTGCAACACAATTAGGAGAGCAAATTATTTTGTTTTCATTTAAAAGTGATGAATTTACCTCAGGTATGCAAAGAGAAATATCTTTATCCATTCTCATAGCATCAGACTTATCAATTAAAATAGCATTAGATGCAAAGATCTTTCCTAAATAATTTCGAATCACATCACTGCTTGCTGCATTAAATACTATATCAGCACTTTCAAAATCGAATTCATCTATTTTTGTGCATTGTAATACTTTGTCTTGCAAAGATAGCTCTTGCTCGACTCGTCCAAGTAAATATAAATTCTTTATTGGAAAATTTCTCTCATGTAATATTTCAAGTACAGATCTTCCAATTAGACCACTAGCACCAATAATTGCAACGTTAAACATTACATAATTATTTCATAAAGCTTCAAATAACACTAGCAAGCCAATTGCTGTTTAATCTATACACTTTCAATAGCATTTCTCACATTTTCAGGGGTAGGATCTACCGGATCATGAAAGTGGATATATATTTCGCCTATTCCAGAAAGCATTCCACCACCTTTCCAAAATGTTCCAGCATTTGTACTTACAGGATAAATTTGCATTCCAAGATTTTCGGCTAATTTGAAAGCACCTTTTTTATATTCAATTCTTCTTCCATTTGGTACACGTGTTCCTTCAGGGAAAATTACTAATTGTTTATTTTGATTCAGCTGGGCACTTGCTTTATCTTGCCAATCTTTATTTATAACTCTACGATTCACAGCAATCATGCCTAACTTTTTACAGTACCAAGCATATACAGGAATTTTCATAATACTTTCCTTCATAACGAAAACAGATTTGTTTAAAGTTGCAAAAAGCAAAATAATTTCATAATAAGATTGATGTTTACAACATATAATTGCAGGGCCATTTGGAGCTTTATGTGCGTTAATAATTTTACTTTTAATTCCAAAAATGCGGACAAGCAGAATTGTGATCTTGCACCAAAGTTTTACATGCATATAAGTAAGTCTTTCACTAACTAAGCAGGGGACTCCGATTACATAAAAAGTTATAGAAAATGTATAAAATATTGCCATAAATAAGTATGATCTAAATGTGCATAATATTTTTTTCAACATGATTCTATAATATCATAAATTTTTCTGCTATCATAACTACGGACAGATGGCTGAGTGGCCGAAAGCACCGGTCTTGAAAACCGGCAGATGTTATGCATCTCGTGGGTTCGAATCCCACTCTGTCCGAATTTTATAAGTTTTTTAGAGGATAGTGGACAAGGCGATTATGAATTCAATGAATGATTTCAACCTTTATATCCGTTGAGGATATATAGCAAGATGATCGAGTATAGCGAGAATCATCAATCCCACTCTATCCGAGCTTTGTGAAGGATAGTGGACAAGATAATTATGAACGTAGTAAGTGATTATCAATCCCACTTTGCAAAGGATAGAGGGCAAGGCGATTATGAATATAATGAATGATCGTCAATCATGATATAAAATTCTATAAATAAGCATTAGTGTGTAAAAATAACAGAAAGAGTTCAAAATTATTGAAATTCATTATTTTGTTATTTGTAGGCAGAGTGTTTTCTGTTATCATTAAATTGGATAGGTTGCTGAGAGGTTTAAGGTACCGCGCACAGCATACCGGTAAATTTATTTACTGGGTTCTACCCTATCTGCATCATTTTTATAAAACAAAACATTTTTGAATGAAAATCTTTTAGATATTATGAGATGTTTTTTATGTTAAACAGAAGAGGAAATTTCAAATTTTAAAAACTACTTTATATGTTGTTCAAGATGCATTGATCAAATTGAATTTATAAAACAAGAAAATACTATTGGTCATTAAAATAAATTTGTCATTAGAAAATAGAAATATAATTAGATTTAGATTAGTGGACTAAAAATGCATAAATTCATTTATTTCATACATCTTTTGTTTGCAAATGATATTAAATTTATATAATGATGAGGAATTATGTTTATATTCACTTCTTCAACAAAGCTATTATATCGCGCTGATTTCATCAACTGGTGATTTTCACAATAGCTTTATTTTTGCTTTTTCATATTTTTCATCATTTTAACTGCCTGCATTAGAAGCCTTCTATTTTTAGCTGACTGTTTGCTAAGTTTTCTATTTTTAGCTTTCTCTTTGGCTAGTGCTTCTTTAGCTTTGGCTTTTTCTTTATCTAGAGCTTTTTGGATTTTAGCAACCGCAATATCTTTAGTTTTTTTAGCAATTTTTTCCACTTTAGCTATTTCTTTGTCTATAATAGCTTGCTGTTCCTCTTTTTGAACATCCTTTGCTTTATTATCATTTAAAGACTCTTGATACGATTTAACGCTATCCTTAACAAATTTGAATATATCTGGTCGAACTTTAACGCCATTATTTGCTTGAACTATACAATCAGAACCAAAACCATTAGTGTGAGTTCCAACAATATGTAAATCCTTAGAGATAATAGGACTTCCGCTATTTCCACGTTCTGTGTTAGCTAAATGGTAAATCATATGCTCTGAATCACCCTTTTCATCATTTACTTCTTTACCAGAAGATTCGCTCATATTAATCACTCCATTAGGATATCCTACAATACTAAGAGTATTTCCTATGCCTTGTAATATTTGAAGCTTTAATAAGTTTTCAATTTGTGCTGCTGTTAAGTTCAAACTTTCAGATAAAAAGACTAAAGCAATATCATACTTTTTTTCAAAATTATCTGCCCACTGCGGGTGAACAAAGAACTGAGCTGCTCTTTTTGAATTACCTAATGTCTCAGTATCTGTTAACATATGCTGAAAATATACTGTTTGAGCTTTCCCATGATGTTCATCATAAATGTTATGTGCTGCAGTAATGATTAAATTTTTATCTATTGCAGCTCCACTTCCATAACCACGCATCAATTCACCATCTTTTGTGAAAAACATTTCCAATCTCCCGACAGAAGAATATGGTTTGTCTTGAACTTGATCAGAGCTTATAATATTGAATCCAGAACTTTCATTCACTATTCTTTCAGTATTTGTCACTTCAACTTGATCTTTTAGATTATCGAATTTAACAAAATGATATGGCATGCCACTATGTTCAGTAAACATTAATTCACTAACAATGCGCGGTCTCACAACAACATTCTGCTTTGCAGAAATTTTTGGATACTTTTCTTGCTTAATAGTTATTACTCCATCAGAATCTATAAATACATATTGACTTTTAGATTTAACACCTGAGCAATATCTTCTTGAAGAGTGCAGAGTAGCTGAATATCCCGCTCTCATAATCGGCGTGCTAATTTTAGACAACATCCCAGGCCCACAATGCGCATTAGATACAGATAATAAGGCTGTAAGCAACAACACTTTATTCCTAAAGTTCATTAATTTCATAACGTCACTCCTATATAACCTTATTTATAGCCTCTAACATTACTGCTGTCAATTTTTTAAGTACGTGTGATTTTGCATAATTTAGTTAACATATTTTGGAAGAAATCACATGATTTTATTGCTATAATTCACTCAAAATTCTAGCAAATCACTTCACTAAATCAGTATGTTTTTTTAGAAATTTAAGTGCTGCGCTTTTTTCTGCAGATCTGATTGAATTGCTTATTCCGGTTATTTTATGTTGGTTAACTGTTAATTCTATAGTGTATTCAGGATTATGAGCAGGACCAGATTGATTTATTAATGTATATTTATATTCAATAGATATTTTGTGGGCCCATTTTTGTAAAATAGATTTAGGATCTAATTCAGTAAAGCTCATAGATTTTTTTGGCCAACTATCTTGTATAAGTTTATGTGCGGCATCCCAACCTCCATCTAAGAAAACTGCTCCTATAATTGCCTCACATGCATCTACTAATATGCTATCTATATGTTCTTTTGGTCCATGCCATAAAATATATTTATTAATTTCCCATAATTTTGCAATTTCTAATAAAGCAAAGCGATTTACTTTAGTAGCAAGTTGCTCTGCGCATTCACGCTCAGATCTATGTTTCTCATGCCATATTGTTTTTGCTATAGATAAACCCAAAACTCTATCTCCTGTAAATTCTAGTAATTCAAATTTTGATTTTTTATAACTAGGGTGCGTAATCGCATTACTTGAATAGAACTCATTAGTGAATTTATAGTCAATATGAGTTTCTAGCAATTTTAGAGCTTTAGATAAATCTTCCAACTCGACTCCATTTTACATTCAACAAACTATGTAAGACGCTATATGGTAATCTTGTTGCCCAATTAATCCAATTTTCTTGCATTGGCAATCTAGATTTAGATCCAAAAATAATAAAAGTTGGTTTCCCTATAATTCTGTCAGCAGAAATAGATGATACAAAGTCAAAAAACCTAAAATCTTTGGAATA
Organism: Rickettsiales bacterium; assembly: GCA_965233535.1. Taxonomy (GTDB): domain Bacteria; phylum Pseudomonadota; class Alphaproteobacteria; order CAJXXZ01; family 1604HC; genus Cytomitobacter. The sequence continues at coordinate 135,613 of OZ247489.1, forward strand.
ATGCATATTATCTCCCATACAAAATACATGACCTTCTGGAACTTCAAATATATTTGTATTGTCAGTTTCTATATTTCTTTCATGCATATTTCTATCTTTTTTTCTAAGTATTTCGTATGTTTTACCTGATTCAAATGTAACTTGATGAGTATTCATAGTTTCTAATGTGTCATTGTCATGTTGTAACTCATATTCACCTGTATTGATCATTTTTAAAGGCTTGTGATTTACATATATGATCCCATCTTTCATTTGAACTGTATCTCCTGAAATTCCGACAATTCTTTTTGTGTACAAACGACCTGGTTGCTTTTCTAGTGAAAAACAAATTACATCACCTCTTTTTGGGGAACGCGCCATAATACGTTTTTTCCAAAATGGTAAGAATCCACCAACCAATGGGACAGACATTCTAGAAAATCCATAATTATATTTAGTCGCCAATACAATATCACCATTTTCCATTGTACGGGACATAGATTCTGATGGCACAATATATGGTTCTATTAAGAATAATCTTATTAATATAATAGCAGCTACGCCATAAAAAGTACTTTTTTTAGTTTTCAATTTAAATCTCCATAAACAATTCTTTTACCATAAACAATAATTATGCAACCTTGATTGATTTATATTCATAAATATCACAGTTTTTATGTTATGAAAAAGATAATTAATTGGATATAGAGGCATGTGAAATCACACATTTGCAACTCATTGATTTGATTGCAATTATACTTAACTACACTTTTGTTTCTCTCCATTGCGCAAGTTATCAGCATGCCGAATTAATTGACAATCGTGATATTAAGGATTATAAGTAAGGTTATATAGGAGTGACGTTATGAAATTAATGAACTTTAGTAATAAATTGTTGTTGCTTACAACTTTGTTGTATGCATCTGATATCAGTTGTGGGCCTAAAATGCTATCTAAAAGGAATAGAGAAGAAAGTACATATGTTATTCCTTCTGCAAAAAAACATTGCTCAGGTGTAGAATCTGAATCTGAAGATGGATGTGTATCTATAGATTCTGATGGAGTAGTAACGATTAAACGGGAAAAATATCCAAAATTTTCTGGAAAGCAGAATGTTGTTGTGAGACCGCGCATTGTTAGTGAATTAATGTTTGATGAACGTAGGGGTTTGCCATATCATTTTGTTGAATTCGATAATCGAAAAGAGAAAGTTAAAACAACAAATAATGAAACAATAATAGATGAAAGCTCTCAATTCGATATTATAAGCCCTGAGAAAATTCAAGAAAAACCATATTCTTCTGTTGGGAGATTAGACATGCTTTACAAAAAAGATGGCAAATCTATTTTTTATCATGGAAGCGGAGCTGCGATAGATACAGATTGCATTATTACTGCAGCACATAACATTCACGATGAGGATGATGGCATAGCTGACACAGTGTATTTTAAACATATGTTAACAGGTGCGGATAAATTAAATTGTTCAGAGGTATCAACTAAGCATTTTGTTCATCCGAAATGGAAAGATAATTTTGCAGAAAAATATGATATTGCTTTAGTGTTTTTATCTGAAAGTTTAAACTTAACAGAAGTGCAAATTGAAAATTTATTAAAGCTTCAGATATTTTAACAGAAGTGCAAATTGAAAATTTATTAAAGCTTCAGATATTACAAGGCATAGGAAACACTCTTAGCATTGTTGGATACCCATTAGGAGTGGTTAATATGAGTGAATCTTCTGGTAAAGAAGTGAATGATGAAAAAGGTGATTCAGAGCATATGATTTATCATTCAGTTAACACAGAACGTGGAAATAGCGGAAGCCCTATTATCTCTAAGGATTGTCATATTGTTGGAACTCATACTAATGGTTTTGGTCCTGACTGCATAGTGCAAGCCAATAATGGTGTTAAAGTTCGACCAGATATATTCAAATTTGTTAAGGATAGCGTTAAATCGTATCAAGGTTCGTTGAATGATAATAAATCAAAAAAGCAAGATCAAAAAAATAGGCTCAAAGCTAGAAGATTAGCTAGAGTTAGAAAAATACTTGCTGCAGATAAAATAAGAGCTCAAAAAGCAAAAGATTTAGAGCAAGACAAAGCTAAAGCTGAAGAAACTTTAGCCAAAGAGAAAGCTAAAAATAGAAAACTTAGCAAACAGTCAGCTAAAAATAGAAGGCTTCTAATGCAGGCAGTTAAAATGATGAAAAATATGAAAAAGCAAAAATAAAGCTATTGTGAAAATCACCAGTTGATCAAATGATCAACTGCTTTAACACAACGCGATCTAATTAAGAGTTAATCAAACTCTTGATTACAGAAAACTGGATGAATGAATTAAATCATTCATTTTTAGTCCACCAATCTAAATCTAATTATATTTCTATTTTTTAATGACAAATTTATTTTAGTAGCCAATAGTATTTTCTTGTTTTATCAGTTAAATTTGAAGGTATGTGGCCAATTTTTTTAGGGGTAGTATTTGTTCTTAATTTTATGAAAATAGAATTTATACTATTCCTGTTATTTTTTATATGTATTATAGGATTTGTACTTCTCAACACAAGTCAAGAATTTTCACCTGAGATCACGAGATTTATTAAAATTATTAAGAAAAATCTTGGATTAAATTCTAATATCATTCCAAAAGTAAATGTTTTGCCTTTTAAAGGATTTAATAAATTTGGAGTGAAATCTATCTTAAGTGCAATATCGATTGTATGTGCTTTATGGGTAGGTTTTACTGGTTTTTATTGGGTTAAATTGAATGAAGAAGCAGTGGTGTTGAGGTTTGGAGCTGTAACATCACACAAGAAATCTGGTTGGTACTGGAAATTACCTTACCCAATAGAAAGAGTTTTGATTTGTGATGTAACTACAATTCACAAAATTAATACATCTGCGTTGTCAGATGGGCAAATGCTTACTAAAAATGAGAATATTCTTACAGTGTTTTTGACAGTATTTTGGAGAATTTCTGATTTAAATAAATATATTTTCAAAGCTACAGATCCTGAAGGAATTTTAAAAGCTGCAACTGAAAGTGTTATAAGGCAAGTAATTGCAATGCATGATGCTGAAGAGTGTTTGACTGTAAGTAGGGCGGATATTGGAAGAATGCTTAAAAAGACATTATCTTCTCTAGTGGATTCATATCAAATTGGTGTAGAAATAGTTGATGTGCAAATGGGTAAGATTGATCCTCCAGATTCTGTGATTGATTCATATCGAGATGTTGTAAAAGCAAAACTTGAGAAAGAAACAAAAAGAAATCAAGCTGAAAGTTATGCTAATTTTATTATTCCAAAAGCTAAGGGAGAAGCTATGGTTTTGATCAACAAAGCTACAGAATATCAAATTGTAACTTTAGAGTCAGCGAAAGGTGAGTATGAAGCATTTAGAGCTAAATTGCAGTCTTACAAATCTAATCCAGAAATCACAAAAACATTTATGATGTTTGATACTTTCAATACTATATTTGCAAATGCAGAAATGAATATAGTTGATTCAGATGTCAAAGTAACGTTTTTAGGCTCTATGAATAATTTGCCTAACAATCAAAACGTACCAGCTAAAGGAGTAGCAAAATGATTTTTCTTTTATTGCCAATTGTGGCTTTTATATTTTTTAATAGTGCTTTTGTATTGGATCAATCAAAGCAAGTTATTGTTACGGAGTTTGGAAAGCTTGTAAAAATATATACTTCTCCAGGTTTGCATTTTAAAGTTCCATTTATACAAAGTGTATTTTTTTATGAAAAGCGTGTTCTGAACTGTGATGTTTCTGAAGTTGAATTGACATTAGGAGATCAAAAAAGATTAGTTGTTGATGTATTGGCAAGATATTATATTAAAGATCCAGTTTTATTTTTCAAAAGTGTTCATAGTCAACATGCTGCTGCTAGACGATTGAAATTAATTATCATAGGAGATGTTCGTGATGTATTAGGTAAAGTCGCATTACAAGATATTTTATCTGAGAAACGTGAATCTGTGATAAATGAAATACATGCAAGAGTTGAAAGGGCAGTTAAAGTTTTAGGAATTGGAATGATGGAAGTTCGTATTAAAAAAGCAATTCTGCCATCTGAGAATAATGATGCTGTGTTTGGAAGAATGAGAAGTGAAAGAATGAAAGAAGCGCAAGAGTGGCGTGGTAGAGCTGAACAGATTTCTAAAGAGATTATTTCTAAAGCGAATTTAGAAGCTAGTATGATTACTTCTCAAGCAAAAAGGAAAGCTGAAATCATTAAAGGTAAGGCAGATGCGGAAGCAATGAATATTCGACAATCATGTTACGGAGAGGATATGGAGTTCACACGTTTCTTACTTAATGTTCAAAGCTATAAAAAAACACTGGAGAATGATAGAGTAAAGTATTGGCTTTCTAGTAAGCATCCTTATTTAAGTATGCTAAGCAATCAAAAAGGAGCGTAATGAGTATAGTTGATAAGATCAAAATAGGTGGAAAAGATATATACCCTCTAGTTGAAGGTGGTAAAGGTATTTCTGCAACTAATGGTGAAAGTTCTGGAGCTTGGGCTGCATGTGGAGGTATTGGAACAATATCTGCTGTTTATGGAGATGTAAGAGAAAAAGGTCTTGTACAAATTAAAGGTATTGATGACTTTGATGCTCCTACTAGGGGTGAAAGATCTATGCAATTAGCTGAGCATTCAATTAATGCGACAGTTTCTCAAATCAAAATTGCTAAAGAGAGATCTAATGGTAATGGATTGTTGAATATTAATTTGTTGTGGGAATTAGCTCAAACAAAAGAAATGTTGCATGGGATTTTGGAAAAAGCTGGCAGTTTATTACATGGTGTAACGTGTGGTGCTGGAATTCCTTATCAATTAGGAGAAATAGTTTCTAAATATGGACTTATGTTTTATCCGATTGTTTCATCTGCAATTGTATTTAAAATTTTATGGAAAAGAGCATATGCAAAATACAAAGATGCTTTAGGTGCAGTTGTATATGAAGATCCATGGGTTTCTGGAGGACATTTAGGAATTACTAATAGAGAAGATCCTAATAAAAGAGAAAGTTCATTAGAGCGAGTAATCGAATTAAGAAAAGCTATGAATGAACTAGGTTTAGGGCATATGCCTATTATTATAGCAGGTGGTATTTGGCATCTGAATGATGTTAAAGAAGATTGGATTAATAATAGCTTCTTACAACCTCTGATGTTTCAATTTGGTACAAGACCACTGTTAACTCAAGAAAGTCCAATTTCTCAAGCGTGGAGAGATAGATTGTTTGATTTGAAGCAAGGTGATGTTGTGATTAATAAATTTAGTCCTACAGGATTCTATTCTTCTGCAGTTGATAATGCATTTATGAAAGATTTACGCGGAACTAGTGAAAGACAAGTTGCATATTCAAGAATTAAAGATGATCAATTTAGCGAACCACATGCATCTGGTAGACGTGAATTATATATACATCAAGATGATGTTCCTAATGTTCGCAGTTGGGTTGAACAAGGATACTCTAAAACTTTGTACACTCCAGACAATACAATAGTTTTTGTTACAGAAGAAAAAGCAAAGCAAATTGTGAATGATCAAGTTAATTGTGTTGGATGTTTAAGTAAATGTAAATTTAGTAATTGGTCTAGCTCTGAAGGTGATACTGGTTTGAAACCAGATCCTAGATCATTCTGTATATACAAAACATTACATAATATTTCTCATGAAGGATCTGTAGATAATAATCTTATGTTTGGTGGAGCAAATGCTTACAGATTCGCAGAAGATCCATTTTATGCAAATAGATTTGTTCCGACTGTAAAGCAATTATTCGACAGAATTTTAACTGGTGAATAAGTAGGTTAATAATATTTTTACTTGCTAGATATATGAAATTTATGATCAGGTAAATTAATTGACATTACTGATATGAGGGGTTATAAATAAGTAATTTAGGGAGAAGTGTTATGAAATTAATGAACTTGAGGAATAAATTTTTGATTGCGGTTTTGTTGTCTGTGTCTGGTGTGCATTGTGTGCCTGAAATAGCTAGCACTATATCAGAAACTTTGTTTAAAGGAGATTATGTATCCTCAGATGCAAATGGAATGATAACTATTAAACAGAAAAGATATCCAAAATTTACAGGGGTGCAGAATTTTCGCTTGAAACCACGCATTATTAGTGAATTGTTAATTGATGAAGATAATGATATGCCATATCACTTAGTTGATTTTAATAATACAGAAGGTCCTTTTGAAGCAACAGAGAATATTGAAGTAATAATTGATTCAAACTCACCATTTGATATTATTGGAGCTGATCAAACTGATAATAAGCCTTATTCTTCTATAGGTAGATTGGAAATGCTTTTTCCAAAAGGAAGTCAAGGTAGCAACTTGTCAACTTATTATGGAAGTGGAGCAGCACTAGATAAAAACTTAGTCATTACCGCAGCGCATAATTTCTTACCTCCTATATTAAATGGTCAACCAAATACAGCTGGTACGCGTGCTGAGGAAGTAACCTTTCATCATATGTTGGTAAGTAGTGCAATGCTAGACAAAAGTGATGTTAGCTCTTCAAGGGTATCTACTCATTGCTTTATTCACCCGGAATGGGAGAAGAATTTTAATCCTAACTATGATGTTGCTTTGCTCTTTTTATCTGAAAGTTTAAAGTTAACTGAAAAGCAAAATAGTGAATTATTAAAGCTTAAAATATTCAATGGAACAGAGGAAACTTTGCGTGTTGTGGGATACCCTAAAGGACAAGCTTTCATGAGAGAATCTTCTGGTAAAGAGGTATATCATGAAAGCTTTGATTCAGAAAATATAATTTATCACTTAGCTAATACATTGCGTGGAAGTAGTGGGAGCCCTATCTTGTCTGAATGCAATCATATTATTGGAACTCATACAACAGGTCACCCTAAGGCAAATACAGGGGTGAGAATGCGATTAGAATTACTTCCATTTATTGATCATAGCATAAAGTTGCATCAACAAACTTTGGATGATAGGAGCAAATCAGAAGAGGTGCATCAAAAGGAAAGAGAACGCAAAGAACAAGAGTTGGTAGATAAAGGAATAGCTCAAGGAATTACTCAAGGAATTGCCCAAGAAAAAGCTAAAGCTAAAGATCAAGCTAAGGAGGCTATGATCAAGGTTGCTAAATCTTTAAAAGGAAGTTTATCAATTGATCAAATCAAATCTGCAACTGGTTTAACAATAAGTGAAATCAACGCTATATAATTAAGAGTTAAGAAATTCTTGGTACAGAAAAATTCATTCATTCGTAATGAAGCAATTTGGGTACATCTATTCTAACGATACATCTTTTTATAATTATGTTTATTTTTATATAGTTACAAGACATAAAATTCTGAGCTGTGACAATCAATTTAATTTAATCTTGGCGCATCTCTTATGCAATATTAATTCCTGAATTAGTGATGAATGATTTGATTTATTTCATCCATTTTTTGAAATAAAGAAATTTAATTAGATTTTTGTTATATTGCTTATCCTTTTTAAAAAAGTATTTTGATTAGCTATTCATTATATTTTTCTAATTTCATCGTCTGTTAAGCCAGTTGCAGATTTGATTTGGCCAATCGGCAAACTCATTGCTTTTAAAGATTTGGCAACATTAACCATAGCTTCTTTAGACTTAGCTTTTTCTTGGGCAATTCCTTGAGTTACACCTTTATCTACTAATTCTTGTTCTCTTTGTTGTTTTGTTTGTTTTGTCATTTCTTTTATTTGATTCATTCCACTCAAAAATTCTTGGTGTAATCTTATACTATTATCAATAAATGGAAGCAACTCTGAACGAATTTTAATTCCACTTTTTGATTGAATGCTATCTCCAGTCTTTCTAGTGATATGTGAACCCTCAGAGATGGTCCAATTTTCACCTAATGTTTTAGTTAAATGATAGGTTATATTATTTGAATTAATTGCTTGCTTCCATATTTGTTTACCAGCATATTTACTCATATTAGAACCTTTCTTAGCACTAACGATATGAAGAATTTCTTCTGTGATTTCACTGAATACTCTAATCTTTTGTAGCAAATGAATTTGTTCATAAGTTAAATTTACACTGTCAGATAAAAAGATCAAAGCAATATTATAATCAGGGTTGAAATTCTTCTCCCATTCCGGATGAATAAAACAATGAGTAGATATGCCTATAGAGCGAACATCAGTATTTTCTGAACTTCTAGCAATAGTCAACATATCATGAATTCTAACATCTTCAGCACGAATACGATCTGTATTTGGTTTATTGCCAAATTTAGCAGGCAAAAAATTATTTGCTTCAGCAATGGCTAAATTTTTATCTAGAGCAACAGCGCTTCCATAAAAATGTTTACCGTTATAGTGAAATATTTCTAATTCACCTATAGACGAGTATGATTTCTCTTCAATTTGATCAGATTTAATAATAGTAAATGGTTCACTTGACATTGTTGCTTCAATTTTATCTATTGCTTCAAACGGGCCATTTAAATCATTATAATCAACTAGCTGATATGGCATGTCATTCCCCTCATCAATCATCATCTCACTAAGAATTTTTGGTTCCAAATGTAAACTATGTACATCAAAATACTTTGGATATTCTTTCTGTTTAATGGTTACAGTACCATCTTTATCTGAAGATATATATTTTCCTTTAAATTCCGCACTTAATTCACTAGTGATTTTTGGTTCCAAATCTAAATTCTGTTCCAAATTTTTTGGATACTTTTCTCGTTTAATAGTTACTATTTTATCTGAATTTATGTGCATATATATGTCATATGAAAGTTTGATGGGGGTTGGTTGTATAAGGGGAGCGGAGGTGTGCATTCTTTGACACTGTCCTAATTTCCTTTTCCTGTTATTAATTGGGCACATTTCTATAAGTTTATTTGTGTTAGCATCAGATTCGGGCAATAGTTTAAGCATACAATGTACACTAGATGTAGACAATAAAGCTGCAAGTAACAACAATTTAATCCTAATACCAAAATTGACAAATTTCATAACACTCCTCCTGAGTACTTTGTTTATAGCTTCTAATATCGATAGTGTCAATTAACTTAGCATGCTAATAATTTTATGGTTTGATCGTGAAAAAAGATAGCAATTAAAAATCAAATACTTGTTTGTTCAAGCCTTCTTTGAACATATAAACTTAGCACTTTTTTGATTACTTTTATTTATAGTATTTCATCATTAATTGGGTTAGTGATTTTGAAAAAAGCTAACTTTGATATTCCAACTTTTTTCTCTTTAATTAACTCAAAACCTTCATGGTTATAAATATCATCTGGTAATGTCCTAACCACTATTAAGGAATTTTCATCTACTAAATTATTATCAATTAAATTTTTCAAAACAGTTTCTTCTTGTTTTAATGGAAATGGTAAATCTAAGAATATTGTGTCAAAAATTTTATCTTTTAATTTAATTCTTGTAACATCACAAACATAAGTTGTTGCATATGCATCATTCTTTTTTGGTGTTTCAGTTTTAAGTTCAGTTTCAGTTTCTTTATATTTATTGATCTTTTTTACTGTTACAGCGTCAGATTCAAAAGGAATTCCCCATTCTTTAATAACTTGATTAAGATTTTGAATAACACGTGGGCTTTTGTCCATAAATACAACATCACTTGCACCTCTTGATAATGCTTCTAATCCTAATGATCCACTTCCACAACATACATCACATACAACATTTATGTCATGAAAATTATCCAAAGTATCAAAAATGACTTTTCTTATTCTAGCTAATGGTGGTCTTGCAGGTTTGATAACAGGAATAGATCTCATCCTGTATATTCCCTTAATTATTCTTGGATCATGCACTGAATGATTTACCACATGCGCATTTACATTGTTCATTTGGATTGTTAAATACAAATCCAGAAGCACTTTCAGTTTCATGATACTCAATGACAGCTCCAGAAAGCATTTCCATTGCTTTATCATCTAGGAATGCTTTGATTCCATTAGTTTCGATGTATGGGTCTGATGTTTCATCCATTATATATTCCATTCCATAAGACATTCCAGCACATCCATCACGATTTACATTGATTTTGATTCCAAATGGTCTTGTGCCTTTTTTCTCTTCGTATTGATCAAATTTAGATAGAATTTTCTCTGCAGCCTTGATATCTATAACAGGTGCTACCACATCTTCTAAATTAATTTTAGTTATATCATTACTACAGCTCATACTGCATTCTCCTTCTTTTCTAACAAGTTTTCAATTGCATCTTTAATTGCTTCTTCAGCCAAAACAGAACAATGTGTTTTGATTGGAGGTAACGATAATTCATCAGCAATTTCTTTGTTAGTTATTTTTTTAGCTTCTTCAAGTGTAAGTCCCATTACTTTTTCAGTTAATACTGAGCTAGAAGCAATTGCAGATCCACATCCAAATGTCTTGAACTTTACATCTACAATTTTATCATCTTCAACTTTTATATAAATTTTTAAAACATCTCCACATCCAGGAGACCCAACAAAGCCAACACCTACATTTGGATCATTTTCATCTAAAGTCCCAACATTCTTTGGTTGTCTAAATGTTTCATTTATTTTTTCATTATATCTATTCATTTTTCCATCCTCCTTAGTGGTGTGCATTCCATTTTACTTTTTTTAAGTCTTGTCCTGATTTCTTCATATCCCATAATGGGCTCATATCTCTAAGTTCATTTACAGCATTTATAACATCATTTGCAAAATTTTCCATGTCTTCTTCACTTGTATACTTACCCATAACAATTCTCAATGAAGTGTGAATTAAGTCCTCACCAACTCCAATAGAATCTAACACATAAGAAGGTTCTAATGTTGTTGAAGAACATGCAGAAGCAGATGACATTGCATAATTTTTCAATTTCATCATTAGTGCTTCACCTTCAATATATGCAAAGCTAATATTCATATTATGTGGGATTCTTTCATTTAAATCTCCATTAATATATATATCTTCTAAAGAATTTTGCAGCTTGTTTAAAGTTTTAGTTTGCAATTCTTGCATTCTCTTAAGCTCAGATTCCCTGATTTCTTCAGCTATTTCAACTGCTTTAGCCATTCCCACACATAATTGAACAGGTACAGTTCCAGATCTAATTCCTTTTTCTTGTTTTCCACCAAATACAATTGGAGAAATTCTAGTTTTTCTTTTCACATAAAGTGCTCCTACACCTTTAGGTCCATACACTTTGTGAGCAGAAAAGCTCATTAAATGTACATCAAGATCTTTTAGGTCAATTTTGATTCTTCCTAATGCCTGGGCAGCATCTACATGAAAAACAACACCTTTATCTTTGCAAATTTCTCCAATTGCTTTGATTTGCTGTATTGTTCCTAATTCAGAATTCACCCACCCAATTGAAGCTAAAACAGTGTTTTCTGTGATCGCATCATGGAATTGTTGCAAATCTATTAGACCATTGTTTTGCACTTTTAGATAAGTAACTTTTACTCCACTTTTTTCTAGAGCATGACATGCTTCTAATGTAGCTTTATGCTCTATTGTTGTAGTAATGACATGAGGATTTGCAAATCCATTTTCAATCCTACTTTTAACAATTCCTTGAATAGAAATATTGTTAGACTCTGTTGCTCCAGATGTAAAAACTAATTCTTTAGATTCACAATTAATAACATTCGCTATAGCTTTTCTGCTTTTTTCTACTAAATCAGTCGCATCCCAACCGTATTGATGTGTTATTGAATGCGGGTTTCCAAAGCATTTATAGCTCTCGCACATCGCATCTACTACCTCTGCATCACACGGTGTTGTTGCACTGTAATCTAAGTATATTCCATTTGTAAATAAATGTTGTTGAAGTCTCTTGTTCACCACTTCTCCTATAGTTTGATTTTAGATGATTTGTGGTACATTCTCAAGTGTGTTGCAAAGCAATATAGTTAAGTTAATATAATGTTGATTTTGTCTATAATATATAAAAATAAAGTGTAGTTATGAATAGCAAGTATTTTATTTAACATTTAAATGTTGATTTTGAGCAAATATTTGTTAGAATAAATATAGTGTTATTATTAAAAGGTATTTATGTTTGTTAATAGAGGTCCAAGATCTGTGATGATTCAAGGTGAAAGTGGATTAATAGAAGGAAAACATTATGTTTCTGATAAAGATGATCTGTTTGGAAAGTCTATTGCTTTAGTTTTGCACCCAGACTCTGCTTGCGGTGGAACAATGAATAATAAAGTTGTTCAAGTTCTTTTTGATGTTTTTCAAGAGGCAGGATTTGATGTGTTGAAAATTAATTTTAGAGGTGTAGGTAGATCTCAGGGTAAGTATGACAATGGTGTAGGTGAAATCAATGATTCATTGAAAGCAATGGATTGGTTACTTGATCAACATCGTAATGAAAAAATTTCTAATGCATGGGTTGCTGGTTTTGGATTTGGAAGTTTGATGTGTATGCAAACGGTTATGCGTAGACCAGCTATTAATGGATTTATTGGAGTAAGCCCTCCAAAAGAAAGCATGAATTTAAACATGTTGACTCCATGTCCTAATGGAATGTTTGTAGTTGGTGAAAACGACCATACATCTAATGGTGAATTTATTAAGCAACTTTCTGAAACTTTGGCATGCCAACAAGGTGCTGAAATATCTTGCAAGTCTCTAAAAGGCGCTGATCATTACTTAACTGATGATTTGGAAACTTTACGCGATGCATCTCAGGAATATGTAAAAGAAAATATGCTTGATGCATGTGCTCCTATGCATATTAAAAGAAAGCAAAGAAGATCTACGAGTGTCTAATTTCGACTGTTGCGTAGCGATTGTCACTCCATTTTTAGAATCTGGAGCGTTAGATTTTAAATCATTAGATAATTTAATGTTATCTTTAATAAACAATGGAATTAAAAAAATAGTTGTTGGTGGAACTACTGGAGAAGGAATATTGTTAAGCGAAAGTGAAAAAAAAGCTTTAATTGAACATATTTCTCATAACTTTCCATCATTGTATTTAATAGGATGTTATTCATCTGTGTGCATAGGAGATATGTCGGCATATGAAAAGTGTGATCAACTGTTGGTTTCTCCGCAATATTTTATTAAACCAGATATAGATTCAAAGTTCGATTATATTTCTAATATATGTAAGATTTCAGGAAAAGATGTAATTTTATATAATAATCCTTCACGTTTTTCGACAGTAATTGAGCCTGAATTATATGACAGATTATATGAGCTTGAAAATATTAAGGGAGTAAAAGAAGCTGGGGAGATTCTAGATATTGCTCGTTATCCAAAATGGAAGTGGTTTGGTGGAAACGATGATTTACTAAACGTGTTTAAAGCAAATAATTTTGATGGAATGATTAGCGCTGTAGGGAATGTTTTTCCAAAATTATTTATGAATCATGATAGTAGATGGTTAGAAATTTCGGATTTACTTTTTTCAGTTCCAAGTCCGCTATCAATAAAATATGTTCTTTATAAGTTAGGTGTAATTAGTTCATATAAAATGAGACTACACTTAATTAAAACAGATAAATTAGATGAAATGTTTATTAAAGTGCAAAAATATGTTGTTAATTAAGCAATATATTTGCGAGGTATAAAATATGCTACTCAATAGAAAAGCGAGATTTAATTACAATATTATAGATACTTTTGAAGCTGGAATTGTATTGCTTGGTAGTGAAGTGAAAGTATTGCGTCAGGGTTTGGGAGATATATCTCATAGTCATGTAATGGTTCATGACGGGGAAGCTTGGATTGTTAATATGTTAATTCCAATTTATAAACACTCTTCTACTGAGTATGATACATCCAGGAATAGAAAATTATTACTGAAAAAAAAGCAAATTCGATCTTTAATTGGAAAAGTGAAAGCTCAAGGTATTTCGATTGTTCCATTAAAGTTGTATTTCAGAAAAAGTATAAATAAATTCAAAGCAGAATCTGCAAAGAAAGATGGAGCAAGTAGAGGTTCTATAGGTTTGCAAGGTGGAATGGCTAAAATTGAAATTGGGATAGCTGAAGGTAAGAAGCAATTTGATAAACGTAAGACAATTAAAGAAAGAGATTTGAAGCGTGAAATGGCTAGATCAATTGTTCATAGATAATCATAATCTAGTTCAAAATAAATTTATGCAATAAACTTTAATTCAACTGTTATTTATGGGAATTTTTTTATAAAATTCTATAATTTATAGTGATTTTTTACATATATAAGGTATAGTGTCTTATGGAATTCTTTAAAGATCATTTAAATTTAACTAGGCATATAATATTGCGTATTACACATGATTTAATTAATCCACTTGGCGCTATGAGCATGATGATAGACGATATAAATGAGCATAAAGATATGATTAGCGAATCTTTAGATGATGCAATAAATATCTTAGAAATTGTTCGTAGTATTTTTAATCCAAGTTTGACGCTATCTCATGCACAGAAGATTTCAAATAAATATATTCAAGATGTTAGTTGGAATATAGAAAATGATATAGGAAATGTAGCTGCAATTATGTTGACACTTTCCTTTATTTCCATGCAAAAGCAACAAAAATCTGTAATAAATTTACTAAAGAATGAAATAAATATTGATCTTGCTCTAAGCAATGAAGAGTTAGATGCGTTACATTTGCGAGAAAATTCTTTATCTTCATATACAAGCTATATTTATTTAGTTGCAATTTTAAGCAAAGAAAATTCATATAATATTATTTACGATAATAACTCTTTAACAATTAAACTTTAGAAACATGATGTCTCTTTTAGAAAGTAAATTAGATTGTTTGTGATCATTATATGTATTTTATTTTGATTGCAATGTCCAATTTATTTTTGAAACATATTATAGCTTATAGATTCTTCCATATGTGTAGTTGAAACTTGTTTGCTATTTTCTATATCTGCTATGGTTCGAGCAATTTTAAGGCTATTGTAATATCTTCTATGCGACATATTTACTTCTTTTGCAAACTTGTTAATTAGCGTTGTCGCATCCTGAGATATATTAAGTAACTCTACTTTTGAGCTT
Source organism: Rickettsiales bacterium (assembly GCA_965233535.1). GTDB lineage: Bacteria > Pseudomonadota > Alphaproteobacteria > CAJXXZ01 > 1604HC > Cytomitobacter. Next base: position 150,622 of record OZ247489.1, read on the forward strand.
GGAACATTATGATTACATTTAAATGTTAAATTTTCATACCTTTCTTTTTGGATATTAATTGCAGTAGAAACTGCTTTCTTCATTTCAGCGCTATTTTTAGATGTATCTCCAATTGCATCTAATTCCCATGGAGCTAATTTATCAATCGAAATTATAATTCCAAATCTATCCCAAATTGGACCAGGAATTTTATTTAAATAATTATTATAACAACCAGGGAATTTGCCGCATCTTTTTTCTAAATCATAAGCATGTCCACACATACAAGGGTTCATAGCTGCTATTAATTGGAAGTTTGCAGGATATCGGACATTTCCATTTGCTCTGGCCACTGAGATGTATCCTGTTTCAATTGATTCTCGTAATCCATTTAGCACAGAAGGGGACCATAGTGATAATTCATCCATAAATAAAATTCCATTATGAGCAAGAGAAATTTCACCAGGTTTGCATTTATATCCACCACCTACAATTGAAGCTAATGAAGAGTTATGGTGAGGTTCTCTGAAAGGTCGATCTTTGATAAATCCTGATTTATTATTTAAATTAGAAATGCTATATATCATTGAAACTTCTAATGCTTCTTTGGTTGTTAATTCAGGAAGTATTGTATTTATTCTAGAGGAAAGCATGGATTTCCCAGCTCCAGGAGGTCCAATCATTAATGTGTGATGTCTTCCCGCAGCAGCAATTTCCAATGCTCGTTTAACTGATTCATGCCCTTTAACATCTCTGAAATCTTTATCATGTATTGCAGGTATTGTATTATATGTTTTTGGTTCTGGGCATAATTGAATACCTTTTATATGATTAAGTAGCTGAAGCAAATTAGATGGTGCAAGGATTTTTAAATCTCCTCCCCATTTAGCTTCTGTTCCACAGCTTGAAGGGCAAATCAGCCCTTTGTGTATATTAGAAGCATACACTGCAGCTAATAATGCTCCTGTAATATGGTTTATTCGTGCATCTAATGAAATTTCACCCATAATAATCCATTCATTCAAATAATCTCTAGGTATGATTTCTAAAGCTTCTAATATTGCTAATATGATTGGTAAATCATAATGATTACCTTCTTTTTGTATATCGGCAGGAGACATATTAATGACTATACGTTTTGCAGGTAATGCTAATCCGATTGACTGCAATGCTGATTTAATACGTTCTTTAGATTCTGCAACAGCTTTGTCTGCTAATCCAACAATATGAAATGCTGGCAACCCTTTTCCCACATGAGCTTGAACTTCAACTTGAACTACATTCACACCTTGAAATGCTATTGTAGAAACTGATGCAACTGACATGATTTTATTGTAACAGTTTTGCATATTTAGTCCTAATTTTATAATTTATTTGATATGAAATTTGCTTATTGTATTGCTTGCTTAGAATGCTGAGAGTTGTCGACATCTTTTGACATTTGTCTTAAAGACCAAAACCATAGTGCAAATATAAATATCAGTATAATTGAAAGATATGGGAAAATTTTCAACTGTGATGAATTTGGTATGATGATAAGTAATATAGCTTGAACTTGTCCACTCAGTGATTTAGAAAGTCTGCTTCCTGCAACGTCTACAGCAGCTTTTCCTTTTGTTTTTGCATCATGATCTAGAGGTAGATATGCCATCTCTTTTGTTTGGTCAAAGAAAACATATTTTCCACTTTTACTTAAAACATTATGAGCTGAACCTGCAATAACGCATAAAAGCAAAACTGAAATTCCAAAAATTTCTAGAACTCCAAAATACTGGAAACTCATATTCATAAAAAATAAAGCAGAAGTTATGCATGCTAGAATTGGCGTAATCATAGCGCATAAAAACCAACTATATGATTGAAACAAAATGTTAGATATAAATCCTAATAAGATTGTTGTATACCCTATAGTTTGGTTTATGCTTCCTAAATACTGTATAAACTGTGATTTGTTTGTAGCAAATGCCTTCAACTCAGCCTTCCAGGTAGTTTCAACAATATTTATACTGAAGTTATAGCAAAAGACCACTATCATAATATGCATAACTTGCTTCTGTCTGAAAATTATTTTAAAACCTTCTAATAACGATACTTTTGATTTTTTTACAGTAAATTTAACTTCTTTTATTTCTGACAAATATGTTGTAATAAAATAATAAGTAAGCATAATTGCCATATTACATGCAGCTGTAATAAATAATAAAAGCGTTAATCTGGAATCAAATGCTGCATCATAGTTGAAAATGCCTTTAATGGTATGTCCAGCAATGATCAATCCCATATATCCTATAATAGCAAATGATCCATAAAATCTTCTGCTTTTTTCTTTAGCAATAATTTGATTTACAAACTGCCAAAATAACAAGCTTAAGCACATGCTACACCATAAATCAGCCATCGAATAGAAAAGTGAATAAGTCCATAACCCATAAATAGGGATAATCCATTTTAATCTTGGGTAAGATAGTTTTAACATTGATATTGTATCTTGAGATGGGTGTAAAAGTGCTTTGTTTGGATATAAAAACAATGCAAAGCATAAGAAAAATATTGTGAAAAATGAAATTACTAAATAAAATATTTTCTTACTATCTAATACATTGCATGCTTTGCTATAGATGAAAACAAAAATAAAAGACAATGGAACTACAATAAATATTTTCAAAAAATTAACAACTTCTGCTCCTGAATTTTTGTCAGTAATTATCAAAGTGTCTTTCAGAGTTTTGAAAATCGAAGTATTAAACAAGATCAAAAGCATTAGTAGTGCAGTTGAAAAAAACAGTTTGAATTCAGATTTTTTGATTGGAAAAAAAGATTTGAAATTAAAAGACAGTATATTATTTATAAAAGTTTTGAAAAACATAAAACACCTAATTCTATAGCAACAACCCGATTACTTGCAAGTGCTTTCGTAATTAAATATGCTGAATTTATCAATTTGGTTAAAATGTATAATTGGATTACAATAAAAGTAATGAAAGTAATAACAGTTAGTAATATTAAGGGTGGTACAGGAAAATCAACTATTTCTGCCAATTTAATTACAGCGATGAGTAATCATGGATATAAAGTATTGGCAATAGATACAGATAAACCGCAGTATACTTTGACAAATTATTTTAAAAATAGAGATTCAGAGAGCAAGAATACATTTGAGCATATAAAATTAGATGATATAGATAATTTAAGTGATGTGATCGCTAAGAATTCACATATGGATTATATAATCATTGACTCACCAGGAGGAATGAATAAAGAATCAGAGCGTACATCTCAAGTTTCTGATATCTTTATTACACCTGTAAGTGATAGTAGATTAGATTTAGATGTAATAGGGCAGCCTTCAGATCAGGATAAGAAATTCATACCTGGGTGTTATGCAAATATGATATGGGAAGCCAGGAAGCATAAGTTGATTAACGAGCAACAGCAGCTTCATTGGATTGTTGTTCCTAACAAATTAAATACTCGTATTACTAATAACCAAAAGCAAATCATGAATCTTCTAAACACAATGAAATCTTCTTTACGTTTCGAAATGTGTCCTGGAGTAAAAGATAGAGTTATTTTTAAAGAGTTATTTAATGTTGGAAGAACTGTATTTGATTTAAAGAAGTCAGAGCTAACGATTTCAAGAATATCTGCTAAAAATGAAATTCGATCTATATTAAACAAAGTAATTAATCTGGACTCTTAAATTTTTTCAAGAATAATAATCAATGCATTTTCAATATAGACTGTTTGCGGTGAAATTGATTTATGCTACTTGAGCCTGACATCTCAATTTCAACTCATATTATATTTAATTTATAAATTTGTGTGAAAAGTGGTATAAATTCAACATATGTCTAAAAACATATATCTTTTTTGGAAAGCTAACTATTATTTTGTGTGATTAGTTGGGTTGTTTGTAGAATTATTAGTTGATTCTGTAGCTGGCGCACTTGAATTTCCACTTTGTTGATTGTTTTCTTCCAAAGTTTTTCTAGACACAATGATGTTCCAACGTCTTTCCATTCTAATGATAAAGAAAGGCAATTTTTTGTTTCTCATCATTTGAAGAACATTTGAAGATTTTCCAGCTCCAGCTCTAAATTCAATTTGACTTGAAGGTAAGAAAGCTTTAACACCCCATGGTAGTAAAGCAACTATAAAACCGCCTCGTACCTTATCTGTGATTGTTCCTTCTACTAATTTCTTGCTTTGGAAAGTATCTTCCAATTCTTTCCATGATCTAATGTGATTTACTTTTGAAAAGCTAACAAGTAAAGATCCATTTGAATCTTCATGCTTTTCTATCCATACTTCAATTAAGTCTCCAACTTGAGGTACTTCTCCAAATCCATTAATTTTAAATTCATTAATAGGAATTTTTCCTTCAGATTTTATACCAATGTTTACCCATACGTAGTCTTTAGTAATGCTGCTTACTGTCGCTTGCACTATGCTTTTTTCCTTAGGCATAGAAGACAATTTAACTAGCTCAGACATTTCCTCAATGTGAGGTAAATCTATGTTTATGTTTTTATCATAGTTACGTTGTTTTGAACGAATAATGTGCATCCTGAAATTGTATGATAATATTTGCTTCTAATCAAGCATATTGAAAGAGATATGCATATCATATAGAGTAGCTTAGTAAGGAGTCTTATGAATCAAAACGTGATTTTCGTAAATTTTATGAAAATAGTTAGGTTATTCTTCCCAATAGAAAAAAAAGAAATTAGAAAATATCTGCCGACTGCTATGATGATGTTTATCATTTTGTTTAATTACAATATAGTTAGAAGTTTTAAAGATATTTTGATTGTTACAGATAAGTCTGCAGATGCTGAAGTTCTTAACTTCTTGAAAACATTTGTTGTGCTTCCATCTTCGATTTTATTTGTGATTTGGTATAGTAAAATGAGCAATATGTTTAGTAAAACAAATGTTTTTTATGTTGCAATATTGCCATTTATTACATTTAATATAGTTTTTACTTACTTTTTGTACCCTAATACAGAGTGGTTACACCCTTCTGCAGAAAGTATTGTAGCTCTTAAAGCAGCATATCCGAGGTTTAGCTGGATTTTCCCTGCGTATGGATTGTGGACATATTCACTTTATTACGCTTTTGCTGAGATGTGGGGTACTGCTGCAATGACAGTATTGTTCTGGCAATTTGCAAATAGAATTACAAGTGTTAGCGAATCTAAAAGATTTTATGCATCTTTTGGTGTTGTAGGTAATATTGGATTCACTTTAGCCTCTTATATAATTAGTCGTGTTGTGACTAGTGATGTAGCATTTGATGCTAATTTTAAATTAATCATGACTATTGTTATATTGCTTAGTTTGGTATTGACTGCTATTTACTGGTGGATCAATGCTTATGTATTAAATGGTGCAGATGCAATTGCTGAAGCTCCAAAAAAGAAGAAAAAAGTGAAACCATCATTGTCTGAAAGTTTCAAAACTGTTTTCTCATCAAAGTATTTGGGATGTATCATGCTTTTGATCTTCTGTTATAACTCTATGATTAACTTGGTAGAAGTTACATGGAAAAGTCAGGTCAAAGCATATAGTGGATCATCAAGATCTGCATATGCAGCTGTGGTTGCTCAAACAAATATGTACACTGGAGCAGTGTCAGTTGTATTGTTTGCAACAGCTAATATATTGTTGAGAAAATTCAAATGGGTTGTATCAGCTTCTATTACACCTATTATTATGGTTTCAACATCTGTATTGTTTTTCTTGTTTACGGTATTCCCTAAATTTGCAGCTCCATTAACAGCTGCATTTTCAACAACGCCATTGTTTTTGGCTGTGATTATGGGTTCTATACAGAACGTTGCAAGTAAGAGTACGAAGTATTCCTTATTTGACCCAACAAAAGAAATGACTTACATTCCTCTTGATGATGAATTGAAGAGTAAAGGTAAAGCGGCTGTAGATATTGCTGGAAGTAGAATTTCTAAATCTTTCGGTGGTGTAGTGCAAATGATTTTACTATCATTGTTCCCATTTGGAGCTACGCAGTTAGATATTGCACCATACCTTATGGCTGTGATTGTAATAATCGGAATGTTATGGTTTGTATCTGTTAAGATGCTTGCTAAGCAATATGGTGATGCCGTAGCAGATCAATCACCTAAATAATAATTGTTCTGCACTTTAAATCCTATGTTTAATAAAACAATAGGTAATTCAAAATAAATTTCAAACTATTTTAATATTAATTTAAATTGTGATTCATTTTGTATATTCTCATTATATTGTTAATTTAATTATGATGCTTTTATATTTAACTGCAATTATTTTGTTTGTTAAATATAGCATGTTGTTAATTATTCTTCTGTTTTACGGTAGTTATTAATATCAATACTTTGTTTTTATAGTAATTGTCTGCAAATTCAAGAAAGAGAATAACACTATGCATTGTTTTATATTCTTATCATTTGAAGTAATATATAGTTAATTTATCGAAATTCAGATAAAGTGTGATTTAATTATATTGCTATATTTTACTTACATAAATTAACATGTATATTATTATTTTATATAAATGAAAGTATGTGATATTGCATTACAATGCTTTGATTAATAGTTTATATGTTTAGCAAATGCAAATTAAGAAAGAATCTTTTTCAGATTTAGGTAATATATTTTATAACATATTTGTCTTATTTCTCATTTTATGTTGTTCAAATGTTTCTGAGACAGTTAATATTTTATTGTTATGATAGAAAAATAATTCTTTGCTTATAGCTGGATTAATAGATGCAATTAATGCATTTTTGCTAGGATTAGTAATGGGAGCTAGAGGTAATCCGATATGAATATATGTGTTAAATGGTGATGGAGTTTTAAAAGATTTGAAATATATTTTATTTAGATTATATGCTCCTTTAGTTAAAGCATATAGGACTGTAGCACAAGATTGTAATTTCATTTTCTTTGCTAATCTATTTCTAAACACGGTAGCTATTTTTTGCATTTCAGAAAAATCTTTACCTTCTTTTTCGACTATAGAGGCAAATATAATCCACTCATCTTTAGTTAAATACGTGCATTTATTGTTATTCCAAATTTGTGTGCTAATTTGCTGAAAATCAGATTTCATTTTTAAAATTATACTTTCTCTATTACTATCTCGTGTATATAAATAAGTTCCAGGAGATAGTGTTCCTTCAGGTATGTGAGAAATTTCGCCAATTAAATATTCATTTTCATGTAATATGTTTGTGATTTGGGCAGATGATAAACCTTCAGGTATTGTAAGCTTGCGCATATAAAATCTACCTTGAAGCATATTATGCAATATTTTCCATCCATTTGTGCCATCATATTCTCCACTCTTCGCTTTGACTATATATGAGAAAATCAGAATTAATTTAGCTGAACTCACTTTGCTTTCAATAGAATTGTGTATATCATGTGATCTTTCAATAAATGAAGCACTTTTTCGAATATATATAATGTGATGAATAGGTCGACAAAGTATAAAACTCATTACGATTAATGTGAATATACTTATCCATATCAAATAATGAAATAAAGTTTTCAGTATATATTTTTGTTTTTTGTTATAACACGCAAAAAATATTGATATGCATATTAATGATGTGATTAAAATTGATAAATTAATATAAAAGCATAAGGTGAAAATTATTGTATAGAGCACGATACTTTTATATATATATAACATTTATAAATTATATATGTTGTATGTGATATTGCATATGTATAAAGAAGCTTGTTTTATGCTATCTTCACATGATATGTAATTTTTTGATTAATGAGAACTTTGTTTTGTAAATCACTTAAAATTAGTAGCAATATTTTAAATTCTAATTAAAGCTGCAAGAGATAATGTTCCAGCGCCTTTTTTATTAAATACTACTCTATCTTTTAATGTGTTTTTCCCTTGTTTAAATAAGTTTAATGATGCTGGGTGCATATAACGTAATTCTACTACCATCATTCCAAGTCTAACTTGTGGTCCTATTCCAATCATAGGTGTCCACTGCCATTCTTGATGCTCGCTTACTTTTGAGCTATTTGGTTCAGTATATTTCATATACTGTCCATGGGGCCCAACAAAGAAAAGCAGCCTTAACATTGAGAAATTAAATCCGATGACTCCATAAGTTCCCAATGTAACTGAGCTTGAATTAATATTGAATTTTTTTGTTTCTTGGCCATCTTGCACATCAACTATATCTTTTTTTCTAAATGATTTTCCAGCATCAATGCAAAAGCCTGCTGCAACAAATCCCAATCCAAAAAAGCTTTCTAAGCTTAAACCTAATGATGTTCTTTGGGATAACTTACCTTCATTTTTTTCTTTAATGATATTGTTTTTAATGTTGGTTATAGTATCTGACAATTTCCCTTGTAATGTATTGGTGCTCATATCTATACTTGTTCTAAATCCTGCATAAGTTGCTGAGTTAGTATAAATTAAAGGCGCTATTAGTATGGCAAATAATTTTTTGTTCATATAGAAATTCTACATCTTAAGTTGTGATGATTGCAATGTTTTAACATAAAAAGTAAAATAATTAGATTAATATGCTGAAATTTTCTAAAATAGTGTGCAATGGGGTTCAAGAGAATAAAATTTATAATTTTATAACTTTTGTGAATGATGTTAAGGGAAGATATTCTATTGTATTTGCTCATGATATTTTAGGTAATCATAATGATTTTCAGTTTTTATTTAAAGAATTTACATCTCATTCAATTATTACAGTTGATCTTGCTGGCCATGCTTTGAGTAATTCACTCAATACATATTCGTATGATCAATACCTTCAAGACTGCTTATCTGTATTGAATGTTACGGGATGTAAGAATGTGATTTGGATTGGACAAGGGATTGGTGGAATTTTAGGAGCTACTCTTGCTTCATATGAAAATAGCCCTATCTTTGGGTTAGTTGCTTTTGATATTACGCAATTAATGAATGCAAATGTGAATATGGTTGATGTTGAATATAATCATGATACTTTGCGAGAGGCATGTGCAGAATTTTATAAAAAATATGAAGGGATAGACAGGCAAACTCTATCTCAGATGTTTTTACATAGATATAAAATTATGAATTGTCATTTTACGCATAATTATGATTTACATTTAGTTTCTCAGGTAGAAAGTTTTTTTAATGTTAATGTTACGGAATGTTTAGATAAAGTGAAGTGTCATTCTCTTATCATAGATGATCAAAATAAATTAAATTTAACTAATGAAAAAATCACTGTTAAACATGTAGATAAAGTATTGGTTCTTATGCATCAAAAGGAACATTTGGGTTGGGTTAAAGATTGGGTAGAAAATATATTAAGCACCCCAGAATTCTTTTTAGATCGTTATAGAAAAAGTAATGAAAATTGAACACTATTAAAAATAATATATGGGTTCAAGAGCAATTAGATGTATCTTTAATAAAACGATTATCTGAATCATATGATGTATCTTATTTAGAGGCTGTGTTTTTACATAACCGAATTGAAGATGCACATCAATTTTTAAATTATAAAATTTCTGATTATATTAAAAGTACACAATTAATAGATATGCATAAAACAATAGCGCGTATTAAGCTTGCAATAGAAAAGAAAGAAAAAGTAGCAATCTTCGGAGATTATGATGTGGATGGAATCACATCTACTGCAATGTTTATAAAGCTTTTTCAAGCATATGGAATAGAGCATGTTTATAGGATTCCTAATAGAGAAGATGGGTATGGTCATGATGCAAAAAGTGTACGCAGCGTAAATGCATCTCTAGTAATAATGCTTGACTGTGGGAGTAGTGCAGGAAGTGAATTTTCAAAAATTGGGAAGGATATTTGCATAATAGATCACCATCAAACCAGTAAGAATCCTGATGTGTTTAGTTTTGCAAACCCACATAGAAAAGATGTAGACCCTAGAACTCAAGAAAATTTCCTAGACTTATGTACAGCAGGACTTTGTTTTATTGTGATTTTCCATTTAATGAATGAATTGAAACACATTAGTGTGAAATTTGATTTTAAAAATTTATTAGACTTAGTTGCGTTAGGAACAATCGGTGATTGCATGAAGTTAACGCATTTAAATAGAGCTTATGTACAATATGGATTGAAATTAATTTCTTTGCAGAATGGTTTAGGTATTAAATTTTTGTGTGAAAGCTTGAGGTTAGAAAAAATCACAGCCTCACAAGCTGCATTTTATATTTGTCCATGTATTAATGCTGCGGGTAGAGTTGGGTCATCTGATATAGCTTTAAAATTACTATGTACTAATAATATTGAGGATGCTTATAAATTATCTAAAACTTTAATTGGGTTGAATGAGCGTAGAAAAATGCTAGAACAAAAATCTTTGGAAGAAATACTGCCAAATATTCAAGAAAGCAATTGTATTATTGAAGCAAATGCTGATTGGCACCCGGGGATAGTTGGTATATTAGCAGGAAGAATTAAAGAAAAATTCAATAGACCTTCATTTGTTTTGTATAAAAAAGGAATTTTTTGGAAAGGCTCAGCTAGGTCAATTACTGGTGTTAATATTGGAGTTTCTATACATGAAGCTATTTTGGCAGGTTTTGCAGAAAGTGGGGGAGGTCATGCAATGGCAGGTGGAGTTACAGTTCATGAAGATAAATATTTAGATTGGAAAGCATTTATGCAAAAAAATATTAAAGTTACTATATCAAAACCTACATTAAAAATAGATTGCAGTATGACACTAAAATCAGTTTTCAGTAGCAATGTAGCAAAAGTAAGTCCATTTGGGACAGGAAACCTTTCCCCTTATGTTTTAGTTCAGAAAATATGGTTAGAAAATGCTGTGATTTATAAAGAGCATGTTAGATTGACATTAAATGAAAATGGATTTAAATGTAATGTTTTTGCATTTAGATGGTTTGATTTTTTTAATTTGCTTCCGATAAGAAATTTTGTAGATATTGTTGTTAGTGTTAATGAGGATAATAAAGTGTTTATTGTAGATATGCGAAAATCTTCTGAATAGTGTCAAAGTATTGATATAAATTAGCATGAACTTAAGATGAAAATTGATCTAAATTCAACCTTTATAACATTGGTATATTGTGATATTTTTTGTCTTATATGTCTGTGATAACTCGTTTTGCTCCTTCTCCTACTGGTGATTTACATATTGGTGGAATACGTACTGCAATTTTCAACTGGTTGTTTGCTAAAGCAAATGATGGAAAATTTTTATTACGAATTGAAGATACCGATAATGATAGATCTGATAATGCATACTTAAAGTCCATTATAGATGGTTTATCTTGGTTGGGGTTAAATTGGGATGAAGAAATTATGCATCAATCCGATAATGTGAGTTACCATCAAAGTATTGCATATCAATTATTAGAATTAGGACATGCTTATAAATGTTATTTAACTTCAGATGAATTAGAAGAAATCAAAGCAAATAATGATATTAGCAAGTTAAGAAAGTATAGAGATAGCAAAGAAGAGTTATCGTTAGCATATGTTATTAGATTTAAAATGCCATTAGACGGCTCAGTTGTAATGAATGATTTAGTGCAAGGTAAAATCACTGTAAATTATAATAAATTAGAAGATTTTATTATTTTAAGACAAGATGGTAATCCAACTTATCCATTAGCATGTGTGGCAGATGATCATAAAATGGAAATCACCAATGTAATTAGAGGTGATGATCATATTATTAATGCCTTTAAACAAATTGCAATTTATAACGCTTTAGGGTGGAGATATCCTATATATGCGCATATTCCTTTGATACATAATTCTGAAGGTAAGAAATTATCTAAAAGATCAGGTGATGTGGGTATTAGTCATTATAAGAATTTAGGTATTTTACCTGAAGCAATGTTTAATTATTTGCTTAGATTAGGTTGGAGTCATGGAGATGATGAAATTATAAGTGTAGAGCAAGCAATTGATTGGTTTGATTTGAAAAATGTAGGAAAGTCTCCATCTCAACTTGATATGGATAAGTTAATGCATATAAACAGTGTATATATTAGGCAAAAAAATAATAGTGAAATTGAGTCTCTTTTAAGAAATTCTGATTTACAGTTAACAGAAGAGAAGTGGGGAATGTTGAAAAACTCTATTCCTTCCTTGAAAATACGATCACAAACAATAGTAGAGTTGAAAAACATGGCACATGATTTTTTTGGAAGTAAATTGCCAAAATACACTATTGAGAGTCCAGAAATTTCAGTAGAAGTAAGAGATTTTTTGATAAACTGGATTCCTACTACATCTGAAAGTGATTTTAGATCTTCACTAGATGCAGTTCAAATTAAATTGAGAGATATTGCTCCATTTATTAGATTCGCTTTATCTGGAAGGAAAGTATCACCTAGTATTTTTGAAATGATTGAATCTCTAGGAGTAGAATTATCAAAGTACAGATTGAATTATGCTCTTAGAATATAATATAATTTAAATAATGTTGTTTAGATTTTTTTCTCAAAGATTTCCACTTAAAAGAGTTATTTTGAATATAGTTTGCATTTCTCTGGTTATATATTCCAGCTTTTTGATTACTAATTGGTATAGTGGATTCTATGGTGCTCTTGCAACTCCAAATTCGAATTTAGTGTATTTTATGTTACTTTTCATATTTTACAGCTCAATTTCACATATTAGTTTGAATATTAAAGAAGGTAATGAGTATTTAATGAGCCTGCAGTGGAGATCATATATTATTAATAATATCATAAAAAAAATTAACCCTGCATTGATAAATATAGATAATCCAGATCAAAGATTATGTGAAGATAGTGCAGAGTTCACATCATTGTTTACTACATTGATTTTTGATTTAATTCTTAATATAGCAGCATTAATTACATTTATTATTATTCTATCTCAAGTTGTGACTTTGAGCACAGCTTTTAAATTGGTGTCCGGAATGCTATTGTATACGCTATTATGCAATCATTTTTTCAGTTTATATATTAATAAAATTTTGTTGAACTTAGGTGAAAAAGATGAAACAAATGAAGCGAACCTTAGGTCATATGTTTATCAATTGCATCAAAAAAAATATGGATTTGATTTTGTATTAAAAAGCAAAGTCTTTACCTCAATAAAGCGTTTGGCTTCTCATAAATATGTATATTCTAAATATAGAGTTTTGATATCTTTTTTGCAGAAATTGACAGATGAAAATGTTGGAATGATTATGCCTTATATATTATTGTTTATATTTTTTAGGCGTAATTTAGGTGATATAGGATTGACGATGAAAGTTGTTCATTGTTTAACTATGATTAAATTTAGAATGATGTTTTTCGGTGAAAATTTACATAAAATATATCAATGTAAAATTGGCTATATTCGTTTAAAGAAATATATTAATCATGTTATAAGCAATCAGAGCACAAATTTGAAGCATGTTGAATCATTTGATGACTTTAGTTTTGATTTTCAATCTATATGCGTAAATAATAAAAAATTATTGTCAAATATTAAATTTGGAGTTCAGCCAGGAAAATCTTTATGTTTATATGGGCAGTCAGGAATAGGAAAAACCACCTTATTGCGTTATCTGAATAACTCAATTTCTGAAGCTTCTGGGTTAGTATATTATAAGGGTAGAGCTAGATTTTTATGTTTACAAAATTTGAAAGATTATATTTCATTGATTTCAGGATGTGAATTAGAATTCTTATCACAAGGTGAATTACAAAAAAAATGTGTTGATTGCTTAATTATAGATAGCCCAGATTGGATTGTATGGGATGAATTTTGTTTAGGATTGTCTAGGAATGATATTTTGGAAGAATTCACTAGGTTGAAATCTAATTTAGTTAACACTGGCTTAATTGTACTATCTCAAGATAAAATGGATCTCTGTGACAATAACATTGAATTGGAGAAATTTCGTGCTACATAAAGGAGATTATTATGAATAAGAGAGTTCTTGCTATATTGAAAAATATGGAACCCTTTGTACTTCGAATTCTTCCATTTGTATATATACTGTCCTATGTTTGTATTTTGTTTTTGATGAAAAAAGTTAATTTAGATTCCAGTGTAAAAGCATTAGTTAGATTTGCAATATCATTTATTATGTTAATTCCTATGTTTATGATCCATTCAGATAAGTTAAAAACAAATAATCATAAGATATATTTGCTGAGGGCAGTGATTGCTACAGTTGCTGTATTACTTACGTATAAAGTTTATAACCAGTTGCCATTTGCAAGCGCTACATCTATATCGCTAAGTGAACCTTTATTTAGTGCTTTACTTTCATTTATTATATTGAAAGAGCGCATTTCAAATAAAAAGTGGTTGATGTTGTTTTTAGGTTATATAGGTGTGCTATTTTCAATTTGGCCAATAGATTTTTCAAATAAGTATTTATACCTACAGTTTCTTTTGTTGATTGCTAATGTAATTGTATCTTTAAATAGCATTATAGTAAAAAAATTAAGTGTTTCAGAAAACGCTACTACAGTCTTATTTTATATGTACTTATATATTGTTCCAAGTTTGATTATGATTAACTTATTTCTTGGTAATAATTTAAATGGTGTATTCACGTTTACAAATATGAAAATATTGATTCCAATTGGGATCTTAGGAGCGTTGAATAATTTGCTGATGATTTACTCATTAAAGAAACTTCCTGTCTCAACCTTTACATCAGCTCAGTATTTTAGAATTTTTCTTGCTACTATACTGACTTTTTATGCTGGAGAATCTATTTCATGCAATGAAGTTATTGGAAGTATTATTATTGTAGTGAGTGCTGCACTTATATAATAATATTTTATAAAAGGGTGGTAAAATAATTCAAAAATTATGAGTGATCTAAATTATTATAAGATTATAAAAGTTTCCATGCTCCATTTTCCTCTTTCCATACTTTTCCTATTTTCTTTGCTTGCTCTGAAGTGATTTCAGGATTCCATAAGATATTTCCTGATTTATATTCGCCCTTACAGTTAAAATAAAAATGTATATCAAACTTAAGATCTAGCTTTGTATCAGTAATGAGAATAGGTTGATCCTTTGCATAAATGCTATTTTTATCTCCATGTGGAAGAAATGTGCGGAATTTCCATAATACATCATTTAATATTTGCTCTTCATCTTCATTTTTGACTATAATCATTATAGTTTTTCCATGTTTGTATATTTTATATAATAGTGCAAATAAGTGCTTAATAGCATCTTTGTCACAAAAATAAGTAATCATGATTTGTCCATTATATTTTTTACAATCACAATAAACAGTGCTCCAGCAGACAAAGATATAACTGTAGTTGAAATTACCCAGTTAATAAAATAAGGTATTACATTTGGTGATGCGCTGTATATATTAATTAATATAAATGCAAATTCACTAATCTGAGATAGCAAAATACTAGATTCAAAAGACAGCTTCCTCTTCCACCCTAATAATCGTAAGCTTGTAGCGTTTATCAGAACTTTTATCATAGTAATTAAACATACAACAATCAAAATTGGAAATATATTTTGCATAATAAACTGCACATCAAAAAGAATTCCTATATATAAAAAGAATGACATCATTAACATTCCACTTAAAGGAGTTGAAAATGATAGAAGTAAGTTTTTTGGACCTATATTGCCTAAAATAAAACCACATAAAAATGCTCCATATACTCCCGATAACCCTAAATGTTCTGAGAACGCGGCGCATGCAAAACATGCAGTTACAGATATTAAAGCATTAAGTTCTGATATTTTGAAAATTTCTGAGTTGAAAAATCTGTGTACTGCTCTTAAATTTCCTTTGCTTAAAAATGATACTGCTGTAATCATGCTTAAAATTGAAATGAACATTTTGAAACCCAAGTTGTAAAGACTGTTATTGAACACAAGGTTTTTCAAAACCATAACCATTGGTGCTAACGCTAAATCTTGAGCAATTAGTATGCTAATAACTATAGATCCAACAGCAGTATTCATTTCATTAGCATTTTCTAAAATTTTAATTGCTACAGCAGTACTACTTAATGCAATCATGCAGGTTAGTAAAGCAATTGCTGTTTTGTCTAAATTAATGAAATATGCAATTCCAACACTGATTAATGCTCCAAACAATATTTGTATTAATACACATGTTACAGCGCTTTTCCATACTTTTTTAAATTCATGTACATTTAATTTTAATCCTACTGTAAAAAGCATGATCAACATTCCATAATCACCAATCACACGCACTGCTTCTGTGTTTTTGATGCATTGTAATGTGTAAGGTCCCAACATTATCCCTGTAATAATATATCCCAGAATAGGAGGTTGTTTTAGCTTGATGAATAGCACAGCCATCACTGTACATACCATTAATACTATGGAAATCTCATTAATGCTTTCGAAGCCCATAATTTCATTGTCTCATAACTTCTATATTCTATAAAGATAGATATTTACATATACACATAAGCATATAATATGAATTATGATATAAGGAGCTGAATCATGGATAGTAGTTTCTTGAGAATGTTTGAAGCAGCATGTTTAGTAGTATTTGGTATTTCTTTGATGTTGACTGTTCCTGTAGTATACGAGGCATATTTTGGAAAGCTGTTTAATTTTTTTGCAAAACGAAGTAGAAAAAAGGCTTTGTTGCGTGAATCACGGGCAATAGCTGATGAAATAGAAAAAATTGATTTTAGTCAGTTGAGTGATAATAAATTATCTGAACTGTCTGTTGCATTAAAAAGAAAAGTCAAAGATGCATACAATGCAAATGAAATGATTTATAAGGCTGATCTAATAAATGCATTTGCAATTGCTACAGAAGCATTAAAGAGAGTCTTTGATATAAAATGTAGCCAATATCAGATTTTTTTTGCAGTTGCTGTGTTGAAAAATGATCTCTTCTTAAACAATGAGCATTCATTATTAGAGTTTGATAATGTATATAATGAATGTGATAAAGTGGATCCTTATCTCATACTTTCTACTTATATTACTGCTATGATTTCTAAAGTTCGGCTTCCTTTCAATATGCAATCGAAGCGTGCAGATATAGATAAAGTGTTCAAATTTCTTGAAATGTCCACAGGTCATGTTTTGCATAGTATGAGTGAAGATGTTCGTCGTCAACAATATAAGTGTGATATTATTTATAGTAGTGATGTCGCTGCAAAATTTATTGAAAGTGAAATGCGTTATATTGATAAGTTGGAATAGTTTTTAAATACAAATGCAAAATCTTAACGTATAAAATAATGTTAATGTGTAGTATTTGATCATATGATGAGATTTGATTATGGAGCACTATTGTTTGCAGGTGTTTTTTCTGTTTTTACAATAGGATTGATTGTTTGTTTATATGCGTGGTTATATAAAGAGTTATATTATTTGATTGTTATAAAAATAAAGGAAAAAAAAGTTTTTGTGTGGCTTATTCTACTTGCTTCTATATTGTGGGTAAGCCCTATGTTTATCTTATTATTTAATTTTTTTGCAAGAAGAAGTAGAAAAAAAACTTTACGTGAATCACTAGATATAAAAAATTGACTTGAGTGAGGCAAGTGATAATGAATTATTCTAAAATTAATATACAACATTAACTTGTTATATTTGAATATGTATGAGGGAGGTCGATTGTGATTAAGTTTTTTTTAAAAACATTATCATGGTTAATTATTGATGAGAGAGGACGAATTACGACTAAGTATATTCTTAGAATATCATTTGTCATAATTGCTTTTTACATTTTTCTTGATGAATATTTTTACAATCTTTTTTCAAAACGAAGTGAAAAAAAGGCTTTATTGCGTGAATCACAGGATAGAGCTTATGGAGTAGAGAACATTGATTTAAGTAAGTTGACTGATAATGAATTATCTGAAATGACAGCTATATTTAGAAGTAAAATAGAAAATGACAATGTTATTAACATTGATGATATTATAGTAGAGGCTTTTGCGACTGCTAAAGAAGCAGCAAAAAGAGTATTAAATATAAAATTTGATCAACACCAGATTTTTTGTGAAATTGCTTGTATAAGTAACTCTGTATCAGGAAGTGAACATTCATTGTTAGAGTGCAGTAAAGTAGGTAACAGTGTGCTTTCATCTTATTTTTTCGCTATAACGGGTCAAGCTCATATTGTCTGTGAAAGTGAAGATGAGGTTGTTACTACATCAAAGTATATGGATAAAGTGTTTAAATTTCTTGGCTTATCTACAGGTTGTGTTTTCCATGATATGAATGAAGATATTCGTAAGCAACAATATGATTATGATGTTATTTATTATTCTAAAAGCAGTCAAAAAATTGTTACAAGTGAAATATCTCATAAGCGTTTTATATAAGTAACAATATTGATCAGTAATTGAAACCTTGATTGTGATATTATAGGAATATAGTGTCTGTTCACATTTATCTAAGCAGGTTTATTTTCTGATGAAATAAGAATAATTGAGAGTGATCATGGAAGTAAATTTGCTAAAAGAACTTGAAATGTCAAATATTAACGTATAATCTGTATTTATATTGTTTTATTAATAAAAAAAGCGAGTTTAAATGATTATTAATTTCTTTAGAAGATTATTTTGGAGTTCCAATAAAATTTTATTGCATGAATTATGGAAAATAGTTCATGAAATTGAAAAAGTTGACCTAAGTCAATTAAGTGATAATGAATTATCTGAAATGACTATTGTGTTGAAAAACAGACTAAAAAATGGAGAGTCTACTGATGATATTTTAGTAGATGCATTTGCCACTGTTCGTGAAGCTGCTAAAAGGGTTTTGAATGAAGAGCCATATCCTGTTCAACTTCTTGGTGGAATTGCTTTGCATCGAGGTATGATTTCAGAAATGAAAACAGGTGAAGGAAAGACATTAGTTGCTGTTTTGCCAGCTTATTTAAATGCATTAACAGGTGAAGGTGTTCATGTTGTTACAGTTAATGATTACTTAGCTGAAAGAGATTCAAAATGGATGAGCAAAGTATTTGGTTTTCTTGGTTTGTCCACAGGTTGTATTTTACATCATATGGGTGATGATGTGCGTAAACAACAATATGCTTGTGATATTACTTATGCCACAAATAATGAATTAGGATTTGATTACTTAAGAGATAATTTGAAAAATAATTCTGAAGAAATTTCTCAGAGAAAATTACACTGCGCTATTGTAGATGAAATAGATAATATATTAATTGATGAAGCTAGAACCCCATTAATTATCTCAGGGCCTTCTGAAGATAGTTCTGGTTTGTATTGTTGGATTCAAACTATTGTAGCTCAACTTGAGAAATCACATTATGAAAAAGATGAGAAAAATAATGCAGTAACTTTAAATGAAGAAGGAATTCAAAAAATAGAAACAATTATGTTTGAAGAAGGTGTTCTGAACAAAGATGAAACTATATACAGTAATCAACATATTTCTTTAGTTCATCATATTAATCAAGCTTTAAAAGCAAATACTTTATTCACAAAAAATATTCACTATATGGTTAAAGATAATCAAGTTTATATTATTGATGAGTTTACTGGTCGTATAATGGAAGGTAGAAGGTATTCTGATGGTTTGCATCAAGCATTAGAAGCTAAAGAAGAAGTTGAGATACAAAAAGAAAATCATACTTTAGCATCCATCACTTTTCAACGATTATTTAGGTTGTATGGGAAGCTTTGTGGTATGACAGGAACTGCATCTACAGAAGTTGAAGAGTTTGAGAAGACATATAATTTGAACATTGCTGTGATTCCTACAAACAAGCCAGTTATTAGAAAAGATCATGAAGATGAAATTTACAGAACATTGCATGAAAAAATTCATGCTGTGGTTTTGTTAGTTAAAGAATGCATTAAAAGACAACAACCTGTTTTACTTGGAACTAGTAGTGTTGAGAAATCTCAGATTTTTTCTGATGCTTTAAGTGAGCATAATATTCCACATAAAGTTTTAAATGCAAAAAACCATGCTAATGAAGCACAAATAATTGCTAATGCTGGTAAGTTAGGCAATGTAACTGTTGTTACTAATATGGCTGGAAGAGGTACCGACATTAAATTAGGAGGAAATGCAAAAGTATTAATTGAAAATGCAGTTAAAGATCTTAGTGATGAAGATGAAATAAATAAGATCACAAAAGAGATTTTGGAAAAAATACGCTTAGAAAGAGAGCAAGTATTAGAAAATGGTGGTTTGTTTGTTATTGGAACTGAGCGTCATGAGAGCAGAAGAATTGATAACCAGTTAAGAGGTAGAGCAGGGCGTCAAGGTGATAAGGGAGAATCTAAATTTTTCCTTTGTTTAGAAGATGATTTGATGAGAATCTTTGCTTCTGGAAGTTTGGATTCATGGTTAAAAACTCTTGGGCTAAAAGAAGGAGAGCCAATTACTCATAGAATGGTTAGTAAGGCTATTTCTAAAGCTCAAATGAGGGTGGAAGCTCATAACTTTGACATAAGACAGCAAATGAAAAAATATGCTGATGTTAAGGAAGATCAAATGGATTACATTTATTCTTATAGAAACAAAATTTTGTTGAATTTTAATTTTAATGAGTGGCAAGCAATAGTTAAAGACGTAATTAGTAGTGCTATCGAACGCTTCTTGCCTGAAAATGATACATGGGATGAAGATGGATTAAGAAAACATGTTGATGAAGTGTTTGGTTTGGACATTGATATTAAGGAAGCAGCTCAAGATGTAAAAATCACACAATCTTTACTTGAAAATCATATTAGTGAAAGATTGCATAATTATTTTGAGAAACTTAATACAGATGAAATGTTAGCAGTGTTTAAGATGTGTATTTTGCAAGCAATTGATAGTCAGTGGCGTGAGCATGTACAAAATCTAGACTATTTAAGGCAAGGAATAGGCCTGAAAGGTTATGCTCAAAAAGATCCTCTGGTTGAGTATAAAAAAGAAGCATTTGAGTTGTTTCAAAATATATGGGCCCCATTAAATGAATTAGCTATCCAAAATTTCACTAACTGGAAGAAGCAATATGAAGGCTCTTCTACGTCTAATTTAGACATGTTATCACCTGATTCTGAATAATTCTTGATTATTTAGGTGAATATTACATTTTTATAATTAACTTCTCTTGATTTTTTTATCTACAAGTACGATTATTGTCATATGAATGGTTGTTTAATCACAGGATGTAGAACACAGTATGGTAACAATGTTAGCCACGCTAAGAACAGAACAGGTAGACTCTTTTTGTCTAACATATTCTCTAAATATATTTTCAGTGAAGTTATGGGTAAAGTAAAAGTGCGTATTTCTCACAGAGGAGAAAGAACAGTAGATAAATATGGTGGATTGGATCAATTTTTGTTAAATGCAAAAAATAGAAGATTGACTCTAGATGCTAAGTCTATGAAATCTAAGTTGCACAGAAGAATGAAAAAGCTTGGTCAACCTATAGAAGATAAAAAATCAATTGTGAAGTACGAAAAAAGACAGTCACAACGTATAATCAAAAAGCTTAGCGCGTCTGCTAATAGCTAAAATCAGTAAAAAATTACAAATTTTATATTTTATAAACTTCATAGTGAATATTGTGGGGGTGTGCGTATTTTCAAAAAAGTGATGTTTTTTATATGTTTAGATTTTGGCATGATAATATTTAACTTAATAAGAAACTTATCTGTGCAGCTAAATCAGAATTTTGCATGCAATAGAAATTTTCACACAATTTGATAGATTGTATTTTTGAAATTTCACATTAATGCTTGTTCATGATTTTTTTAATAGTGAATTGGTGTAATTGATTTTCACTGTTCCAGTTTTCTAACTCTATTTTTATTAAATTTATCTTTATCGTAAAAATAACAGCTTTAAAGATGCGCTAATTAATGATTGTATTTTTAATTTTTGATGTTTTATAAAATGATAATGAATTGAAGAAAAATAAATTTTATTATTGCTATTTTTTTTGTCATTAATATTTGATTTTAATAAGGGTATTAAGTGAAATTTCAATGCAAGTTAATTAGAATTTGCGTTATGTTGTCTGTTATTCCCAGAAATTATTTGCATCACTCCAATTTGAAATTATGCTTTCCCAATTTGAAATGTTAGTGTTTTCTAATACAAAGTGAGCTACATTTTCACCAGGATGGCCAATTCCTAATCTTATTCTATGATAATCTTGCCCTATAGTGGATGTAATGCTTTTTAACCCATTATGACCTCCAGAGCCACCACCTTCTTTAAATTTGACTTGTTCATTGGGGACATTCAAATCATCGTGTATAACAAGGATTTCTGATGGTTTGCATGGATTTTTTGTCATGTACGATAATACAGCAACGCCTGATGCGTTCATATATGTTAATGGCTTAATTAAATTTACTGTACTTGATTTTGCAATAGAAAAATTTCCCTTTGTTGAAAACTCTGGAAGAGATAACTTTTGTTGTATAAAATCCAAGAAAAAGAATCCTAAATTATGTCTAGTATTTTTATATTTGGTTCCTATATTTCCCAAACCTACTATTACTTTATATTTAGAGATCATTCTTTAGGTTTTGAAGGAGCTATAATTGTAGCTAGAGTAGTGCTTGGTGATAATTTCAGCACTTGTGCATCGCTTGGAATATCCAAATCTTTTAATTTAATAGAGTCATTAATTTGTCTTCCTGTAAGATTTATTTGGATTGAAGTTGGAATATTGTTTGAACTTACTTTAACTGTTAACGCTTTAGTTAATACGTTCAAAATTCCACCAAGTTTAATACCAGGACTATTTTGCTTGTTTATAAATTGCAAAGGTAGTTTGATTCTAATATTTTGATTTGGTTCTAATACAAAAAAGTCTATATGCAATGGTTTGTCAGTTACTGGGTGATATTGAACATCCTTTGTGATTGCTTTATAAGATTTAGAATCTAAATTCAAATCTAATTGCTTTGTCATAAAGTTTTCTGTGTACAATAATGCTTTAGCTTCTTTGTAAGAGATGCTTCCATGTTCTTGATTGTTTTTTGAATACAAAGTGACCGGTATCATTTCAGTGTCTCTAATGTGTTTAGCAGATTGAGATCCAAATTCTGCTCTTGATGAAAGATTAATCATAATATAAATAATTTAACTTTTATTTGGATAAATTTCAATGAGCAGTATATTTTTTCTTTATATTAATTAGGATTTTTATTTATAAAATGAGTTTTTTATTAAATGTTATGTAATTAAATAATAGAAAATATTGTTCATATAAAACATTTTAAAGATGAATCGAAGGCGAATAACCGGTCTCGAACCGGCGACCTCTAAAGCCACAATCTAGCGCTCTAACCAACTGAGCTATATCCGCCATCAGATTAAGAATACAAAACAACGATATGAATCACAAGAGTTTAAATGTTCAAGATGGTTATTTTATGTTAAATTGTTGAAATGAAGAAAATAATAATATTAGTAGGACCTTCAGGTTCAGGGAAAACATCCTTGGCTAATACTCTTTCTTCGAAAGGTTTTTATAGACCAGTGACTTGTACCACACGTGCAAGAAGAACAAATGAAAAGCATGGTGTAGACTATTATTTTCTTTCAGAAGAAGAATTTAATAAGAAAAAACACAATCAAGAATTAGCTGATTATGACCAAATCTTTAATACCTGGTATGGTGTAGAAAAAAATCAGTTACTATTGAATGACAAAAATGTTATTATGCCTGCTACTTTTAAAGGTATTTGTAATTTAAAAGCTCACTTTGATAATGTTATTTCAGTTTTTTTAAATCCTCCTTGTGAGAAAGTTCTAATTGAAAGAATGAAAGAGAGACTTATGTCAGCAGATTTGATTGACGCAAGAATTAAAAGCATTAGACTGGAAATGCAAAATTTAGATAAATGTGATTATGTTATTTCAACTGATCAAACTATTGAAAAATCATGTGAGGATTTAGAAAGGATATTATGTTAGAAAAATTCAAACTATATAGAAAATCAGAACATTATATTAGAAATAATGTAGTGGTAGCGTTAGGAGCTGTGAGTGCATTCATATATTCACTTACTTCACATACGTTATCTCTATGGTTAACTGATTTAGGAATTCCTCTAAAGGTTTTAGGTTTTGTAAGTTTAATACATGTAATACATGCATTTAAGATATTATGGATCCCAATTTTTGAGAAATTTGATATTCCATTGTTAAAAAAATATTTTGACAGAAGAGCTTCATGGATTTTCTTATTTATATTAACAGCTGGTTTGTTAATATTTTGGGTTAGTTTTATGAATCCATTCAATAATCCATGGACATTTGCAGCTTGTGTAGGAATTGCA
The DNA here is from genome assembly GCA_965233535.1 of Rickettsiales bacterium. GTDB lineage: Bacteria > Pseudomonadota > Alphaproteobacteria > CAJXXZ01 > 1604HC > Cytomitobacter. Next base: position 174,865 of record OZ247489.1, read on the forward strand.
ACATTTTCTATGTCTGTACTTGATACTTTGCTTAGAGCTCAAATAATAATTTTATCTACAGATAAAAAAGACCAAGCTACAATTGTAGGTCTAGGAGCATTTGGTTTTCGTATAGGTATGTATCTTGCAGTTCAAATATTTCTTTTAATGTCTGATGCTATAGATTGGAAATATATTTATAGAGGTTCAGGTTTTTTGATTGCAGCAAGCTCTTTGCTAATCTTTCTATTACCGAGATTAGATAAATGTAGCAAAGTTAAATCATTTAAAGAATTGCTTGTTTTGCCATATAAAGACTTCTTCTTTAGGCATAGAAATTACGTATGGAGCATTATCGGATTTATGGTGTTTTTTAAGTTACAAGATAGGCTTTTAGCTCCTTTAAACTATAAGTTTTTCACACAACTTAAACCTACAAGTTCATTTTCACTGTTAAATCAGCTAGGAATGAAGCAAGTATTTTCTTTCTCTAAGATAATTTCAGGATTCCTGATGGGTTTTGGTATATATGCAAGTATTAAATATATTAAAAAGTATAGTTATAAAACAATTGCAATTGCAGGTGTTATTTTACACTCTTTAACATGTTTGCCACTATTGATTTTGAATTCACATATTAGCGCGCAAGTAAAAAGTTCAATTGTATTAATATTTTCTGTGATTTTTATAGAAAAAATTATTAGAGTTTTTTCTGGTAATGTTTACTATTTGTATCAATCTAGGTTTTGTTCAAAAGAATATGCAGCAGGTCAAATTGCTATGATTGGTGTTCTTGAATCAGGTTTCGGTGCAGTGTTAGGTAGTTCTTCTGGATATATTGTAGCAAATTGTAGTTGGACAGCTTTAATATTATTAGCAACTGTTATTAGTTTGCCTGTACTATTCTTTATTACAAGACTTCCAAAAGATTTATAAAATCTTATTTGCTCTATATTAAGAGCAATTTTATTAAATCAAATTACGTAAAAATTTAAAAAAATCAATTAATAGTCATGATAAAATGTAACTTAATTGTATTTAATATTTTTGTAAGTATTATTTGTATTTAGTGTTTTTAATGTGTAAAAATTTACTTACACTAAATAAATTCACTCTAAGTATTTCAAGTCAATTATTAAAATTAAGAAATGCATTGAATGGAATGCAGAGCCATATTCATATATTTGAGTTGTTAATTATGATTGATATATTGGATAAAGTTAATTTTCATACTTAGATGCAAGCATATTGAATTTAAATGTTAAAAAAAATGATTTATGAGTTTTATTGAACTAAGTCTTCGCGGTTGAATTGTCTCATAAGAGAATTCCACTCATTTTTGCTCATTGTAGTGTCTTCTCTTTGTATCTTTTCACCTTGTAAGAGCTTTGTGACAGCTGCAGTGCCTTCTTTAGATAAGGATAAGTGGTTGTAGTTATCAAAAGCTTCATGAGTGATAGGGACCCATAATTTCAAAATTTCTTTAATTTGCTCTGCATATTCTCTAATTTCAAATTGAGCATGAGCTGAGCTTCGTAATTTTACGAAACGTAAAAGGTTGTTTAAATCAATTTTCCAGTAAAATTGTGTGTATAAGTTAGTTGGAAGAACTCCACGTGCAATTTCTCTTGCAACTCCAGAATCAATTAATTTCATGTACTCATCATAAGTATGATCATTCATTTGTTGTATTTGCGCTTGAGCTTGCTCTTGAATACTTTGGTCAAGATGCCCACCTCTAGCTTGCTTATTACTTAAATTTTGTCCAGTAATATTTTCAATATCAGGACAATAAAAGTCTTTTTCCATTTCTGAGTATCTAGCAGAATATTCATTCACATTAGCAGTACGATGTCTCAACCATTGTCTTGCAACAAAGATTGGAGCTTTAATATGTAATTTAATTTCACACATTTCAAATACAGATGTATGTTCATTACGCAGAAGAAAACGAATTAAACTTCTATCATTGCTAACAGTTTTAGTTCCTTTTCCATAAGAAATTCTTGCTGCTTGTACAATTGCGCTATCATCTCCCATATAGTCAACAACTCTGATAAATCCCTTATCTAATATTTTAATTTCTTTTTCAAGAATATTTTCTAAATTTTCTACACAAATACGTTTTGTCATAACAGCATTAAAGCATGAAAAGTAATATGAAAGCTATGGTCATTAATTGAATATGAGAGATTAATAAGGAAACTATGCTTGAAATTTATATGTTAAAAATATTTTTTGATTAGATCTTTAAAATGGATTCCTCTTTCTTCAAAATTTTTATATTGATCAAAAGATTGAAATCCTGGTGAAAAAATTATAGCTTCATTTTGATGTATATATTTTATTTTTTGAATTACATCTTCTAAAACCTTATACGTTGAAAATGGTATATTATTTTGTGTGAAGAATTTCAATAATTCATCTTGATTCTCTCCTATAATAAATGCATGTTTTATATATTTTGTAATATGTTTTAATACATTATAGTCTATCTTTGCTTTCACACCTCCTACAATCCAAAAGCTATTTGTGTATTGTTTTAAGATGAAATGTGAACATTCCAAACTAGTGCTTTTACTATCATTAATAATAATTGGATTTTTACTGACTAATTCTTGCCTATGTTGTAAAGATTTGAAATTTGCAAAAGCTTTTATAATATCTTTTGATTGAATGTTTAACTTTCTACAAATTGAATAAGCTGTTAGAAAGGGTAAAGTTTGGTAAGAAGACTCACAGATTTTTATTCCATTTTCATAAAACACTTGGTTTATAAGCGCATAGTCAGCTTGTTTGTTATCTAAAGAGATAATTTGTTTGTTATCATGTGTACACTTAACACTCTCTTCGAGGAATAATGTAGAAGACAAAGCTCCTAAATTACATTTAGTTTTATAATACTCATCATATGATTTATATAAATTAAGGTGATGTTCTTTAATATTTAATATTATGCCAATATCAAATTTAGTTTTGATTGTTTCTAATTGTAATGAAGAAAGCTCGAGAATAGGAATTTCATCTTCTTTTAAGTTATCTAATGTGATTCCCAAATTCCCAACAGCTCGCGCTGGAATGTTATTTTCATTTAATGTATGAGCAATTAGAGATACTGTTGTAGATTTTCCAAAAGATCCAGTACAAGCAATTTTTATGGTTTTATGAGTAGTGAATTTGAAGAAAATGTCGATTTCATTATGTATGTTGTGTGATAAATTTAATAATTCATGCCTTTTGATGCCAGGGCTTAAAACAATATCTGTAATTGAAATATCACTTTTATAGATATGATACCCACTCTCGATAGCTAGTGTACGCATTGATTGATTGTCATCCCAAATATAGAAATTTTGTTTTTTCTTTTTTAATAGAAGTGCACAAGATTGATTAGAAACTCCAAACCCTAATAATAAATAAACGCTTTGCTCTATAGAAATAATAAGACTCCTAAGTTAGTTAATAGCATAAAAAGTGCAAAAATCTTAGTTATAGTTTTTTCATGAAAGTAATGTTCGAAATGATGATGTATAGGTGTCATAATAAATATTTTACGATTAAAAAGCTTGATAGAAGTTATTTGTATTATTACTGAAAGAGTTTCTAGGACAAAAATAGACCCTGTTAATATAAGAATCCATTCTTTTTGTATGACCAAATAGTTAGTAGCTATAAATGCACCTAGGGCCATTGATCCAGTATCTCCCATAAAAATTTTTGCAGGATATGAATTGAAATGTAGAAATGCTAACAAGCTGCATATAATTATGAGCAAGAGGATTGCACTAGAATTCATTCCAAAGCTGTAAATATGCCATGCTGTTAAAAATGACATTGGAATTATAGAGCATATAGTTGCTAATCCATCTAATCCATCTGTTAGATTTACCGCATTTGCAGTTCCTATTATTACAAATGCCCACCATAGAATTTGTATGTATCCAAGATTATAGTGAAATAAAATTGTCAAACTAATTGAACTTAAAGCTTGTAATACGAATTTTCCTTTTGCGCTAATTCCTTTATTATGCTTGTAATATAATTTAATAAAATCATCAAGAAATCCTATACAAGCAAAGAAGAAAGTACACAGTATAATAAAATAATGTTGTCTTTCAAAGGATGCTGCGTACAAAGAATGAACTATAAAAGATAATACAAAAATTAACCCACCGACTGAAGGTATGTTTTTCTTTTTTGCATGTTTTTTTATAAATTTTGAAATGGGTTGTTGAAATTGGTTTTTATGCTTTTTGATATAAATATATGTTGCAAAAAATGTAAATGCAAAAGTTGAGAATAAAATATTTGATAATTTAATAATCATTGGGCCATTTATGAAATATGATTTGATCATAACTTTTGCTCCAATAGATATTCCTATTAAAGCTGCAGCTATAAAACCATAAATTTTAGATTTAGATAAATGATTTATAGTCCAAAGACATATAACTTGCGCTATATTTAAAAGGTATAATTTAATTTCCATATATTTCTTCCATATATTTTACTATTAACTGAATGTCAGTAGAATAACTTCCCTTTAGTAAAATCACATCTCCTTCTTTCACAATATTATCTAAATGATGGCATACTTCCTCATACTTTTGAAATATCATGCCTTTTTTTGAATCCCATTTTCCTAATAGCAATAATATATCTACATCAAAATCTACTTTATGATACTTTTCAGTATAATTGCCCAATTCTCTCATTTCTCCAAGCACAGCAATTTTTCTATTTGAGTAAGATTGTAATTGTGTAATTGCAGCTTTTAAAGAAACAGGGTTAGAGTTAAAGCTACCATCTATTATTGTGAATTTTTTGCCATTTTTTGAAAGTGTAACGATATTATTTCTACCTTTAGATGGTTTATAATTTTTTATATTTACTGCTGCATTGGAGATTTGCTCAAGTTTTGCAATTTCTAAAATCGGGAACTCGTTATATTCTTGTATAGAATTTGTATTTCCATTATGTAAAGAATAATTTAAATGCTTTGGGCAATATTTCAAACAAATCTTAGGAAAAATCGCATGTTTTTTTGTATGTTTCAAAATCACAGACTTTTCTTTTGCAATATGATCTATATCATTAAAAAATCCTATATGCCCAGCCCCAATTGTTGTAATGATTGAGTAATCTGGCTTTGCAATTGAAGCTAAAATTTCCATTTCTCCAACCGCACTTATTCCTAATTCTAATACTAAATATTCAGGATCTTCTTTTAAATTGCATATCGTTAATCCTAATCCATATATAGTGTTGTAACTTGCTGGTGTGATGATAGTTTTTTTAGATTGAAATGCGCATAATATTTGCTCTTTAGTTGATGTTTTTCCTGCAGTTCCAGTTATTCCAATTACAGTTGTATTTAAACTTTGTCTGACATTTTTTGTTAATTCTATTAGTGCATCATCTGTATTATTTACATAAATTATTTTTTCAGAAAAATAGGGCAGTTTCTTATGAGCAACAATATATTTAGCTCCACTATCTATAGCTTGTTGTGCAAAATCATGTCCGTCATTCACACTTCCTTTGATACAAAAAAATATATCTCCATTTTTAACTTTACGACTATCAATTGCTAGGCCATATGCTTCATCAGTAATATTAAATGTTTTTTCCATTATGTTTTTGTTTATTAGCATGTTGGATAATTGTATCAATCAATTAAAATGATATATAGATCTTCTTCTTTGGCGAGTGTGCAATTAAATATTTATTCTCTTGTTTTGCATATGAATGTACAACTAAATATTTCTTTGCTAAAGTGAAGTTATGCTCCCTTCGTCTAGTGGACTAGGACATCGCCCTCTCATGGCGGAAACAGGGGTTCAATTCCCCTAGGGAGTGATTTCATTAAAAAACATTTGACTTTTAAACCAAGTTCTTTGTTGTTTTGCATATTGCATTGTACGAATTAATATACGCTTTTTCATTTCTATTTCTGAAATTTCATCTTGAAGAAACAGTGTTATTTCTTCTACTCCAATAATTGATTGAACATGTTTTAAACATTTATTATTTCTATTTAATTCTGATGTTTTTAGAAAACTTTCTACCTCTTCGAATGATTGCGGGAACATAGTATCAAGTCTTTTAAACGCTGATTTATAAGTTTCTTCTTTGTTTTTGGATATATATATTGAGTGAAATTCAATATCAAGTAATTTGGTTTTTTCTTGCTTTGCCCACCAAGAATAAGGTTTGCCAGTTCCAGCCATAACATTTAATGATCTAATCAATCTATATCTATCTTGTAATTTTATTTTTGACTCTGGATCCGCTTTTAATACTTTTTCATATAATTCTTTGTCAGTTAATTTATCAAATTCAGTTTTGTATTCTACATTTGGAATTTTGACAAATCCCTCTTGTAATGCTTTTAAATAAAATCCAGTTCCACCAACAATAATAGGAGTTTTGTTTTTAGCTAGTAACATTTTGATTGTGGAAACAGCATCATTAAGCCATATCATTAAATCTATTCTTTTTTGATGATCAAAATATCCATATAAATAATGATTTTCCAAATCTGATGGTTGAGCAGTTAAAGTTGGTAAAATATCATAAACTTGTTTGCTATCTCCATTTACAATTGAGCCATCAACTTTTTCAGATAGATTTAACGCAAAACTTGATTTTCCACTCGCAGTTGGCCCAGCAATGATATAGCATTTCATTTGCTGATGATCATCTCATGTACATTTCTGCCAGCAATGAAACCTTTACGTGCATATGATGTTTTATGAGGACATTCGTCATAAGAGTTATATTGATTACTTTCAATCTTAAAGAAATCACTACTAAATAAATTTTTCATTCCCTTTGCAATATTAAAAACATCTGATGCAAATATAAATTTCCCATCACTCTTTAAAATACGAGCAATTTGTAAATCAAGTCTTTTGATATTATAACATCGCCTCATTCTATGTTTGTGCTTTGGCCATGGATCTGGAAATAACATTTTGATTTCACTAATAGATGCAGATGGAATTTTACTCAAAAAATTATTTGAATACTCCATAAATAGTGCCACTCGTGATGGGTCAACTATTTTTAATGTATTTAAAATTGCAGGTTTGAATATTTCACACCCAATTACAAAAACACTTTCCTTTTCTAATGTTTGGACAATACTATCTCCAATTCCAAATCCTATATCTAAATGTAACTCCAAATTCTTGCTTGTAAATGCAGAAAAATCCTCCGCTTGATCACCTGATAAAATATATTGGTTTAAATTTTGATCGAAGTTTTTTAACTTTCGACTTCTCCCACAACTCCATGACATAACTCAAGGATAAATACATTTCAAATAACACGCAATCTAGATTACTTGCTAGTATTGCATTTATATCTTAGAATTTCTCGAAGGGCTTGTAGTTCAGCGGTTAGAACACATCGCTTATAACGGTGTTGTCGCAGGTTCGATTCCTGCCAGGCCTATTCCCTTAAACTTAGTTTTTATCAATACTTTTTATGATTACTATGCTGGCTTGATTGCAGAGTGCTTCCTGCCAGGCCTATTCCCTTAAACTTAGTTTTTATCAATATTTTTTATGATTACTATGCTGACTTGGTTTCAAAACACGGGTCTCTGATATTAAATGCATTTGAAGAAAAAAAGATTACAGGTTATCGTTCATTGTGGGATTCTTAAAGCATGTAGCCTTTATCATGGATGGAAATAGGCGTTGGGCTAAGTTGCAAAAGCTTAGTATTGCAAAAGGACATGAAGCTGGTTTGAAAAAAATGATCGAAATTATTGATGCTTGCATTAGTTTGAATATTCAATATGTTAGCTTTTATAGTTTTTCAAATGAAAATTGGTTTCGTAGTATAAAAGAAATATATGGTATGTTTCGCCTGATTGATCAGCATGGTGATTCAATGATTGAAAAATGGAAAAGCTCAAATGCACGAGTTATAATTATTGGTGATAAGCAAAATTTGCCAGATAAAATTAAATTATGGATCGAAAAAGTCGAACATGAAACCAAATCAGGAACATCGATTACCATATCTTTAGCAGTGAATTATTCAGGTAGAAAAGATATTTTGAATGCAGTGCAGCAGCTTTCAAAGAAACCTATTGCTAATTTGACAGAGAAAGAATTTAGCAATCTTTTATACACACGTAATATTCCAGATCCAGATTTATGTATTCGTACGGGATATGAGTCCAGATTAAGTAATTTTTTCCTATGGCAAATGGCTTATACAGAAATTATGTTCTTGAATATGCTATGGCCAGAGTTTTCGTCAGAAGTCTTGAAAAACACTTTGGAGGCATATAAAAACAAAGATCGTAGATTGGGAATGTGATTGCAACACATATAGTTAATAATGCTTTACTATGCTTCTTTCTTTGTTTATATGTGATCTTTATTTTAATTGAAATACGCTTACATAGATTTGTAAATTGAAAAGAGTTATAGTTTTTATAATTAGAAGGTGAAAAATGTTAAAACAATTAATTAAGCGGGTGCTTACAGGTGTAGTTTATTTGACTGTGTTTTTTTATAGTAGCAAATTTCATGGATTCTGGTTTGGAATGACTATAGCGACTGTTCTAGTTATTGAGTTGCTTATGGCTATCAGAAAAAGTGATGCTAGTTTAAAAACTAAATTGATTATATGTGTGTTTGGACTGTTATATACTGTATCTGGATTACATTTTTTACAAACTAAAGGTTTGTTTATGCTTATACTGACTGCAAGTTTAGTTGATATCTCAGCCTACGTTGCAGGAAGAGTTATTGGAGGTCCAAAGTTGTGTAGCATAAGCCCTAACAAAACTGTTGCTGGATTTATAGGTGGAATTGTTATTTTTATTCCGTTAAAATATATGTTGATTTTTCGCAATAATCCAATGATGGGTTTGAAAGTGTTTGCATTGTCTTTTGTAAATTGTGAATCGATGCTTTTGGTTGTATATTATATGCTTATCTCTCTATCTGCTCAATTGGGAGATTTACTTATTTCTTACGCAAAAAGAAAGTTAAATATAAAAGATTCTGCTTCATGGCTGCCAGGACATGGTGGATTATGGGATAGATTTGATAGTGTTTTTGGAATTATTTCATTTTTAAATATTGCCTATTTTGCTATTCGTATCTTTAAATTCATAGGATAATTGTTTGATCGTATTGAAAATTCTCATGCTGTGAAATGAAAATCAATGTTGAAAAATGTGCTTTCAAGAATGATGTTAAAAGTGTTCGCTTTGATGAATCTATGCAATCTAAACATTCATCTAGTATAACTACCCAGGGTGTTTTATATATTATCATTGCAGATATACTTAAAAAGTTTTTTTCTCCTGTGCTGAATTTCCTTTGATCAAGTAAATATGTGTAATCTTTAAAAAACTCTAACCATTGATCATTGTGCTTAAGTTGTTTAAGTTCATACTCAAATATTTCTAAAGTTTTGATTTTATATATGATATGCTTTTTCCAAATTGCTTGATTTTCCTGATTCAAAACAAAATCTCCATTTTGAATAACCCCATTGTTAGGTATTAAAATTCCAGAGATAATTTTGCATAATGTTGTTTTCCCAGCTCCATTTTCTCCAGTAATTCTAGTCCACTGGTTTTGTATAATTTGAAATGATAAGTTTGAAAAAATAGGTTTGTCATATTGAAATGATAAATTGTTAGCTGTGATCTTATCAAATTGAATGTTTCTTGGTTTTGAAGAGTTAGTGAAATTTAATGTCATTCCATATAGCAGCCCTATTATAAGTCTGAAAACATTAGAAATTTTAGTAATGCAATTGATAAAAATTACACCTGAAATAATTACTTGTAATGTTGCAGTTTGAAAATATAAATATATCCAAATGCTATAAGATGAGTATAAAAATAATGTAGTCAACAATGTGCATACTCTAATATATAAAGTTTGCTTGTTGTAAGCATGATATTCATCATTAATTGCTGAGGTCACTTCATGTTTTAATAATTCAGGTGAGTTAGCAAATTGATTTTTGTATTCGAGAGTAGCAATAGCTTTAAAATTTGCATTATCATCTTGCGTATATGAGTTTTTAAGCATGGGAATCCAATGTTTAATAGATAATGTGAATAATATAAAATAAATTGCTGAGAATATTAGCAATGGAAGTATATTAAAATTGCGTAAGAAATATATTTGGATAATTAAAGTTACAAAATAAACAAGTATGTTAGATGATGAGTTGATTAATTGATATATGTGGCTAGGTAATCTTTTGATTTTTCCAAGATTCTCTATATTGTCAGAATTGCTTTTTATATACGTATCAACTGAGTATATTTTTACATCTTTGATAATAGAATTGATTGTTTTATATGTCAGAATATTTTTTATTTGTGGGTATATGTTGTGTAACATTCTACCTATCAAAAGTGTCATAATGCTGGCTATAGATTTATGCTTTAACGCGCTTGTCGCTAATACAGGAAACAGTCCATTTAAAATTCCATATATTGCTGTAATTGAGATTAGAAATAAAAAATGTAAGCGAAATTTTACTGCATTTCTTATAAATATATAAAGTAAATATCCATAAAGTTTGAGAATCATTAGGTAATTTTATATCTTGTATGGTTTATGTGCAAACTTGAATGCTATCTGAAAATGATTTACCATTTATTTGTGAATTTTAAAAAACTTTATTCTACATTATGGACTCTTTCAGGGTCAATGTTGGAATACTATGATTATATGCTTTTCGCGTATATGATGCCTACATTTAGTTCTGTTTTATTTCCTTTTGCAGATCAATCACAAAGTATTATGTTTGGATATGCATTGATTTTTGCTGCTGCTATATTGCGTCCTATAGGTGCATTGATGATGGGTTATGTTGGAGATACAGTAGGGCGAAAACAAGCTTTATTAATTTCTATTTTCTTTATTTCATTTGCATCTTTAGGTATGGGCTTAGTTCCTAGTTACAATTATATAGGATACTGGTCAATTGTTATTGTTTTTATTCTTAGAATATTACAAGCAATGAGTGCAGGTGGAGACTTAAATGGTTCTGCTATTTTCTTGATGGAACATTTAGGCAAACGACCTGGATTTGCAAGTGGTGTTGCATGGGTATCTACTATTGTTGGTATGATTTTAGCTTCATTAGCAAACTATATTGCTTTTCAATATGTAAATGGATGGAGATATGCATTTATTATTGGAGCATCTATAGGATTTGTTGGAATGATTATGCGTCGTCAAGTAGTGGAGGGTGAGGGTTTTACAAAGAAGCCAAAACAAGATTGCTCCCCTAAAAGCATGTATCCTTATTTATCTGTGATTGGAATTGGAGCTGGTATAGGTGGAATGTATTATTATACAATGGTGTTTTGCTTTAACTATGTACGCTCTTTGCACAATTGGAGTGCATCTATGCTTTTCTGGCAAACAATATTCTTCGTGTTTTATGGAATTGTAGTGGTTTTTGGAGGTTGGATTAGTGATCATCTAAAACTAGCTCGTATGATGAAAATCTTTGCATTGTTAATTATGCTATTTGCTTTTCCTTGTCTAATTTATTTGCCTCAATTTTATGTGATTAGTCAATTTGCATTGATTTTACTATTTGGAATGTTTGTAGGACCTTCTCATAATTTGACTTTCCAACTTTTCCCTCCTCGATATAGATATCGTGCTATATCAGTTTGTTATGGAATAGGAACTTCTTTGATTGGAGGGGCCACTCTATATATGTGTGCGAAGTTAAGCGCTAGTCATCCACTTTTGCCTGCTTGTTGGTTAATTATGTGTGCTTCCTTTGGATACCTAGGGGTAGTGTTTGCTGAAAAAAGTCCAGCAATAGAATACTTTGATGATTGATATTTTTTATTAATTGAATTTATTAGGTTAATAGAATATCTATCAGTTATTTTTTACCTGAAAAGGTGGCTGCTTGCTCTAAAGCCAAAAAAGTGATGATTTAAAATGACTATTTCTCTTATTCATATTAATAAAAATTATCTATAAATTATGCCTTATCAACTGTTTATTATCTAAAAAAGTGATCGTTTAGTCCAAAATTTAACTGCAGCTGATTTGTGTTGTTAGTATTTTTTTAAGAAAGATTGGCCTTTCTGATATGTATTGTTTTAAGTGACTTTGAACTCACTTAATTTATTGTTCCAAAAACTCTATTAATGAAATTGCAATTGGTTTGTATGTAGATGCAGGATTGTAAATGAATAACTTATCTCCTTCTACAAAAAATCTGTCATTTTGTTCTATTTTAACAATTAACTGTTTATCTGACATTCTTTTTTCATGTTGGATATATTCTCTTTGAATTCCCAATACTCGTGTTTCTACAGCTATATCAAGCATGCTTTCACTCGCAATAATGCAGTCATTTGTCCATTTTGTCATTTCAGACATATTTGCAGTTTCATCGTAACTAATTAACAAGAACATTTCAGATTTGACTAATTGAGGAGCAATATGCATAAAGAAAATAGATTCTTTTTCTTCAAAGTCATGTAAAGCATAAGGTTCTTTTATGTTGTCTAATACATTTTGTATAAACGCAAATAATGGCTTAAAACTGCTTAGCAAGTGTTGATGATGATACACAGGTATATCTTGAAACAGCATATCAGGACTAAAAATTGATATATGCGCAATCAAATTAATTAATGCTGAAAATAGCTCTTGTGGATGAGCTCCCTTAGAATTGATCATATGGTCTACTGGTAGTATTCCTTGCATAAAAATTGAATTTGTAGTGCTAGAATTATATTTTTTATTATGTATGTTGATCTGATTTTTAATATGTATGGTTTTCTCTTTTAACAAATTAATTAATCGTTTTGTTTCTGCAATTATATTTACTGTGTTTTTAATATCTAAACATGGAACATCATAATTATTGATTTGCAATCCTCCAGCTGTATCGATTACGCTACATAACTGTATGCCTGTATGATTCAAAGGGATTTCATTTAAGTGTATTTCATATTTAGGTTTTAATTTAAAAACGCACGCAGAATTTTCTCCATTATTATTATCTTTAATAGATTCTAACTGAACTGTATCATACCCTTTTTCAGCAGATTCAGATTCATATGTTGTATGAGAATTTGGCTTTGTTATGAAAATTGGAACTGCTTGATTAGTTATTTTTTTCTCATCAATTTCAATTTTTAAAGGACTTTCTTTATACATCGGGAAAAACAATATAGATCTATCAGGCATGATTGCTTCTAAATGATTTAAGCTGATTACACCTTGCTTTAGATTTGAAAAATCTATATCCATCTCTACAACGCCCCAATGATTTGGCATGGATTTAGATAAAAGATATTCAAGGGTTTTTTCTTGAGTAATGTCATTTTGTTGAAAATGATGTGGTGATAATGGCATTCCTTCATACCAATGCATTTTGTAAGGGCAAAATTTAAATTTATCTACGCTCATTGTTTTTCTCCCATGCTAGGTTTTCTATATACTAGCTTCTTATTTACTTTTTCAGTAGAGGAAATTGCCTCTAATGCATTTATTCCTAACGAAAGGTGTAGATGCTTCGTGCGTGTAGGCACAATAAAACTATTCTTTTCACCTGAATGATAAGAAAGAAATACTATAGATCCTACGCATAAACATGACCAATTTTGTATATAAAATTCCTGCAACTCTGCTCTTGGCAATGGCTCGAAAGACCAAGTTTTCATATATTGTGAATTGTAAGTTAGTAAATTTTTCTTTTTCCTAAAATACTCATTACCTTTCATTTTGGATAATTTGTCCCAAAGATTTGGATGAAACACTTGTATTAAATCTACTTTTACTACAGAATTTTGATTCATTTGTTGAGTTGATAATATGCTTAATGTTTCAAGAGCATACGCTTTCTTTGTGCTAGGTTTGCACCCAAATAAGAATAGAGAAATTAATATTATAAAGTAATTCATTGTTCAGTTCTTTCTATAATAGTTGCAATGATTTTATACTCAGATCTTATTGTTTTTGCAGTTGATAATGCATGCTTCAAACTGAATTTATCTTTTAGCTTCACAATATATCCATCAGGTGTTTTCTCTATTGCAGCTTGTAGCTCGCTTACATTGCTTAAAAAATCTTCTGCATTTACTTTGTTTGTGAATGTTCCTAAATTTATATCATATTTTGGATTATCAATAATTTTCCCCTTAGTTTTGCCAAGTTTATGTATTGTAAATGATTTTTGCTTTGGCATTTTGATATAAGATTTTATAATAAATCCACTAGCAAAAGATAAGGCAGAACAAATAAATACTATTAAGCTGAAAAAAATAGCAAAGCTCATATTTAATGATTTGTGTGGCTTTGCTTTAACAGATTCTCCTATGTTGTTTCTAAAAATTTGGTTTTGCATATACTCTTTCAAACTCAGTTTATATTAGGAAAATGTTTAGAAATGGTGAATTTTACATTGAACTTTACATAATTGCTTGATGTTTTGTGAAGTTTTTTTAAATAAACTATCGAGCACGCGTTGATATAAATATTTTTATGGTTTAGAATATGTCTGTAAATCACAGGAGTGTAGCTCAACTGGTAGAGTATCGGTCTCCAAAACCGACGGTTGGGGGTTCGAGTCCCTTCACTCCTGCCAGGAAGGATTTTATGATTTTTTCTCAAATTAGAGGTTTTGTGAGCTCAGCGAAGTTAGAATGGAAGCATTTGGTATGGCCTGCTAGGTCTAGTGTAATAAGCTCTTTTTTGCTTGTTGTGTCTTTTTCTTTTTTGTGTGCTGTAATTTTCTTTTGCATAGATACGGTTTTCGCTTCAGTAATTCAATGGATATGTGCTAATGTCTAATAGTTACAGAATTAAAATTGCCGCAGGTTTCGAAAATGATTTTACACTGTTTGTAAGTGAAAAATCTGACCTGATTGCACATAGCATCAAAAATGCAGAGTGTGACTTCACTATAGAATTTAAAAGTGTTGCTGATTATCGTGAGTTTTATGATTTGCTACAAACAAAAATAGATCTTATTTCTTCTGAAAAAACATCTCAAAGAGATTCTCAAGAGGAGAGCTATTGGCATGCAGTTGGTGTGGTTGCGGGAAGAGAAATTAGAATTGCTCAGCAATTTGATGATTGTTCCGCGCTAGACGAAAAAATAGAAGAAGTTTATGTTCCGAAGGTGGATAAAGTGGTTTGGACAGATCAAGAAACAAGTAAGATTGTTCAAGAATGCATGAGTCCAGGATATATATTTGTGAAATCACAGCATATAAGTCACATTTTGGCAGCTGCAAAGCGAATGAGGTTGAAAGTTTCTGTTTTGGGTTCTAATGTTCCGCAAAAAGAGATTGATGCATTGCGAAACAAGAGTGATCAAGATTGCAATTTAGAGCAAAAGCATTCATATTCTATTGGAGATCTTGTCGAGATTTGCGTTAGTCCTTTTAAAGGTTTTAGGGGGTCTATAGTGGAGATAGACAATGATAGAAGTAAGCAGCTTAAAGTTGAGTTGAGTGTTTTTGGTAGATCCACACATATGAAACTTGCTTTTTCTGAAGTTAAAAAAGATGGGGGTATAAAATGAATAAGGATATAAAAGTACTTTTAGAGGATAAGAAAAACTCTATATTTAAGTCAAAAAAGAAGGTGAAGGCAAAAATTAGACTTCATTTGGAAGTGGCAAAGGCTAGCCCTGCACCTCCTGTTGGTCCAGCATTGAGTCAACATAAAGTGAAAAACATTATGGATTTTTGTAAAAATTTCAATGCAGCAACAAAGGACAGACCTGCAGGTACAAAGCTGCCAGTTGATGTGTTTGTCTTTTCAGATGGTAGTGTTGACTTTAAGCTGTTAAAGCCTTCTGTGAGCAATTTAATCAAGCAAGCTTTGGGTATAGATAAAGGAAGCTCCAAAACTGGTAGAGACAAACCTGTTGCTTCAATAACTGAGGAGCAAGTTAGAGCTATAGCTGAGGACAAGTTTGTTGATATGAATGCATTTTCTGTAGAAGCTGCGATGAATATCATAAAAGGTTCTTTGAGGTCAATGGGTTTAGCTGTTGTCGAACAAACTAATACAGTGTAAGATTGTATTTTGAAAGGTTTTGGTGTTTTTGTGTCTCAAAATAATAATGAGAGTTACGATATTCAATCTGCTATAAATAAAATCAGAAAAGACAGTGAGAAGAAGTCAAGAAAGTTTGATGAAGCCTTAGATTTTGGTTGCAAGCTTGGCATAGATCCTTCTAAGACTGATCAGAGCAATGTTAGAGGGGCTGTTGAAATGCCTCATGGGACTGGTAAGAAAGTTGTTCTTGCTGTTTTTTGTGCTGATCAATCTAAAGTTGAGGCTTTAAAAGCTGCTGGTGCTGATTACGCTGGTGGGCAAGAATTGGTAGATCAATTTCGTGCTGGTGAAGTGAGTTGTGATTTGTGTTTGGCTAGTCCTGACTCTATGATCATGCTTGCTAAGATTAGTAAGATTTTAGGTCCTAAGGGTTTGATGCCTAATCCTAAGTCTGGAACAGTAAGCGATGATTTAGTGACTTTGGTTCAGTCTTTTAAAAAGGGTAAAGTCGTGTACAGATCAGAGTCAAATGGAAATTTGTATGCTGGAATAGGAAGATTGAGTTTTTCAAATGAGCAATTAGTTGAAAATTTCCAGGCATTGCTTGAAGATGTTTTTGCGAAAAAGCCTGAAAGTGTAAATAAAGCTGTATACATAAAAAATGCTTTCTTATCTTCTACTATGGGTGAAGGCTCTTGTGTATTAGACAAAAAAGCTTTAATTTTAGATCGGGAGAGTAAATGAACAGATCTAAAAAAGAAGCATTAGTCAGTAATTTGAGTAATGAGTTTGGGAATGTGAATTTTATTTATGTTTTTGAGCAATTTGGTGTTTCTGTTGAGGAGCTTGCTAAGATGCGTTTAGATGCGTCTTTATTTGGCGTAAAGGTTAAGTTTGTTAAAAACACTCTTGCAAAAAGGGCGGCGGCCTCTTTGCCTGAATCATTATTTAGTAAAGTTAGTGTAATGGTTTATGGTAGTGGAGATCCTTTGGAGGCTGCAAAAATTCTTTGCGGTTATGAAAAAGAATATAAAGGTAGATTGAGCGTAAAAGGTGGAATGTTAGATGGGGTTGTTTGTGATAAATCATTAATAGCTAAAATGTCTAGCATCGGATCTGTTACAGGCTTGAAGCAAATGTTTCTTGGTATGTTACAATCACCTTGCAGTAGTTTTGTGCGTGCTATAAAGCTAATATCAGAAAAAATGGGAGAATAAAATGAATAAAATTGTTGATTCAATTAATGAGCTTAAGGTTGTAGAGTTATTGCAACTTGTGTCAGATTTGGAAGAGAAGTGGGGCGTTTCTGCTGCTGCTCCTGTTGCTGCGGCAGCTGCTGGTGCAGTTGAAGCCGAAGAAGAGCAAAGCGAATATGACGTTGTTGTGGAGAGCGCTGGTAGTAACAAAATTGCTACTATTAAGGCTATTAGAGCTATTACAGGTTTGGGTCTTAAAGAAGCTAAAGAAAAAGCTGACGCTGGTGGATCTTTGGGTAAATTCAGTAAAGAAGACGCAAAGAAGCATGAAGCTTCTCTAAAAGAAGCTGGCGCTCAAGTTTCTTTGAAATAAAATAAGTTATTTCTTAAATAAAAAATGATTGTGTTTAGTAGGTTTTAAATCTACAGTCAAAGGGGTTGTATACATGTCATCTAGTTATGAAGGTTTGATTCGTAAATCTTTTTCTAAAGCTAATGAAAAGTCTCTGCTTGTTGCAGATTTAATTCGATTACAGAAGGATTCATATGATGAATTTTTGCAGTTAAATGTTTTGCCTGAAAAAAGGGCTGATAAAGGATTGCAATTAGTTCTTAGAGAATTTTTCCCAATTGTGGGTCTTTCTGGAGCTATTAGGCTTGAATTCTGTGAATATAGCATGAGTGAGCCTTTATTTAGTGCTTCTGAATGCAAAAGAAAAGGTTTAACTCATAGCGGTGTTATTAGTATTTTGTTGAGACTTATTGTTAGTGATACAAATGAAGATGGAAAAGTTGTTGCTAAAGAGATAAGAGAGCAAAGTGTTTATATAGGTGAAATGCCTTTCATGACTGATGCTGGAACATTTATCATTAATGGTACTGAGAGAGTTGTTGTTTCTCAGATGCATAGATCTCCTGGTGTGTTTTTAGATGTTGAGAAAAAATCAAATACTTCAGGTCTTTCTCATGATATTCACACTGCTCGTATTATTCCTTACAGAGGGTCTTGGATTGACATTGAATTTGATTCAAATAATTTGATTCATGTTAGGGTTGATAAAAATAAAAAAATACCTTTGTCTGCATTTTTGATGGCTCTTTCTGAGGAAAGTAACTCTGTAAAAGATCCTGGAATGTCTAGAAATGAAATTCTTTCTGAGTTTCATGAAATTACTAAATTTACCGTTGTGGAAGATGGTCTTTCATTTGAACTAGATTGGGCAAACTGGATTGGGTCTAAGTTTTCTTTTGATGTTTTGGATGCGAAATCTAAGGATATTATTTTAAAATCTGGTGATTCTATTACTAAAGGTTTTGTCAAAAAGATTTCTTCAAAAGGGAAATTGTCTCTTTTTGCCGCTTTTGATAGTTTGGAAGAAATTGTTTTAATTGATAATTTGATTTCAAAAAACTCTGATGTGAAAAAAGATGCTGATAATTCTAATTTAAATGATAATTTATCTGATATTCAAGATCCATTTGAGCTTCTTAATGATGGTAAAATTATTTCCTTTAGGGGAATCATTGTAGACGGATATTGCAATATGTCCTCTATTATAGATTCTCTAAAAGCTTATGATTATAAAAGTAGAGTAGAGGCGATGGTAGTTATTTATAATGCTATGCGTCCTGGTGAAAGAGTTAAAATAGATGTTGTGTATTCTTTGTACAGATCTATGTTTTCAGATTCTGACTACTACACTTTATCTGAAGTTGGTCGTGTTAGATTAAATCAAAAATTAGGCCTTGATATTTCTTTGGATTGTTTGACTTTAACTAAAAAAGATATTCTTGAAGTTGTTAGGTCTCTATTAAATCTTAAAAGAGGAATTGCCTCTGTTGATGATATTGATAGTTTGGAAAACAGAAGAGTTAGATCAGTTGGTGAGCTTGTTGAAAACCAATGTAGGCTTGCTATGGGAAGATTTTTAAAATCTGTAAGAGATAAAATTAGTGGTGTTGATTTGGAGACTGTTATGCCTTCTGATCTTATTGCTAACTCTAAATCTTTTACTGGTGTAATTAGAGAATTCTTCTGCACATCTCAGTTTTCACAATTTATGGATCAAACAAACCCTCTTTCAGAAATTAGTCATAAGAGACGTTTGTCAGCTTTTGGTCCTGGTGGTATTAGCAGAGAGAGATCTGTGCTTGAAGCTAGAGGTCTTCATGCTACTCACTATGGTAGAATTTGTCCTGTAGAAACGCCTGAAGGTTGTAACATTGGTTTGATTAGTTCTCTTGCTTTGTTTGCGAAAATCAATAAATTTGGTTTTATTGAAACTCCTTACCACCCTGTGGTTAATGGTCAAATTCAATCAGAAGTTGTTTATTTGTCAGCTGCTGAAGATAAAACTCATGTGATTGCTCATGCTGATCCAGATATTTTAGATGAAAATAGGAATATTATTTCTGATTCTGTGAAATGTAGGCATAACAATGATTATATAGTTGCATCTCCTAAAGATATTGAATATATCGATGTTTCTCCTAAGCAAATTATTTCTGTTGCATCTTCTTTGATTCCGTTTATGGATCATAATGATGCTGGTAGAGCTTTGATGGGTGCAAACATGCAACGTCAGGCTGTTCCATTAATTGAACCGGAGGCTCCATTAGTGGGTACTGGTGTGGAAAAGTCTGTTGTAAGAGGTTCGGCTATTGTTGTTCATGCAAAAAGGTCTGGTGAAGTAGTTAGAGTTGACTCTAATTCTATTATGATCAAAACAGAAGACTCTGATTTAGATGTTTATAATTTGAGAAAATTTGAAAAAACTAATGACGGTACATGTGTAAATCAAAAGCCATGTGTTGTATTAGGTCAAAAAATAAGTGCTGGTGATTTGATTGCTGAAGGTCCTTCTATGGACAAAACAGAGCTTGCTCTTGGTAAAAATGTTAAGATTGCCTTTCTGTCATGGAGGGGTGGTAACTATGAAGATGCCGTTCTTGTTTCTTCTAAATTAGTTAATGACTTTTCATCTGTTCACTTGGAGAAGTATGAAATTTCTGCGCGTGAAATAAAGCAAGGTGTAGAGCAAATCACTAGAGATATTCCAAGAATTAACGAGGAATTTTTAACGCACTTAGATGAAAGTGGAATTGTAAACATTGGTGCTCATGTGAAGACTGGTGATGTTTTGGTGGGTAGAGTGACTCCTAAAGCTGAAGCGCCTTCAAATGCTGATGAAAGATTGTTAAGAGCAATTTTTGGAGACAGAGCTTGTGATGTTAAAGATAGTTCATTAAGGGTTCCTCCTGGTGTTTCTGGTACAGTGATTGATGTTCGTGTATTTACCAGAAAAGGTATGGAAAAAAATGAACGTGCTTTATTAATTGACCATGAATTATTAAGCAAATTAAATGCTCAAAAGCAAATTGAGCTTAAAGTAGCAAAAAGTTGTTTTGTAGACAAAATTTGTGATTTGTTAAATGGCGAAGTATTGAAAAAAGCTATTGGTGATTTCAAACCAGGAGCTCTATTAGACAGAGAAATTCTGGAAAATATTAATTTAACATCTCTTCCAGTGTTGGTGAAAAACTTATCTCAAAACATTGTGGATGTTTTAGATTTGTATGTAAATAAAGTAGATTTAATTGCTAATAAATTTGCAAAAGAAGAGAAAAAAATAGTAGCTGGAGATGATTTGTCATCTGGAGTTATGGTTACTGTTCAAGTTTTCTTAGCAGTTAGAAGAAGATTGCAACCTGGAGATAAAATTGCTGGAAGGCATGGTAACAAAGGTGTTGTTGCAAGAGTATTAAATCTTGAAGATATGCCTTATACAGCTGATGGTAAGCCAGTAGATTTGATATTTAGTGCTTTGGGAATTTCATCTCGTATGAACTTAGGTCAGATTTTGGAAACACATCTTGGATGGGCATCGTTTAATCTTGGTAAGAAAATTGACTCTATGTTATCTGATGTTAAATCTGGTAAGAGTTCGGTTAAAGAATTAAGAAGCTTTGTAGATGAAATCTATGAAAACAATGTTGAAGTTCAATCGAAAAATGATAATGAGATAGTTAAATTTGCAGGTCAGCTTACTAATGGAGTTCCATTTGCATGTCCAGCATTTGATGGAGCAAGTGCTGAAGAAATTTCTAAAATGCTTAAATTGGCAGGATGTGATTCTTCAGGTCAAGAAATGTTATACGATGGTTATACAGGACTTCCTTTTGATCGTAAGGTCACTGTTGGAATTATGTATATCATGCAGCTTCATCACTTTGTTGATGAAAAGATCCATGCTCGTTCTGTAGGGCCTTACAGTCTTATTACACAACAACCTCTTGGAGGAAAATCCAACTTTGGAGGACAAAGGTTTGGAGAAATGGAGGTATGGGCTCTTCAAGGGTATGGTGCAGCTTATACAATTAGAGAGTGTTTGAACGCAAAATCTGATGATCCGCTAGGTAGAATGAGAGTTTTCGAAGCAATCAGTCAAGGTTACGATGTTTTTGATCAACCTGGTATTCCAGAATCATTCCGTGTATTGCTTTATGAGTTGAGATCTCTTGGATTGAATGTTGAGTGTTTGATTTGTGTAGATGGTGAATTAGTTGAGCAAGAATTAACTAGCTTGACTAATTTAGATGCATTAAGAATTTCTATCGCAAGTCCTGATAAGATTAATCAATGGTCATTTGGTGAGGTAACAAAAGCTGAAACTATTCACTATAGAACATTGAAACCAGATTCAGATGGTTTGTTTTCTGCTCGTATTTTTGGTCCTATGAAGGATTATGAATGTTTGTGTGGTAAATACAAAAAGATCAGACATAGAGGAATTGTTTGTGAAAAATGTGGAGTTGAAGTTACTCTTTCAAAAGTTAGACGTGAAAGAATGGGGCACATTAATCTTGCAGCTCCAGTAGCGCATATGTGGTTTGCAAAAGCACTGCCTAGTCGAATTGGTATTATGCTTGATTTGTCTGCTAGAGATTTAGAATCTATTTTGAATTTCGAAAAATACATTGTTATTGAGCAAGCTCTTTCTCCATATGAAAAAGGCACTTTGCTTACTGAATTAGAATATAACTCTATTATGGATGAGTATGGAAACGAAGGTTTTGAAGCTGATACAGGTGCAGAGTCATTAGAAACATTGCTTAAAGAAATTGAGTTAAGTGAGGAAATTGCTAACATCACCACTGAGTTAAGTGAAGGGCCAAATGAATCTAAGAGAAAGAAACTGATTAAGAAGTTAAAAATCTTAGAAGGTTTTCATAAATCAAACACAAGGCCTGAATTGTGCATTATGAGAGTTTTGCCTGTTTTGCCTCCAGAATTAAGACCTCTTGTTTTGCTTGATGGTGGAAGATTTGCTTCATCTGATACAAATGATTTGTACAGAAGAGTGATTTACCGTAACAGCAGATTAAGAAAATTGATTTCTCTAGGAGCTCCTTTAGTTATTCTTAGAAATGAAAAAAGAATGCTTCAAGAGTCTGTTGATGCTTTGTTTGATAATGGAAGAAAGAATAGACCTATTTCTAGTCCGAACAGTAAGAGACCTTTGAAATCTCTATCTGATTCTCTAAAGGGTAAGCAGGGAATGTTCAGACAGAACTTGTTAGGTAAAAGAGTCGACTATTCAGGTCGTTCTGTTATCGTTGTGGGTCCTGAATTGAAGTTAGACCAATGTGGTGTTCCAAAGGAAATGGCTCTTGAGCTTTTCAAACCATTTATAATGGCGAGATTAGAATTAAGAGGTTTTGCGCCTACTTATAAGGCTGCGAAGCATATGGTAGAGCATAAGAGACCAGAAGTTTGGGATGTATTGGATGAATGTATTCAAGATCACCCAGTTCTTCTTAACAGAGCGCCTACTTTACATAGATTGGGAATTCAAGCCTTTAACCCTATTTTGGTTGAAGGCAAAGCAATTAGACTGCACCCATTAGTTTGTACTGCATATAATGCTGACTTTGATGGAGATCAAATGGCTATACATGTACCTCTATCTATAGAAGCACAAATTGAAGCTAGAGTTTTGATGATGTCTACAAACTGTTTGTTGAACCCTTCAAATGGTAAGGCAATTGTTAAGCCATCTAAAGATATGGTTTTGGGTCTTTATCATTTGACATTTATGGAAGAAGGAGAGCCTCAATTATTTGTAAAAGATATTTCTGAAGCTGAGCATGCCTTAGAAAACAATATTATTAAGATAGGAACACCTATTAAAGTTCTTGTTAAAGATAATGGCGAAGATAAAAAAGTTATAACAACTTTAGGTCGTTTGAAGTTATATGAAATCACACCAGATGAAATAGAATTTGAGATGGTAAATAGACTTTTGAACACTTCAACAATTTCTGAACTTGTTGAAACTGTATATGAGCGTTGTTCTACAGAAATTTCAGTTCCATTCTTAGATTCTTTGATGGACTTAGGTTTCTTGTATGCAACAATGTCTGGAGCATCTTTTGGTAAGGATGATTTAATTGTTCCTGAAGAAAAGCATGAGCTTATTGCTAAGACAAGAGCATTAGTTGCTGAATACCATAAGCAATATATGGAAGGTATTATTACAAACGGAGAAAAGTATAACAAAATTACTAGTGCTTGGTCTAAATGTGCTGATGAAGTTGGTGATCTTATGATGGTAAGAATGTCTGCTTTGAAAGATGGTAAGTTGAACTCTGTTTACATGATGTCTGACTCAGGTGCTAGAGGTTCTGCGATGCAAATTAGACAGATTTCTGGAATGCGTGGATTGATTGCTAGGTCAGATGGAACTATTCAAGAAGAACCAATTGAAAATAGTTTTAAAGAAGGTTTGACTGTTCGTGAATATATGTTTGCATCACAAGGTGCTCGTAAAGGACTTTCTGATATGGCGTTGAAAACTGCTAACTCAGGGTATTTGACTAGAAGAC
The DNA here is from genome assembly GCA_965233535.1 of Rickettsiales bacterium. Taxonomy (GTDB): domain Bacteria; phylum Pseudomonadota; class Alphaproteobacteria; order CAJXXZ01; family 1604HC; genus Cytomitobacter. The sequence goes on from OZ247489.1 coordinate 198,971, forward strand.
TTGTTGGTGTTGCTCAAGACTGTATTGTTCAACATGAAGATTGTGACACACATGAAGGAATAGTATTAAAAGAAATCGTACAATCTGGACGTACAGTTGTATCTTTACGTGATCAAATTTATGGAAGGACTTTATCAAAAGATCTAGTAATAGATTCAAGTAATGTTATTCCTAGAGGCACTGAAATTACTAAGGGACTTGCAAAAAGTATTGAAGAATCCGGTGTTGAATTTGTTGAAGTAAGATCTCCAGTTTGCTGTGAAAACCTTGACAGTACTGTTTGTGTGAAATGTTATGGTCATGACCTTTCTAAATCTAGAATGGTTAAAGATGGAGAATCTGTTGGTGTTGTTGCGGCTCAATCAATTGGTGAGCCAGGAACTCAGCTTACAATGCGTACCTTCCACTCTGGTGGAGCTGCACAAAACATTTCAGAAGATTCTTTTGTAGATGTTGCAGAAGATGGAATTGTAATGATGGATAGCATGAGAATTGTTAATAAGGGTGAATACTCTGTAGTTATGAGTAGAAATAATGAATTAAAGATTAAGTCTAAAAGCAAAACAACTTCTTATGCAGTTCCATATGGTGCAAAAATATTTGTACAAGATAGAGATCAAGTTGAAATAGGAACTAGATTGGCTGAATGGGATCCATATAACACACCAATTCTTTCAGAAATATCTGGAGAATTATTGTATAAAGACTTATTAGAGGGAATTTCTTTGAAAACAACTCTTGATGAGTCTATAGGAGCACAAAACTATATTGTTACTGACTGGACTAAAGTTTCTAAGAAAGCAAGTTTGCAACCTGCTTTACAAATTAGATATATAGTAGATGGTCAAGCAAGAGAATCCGATTATTCACTTTCTGTAAATGATGTGATTTTAATTGCTGATGGACAAGAAGTTGAAGTTGGAGATGTATTAATTACACGAAGCCAAGGTGCGCTAAAAACAAGAGATATTGTGGGTGGTTTGCCTAGAATTGAAGAATTGTTTGAAGCTAGATCACCTAAATCTCTTGCTATATTAAGTGAAGAAGATGGGCAGGTAAGTTTTGGTAAAGATTATAGATCAAAGAAAAAGATTATAGTAAAATCTGCCTCAGGTTCAGAAAAAGAATATATTGTTGCTAAAGATAGGTATGTACTTGTACAAAATGGAGATTTGATTAAAAAAGGTCAAGTCTTGGTTGATGGTCATATTTCTCATCATGATATGTTGAGAATTCTTGGAGTTGAAGAAATGAGCTATAGCTTTATTGAAGAAGTACAGCAAGTTTACCGAATGCAAGGAATTACAATTAATGATAAGCATATCGAAGTTATTCTTAGACGAATGCTAAGTCAAGGAGAGGTTCTTGATCCATCTTCAAGTACTTTCTTGACTGGTGATATTGTGGATATTAAGAAATTGAATTCAATTAATGAAATTCTTCTCAAAGAGAATAAAGATTTAATTCAATTCAGAAGAATCTTGCAAGGAATTACAAAAATTTCTATTTGCGAGGGTAGTTCTTTCTTGTCAGCTGCATCATTCCAGGATACAGCTCGTGTGCTAACTAATGCTGCGCTATTCCATGATATAGATTGGTTAAGTGGTATTAATGAAAGTATCATGGCAGGGTTACTAATTCCTGCTGGAACTGGTGCTTTTGTTAGAAGACTTGAAACTGATTGGAAAGAAGACTTACAACATGGCTTCTTATCTGACTCAATAGCAAAAATATAATTTAATTATATTTTGCAATTTTCATATATATATTTCATTTTTTGGTGTACTTCACCATGATTTACACTCCATTTTTTTATTAATTTTTTTGATTTTACAAATGTAACTTAAAGTAGTACAATGCATTAATTAAATTTAGGAGGAATAATGTTTTTAAAAACAATTTTAAGTTGTTTGGTTTTGACAAATTTACAAATTAATTCTGGGGCTACTGATGCTAGGGTAGTTGCAAGAGTTGGAGAAGAAAAAATAACTTATGAGGATGTAGTTTCCATGTTAGTAAAATTACTTTCTTCTCAAGGTGTGAGTATGCAACAGTTTATGCAAGCACAAAAAAACAATCCTGAAAATTTAGAAAAAATTATTAAGCAGTTGAGAGATGCTGTTATAGATCAAAAAGTACTTTCCATGATTGCTGAAAGAAAAAAGTATCGTAATAATCCTGCATATCAAGCAAAAATTGCAAAAGTTCTGCAAGCTGCAGAAGTGCAATTTTATTCTGAAGAAAAAAATAAAGAAGTTGAATTAGATAGTGTGAAAATTAGCGAAAAAATAGCTGAAATGCAAAAGAGAGCTCCTGAAGTTAAGCAATTTATTGGTAGAGTGATTGTTGTGAACAAAAAATCTGATGCAGATGGAATTGTTAAAGTTTTGAATATTAGAGACAAAGCTAAATCTTTAGAGGGTGCTTTTACAGATTTAGGATCTAAACACTCTATAACAGATTATCAAGATAAAAAGGGATCTTTCTCTATGAGTGAGCATGAAATAGTTCGTGAGTATGGTCAAACTGCTGTGGATTCTTTAAAAATGACAAAAGAAGGTCAATTTACTTCTGTAATATTATTTAAATCATCATCTAAGTTTAATGAAAAATATGGTGTGTTTTACTTAAGTAAGATAGGGGTTGCTACTAAGCCTTCTGCTGATGAGCTAAAGCCATATGCTATTAGAGAATTAGTTGCTGAAATTGTTAAATCAGAAATTGAAAAAGAAAAGAAATCTTTGGAGATTCGTAAATATAACAAAGATGGATTGTTAGAAGAAAATTCTCCTACAATAGATAAAAAATAATCTTCACTGTATTTTTTTTGTTGAGTTAGTATGTTCACTTATTATATTATTAATGAAGAAAGGTTGTTATGACTGTTGTTGCTTTAAAAACTAGATATTTAAGTAAGCCATCTGTAAGTAGGGGGCGCCCAAAATCTGTTAAAATTTTTGGCCCTACACAAGAAATGCTTAGAAAAAGAGCAAATTGTGGTTTGCAAGATAATAAAGTATCTTCTGATATGGTGTCAACATTATATTCTTTGAAAAAGATCTCTGATCAAGAATACGAGGCTGCTAAATTTTATGAAGAATTATCTTATATGGCTTTAGGTTTTATGGGGTGTGCAACTTCACGAAGATCTTCATTACTATTAAATTTATCTAATATTAGTTCTAATCAAAAAGTTATTAGTAAATCTAATCAAAAGGTAATTAAAAAATGGTTAAGAGTGAGATCAATTTTAATGAATTATTCCAAACAAGTTGATAACACTTTATATGAAGCATTAGTGCAAAATCGTATGGAGCAATCTATGCGTAATTTAAGTTTGTTTAAAGAAGGTTTGAATGTGCTTTTTGAATATTGTTCTAAGCAAAGAATGAAAACATCTATTTAATTTAATCTATTTGCATCAAAATGTTTATTTCAATATAATTAAATCTTCTTTAAATTATCAAAAAAATCAATTATTTCAGCGCATGTTTTATAAAATTATCCTTCAACAATCTATTATTAGTAAATTTCATCTGTTATTATTAAATTAATGCTTAAAAAGAATAAATTTGGTGTGAAAATTTATGACCAAAATGCTTTTGAAAAAATGCAAAAACCTGCTCAACTAGCAGCAAAGACTCTAAATTATTTAGAAACTCTTTTAGAACCTGGAATCACTACTGAATATATTAATCAAATGTGTGAAGAGTTTGTTTCTAAAAATGGTGGTGTTTTGACATGTAAGGGGTATCATGGGTTTCCTAAATCCTTATGTACATCTATTAATGAAGTTGCTTGTCATGGAATTCCAAATCAAACTAAATTGAAAAATGGAGATATTATTAATTTAGATGTTGTTGTGGAAATTGATGGGTGGCATGGAGATACAAGTAATACTTATGCAATTGGAGAAATCAGTCAAAAACATAGCGATTTATTGAAAATTGCTAAAAAAGCGATGCATATAGGGATTGATGCAGTTCAGATAGGTGGAACATTTAATGATATTGGGATAGCAGTAGATAAATATATTAATAGTCAAAAAGGATTTACATTAATTAGAGAGTTTTGTGGGCATGGAATTGGGAATAATATGCATGAAGAGCCTTATGTTTTGCATTTTCCAACTAATGATAAAACATCTACTATTGAACCTGGAATGTTTTTTACTGTTGAACCAATTGTATCATCTGGAAGTGCACATGTTAAACAATTGAAAGATGGTTGGACTATGGTTACTAAAGATCAAAGTTATGCTGCTCAATTTGAACATACAATTTGGGTTGGCTATGATAATAAAGTACATATTTTAACTTAATATGAATCACAAAATTGGTCACAGAAAGAGACTTAGGGAAAGATTCTTAGAATCTGATCATTCTAAATTCTCAGATTATGAATTAATTGAAATGCTTTTACAAATGGCTCAGCCAAGGAAAGACGTAAAGCCATTAGCTAAGAACTTACTATCTTCCTTTAAGAGTTTTAGTGCAGTTGTGAGTGCTGAAACTGAAAAATTATCAAAAGTTGAAGGTATGGGGCCAACCTCTGTTACCCTTTTGAAAGTTATACATGAATCATTATGCAGATTATTGAAAGATGATTTATCTACTCAAGCAATACTAAATACAGGTGAAAAAGTTATGGATTATTGCAAGGCAAGAATGGCTTATTTAGATAAAGAGCAATTTAGGGTTTTGTTTTTGAATAAGAAAAATATGCTTATTAAAGATGAAGTACAGCAAGTAGGTACTATTGATCATGCACCAATTTATCCGCGTGAAGTAATTCAAAGATCTTTAGAGTTAGGAGCATCAGCTATTATCCTTGTTCATAATCATCCTAGTGGTAATTCTACGCCATCTAAAGCTGATATAACTACAACATATCATTTGTGTGATATTGCTAAAATGATGAATATTAGTGTGCATGATCACATTATTATTAGTAGAAGTGGTTGTTTTTCAATGAGAGAGAATAATATTTTGTCAGGCTCTTGAATGCGCTATGATTGAAATGGATAATAAAAATGTTTAGATATAAATTTACTATAGAATACCATGGGGATGCAGCTGAAGCTGGTTGGCAATCTCAACCAGATAGAATTTCAATACAGTCTATTTTGTCAGATGCAGCTGAGAAATTTTGTCAACAAAAGATTGTATTTCACGGAGCAGGTAGAACTGATAAAGGTGTTCATGCTTATGCACAAGTTGCGCATGCTGATTTTACAATTAAATACTCTTTGCAAAATCTAAAAAGAGGTTTGAATTTCTATTTATTTGATCAAAAAGTTTCAATTACTAATGTTCAGTGTGTTGACCAAGATTTTCATGCTAGGTTTTCTGCTAAATTAAAACGATATCGCTATGATTTGTGTATTAGAGATTATCCTAATGTTTTAAATACTCAAAATTGGCGTATGCATACAAAATTAGATTTAAACTTAATGAAAAAAAGTGCAGAATTCTTATTAGGAGAGCATGATTTTACTAGTTTCATGGATAGTCAATGTCAAGCTGCACCTGTTCGTAGTATTGATAAGATATATTTTGAATGCCAAAAAGATATGATTAGTATATTTTTTATTGCACAATCGTTCTTGCATCATCAAGTGAGAATTATTGTTGGCACTTTAGTGGATGTTGGAAAAGGTAAAGTTCATTATGATATTAGGCCTATATTAGAAGCAAAACTTCGATGTAAAGCTAGTATTACAGCTCCAGCTGCAGGTCTTTTTCTCGAAAACATAAACTATGATGAATCATCAGAATTTGCTGGATAAATATGTGTTATAAGCCTCTTTATCTAAAAGCTTATATTCATATATTTCTCAAAAATATAATGGAAAATTAGCTAATCAACTCAATCATATTCAGCATTTCACTTTCTATTTGAAAGATATATTATGAATTTCACTTTACATTTAATGTTTATATGTCTTCTTTGGAAATGATTATATTGCCTATTTGACATACTTCAATGAGATCATATTGATATGTAACTACAAATTTGAAATATATAGTTTTTTGTTATTTAATTTTCTTTAAGGCTTTTTGCTATATGATCAGGTATTGGTGATTCCATATTGAAATCTTTGTTATATAGTGAAAAAGAAATTTTTCTGCAATGTAAGTGCATTTTTGTACTTTCTCTTGATCCATACTTTTTATCACCAAGAATTGGATAACCTAGATATGCTGCATGTTTACGAATTTGATGCTTTTTCCCAGTCTTAGGTGTGAATTCTACTATAGTTCTCTCATTGTTTCCTGTAAGAGTTTTGTAGTGTGTAACCAACCTTTTATCTTCTTCTATAGTTTCTACTTTTCCAGATTCTAAATCACTTGCTGGCAGTATTGCTATATATTTTTTATCCCATGTATGTATAGAATTGCAAATTTCCATAGCAGTATCACGATTTAATGCAAAAATCAGAACTCCACTAGTGTATTTATCTAATCGATGAACAACATAACAACGTTTTCCTTCTTGCGCAACCATATTTTGCAACATTAAGAAAATAGAATCCTCTCTATCTCCTTGTGAACAAATATTGTATGGTTTATCAATTACACAAATGTTTTCATCTTTATATAAAATTAAAGAAGGGTCTATGATTGCTTTTGTTGGATCAAACTCATTAAGAGATTGAGGGATTTTATCCCACACTAAAAGTTTATCACCTTTTTTTAATATATATTGCGGGTTTGTTTTCTTCCCATCTAATGTAATGTCTTTTAATCGCAAGTGCATCTGCAACTGATCATAAGTAAGATTTATATAGTGCTCTCTGAACCACTGTCTAATTGAAAGGCTTTTATTTACCTCATATGTTATTTTCATTTACATCCACTCCACTTGCATATTATCATACAAACATGTGGTATAGTCTACTTTTAAGTTTAGTATTATCTGGATGTGTTCAAAAATGGCAAGATTGTCAGAGAATTACTCAACGTCATGACCTTTCTTTTCATGGAAAATCTAAAAAAGCTGGAATTAAATATACAATCAAAAATAGTCATGGAACATTTAAAGTTACAAGTCAAAAAAATTATCATTTAGATGAGTATGGTATTGCATCATATTATGGAGACCAATTTCATGCTAGAAAAACAGCTAGTGGAATTATTTATAATCAATGGGATATGACATCAGCTCATCCTACTATTCCTTTGCCAGCTGTTTTGAAAGTTTCAAGAACTGATACAGGTCAATCTATATATGTTCTTGCTATAGATCGTGGACCTTTTGTTAAAAAAGGTAGCAAAAGGGTTATCGATTTATCTAGAGGCGCAGCAAGAGTTTTAGGTATGGAAAAACAAGGTGTTGCTAACGTAAGAGTTCAATGTATGGTTAACGAAAGTAAAAGTATTAAAAAAGAATGGCACCTTTATAAGAAAAAAGGGAAAATACCTTATAATTTAGTAGAGAAATATGTCAAAAAACATATATGGTAATGAGATTGTAATTGAATTTATTTGAATTCAAATGAAAATTATCGTATATATTAAATAGTGTTTATAGTATTCGAAGGTATAGATGGAGTTGGAAAAAGCTCCCATATTAAAGGTGTTGCTGATTTTTTACTGAAGCGTGGAGTTGGGCATGTTTGTACTAGCGAATTAAATAATGAAGATGTAGGCAAACATTTAAAATATGTCATGATGAATAGTGAGTTAACAGGAGAAGAGGAAATTTTCTTGATTAATGTAGCACGTGCTTATCATGCCAGAACTGTGCTATTACCAGCTATTAAAGCTAAGCAATGGATTTTTATGGATAGATTTATTGAATCTACATTTGCTTATCAACATGGTGGAAAGCAAGTACCTTACGAGACTGTAGAAAAGCTTAGTAGTTTAGTGACGATCCCTAAACCAGATCTTACAATATTATTAGATGGAAATAATCATAGAGATTCTCCAAATAATAAGTTTGATTCTGCTGGTACTGAGTTTTTTGATAGAGTAAAAAGTGTGTATAACAAACGTTTTCAATCAGATAGTTGGGTGCGTTATAATACGAATAAAGGTTATAAAATAGTTCAAGATATGATTAGGCAAGAGTTAGAGGATCGTTTCTTGTGAAAATTGAAGATTTTACTAAATTTTTTGTAGAAAATTACCCTAACTTACAATTACCACTATTTATTTATGGTGCAGATCTATCTGCAATTAATGAAAGTTGCAACAAAATCTTATCAAATTTCACCACAACAGATGTTTTATCTGTAGATTTAAATAGCATTACTGAATTACATAATAGCAATTTGATGAATTTTATTAATACAACACCGCTTTATGAAAAAAATAAATTTATTCTCTTAGAAAATGCTCAAAAATGGTCACAATATGTGAAATCTGCTTTACTAAAAACGCTAGAAGAAGCTCCGTCATATAATAAAATTTTGATCACTTCAACCTCACATCTTGATTTAACTATTATGTCTAGATGTATGAAAATACATATTACTAAAAACTCGAGTAATTTAGCTAACAATGTAATTGATTTAGAAGAATTAAGAAAAATCATTAACAATGAAACATCCCCAGATATTCTGTTTGAATCTTATAAAGCATATTTTATTACTCAATTTTCTAAAAATTCTATAAAAGATTTCTATTTTCTTGATTATGTTGAAAAATTATGGGATAAGGTGAATGAAACTTATAGTTGGTTCAGAAAAGGAGAATTATCATTACAAAGTTGTACTCAGATTATGTCAAATCTAATTTTAGATCATTTAAATCAAATAAGCAGTTTATAACTGCACCAATATATTATGTAAACGGAGCACCTCATTTAGGGCATTTATATACTTCTGTTGCTGTAGATATTTTATATAGATTTGCTTCTATGTTCGGACCTTCATTTTTTTCAATTGGAACAGATGAGCATGGGCAAAAAGTTGAACAAGCAGCAAATAATTCGAATTGTGATGTTCAATCTTATGTTGATAAGATGTATGAACCTTTTCAAACATTTATTGATAAAGCCAATATAAAACCTGATGCTTTTATAAGAACAACTTCAAAAGAACATAAAGATGTTGTAATGAAATTTTGGAATAAACTAATAGATAGTGGTGATGTTTATGAAGGCAAGTATGAAGGTTGGTATTCTACACGTGATGAGCAATTTTACGCTGATGATGAAGTAGAAGATGGAATTGCAAAAATATCTGGAAGTCCAGTTGAATGGATGGAAGAAAATTGCATGTTCTTCAAGTTATCTAAGTATAAAAATGCATTGTTAGATTTTTATGCAAAAAACAAAGAAGCAATTGCTCCATCATCTAGATATAATGAAGTGATTGGAATGTTACAATCTGATATTCCAGATTTAGCAGTTACAAGATCAAGGTTTTCATGGGGTATTAACTGTGGAAATGGACAAGTCATTTATGTATGGGTTGATGCTTTATCTAATTATATTACAGCGATGGGTGAAAATGTAGACTATTGGATTAATGATATGGTTCACATTATTGGAAAAGATATTTTGAAATTTCATGCTGTATACTGGCCTGCATTACTTTTGTCTACAGGGCATCCGTTGCCGAAAAGAATATATGCACATGGTTGGTGGACAGTAGATGGTAAGAAGATGTCTAAATCTCTTGGAAATACGATAGAGCCGTGTGCTTTGTTAGATCAATATGGTGTTGATGAAGTGCGATACTGCATTATGAAAGAAATGAGCTTTGGTCAAGATGGGGACTTCAGTCATGAAAGAGTTAAAATTAGGATTAATTCTGAACTTGTAAATGCAATGGGGAATTTAGCGCAAAGAATTCTTATGTTTTCATTTAAAGAGTTTGGTGAAATTCTTGAAATAGAAGCTATGTCTGAACAAGATTTGGAATTGCTAAAAAATTGGGATGATTGTTTGGAAAAATCCTTTGAAGCTATGAGTAATCAGCAAATCCATTCATATTTGAATGAAATACGAGCTGTAGTGACTAAAACAAATCAATATATAGATTTAGAATCACCATGGAATAAAAATTTAGATGAGAAGAAGAGAATTCTATCTGTAGGAATGGAATGTTTGAAAAAGTTAGGAATTATTATATATCCTATTATGCCTACAAAATCAGAAGCTTTACTTACAATGTTGAATGTTTCTCCAAAGGTAAGTAATTGGTTTATAGGGTTAAAAAATGCAAAACTTGAAAAACCGATAGCATTATTTCAAAGAGTATGATTTGCACTTTTTGGAAATGTTTGGGTATAATTTGGCAGGAGCTTAAATGAATCAAAAAGAAGATAAATTCAAGGGCGTACTTGCAGATTCTGAAATAAGGGATTTAGCATTAAATCATGATATGATTAGTCCATTTGTAGATAAAAACAAAGGCAAAGGTATAATTTCATATGGATTATCTTCATATGGATATGATGCTAGAGTTGATAATGAATTCAAAATTTTTACAAATGTAAATAATAGCGTTATAGACCCGAAAAATTTTACTAAGGATAATTTTGTAGATAAAAAAGGCGATGTATGTATTATTCCACCTAATAGTTTCATGCTTTGTAAAACTGTAGAATATTTCAAAATCCCACGTGATGTGTTTGTGATCTGTCTTGGAAAATCTACATATGCTAGATGTGGAATTATTGTAAATGTCACGCCATTAGAACCGGAGTGGGAAGGGCATGTAACTTTAGAGTTTTCTAACACAACACCATTACCAGCTAAAATTTATGCAAATGAAGGGGCTTGTCAGTTTATATTTATTAGATCACAGCAATGTGAAACTACATACAAAGACAGAGCTGGGAAATACATGAAACAAGTAGAAATTACTTGCCCTATTGTAAAGTAATTCACATTATATCATTATATAGCTTGTCAGCTAATATTCCATTTTTCTTAGCGGTATTTCATTAGAGTGGATTCAGTGGATTCAATTTGTTTAAAATATATAAACAAGGTTGTTGAAATTTGATATAGATAAATACACTCTTTGTATAAATGTGTTTTATTTAGAATTCTTCATCTTCAGATGCAGAGTTCACTCCATCTTGAAGTCCAGCTTTATAGCCTTTCCCAAAATCATCTCCATAGTCATTAGTAGAATCATCGGTGCTTGCAAAAGCAGTGCTTACTCCAGATAAAAATAACATAGCCAATATTTTTTTCATATTTAAATGCTCCTTGTTAAATCTAGTATAAATTTAATTTCTTAAGCATTAGTAAAGTAAATATTGAACATTGTAATTATAAATCACTGTTTTGTTTGATATTTTTCATTAATATTTTTTTTGAATGATTCAGAAAAAGATACTTTAGGATAGAATTTTTTACCTACAGATATAATTTCTGCTGTTTTTGGATTTCTTCGTTGCGCTGGTTCCATTGTGTTTAACCATATTTTCAAGAAACCTTTAATTGAAATTGTTTCATCTTTGAGCATGAAATTAGCTATTACATCTTGGAATGCATTTAAAATTTCTGTAACTTGCTCCTTAGACACATTCATTCCATTTTCTTTTAATTGCGCTTGTAATGCATCTTTAAAATTTTGACTCATATTCCCTCCAATAGTATAATATATCATATAATAGTACACTAACAATGTTTTTAAAAAAAGATATTAATTGTAAATATTATATCAAAATGTTTTCAAATCATTTAAAAAATCAATACTATAAATTATTGTTTTTTAATTTTATTTTGCTTTGCAATTCTTTTTTTTGATTCAGCTGCGTCTCTAGCTCTTTTTTCAGAAGGCTTTAATCTATGCTTTCTTAATTTAGCTTCTCTAAACAATCCACCTTTTTGACCTTGCTTTTTGACTTCTCTCATAGCCTTGTTTACGTCGCCGTTTGTTACATTAACTGTTATTGTCATGATACCTCGTTACGCGATTTTAGCATAATTGCAGTGTAATGCCAAATAAAATTGATAATTCATCATATTGTGATTAAAGTATATAAAATTCATGATAATAATTTTCTGTTTTGATACATTTGATTAAACTGCGAAATTTTAACCATAAGGCTGCTTGCTAAGATTTTATATATTAATTGATTAATTCTTTTATTTTAGCTTTTTATGATTCTCAGAATTTATTAAAGAAGAGCGTCATTTATTGATTTGACATTTTCAGCCTGCGCAAATGCAGTCAGCATAAAGTCAGGGAAGAAGTGGGATGATAACTTTTTAAGTATAATTTAAAATAATGTGAAGAGATTTTTGATTGGTTTGAAGGCAATAAGTGCAAATATCAATTAATTGCATGGCTTGAAAAAAGAAATCAAACAGGTCTTTAGGCTGATAATATATGCGTGATTGCGCAAGTAAATCAAAAAAGTTAAAAAATAGTAAATAGAGGGGGTTGACAATTTTGCCCATATTTAGGATGATGAACCTGTTGGACAAAAACGTCTATTTAAAAAGTGTTTTTTTGAAAGATAGCAAGCTAGCTGTTAAGGATATAACCAAGTTTTATGCTTGGGAACTTTAATTAACTTAAGAGTTTGATCCTGGCTCAGAACGAACGCTGGCGGCGCGCTTAACACATGCAAGTTGAACGAAGCAAATCTTTCGGGATTTGACTGAGTAGCAAACGGGTGAGTAATGCATGAGAATTTGCCTTTTGGAAAGGGATAGCCTCTGGAAACGGAGGGTAATACCTTATAATCTTCTTAGAGGGGACTTTAAGAAGCAAAGATTTTATCGCCATTAGAGAAGCTCATGTCCGATTAGGTAGTTGGTAGGGTAAAAGCCTACCAAGCCTATGATCGGTAGCTGGTCTTAGAGGATGATCAGCCACACTGGGATTGAGATACGGCCCAGACTCCTACGGGAGGCAGCAGTGGGGAATATTGGACAATGGGGGAAACCCTGATCCAGCGATGCCGCGTGAATGATGAAGGTTTTATTGAATTGTAAAGTTCTTTTACTCGTGAGGATAATGACGTTAACGAGAGAAAAAGCTCCGGCAAACTTCGTGCCAGCAGCCGCGGTAATACGAGGGGAGCGAGCGTTGTTCGGATTGACTGGGCGTAAAGGGTGCGTAGGCTGTTTTTTAAGTGAGATGTGAAAGCCCTGAGCTTAACTCAGGAAGTGCATTTTATACTGGAAAACTAGAGGTCAGCAGAGGAAATGGGAATTTCTGGTGTAGGGGTGAAATCCGTTGATACCAGAAGGAACACCAAAGGCGAAGGCAAATTTCTGGGCTGAATCTGACGTTGAGGCACGAAAGCGTGGGGAGCAAACAGGATTAGATACCCTGGTAGTCCACGCCCTAAACGATGAGTGCTAGATATCGGATGTATATAATATTCGGTGTCGTAGCTAACGCGTTAAGCACTCCGCCTGGGGAGTACGGTCGCAAGACTAAAACTCAAAGGAATTGACGGGGGCCCGCACAAGCGGTGGAGCATGTGGTTTAATTCGATGTTCCGCGAAAAACCTTACCAGCTTTTGACATGCAAGTTTTAGATGTAGGAAACTACGTCTTTCAGTTCGGCTGGGCTTGCACAGGTGCTGCATGGCTGTCGTCAGCTCGTGTCGTGAGATGTTGGGTTAAGTCCCGCAACGAGCGCAACCCCTATCGTTAGTTGCCAATAGATTTATCTAGGAACTTTAACGAAACTGCCGATGTTGAGTCGGAGGAAGGTGGGGATGACGTCAAGTCCTCATGGCCTTTATAAGCTGGGCTACACATGTGCTACAATGGCAACTACAGTGAGAAGCAATAGGGTGACCTGGAGCCAATCTAAAAAAGTTGTCTCAGTTCGGATAGAAGTCTGCAACTCGACTTCTTGAAGTCGGAATCGCTAGTAATCGCAGATCAGAACGCTGCGGTGAATACGTTCACGGGCCTTGTACACACCGCCCGTCAAGCCACGGGAATCGGCTTTGCCTGAAAGTGATTAGCTAACCCGCAAGGGAGGCGATCAAATACGGTAGAGTTGGTGACTGGGGTTAAGTCGTAACAAGGTAGCCGTAGGAGAACCTGCGGCTGGATCACCTCCTTTCTAGGGATTATACCCTATTTATATTAGCAGCTAGCGTGTTATCTTTCAAAAAATAGGGCTGGTAGCTCAGTTGGTTAGAGCGCACGCTTGATAAGCGTGAAGTCGGAGGTTCGAGTCCTCCTCGGCCCATTATGGGAGTGTAGCTCACTAGGGAGAGCGCATGCCTTGCACGCATGAGGTAGTCGGTTCGAATCCGACCATTTCCATTTTTTGTCTATATTAAAAGTATAAAACTAACATAATTCTCAAAACTAATGTTTGTTAATTTTTTTATATTAATAAATAATAAAATAACATTCATTGAGTAAGAATCAAACGCGAAAGGGTATTTGGTGGATGCCTTGGCATTAAGAGGCTATGAAGGACGTGACAGACTGCGATAAGCTACGGGGAAGTGTCAATAACTATTGATCCGTAGATTTCCGAATGGGGGAACCCGTTGCATCTGCAACATTGATTGTTGAATAAAATAGGCAATCAAAGCTAACCTGATGAACTGAAACATCTAAGTAATCAGAGGAAAAGAAATCAATTGAGACTCCGTTAGTAGCGGCGAGCGAAAACGGACCAGCCCAGTATTTTTTGTTATCAAACCAGAATGCTTTGGAAAGAGCAACGTTATAGGTGATAGTCCTGTATGGGTAAAGCATAGCAAAATTTCTAGAGTAGAGCGGGACACGTGTTATCTTGCTTGAATATGGGGGGACCTCCCTCCAAGGCTAAGTACTACTTAATGACCGATAGTGAACAAGTACCGTGAGGGAAAGGTGAAAAGAACCCCGGAAGGGGAGTGAAACAGACCTGAAACCAAATACTTACAAGCAGTCGAAGCAGCCTTTTTTAAAGCTGTAACGGCGTACCTTTTGCATAATGAGCCAGCGAGTTTATCTTTTGAGCAAGCTTAAGTCGTTAGACGTAGGCGTAGCGAAAGCGAGTTTTAATAGAGCGCATAGTTTAAAGGATAAGACCCGAAACCGAGTGATCTAGCTATGAACAGGCTGAAGGCATGGTGATACATGCTGGAGGGCCGAACCATATCACGTTGCAATGTGTGTGGATGATTTGTTGCTAGGGGTGAAAGGCTAATCAAACTCGGAAATAGCTGGTTCTCCGCGAAATCTATTGAGGTAGAGCGTCATGTGTATAAATTTTGGGGTAGAGCTCTGAATAGGCTAGGGGGGAGAGATCTTTACCAAACCTAATCAAACTACGAATACGAAATTTTTTTTGCATGGCAAGACAGACTTAGGGTGCTAAGATCCTAGGTCAAGAGGGAAAGAGCCCAGACCACCGTCTAAGGTCCCAAAACACATCTAAGTGGCAAAGGAAGTAAGGAAGCCAAGACAGTCAGGAGGTTGGCTTAGAAGCAGCCATCCTTTAAAGAAAGCGTAATAGCTCACTGATCTATTAGTTTCCTTGCGCCGAAAATGTAACGGGGCTAAAGTTGTGTACCGAAGACGTGGGTGGTTTAAGTGAAGTATATTTAGATTGTAATCTTTTTATATTTCTTTTAAACCGCGGTAGCGGAGCGTTCTGTAAGTCTTTGAAGGTGTAGGCGTGAGCCTTGCTGGAGATATCAGAAGTGAGAAAGCTGGCATGAGTAGCATAAAAAAGTGTGAGAAACACTTTCGCTGAAAGTCCAAGGTTTCCTACGCAAGGTTTGTCCGCGTAGGGTTAGTCGGCCCCTAAGACGAGGGCATTTGCCGTAGTCGATGGGAATCAGGCCTGGTTTAATAGCCAGGGTAAAAACAATATTCCTGAACCTGCTGAATGTGACGGAGTGAACATACTGTAAGATCTTATTGGATTGATCTTGCTTTATCTAGCTTCCAGGAAATAGCATTCAGTTATCTATAGATTTATTCTATAGACAGACCGTACCCCAAACCGAAACAGGTGGACTGGTAGAGTATACTAAAGCGTTTGAGAGAATGGTGTTGAAGGAACTCGGCAAATTGATCCCGTAACTTCGGAATAAGGGATACCTCTTTTTGGGCAACCAAAAAGAGGTGGCACATAAGAGGGAGTGGCGACTGTTTATCTAAAACACAGGACTCTGCAAAAATCAAAATTGATGTATAGGGTCTGACGCCTGCCCGGTGCTGGAAGGTTAATAGGATTTGTTCACGCAATGAATAGAAGCCCCAGTAAACGGCGGCCGTAACCATGACGGTCCTAAGGTAGCGAAATTCCTTGTCAGGTAAATTCTGACCTGCATGAATGGCGTAACGACTGCTCCGCTGTCTCCAACACCAACTCAGTGAAGTTGAATGCTCCGTGAAAATGCGGAGTACCCGTGGTTAGACGGATAGACCCCGTGCACCTTTACTATAACTTTACATTGGCAAGATAGATATCATGTGTAGGATAGGCGGTAGCCTTTGAAGTGAGAGCGCTAGCTTTCATGGAGGCAACCTTGAAATACCGTCCTTGATATTTGTTTTTCCTAACCTTTTCTGTGATCCAGGTAAGGGAAAGTGTATGGTGGGTAGTTTGACTGGGGCGGTCGCCTCCTAAAGAGTAACGGAGGCGTACAAAGGTAGGTTCAAGTTGTTTGGAAAGCAACTGTTGAGTGCAATGGCACAAGCCTGCTTGACTGCGAGACGTACATGTCGAGCAGAGACGAAAGTCGGTCATAGTGACCCGGTGGTTTTCTGTGTGGAAGGGCCATCGATCAACGGATAAAAGGTACGCCGGGGATAACAGGCTAATCTCTCCCAAGAGTTCACATCGACGGGGAGGTTTGGCACCTCGATGTCGGCTCATCACATCCTGGGGCTGAAGAAGGTCCCAAGGGTTTGGCTGTTCGCCAATTAAAGTGGTACGCGAGCTGGGTTCAGAACGTCGTGAGACAGTTCGGTCCCTATCTGCCATGGGCGTGTGGAAAATTGAGAGGAGCTGCTCCTAGTACGAGAGGACCGGAGTGGACATACCACTGGTGTTCCAGTTGTCGTGCCAACGGCAATGCTGGGTAGCTACAGTATGGAACAGATAACCGCTGAAAGCATCTAAGCGGGAAGCTGGCCTCAAGATTAGTTTTCCCTATGAGGGTCGTGGAAGATTACCACGTTAATAGGTTGGGTGTGGAAGCTAAGTGATTAGTGAAGCTGACCAATACTAATACCCCATTGGTTTGATTCTTACGCAATGTGTGTTATATAAAGATTTATGTTATGTTTATGCTGATTTCCCCTTGTAATTTACAGATATTTGTTTTTTTAATTATAGTGATATGAATATTAGTTTTAATTATTTGTGTGTTTTATATTAATAGAAATTCACTATAATTTATGAAAGAAGATTAAAAGAGATTTTTAATTAAAAAATGATTATTAAAGTGGTAAATGGCTGTTAATAAACGTCTATATGCCAATAAATATGTGATTTTTTTTAACTAAACCTAATTCATTATAAAAATAGAAGTTATTAGAGCTCCAAAACAAAACTTTATCCTTAATTGTTGCTTAAATCACTTTTTTGTTAATTTGCTTTAAATAAGTAGATGTAAAATTTAGCATTATTGTAACAAGTGGTATGTTCTTGCTGTAAAAAATTATTATTTATCTTATACTCCAACTAAAGTTTTCTATAATATTTAAAAATTTTGTTGAAAATTCTACATTTCCGATCATTAATGGGTTGTCATTTTCGAATGTAAGCATAATTTGTGTGTTTCCTTTTTTTATATATTTTCTTATTGCGTTATGAAGTTGAGATAGCTCTTCATTATTATTAATTTTAAATATTATTTGATACGTTGAAAATAATTTTGTTTCTAATGTAGTTAAATTATTTGCTATAATAAATTTAGATTTATCTTCACCAGAAACCCATATCATTTTGTTAGTTGAGCTTTCTAATGTATCTGCTTTATCTTTTGAAATACACCTCCAAATACCAAATGGATCAGATATGACACAAATAGAGTATGGATCTCCATTAGGGCTTTTTTTACTTATTACTTTTTCTAATTTTCCTATTCCTTGCATAGCTCCTTCTTCTGATTTTTTTTGCGAAACCCATTCCATATTAAATTTTGTGATTGGAAAATCATTTAATGGGTGACTTGTTATATACATTCCAAATGCTTCATATTCATAAGTAGCTTTTTGCTCATCACTCCATTCTTCAGCATGAAATTCTATTTGAAATAATGTTGGAATAGAGTGGTCTTGACTTCTTTTCTCCCATACTAAAGCACGGTTTTGTTCGATAGAATCAAAACTACCTGATTTAATTAAATGTTCTAATGATTTTTTATTCACATTAGTGCGCTGAAAAAAATCTTCAATTGTATGAAATGGTCTTTTTGCAATAATATCCTCTATACAATTTACTCCTACATTTTTAATTGCACTTAATCCAAATCTAATGCTTTCACCTTCTATTTCGAAGTTTAAATTTGATTTGTTAATATCAGGTAAAAGTATATTTATTTCCATTCGCTTTGCTTCATAAACAAATTCTGCTAATTTATCAGTATTGTTTTGCTCTAATATCATAGAAGAAGTAAGAAATTCTATAGGATAGTTTGCTTTAAGATATGCTGTTTGGTACCCAATTAATGCATAAGGAGTAGCGTGCGCTTTAACAAATGCATATCGAGCAAAACTTTCAATTTGTTCAAATAATTCTGTAGCTTTAGATTCTTCAGCGTTCATTCTTTCACAAATTCTACTTACAAACTCTATTTTAAGCTTTTTCATTTCGGCAGGTTTTTTCTTTCCGATAGCTCTTCTCAATAAATCAGCTTCTTGCATTGAATAGCCTGCTAAATTACGTGCAATTTCTAAAACTTGTTCTTGATATACAAGGACTCCATAGGTGTAATTTAAAGTTTGTTCCATTTCAGGGAAGAGGTAATTAGTTTTAATTAATCCATGCTTCCTTTTAATAAATGTAGGTATATTTTCCATAGGACCAGGTCTGTATAATGAAATAACAGCAATTAAATCTACAAATGTTTCTGGTTGTAGATCAACCACAACTTGAGTCATTCCTTTACTTTCGAATTGAAATATACCAACTGTTTGTCCATTACGAAAAACATCTAACGTTTTTTTATCATCAAGTATAATATTTTCGATATTAAAATTTGGATTACTTTTTTGCACAATTTTTACTGTATCACTGATAATTGTTAGTGCAGTTAACCCCAAAAGATCAAATTTTACTAACCCAGCATCTTCTATGTAGTTCAGAGAAAATTGAGTGATCGTTAAATTGTTATCTTTATATAGTGGAAGCATATTGTATAAAGCTTCTTTACCAATCACCACACCAGCTGCATGAATTGATGCATGTCTATGTAGGCCTTCAAGTTTCAAACTTAATTCAAACATTTTTTTAACTTGAGGATTTGATGACATCTCATTTTCAAGTTCTGCATTGTTCTCCATAAATTTTTCTAAACTTAAATTCGCTCCTTGTATTACAGGGATTGCTTTTGAATATCTATCTACAACAGGGTAGGGAACTTGCAGAACTCTACCTACATCTCTTAAAACACCTTTAGATTGAAGTGATCCAAATGTTATGATGTTTGCAACTTGATCTTTTCCATATCTTTCTGAGATGTAATTAATAACTTTTGCTCTTCCTTTTGGACAAAAATCCACATCAAAGTCAGGCATACTTACTCTACCTGGGTTCAAAAATCTTTCAAATACTAATCCAAATTTTAATGGATCAATATCTGTAATTCCAATACAATATGCAACTAATGAACCAGCTCCTGAACCTCTTCCAGGTCCAACTGCGATATTGTGTTCTTTTGCCCAGTTAATAAAATCTGCAACAATTAAAAAATATCCATCGAATCCCATCGTGTTAATAGTATTTAATTCAAATTCTAATCTTTTTGTGTATATTTCATGGTTTTCATCACTCATATCAGTGATTTTCTTCTTCAATCCTTCATAAGTTTTGTTTTTCAAATATTCATGTTCATTATCATTTGTGAAGCTTGGTAATTGAGGCTTTTTCTTTTTTAATAGGAAAGAACATTTTTCAGCAAATAAAAATGTATTTTCTAAAGGTGTTTTCCAATCTTGATATTGTTTTTCCATTTCTTCTGAAGTGGGAAGATGAAATTCATCTTCATATGACGAACTATCTAGGTATTTTCCATGCTTAATGCAAGTAATAGCTTGATATGCTTCCGCATAATCACGTTTAATATATTTAATTTCAGGTACAGCAACGATTGGAGTTTTTTGGAACGCAGACATAGCACAAGCATGATATTCATCATTTTCTCTATTTCTGATTCCCACAGCCCAATTTCCAGAAAAATACTTTTCCATTTGTTCAGAACATGCTTCAATTTGATCTACTTCACATGTTTGACCTGGAATTGCAATTGCCATTAATCCTTCTACATTTTCAAAATCTGACAAAAATACAGATGCCTCTTTAGGAGTATAACTATTGCTAATAATGCGACATAAATTTTTATACCCAATTTCATTTTTACAATACACAAGAATTGAATACTTACTATTTAATGTTAGCTCACAACCTGTGATAGGTTTAATTCCTTTGCTAATTAATGCATCATTATAATCCATTGCTCCAAATAAATTATGTTTATCTGCTATTCCTATTGATGAAAATGGTATTTCTTGAAGCTCTGAAGTTCTGATTGTGCTTTGTAATAAAGAATATGATGTACAAACTCCTAATGGGATATAACTAGACATTAACTTTTCCTCACTAAATTCAGCTTCGAATTTTTGAAATAATACTCAGAGTCAAACATATTATTCCATGCTTTATTGTGTGTCACACATATAATTGAAATTTTATTTTCTCTTGCAATTTTTACGCATAAGTTCATGACTTTATTTCCAGTTTCTTCATCTAAGTTTCCAGTAACTTCATCAGCTAATATAAGTTTAGGGTTATGTACAAATGCTCTGGCTAAACCAACCCTTTGCTGTTCTCCACCTGAAATTTTCATGACTGATATATTTGCATGTGTTCCTAATTCAACTTTTTCTAACCATGTTTGAGCAATAGGGTAGGCTTCTTTTCTGCTGATTCCTTGCAAAATCAATGGCATAGCAACATTTTCTATTACAGATAAATCTTTCCATAACATATGTGATTGAAATATATATCCAATCTCTCGTCTTAATAGAAAAAGTTTCTTAGAAGTTGAAGATATATTCTGATCTAAAAAAGTTACATAGCCATTTTGTGGAAATGCAATTAAACCTGCTATATGAAGAAATGTAGATTTTCCAGACCCTGATTTTCCTTCTATTACAGTAAGCTCACCTTGTTTTAATTGAAATGAAACATCATCTAATATGCTATCACCATTTTCGTAACTAAAAGATACATTATTAAATTTTAAAAGCATTTAGTTCAACCCTTCAACAATCTCTAAATCATTAGATTTTCGTGCTATAAACATTAAAATTACCATCATGATCAAAAAAGCTATTCCAGAAATAAGTACCAAATCCATTACATATATTTTAGGATAAAATGCTGAAAATCCAAATGACTCTTCATGTATCATATTGTATCCATAAGATTTATGTATTATGTGGTATGCTCTTGGGAAAATGTATATTAGAAGCGAAGCGAAAAGCAATCCAAACAAAACACTTCCTATGCTAATAAACAGTGCAACATATGCAAATAAAGAAAAAATTTGCTTATTACTTGCCCCAAATGCTTTTAACAAACTGATATCTTGAGCTCTTTCTGAAATTAACATCCATAAACTATTTGTACTTTGCATAATTCCACATAAAACAAACATTCCTATAAATATGGCTAGTACAATATTTTGCATGCTAAACATTTGCTTCAAAGATGGGTTTGTATCTTTCCATGTCCAAATTGAATAAGATTTCCCAGAAGATTCATATAAATCTTTTTGTATTTGATCAATCTTATCTGGTGTTTTTGTATAAAATACATATTGTTTTTGCTCAAATCCTAATGAGTATTTATCTAATTCATTTCCAAAAATAAAAATCACATTTCTATCAAATGAATGAAATCCTAAGTGAAAGATTCCACTAACTTTTGCATCCATTGTTTTTATTGCAATTTTGCTAGACAACACTCCATATGGAACGAATAATTTTATATTAGAATTTATAGATAAACCTAATTCATTTGCTAATTTATATCCTACTGCAACTGTTGGAGTATTAACTGTAGGCTTAATCCTACTGTTTTTCTTGACCCATTTATTTTGAATAATATAATCACAGTTAGCTTGATTGATTCCAATGACTTTCACACCATTTGTATCATTATTGTACGATAAAATACCTTGTTTTTCATTGATTTTGATATGGTGTCTATACCAAGGTTTTTTCTTAATTAAATTTATTTTTTTCTCTATATTATTTGAATAAACATCCATATGCCCATAAATATGTAATATTCGCTCTAAAACTGCATTTTGAAACCCATTCATTATAGAAATAGAAGTTATTAGAGTTCCCAAACTGAACCCTATGCTTAAAATTGTCACCCAAATTACTTTTCTTGTTCTATGTGTTTTTAAAGATAAGAAAAAGTATTTGAAAGCAAGTATTATCATATGATATCAGGATACATTTTTTATTTCTGATTTAGTAGTGCGATAGCAAAACTACTAATTATAAAGCTTAGCTTATTAATGAATCAGGTAAAGCAGTGGCGGTTGATGGTGCTTTATTAAGGTGACCCAATGTAATGTCAGCAGGCATTTTAATTCCTCTACTATCAAATACATCTTTAATTATTTTGTTTAAAGCTCGTTGTACAATGAATTGTTGACCAGGCACAACTTTTATTCTTGCAAATACTGTATAGTAAATTCCATTAATTTCTGACAAACCTCTCATTTCCAAAGGCAAGAACACTTTATTCATAAACTCTTTTTTAGCTCTTAGTATATTAAATGAATCTTCTACAGCAATTATTGCATCATCATAATTTGTCTCATATGTGACAGCAATATTGACTAATACTCCCATGAAATTTCTACTCTTATTTAATACCTTAGCTACTTGGTGAAACGGAATTGTTACTAATGTTCCATTATCTTGCCTAACTTGCATGTACCTTAAAGTCATATCTTCTACACGTCCATTTTTGCCCTCTATAACAATCAAATCACCTACCATAATAGTATTCTCCATAATGATGAACGCTCCATTCACTAAGTCTGCAATGATGTCTTTAACACTAAAAGATAAACCAAGAGATAAAAATCCTAATGCTGGAATAATTTGAGAAGTGTTATATCCTAATATAGATAAAGCAATCAGAAAACATGCAAACCCTATGACAAATTTACTTCCTGATCTCAAAATCTTAAATAATATTTCGAATTTTCTTCTATACTCTTCATTTTCTTTTGTTTTATTAAACATCCAAGTTACCAAAATATGCTTTGTAATTGCCATTACAACCCATGAAATGCATAGTACTGAGAACAAGCTTAATATTTTATTTAATAATATTTGTCCTGTTATTACAGATATATTGCTATAAACTGATATACCCCATACTCGCAAAGTAATGATTATTGCTACTGGAGCTACTGCCACTTTAATTGTTCTTAATGCCTGTTTGTATATATTTATTACATGTGCTCTATAATTTAAATTCATTTTACGTGCATATGTAAGAATGTATTTTCTTAAGAATATTGATGATGCAATTAATAAAGGCCATAAAATCATTGATATGATTGACCTTGTTAGCTTGTACGATATATTTAATTTTATCCAAAAAATCATAATAATATATAAAATAACTAAACTTAATGATTCTAACCCTGTTAAATGTTTGATCCAAATATTTTTGTTTTTAAACTTATATTGTAATTTATGCCTTAGGGCAACAATAGCTTGTATTAATACTAATACATAGAAAAAATCACGAATTAATTCTATATCTTTCATAACCTCTGCATCCATACTTTTGATTTCAGATATTGCAACAAAAGATTTGATTATATTGCTAGTAGCCCAAACTATACAAATTAATATCAATGTTCTTAATATATGTGGCTTTGTATTATAAATAATTTTATTTTTTATATAATTTAATGATTTACTTAAAGCTGATACAAGTAAGATGCTAAATAATATACTATTTAATGCCGTAAACATGAATCGAATCTCTGTATTCATTGTGCTATCTTGCATTACAAGGTCAATTTGTGGCACAAAATATAATGCTATAATAAATATAGATAAAAATATTGTAAATGAAAAATCTAACGCTATGCTGTGCCACGCATGGTTATAAACGCTTTTATAATATTGAATTAACTTGCTTCCACTTAAGAACAATAAGTATGCAATGATCAAACTAATTAATATGATTTTTAGAAAAGACTTAAATGCTTGAGAAAGCAAAGCATGTGCATCACTATTAGTTAAAACGAATTTTACAGCTTCAGCTGTAGTTTGATATACAGTTAATATGACTTTTTTAGTTTGCCCTACAATTGTATTATATTTCACTACTGCTTCTTGAGGCTGAGGCTGTTTATTTGAATTTAAAGAACTTGCAATAGAGTTTAGATCATGTTGAATGATTTCTAATTTTTTTGTAAGCTCATGTATTTCATCTATTGAATTTGATGTTTGTTTTTCACTGCAAATCGGAATTACCATAGCTATGCAAATTATTTTAGCAACTTTGAATATTTGCCTCATTAAATCAGGTAAATGCATTATTGAATACCGCCATAAGATACATATAATGCATTAATGAAAGAGTTGTAAGACAAGTCAAATAAGTGTTTTTGAAGCATTTTCTTACTTTGACTGATTTGATCAAGATTTGGCTCTTTGTCAGTTATTTTTGTTGTAGTAATTATTGTTACCTCATCGCTTGTATCATTTGTATAAAAATTCACTTTGTTTAATGCTGTTAAAAATAGTGTCACTGTATCTTGAGATATGGAAGACAAATCTTTTTGATTTAATTCTGTCCATTTTTGCTGTTGAGCAATTTTATCAATGTTTGTTACAATATGCTCTTTTTGCAATTTATTTACTAAATCTTTTTTAACTTTAGGTTTTGCTTCTTTATAAGATAGCTTTTTGCTAGTAGAGATATTTTGAATTTGTACATATATTAAATTACCATCACTGGAATCATAAATAGTGCTTTGGTTTGGCTCATTTTGTAGAAAAGAATATTCCACTTTACTTGCTTTACTGTTTGTCCAATATATATCTTTAATTTTACCATCATATTTCTCTTGTAAACTACGCATATGTGCGCCATTTTGAATTGCATTGTTAAGATTAGATTTAGATGTTTTTTTACTGTTAATCACAAGCATTTGAGCTTTTACAACTCTATCTGAGACAAATTGCTTTGTATCATAGTGTTTATGTAACTGTTCTTCAGAAACTGTAATAGGAAAATCATTATATTTTACAATAGCTTTTTTGCCATCTCGTATTTGAAGCAACCCTTTAGCATAATCATATGCCATTTTATCTGTGACAATCACACTGGATTTTATAGCATTAATAATTTGTTGATTAATCATTTGATGCTCTGTGAAAAGTATTTTCTCTGGATTAGAAAGCTTTGCATCAAATTTAGACTGTTTAGCCTGTTGAATTATTAAGTCCCTAGATAAGCTCATTCCTAATTTTTGATACTTAGCTCTAAATAGTAAATCATGTATCAAGTGCATTTCTGCATCTCGTTGATTTTTATGTAACTTATAGTAAAGATGTCCTATTTGAGGGGTGATTTTTACTCCCCCTATATTTTTAGATTGCTTAGAAAAAAGTCCCATTAAAGAAGAACCTATTATCAGAACTAACGTGAGTTTTATAAATTTCGACTGATAGGATGAATGCATGATTTTTGACCTCTTATATAATCTAGCTTTTTAGGCCATATATTCCAAGATCTTTGAACCATATTTAGTGAAGAATAAATTTCTTTTCTTGTCAGAAATGATCCATGTATATTAAAATCAGGCTCTTTGTCTAAATTTTCTAATATATGGTTTGTTGCAGATTGAATGCTAATCCATGATCCTCCATCACTTATATTATGATTTGTTAAAAATTTTTGCTTAAATTTAGAGCTATATAAATCATACTTAAAATCTGTTGCAATGTAAGGCAATCTCAGGGCTTTTCCACTATATTTATTGGTAATGTTTTCAGCAGCTTTAATCATTTCATGAGTAGCGAATGTTTTGTTTTCATAAATTTGTGTACTTAAAAGTAAGTAAGTTGAATTATGAATTTTGCACAATTTAGATAATTTTTCTACTGAATATAAAAAATTCACATCTTTATCTTTTGAGTTAAAAGAAGTTATTCCTGAAGTATCAATTATGTAATATTTTTCCTGTTTTAAGAGAGATTCTACATTATATACAACATTTCTTTTAAATAATTTCTTATATTTCATTTTTTTGATTAAAGATTCTTTGGAATTTAATAATATAAATACTTCATTCCCTAACTCACTTAAATGATCAAACATTTCTTGTAATAAAACTATATTTTCACCACATATTATAAATTTCTTCTTCGCAATTTTTAATGTTGAATGTTTTTCCAAGCAGTGTGCGATAGATGGAAGCTTTATTACATCATCTTCCAATATATTCAAACAAATTCCTTTTCGTAGACAAAAATCCATAATTTTTCTGAATCCAGATCCAAGTTTAGCAGACCACAAAATTGCATTTGGATTAGCTTGCATGATAGATCTTTGAATTTCTTTGATTTCAGATTCTTCAAAAATTAACTCTCCGATAACCCTATAACCTATAATGTATGGCCACTCTCTTAAAAAATGCTGACTGATGCAAAGAATTTCAGGGTTTGTTTTTTTATATTTACCATATTGCATGTATAAAAAAGTAGTATATATAAATAAATATGATGTGTGATAAATCAAAGAATCACAGTATTTTTGAGATACAACCCAAAATGGAACGAAAAGGGCAGTGTGCACCAGCTTTATTATAAAAGAGCGTTTTACCTTGAAAATTGGAATATGTGAAAAACATGCATAATACCAAAAGTGAAATAAAATCAAATAAATAAAATTAATAGAAATTTTCGTATAATACAGCTGTATAAATGCACTTATAAGGCTGATCACTATATGTGGTATAAGGTTTGAAATTAATTTAAGCATATGAACTCCAACACTCTAATCCATATGCGCTAAGCATTTCTATTAATCCATCTTGCTGTTTTTTCTCTGATAATGGTTTGTATATCAGAATTTCTGAATCCATTTTTACAAAAGTCCATGGCTTTGGAATCATTTTTAATATTTTCACTTGTTCATCAATATTTCTTGCAAAAAAATTACTAATACATATGAAACTTCCCATTTTTTCACCGTGTATTAGCTGTGTTTTTTGTGTTGGTATGAATCTACGACACTCTAAGTTGCTTAAAAAACATAGAATTAGAACAAATACAATCACATTGATATTATAGTTTAATTATTAAATGATTTACAGATTAGATCATTGAATTGCGAATAATTTTATAATTCGTTGTATGCTTGTACTCCTAATAACTGTAACGCCTCATGTATTAATTTTTTCGTAACAACTGCTAATATTAATCTATTATTTGTGATTTGTTGATTTGCAACGATCCACCTATTTTCAGGATTCATCTTTCCATCATTCCAAATTGAGTGAAATTGCTCAGAAACTTGCATCAAATAATTAATAATTTTATGAACTTCTAATGTTCTAACAACTGATTGAATGCATTTTGTCCACTCTAACAATATTTTCAAAAGTTGGATCATAGATGGTGTAAGATTTTTAATATCTATTTTTTCTTCTAAATTCACATCATGTGCTTTCAGAATTGAGCAAATTCTAGCATGCGCATATTGAACATAGAAAAATGGATTCTCCATAGAAAGCTCAACAATTTTATCAGTTTGTACTGTGTAGTGAGTATCTAAACTTTTGCTCAACATCAAAAATCTAAACATATCTTTTCCAATTTGCTCAGCTGCTTCTTTAAGTCCTAATGCATTTCCTGAACGTTTAGATAATTTGATAATCTCTCCATCTTTTTGAAACAAAACAACTTGGCATGTTTTCATATCAAGTTTTACAGTAGGGTCTAAATTTGATACAGCACTATTAAGTCTCTTAAGATATCCATCATGATCAGCCCCTAGAACAATAATAAGCCATTTGAATTTTCTTAAAATTTTGTCATAAAAATACGCTATATCATTTGCAAAATATGTATGTTCTCCATTTGGCTTAGTAAGTGCGCGATCTTCTGAATCTCCAAATTGTGAGCTTTTAAACAAAGTTAAAGTAGCTCCTGATTCTTCACCTTTATTACTTTGTATTGTTCCTAGTTTCCCCTGATAAATAAGTCCTTTTTGTTTCAGTATTTCAAAAGCTTTAGGTGCATGATGTAAAATTTCACTTTCATATGTCCATACATTATGCTTAATACCAACACTTTTTAAATCATCTTTAATTAATTCAATTACATGTTTAATGCTAACTTCTTTAAAATGTTGTTGGTAATTAGATTCATTCCACTTATTTTCACTAGTTTCATATATTTCTTTAGCGATATCTTTAATATAATCACCTCGGTACATTTCATCTAATTTCATTGGAGGTAAATTTTGTAATTCTAAATATGCTGAAAATACTGAATCTGCTAGTAAATTAATTTGGTTCCCAGCATCATTTACATAATACTCTTTTGTTACATCATAACCTGCAAATTGAAGTATGTTGGCCAATGCATCCCCATAAACTGAACGTGCATTACCATAATGTAAAGGTCCTGTAGGGTTTGCAGATACAAATTCAACATTAACTTTTATATTATTTGCTTGAGATTTTCCTGGATTATCTGAATCAATTAAATGTTGAAATCCTTCAGTTAAAAATTTATTTGAAAGTTTGATATTCAAAAATCCATTTCTTGCCATAGATACTTCTTCTATATAATCATTTTTTAATTTTGATTTTACATCTTCAAATGCCTCAATAGGTTTTTTATTATTTTTTTTACTCATGATAAACAAAACATTTGTAGATAAATCAGCATGTTTATTATTAGCAGAGAAAAAAATATCATCAGAAATGTCTGTTCCTAATATTTGTGAGGTTAACTGCTCTAACTTTATAAAGTCCATGAATGAAAAGTATTATAAAGCGTCCAAAAAGTCTAGAAAGATTAAAACATAATGTTCTTAATTTCATGTTATAAAATTAAAAAATCACACTAAAAAGAAAGGCCGCATGAAGATAATGTGACTTCCATGAAACTTTTCACTTCTTCAAATCCACTTTCATTCCATCCTTCACATCTAGCTGAAATGACATTTTCTGTTTGTGATGCACGGACCATCCACCATCCATTATGATGATTTACAACTATACTATCATGCACAATTTCAATTACTGTATTAGCTCGTGATAGTGATTCTTTAATATACTCCATAACCTGATTTTTTTCTAAATTCTTACATTGAACTCTCAATAATCTGCTTGCCCAAACTTTTGGCATTGCAGAAGCAAAATCACATAATTTATATGGAACATAACTAAGCATATCTAATAATCTTAATGCGCTGTAAATTCCATCATCCACTGCAAAAGATGAGTCTTGAAACATATAATGTCCACTCATTTCTCCACCTAATGCTGCATCATTTTGCTTGATTGCATTAATTACATAACAATGCCCAGTTTTGCTTAACACAGGTTTAACATCAAACTCTTTTGCCCATTTCATTAGCATTTGACTAGACTTAGAATCCCATATAGTTGTAACAGTTTCATTTTTATTTGATTTGCATCTTATAAGTACGCTAAATAAAGTTAAAAGTTCATCTCCATTCCAAACTTTTCCTTTTTCATCAATTACAACCATACGATCTGCATCTCCATCAAATGCAAATGCGATGTAATCTTTCTTTTCTGCCAATTCTTTATGTGTATGATTTAAAAATTCTACTTTTGTATTATCAAAATCTTTTGCGTTCTCATTTTCATCAGTTCTGTATAATATATGTGAGTTTGGTAAATTCTTTTTTATATAAGGTAAAATATCTCCTGCAACTCCGTGTCCTGCATCCCATATAGCTGGAATATTTGAACTTAAATTAATGTTTTGCAATAAATAGTGGCTATATTCTTGAAAGTAATTTGCTTGACTTAATTTTCCTCTTCCAGAAGAAAACACATCATTTTTAATTCTATCATATAGCTCTAACAGTTCTCTTCCATAAAAGTTTTGTCCTTTGAAGTGAAATTTAAAACCATTATATCTAATTGGGTTGTGAGATGCTGTGATCATTGTAGATGCATCTGCTCCTATCATATGATAAGCAAGCGTTGTATATGCTGTTGAAGTACGGCCAAGGGAAATTGCGTTTGCTCCAGAATCTAATAAACCTTCTATATATGCTTCTTTGAAATCTACAGAAGATTCTCGTCTGTCATATCCTACTGCTATGTTTTTTCCACCTTTACATTGAACTATAGAACCGAATCCTAATCCAATCATATATGCTTGGTCTACTCCAAAATTTTCACCAACGCATCCTCTAATATCATAATCGCCGATTACAGATCGAAAATCACGAGAAGACGCATTCTTGTTATAATTCATGTTAGAATTTTATGTAAATCAAACGATTATGTAAAGTTTGCTTCTTGCTCAATTTGTGATTTGATATCATATAATGATGTTGGATTAGCTTCTAATCGTTTTATATCTATCAATTTTCCTGTTTTCACACATACTCCATATACGTTATTTTTAATTCTGAGAAGCGCAAATTTAATCTGTTTTAATAGTTCTTGCCTCTTTCTCTGCTCAATAATAAATACTTCTTGACCCAAATTGTTAGAAATTGCTTCAAGTTCTTCAGATGTTTTTTCTTGGTAATATTTTTTTGCATTACTACTAATTGCTTCTATAAGATTGCTTTCCATTTCTTCTAATTTGCTTTTAAAGAAAAGTAGATGCTTGTAATTTAGTTTTTGCATTTGATTATCTCCATATGGAAAAGTCTAATATGTATGTTTAAAGAAAAAGAAAAGAAATACTTTCAAAACATATAATAAATTCAGTATATATTGTTAATTTCTTTTAAATTCATTTAGCATATAGTTAATTCATGAAATTTATTGTCATGGAATCTTTTTTGATCAGCGGTATATTAAGTGTGTACAGCTTAGGATTATCTATTTGTGTGTTTTTAATTTTAACGTTAGCTAATGAAATTGTGCGTTACTTAGTATGGCCAATTTTATTTTTAAGATTTTTACATGCTTTGATATGGTTTTTTATTGGAGCTTGGCTTGGGTCATATTTAGGGTTATTTCCAATGTATTTTATAGGAATTACATTTGCTCTTTTATCTACATTTACACAACACCTATTTTGGAGTAGATCTTAATTGTGTTTCCCATTTTCTTGCTTTAATTTCCATTGCATTTAATGATTCTTGAACATTTCCGCATAAAGAATGCACATATAATAATTGACTTGTATGTTTAATTGCAATTGTTCCTGGAGTTAATGTAATCCACATTGATAATAATTGTTTAGAGGTATCTGTAATGTCTGATACATTAATTTGCAGGATTTCACCTTTTTCTTTATTCTGAATAACTATAAATGCAAACTCAAAGTAAGATTTAATCATAGATATTAATACTGTAAACCCAATTTCTACGTAACATATGCTTACATTTACAAATCTCATGAAAATAATCATAATATAAATTGTGCGTAATATATATAAAATAAATAAAGTTTGTAAGACTTATCCAAATAATAATATAGCATTACAAGATATTTCATTGGAAATCAAGCAAGGTGAAATTTTATGCTTGATAGGTGCAAATGGATCTGGAAAAACAACTTTCTCGTCAATAATGGCATCTCTAATACCAATGACATCTGGTGAAGTTTTATATAACGGAAAATCAATATATACAAATATTTCAGAATATAGAAAATTAATTGGTTTATGTCCTCAGAAAATAAACTTAGATAATAGAATAAGTGTAAAAGAAAATTTGATTAATGATGCTCTTTTCTTTGGCTTTTCTTATGAGTATGCTGTGAAAAAATTTGAAGAAATTTCTAAAAAATTAGAGTTAGGTAAATATGAAAACTCAAAACCTACTACTTTATCTGGAGGTTATAAACAAAGAGTTTCTATAGGTAGATCTTTAATGCATAATCCTAGTTTAGTGATTTTTGATGAACCAACTTTAGGTTTAGACCCTCATATTAGAAAAAATCTATGGGATATTATTTCACAATTAAAAAATGATGGAATATCAGTTCTTTTGACTACTCACTATATGGA
The DNA here is from genome assembly GCA_965233535.1 of Rickettsiales bacterium. Lineage (GTDB taxonomy): Bacteria > Pseudomonadota > Alphaproteobacteria > CAJXXZ01 > 1604HC > Cytomitobacter. The sequence continues at coordinate 231,325 of OZ247489.1, forward strand.
TGAAGTAGAGTTTTTAGCTGATAGAATTTGTTGGTTAGATTCAGGAAAAATGAAATTCTTAGGATCTCTTGAAGAGTTAAAGAGTAGTTATAAGGGCACTTTAGAAGAAATTGTCATTCAATGCTCAGGGGAGGAATAACATGAGTACGTTTTTTGAACTTTTGTGGGTAGAAATTAAAATTGTATTGAGCAATGTCAAGGATAGTTTGATTAATAATGCTGTGTTTTGTGGACTAGTTTCGTTAGTATCTGGATATATATTGAAAGCATTCGGAACATCTGACCAACTTGTATCTTTACAAGCTTCTAGCTTGATTGTTAGCTCAATTGGTTTTGAGGTATATCGTAGTATTTTTAGACTTTTAAGTGATATAGAAGGGGATAGATATATTCAATACTATTTCACATTGCCAATTTCTAACAGTTTGATTTTTCTTCAAATGATATCTTCTTTTGTGGTAAATGGTTTGATTTTTGCATTTTCTGCTTTAATTGTTTTGCGTATTATGCTTCCTCATATTATTGTTTTAAGTGACATAAATTATTTTATGTTCACACTTACAGTGATAATTTTAGGTGGTTTTTTTGGAGTGTTTTCTCTATTCTTAACTGCTTATACAAAAAGCATGATGAAAGTTTCTAATACATTAATGAGAGTTTTATTTCCTATTTGGATTATTGGTGGATTTCAGTTTTCATACTCAGTTGCAAGATCAATTTCTCCATTTTTAGGATACTTAACTTTGCTGAGTCCTTACACATATGCAAATGAAGCAATGAGATCTGTTCTTTTAGGTCCTAGCGGCTTTTTAAACATTTATATTTCTTTTTCTGTTTTAGGTCTTATGGGTCTTGCTATGTGGGCTTTAGCAATCCGCAAATTAAGAAAAAAGCTTGATTTTATATAAGCTTTATACTGTATAGTATAAAATTGCAATTTTATTTGATGTAAAATGTTTATGGATTTGTTGAGGAAAAATGTTTACAATACTGCCATGAATTATAAATCTATTTCAAGTTGGTTTTTGATTGGTGTATTAAGTATGTTTTATGCTTATCCAAATTATATGGGCATCAATCCATGTTTATTGTGTGTTATTTGCAGGTGGTTATTATGGATATCTTTAGTATTTGTATGGCTAAGCTTCATTTCACACAAATATATTTACGTTGCTTTTAGTGGATTAATTACTAGTTTTGTTGTTGGATCAACATGTTTATATTTATTGTTAATGCAAATTGAACCTGATTTTTGTAAAACAGTTCATTTAGGTTCTTGCGTTGAGTGGAATACATTTTTATACCTTCCTTTACAGTTTTGGATTGTTGCATTTAGCGCAATAAGTGCATTTTTTGTATACAGAGCTTTTTCTGAAAATTCTGATATGCACTTGCGAGATTAGGTTGTAATTGTCAAAGTAGTAATTGATGAATGAATCTATTATTAAAGAATCTGTTTTGAAGGTTGATCAAGCTCCTGTTTTACCTTTAAAAAATATGGTTATGTTTCCAAATGTGATTTTACCTTTGTTTGTTGCTAGGCCATTTTCCAAAAAAATTATTGAAGACTCACAAAATAGTGATATTATTTTTGTGGCTCAGAAAAACTATGTAGAAGAAGAGCCTAAGCCTGAGGATTTATATGAAATAGGTACATTATGTAAGGTGATTCACTGCGTTAATTTAGCAGATGGTGCAATGAAAATCATGATAGAAGGTATAAAAAGAGTGAAAATTCTTGATTACACTCAAACTGAACCTTTCTTTAAAGCTAATTTTATTGAATTAGATGATATAGATGTAAAAAATGCCAAAAACACATCTTTGTTTAGAGCATTAAATAAATCTTTTGAAAAGTATATAAAGCAAATAGAGAAAAATCCTGTAGATTTGATTAGCACAATTAATAATACAGAAGACCAAATACAAGGAACGCACCTTATTTCTGGACATTTAAGTTTGAAATCAGAAGAAAAACAAAATATTCTTGAAGAATTAAGTACTCATGAGAGATTAAATAGGTTGTTAGAAGTTATTGAATTAGAGCTTCAAATTTTACAAATGGAAAAAAAGATTCGTAATAACATTAAAGAGCAAGTTGAAAAAAATCAAAGAGACTATTTATTGCAAGAGCAAATCAAAGCAATTCAAAAAGAATTAAATGATGGTGAAGAAGATCCTGTTGACACATTGCAAAAAAAGCTTGCAAAAATTAGCATGCCTTCAACAGTAAAAGACAAAGTTAAGGGTGAAATTAAAAAGCTTAAATTCATGAATGCGATGTCATCAGAAGCATCTATAATTAAAAGTTGGATAGATGTTGTTTTGGAATTGCCATGGAAGAAATTTGCTGTAGTAAATAAAGATTTCGATAAATCAAAACAGATTTTAGATGAAGATCATTATGGATTAGAAAAACTGAAAGAAAGAATCTATGAATTACTTGCAGTTCAATTAAGAGTTAAGAAAACTAAAAGCTCAATTATGTGTTTGTTTGGACCTCCAGGTGTTGGTAAGACATCAATTGTGAAGTCCATTGCAAAGGCTATGGGGCGTCCTTTTGTACGAATTGCTTTAGGTGGATTACATGATGAAGCTGAGATTCGTGGGCACAGGAAAACTTATATTGGTTCTATGCCAGGAAAAATTATCCAAGCAATTAAAAAAGCACGCGTTTCTAATCCAGTTATTTTATTAGATGAGATTGGTAAAGTTGGGTATGATATTAAAGGTGATCCTGCTGCTGCTTTGTTAGAAGTTTTGGATCCAGAGCAAAATCATGCTTTCCAAGACAACTATTTAGAAGTTGGGTATGATTTGTCAGATATATTATTTATTGCAACTACTAACAGTTTGAACTTACCTCATGCTCTTGTGGATAGATTAGAAGTTATACGTGTTTCAGGGTATACAGAGATGGAAAAAGTACAAATTGCTGAGCGACATTTAATTCCAAAGCAAAAGAAATTGCATGGTTTGACAGATGATGAGTTGAAGTTTTCAACTGAATCTATACATGAATTAATTGCAAAATATACTAGAGAAGCTGGAGTCAGGAGTCTTGAAAGAGAAATTGCTAATATATCTAGAAAATCTGTAAAATTGATTGAAAGTAAAAAGAAGAAATCAATACATGTGTCTAAACCTGGATTGCAAAAATTAATCGGAATTGAGAAATATTCTGATGATAAAGCTGAGCTTGGAGATAGAGTTGGAGTTTGTACAGGGTTAGCATGGACAGAAATGGGTGGGGATATCTTATATATTGAATCTTCTGTTTTCCCAGGTACAGGAAAGACTTTAAGTACTGGTAAGCTTGGGGATGTGATGAAAGAATCTGTTCAAGCAGCAATGACTTTTATCAAATCTAGAGCAAAGCAATATGGAATTGATTCTGAAATATTTAATAAAACAGATGTTCATGTTCATGTTCCAGAAGGCGCAACTCCAAAAGATGGTCCATCTGCTGGTGTGGCAATATGCTGTTCTTTATTATCATCATTTACAAAAAGGCCGATCATAAGCAGCTTAGCAATGACTGGAGAAATTAGTTTACGTGGTCGTGTTTTGCCAATTGGTGGAGTGAAAGAAAAAGTATTAGCTGCACATCGATCTGGAGTGAAAAATGTAATTTTACCTACTAAAAACAAAAAAGATATTGAAGAAATTCCTAATTATGTTAGAAAAAATATTAATATCGAATTTTGTGAATATGTTGAAGATGTATTAGACAAAGCAATTAGACCTAGTGCCTAGAAAGGATAAAAACCATGGAAATGAAAATTCAATTTTTTAACAGTTTAACCTCAAAAAAAGAAGAGTTTGAACCATATAATGCAGATCATATTAAAATTTATGCATGTGGTCCAACAATTTATAAAGCTCCACATATAGGGAATTTCAGATCTTTTGTAGTTTTTGATACGCTTGTGAAATTTTTATCTACTTTTTATCCAAAAGTTTCATATGTCAGAAATATTACAGATGTAGATGATAAAATTATTGAAGAATCAATAAAACGCAATATTACTTGCAAAGAATTGACTGGTGAAGTATACGATCAATTTAAATCTGACTCTAAGTTACTTAATATTGCAGATCCAACATCTGAGCCTTTTGCTACAGAATATGTTGAAAAAATGGTTCAAGATATCGAAAAATTAGTTGAAAATAAATTTGCTTATGTGAAAGATGGGCATGTTTTTTTTGATACATGTAAATATGAGAATTATAGGGATTTTTGTAAAAATATGGACTCAGAAGCAGGGTCTAGAATTGCTATAACAGATTTGAAGTCTCATGAAAATGATTTTGTGCTTTGGAAACCATCTAAAGATGTATTTTGGACAAGTCCTTGGGGGAATGGAAGGCCTGGCTGGCATATCGAGTGTACATCTATGAGCAAGTCTATTTTAGGACTTCCATTTGATATTCACTGTGGAGGTCAAGATCTTATTTTTCCTCACCACACAAATGAAAAAGCTCAGGGTTGGGGTTTGTGTAATGTAGAGTGTGCTAAATATTGGATGCATAATCATTTCGTAAATGTAGATAATAATAAAATGTCTAAAAGTTTAGATAATCAATTGGATTTGCAAGCTTTAATGAAAGATTACCATCCTATGGTTCTTCGCCTTTTTCTTTTGATGTCACATTATAGGCATCCACTTAATTGGAATGCAGCTGGATTGCAAGAGGCAAGTAACATATATACAAAATGGCATAAGCTTTTGGTAGGGATTAAAGGTGAAACCCCGCTTAAATCAATTGTTGAGGCATTGTCTGATGATTTGAACACTCCGCTTGCAATTAAAAAAATCAGTGAAGCGTTAAAAAATTCTGAAAGCTTAGAAAGTATCGCGAAATCATGTGAAATCATTGGAATAACATTTGATGAAAATGAAGTAGATAAAGAGTTGATTGATAAGTTAATTATAGAACGTGAAGCTGCTCGAAAAGATAAAAATTATCAAGAATCTGATAGAATTAGAAAATTATTGCAAGATATGAATATTATAATTGAAGATACAAAAGATGGAATTAAATGGTGGTGTAAAAGTTGAAGTTTAATACTTTAGTTGATATATCAGAGCTTTTAAATAAATATAATTGTATTGTTATTTATGGAAAAGATGCCTCATTAGCATATAGTTTTTTTTGTGAGTTTGCTGGAACAGTAGTTGAATATAATGAGTTAGATTTGATGAGATTTTTACAGACTTCACTTATTCCTGAACCAAACATTAAAGTAAAAGTTACGACAAATGGTATGAAAACAATTGTGAAGCAAGATATAAAAAATTGGCAAAGAGCTTGTATTATCCTGACTGATAAACCTACAGGAGATGACCGTATTGCAGAAATAGAATGTGATTCAATTAATATAAAGAAGTTTTTAGAATTTCATACTAAACGATTAGGTTATAGTTTTGAAAATATGGATGATTTGTTTTGGGTTCAGAATTTACAAGATTTACATTTTGCACATAAAGTTACTCAAATAGATCCTGCATCTGTGAAAAATTTATTTCAAAAAGATAAAGATCAAATGTCTTTGTTAAAAAAAGGAGATAAAGATTCTTTGCAAGAGTTATGGAAAGTTATGGATAATCCATGGTCTTGGGTTAGGTATATGCAGTTATTTTACTCATATAGAAATGAAAGTATTTTAGGTGCAAGCTATAAGCATTTAGAGTTATGGGCTCATAAGTATGTTCCAAATGATGAAGTGTTTATTTGGTTATGTCATTCAATTATGATTAGGTAATGCTTTGCTATTGAGAATGTACGGCTAAGAAATAAAATGTTAACCTGAAATCATGGCTGTTACAGGTACTTTAGATTGGGTTCAAGAATATAATTTGCGTAATTTTGTGATTAAAAAATTCACAACTTTAATGAATTTATATGGTTTCGAAATGGTAGAACCCTCTATTTTAGAGCGTTATGAATTATTTGTTAGAACTGTTGGTGAAAGTTCAGATATTATGCAGAAAGAAATGTTTTTTGCTGTTTCCAAAGATAATCAGGATTTAAATATTGTTTTACGACCTGAATTTACAACCTCAGTAATTAGATCCTTAATTGAATCAGGAAATATTTACAATAAACGAGTATCTTATTCTGGGAAAGTTTTCAGGCATAATAGACCTCAAAAAGGTCGTTATAGAGAGTTTTCGCAATTAGGTTGTGAGGTGTTTGGTGATCACCCTTACATTGATGTTGATGTTATTTCTACTGCTGTAGAATTTTTAAAAACACTAGGTTTGCACGTAAAAGTGAAAATCAACTCTTTAGGAAATGCAGAAACTATAGCAAAATATAGTCAAGTTATCTCTGAGCATTTTAAGAAAAACAATACATTTGATGAAATTACCAATCCAATGAGGATTTTAGATAAAATGTCTAAATCAGATAAAGAAAATAGTAATATTCCTAAGATTAAAGATTATATGAGTGCTGAAGAATTGAATAGGTTTGAGAGTGTATGTAATGGATTATCAGAAATGGGAATCTCTTTTGAAGTGGATGAATATTTAGTTCGTGGTTTAGACTATTATACAAACACTATTTTCGAAATAGAAAACGATACTCTATCTACGCAATCTTCTATTCTTGGAGGAGGCTGTTACAGTGGTTTAGTTAAAAGATTAGGTGGCCCAGATATTTCAGGAATAGGATGGTCATTTGGGCTTGAGCGTATTCTTATGATGAATATTCCATATGAAAACAAAGAAGAGAAATATGTTTTAATTTCTATTAATGAGCATGATTATTCATTGAAAGTTGCAAATATGCTAAGAACTAAGCATAATGTTACAGTTTTGTTTGATGATTTTAAAAAAGCAATGAAAAAGTTATCATCTTTAGATCCAAGTAAAATTATTTTTTGTGGAAAAGAAGAAAAAGATAACCAGACTGTAAAGGTAAAATACTGTCAAAGTGGAGAGCAAAAATTTATTAGTTTTGAAAATTTGCTGAGAGAAATTTAATATGTGGTGGCTTGATATAGTAAATAAGTATAAAAAATTAGAAGAAGATTTGCAAAATCCAAATATTGATCGTGAAGATCTTTTAAAAAAATCTAAATTGCTTGGTGAAATATCAAAAGAGTATGATATTGCAAGTAAAGTGCAAGTTTTACATGAAGATTTAACTGAAATTGAACAAATGATTGAAGAATCTAAAGAATCATGGTTGTTTGAACAAAAAAAATCTTCTGAGAATAGCATAGAAAGTTTACATAAAGAGTTTGTAGAGTTAAAATCTGTTCAATCTAAAAATCAATCTGCAATGGTAGAAATTAGACCTGCCGCTGGTGGAGATGAAGCTGGGCTTTTTGCGTATATCATATTTGAAATGTATATAAGATATGCATTACATAAAGGTTTAGAAGTGGAAATTCTTTCTAAAAATATTACAGAAGTTAAAGGTATTAAAGAAGCTGTTTTGTCTATTAAAGGTGAAAATGCATATGATATTTTGCAGTTTGAATCAGGAGTTCATCGTGTTCAACGAGTCCCAAAAACAGAGTCAAGCGGACGTATACATACATCTACTGCAACAGTTGCTGTTCTTGAAGAAGTCGATGATGTTGAAATACAAATCAAAAATGAATACTTAAAAATGGATGTTTATAGATCAAGTGGTCCTGGTGGTCAATCTGTGAATACTACAGATAGTGCCGTTAGATTAACATATTCTCATCCTGATTTGGATGCTCCAGTTATAGTGTGTATGCAAGATGAAAAGTCTCAACATAAAAATAGAGAAAAAGCTATGAAAGTATTGAAAATCAGATTATATGATGCATTAGAGCAGAAAAAGAACAGAGAAATTTCAGATCAAAGAAAAAATCAACTTGGCTCTGGAGATAGGTCTGAAAGAATTCGTACTTATAATTTTCCACAAAATAGAATCTCAGATCACAGGTCTAAAATCACAGTTCATGGGTTAAATGATGTGTATTTGACTGAACCATTAACTTTAGACAAAATACATGATTCTTTGAAAGCTCACAGTATAGCTGAAGCTGCTGGCTGACCTGTAAATAATTTCAAATTTTATACTACTTATTCCACATATATATCAACACATACAAGCGTTTCAAATTATCATTTTATAAGTATAGATTAAAACAATACTTAAATTTTTTCACCATTTTCACCTTAATTTGTCAAATAGTTTTATACTGTTGAGTTTTTATGCATTTTCACACAAAATTGTTATGTAAAGATTAAGTATAGATAAAAACTTTACTTTGGGGTTGTTTTGCTGTATTGTTAAATTATGATTAAGAAAAACAAAGTAATTTTAATGTCCACATTGATGTTTAACTTGCATGCTATTAGCCAAGACTCTATATCAATTGGAAGTAGTGAAGAGGGTATTGTATGTTCTCCTATATACAGTTCTGATGATTGCAAAACACCAGCAAGTCAATTCGCAGTGCAAGCGAATGTTCCTCCTGTATTATCTGATAAAGTATTAGGTGCTGAATCTGCTGCTTTAAAAGAGCCGCTACATGTAACATATGCAGCTGAAGATTATGCTACACCTTACATGCGACCTCAAACACCAAGTGAAGTTTTTTCTCCTTGTAGTTATCACTCTGAGGATGAGGCAAGAACTCCTGTGGAGTGTGCATTAGTGCCATTTTCATTAAGCGCTCCTAAAGCAAACGATTCTATGCCTACTGCAGGTCCAGTTGATTTTGCATTACACACAAGTAATGATTTGAGAAGTAAAGCAAAAGCTAATCATGTGACATGTGAATCAATTTCAGTTTCTTTAAGAGCTCCTGTTGATTCTACAATGAATATTGAGCCACTTCATGTTGCTGCATATACTGCTGAAGATTTAAGAACGCCCATTTTTAATCCAAGCACACCAAGTGAGTTTTACTTGCCTGATAGTTATGATGAGGGGAATGCAAATGAGATTGCTTTGCCAGCAGTAAGTGGCGCTGTGATAGATCTGAGTGGGTCAAGAGCAGTTGGGGATAATGAAATAAGAGGTAGCTTTACTAACTATCCTAATGATTGTCTATTGCCTAACTATTCAAATAGTAGTTCAGTAGATATTTTAAAGAGTTCAAAACCAAAAAGTGGTAGTGTTTCAATATCAGATCTTTTAGATCAACATGAATCAAGAATGAATGAAAATGCTTCTACAGCAGCGCCTGGTGATGTTGATGACACTGATAGCGTTGAATTGTCTGATCTTTTCAATGAAGTAGAGATGCAAGCTAGACATGCGCGCCTTACTCAGCTTGGATTCTCTGATCTTATATGAAAATAGTAGGCAATCTAGAAATATACGTTTGAAATAAAAATATTAGTTCAAACAAAGTTGTTGGTATGAAAAAATAAATAACTATTTATTATATTTATCAATTGGGAATTTTTTACATAATGCAGAAATTTCCTGTTTAATTGAAGAATTTGAACCTTTGTTGAATATTATTTCTTTAATATATTTAGCAATTTGTATGCATTCTTGAGTTCCAAATCCTCTAGATGTGCAAGCAGGTGTTCCAATTCTAATTCCTGATGTTTCAAATGGACTTCTTTGATCTTGTGGGATCATATTTTTATTCACGATAATTCCAGCATCTGCAAGCCATTTTTCAGCATCTTTTCCTGTGCAATTATCTAATTTCATAATAAATAAATGAGTATCAGTTCCTCCAGATACGATTTCAAAATCTTTAGAAAGTTCTTTACACATTGCTTGAGAGTTATCCAATACATTTTGAATATATTCTTTGTATTCATCAGATTGAGCATCATTAAAACACATCGCTTTTGCTGCTATGACATGCATTAATGGGCCTCCTTGCATTCCAGGAAAAATTCCTTTGTTTACTTTTTTGAATATGCTTTCACTATTAGTTAAAATTAATCCGCCCCTTGGTCCTTTTAGAGTTTTATGTGTGGTAGAGGTGAGGATATCTGCGATTGAGATTGGGTTATGGTATTTTCCTGCAGCTATTAACCCAGCAACATGCGCAATGTCTGCTAGAAAAATTGCTCCTATCTTATCAGCTATATCTCTAAAACGTTGCCAGTCTATAGTTTTGCTGTACGCAGAAGTTCCAGCTATGATCATTTGTGGTTTATATTCTAATGCAAGCTTTTCTACTTCATCCATATCTATAGTTTCATTCTCGTTTAATCCATATGAAATTGAATTATACATTTTTCCAGAAAAATTCACTTTAGAACCATGTGTTAAATGTCCACCAGCTGATAAATCCATTCCTAATATTGTGTCACCTGGGTTTAGTAAACTTCCAAATACAGACATATTTGCTTGGGACCCAGAATGAGGTTGTACGTTTGCGTATTTTGCATTGAAAAGTTTGCATACTCTCTCTTGGCATAATGTTTCAACTTTATCAGCCACTTCACATCCACCATAATATCGTTTGCCAGGATATCCTTCAGCATACTTATTAGTAAATACAGAGCTTTGAGCATATCGAATTTGAGTTGAAGCAAGATTTTCTGATGCAATTAAAGAAATAGTATTGTTTTGTCTTTCATATTCTTCAAATAGCAACTCATTCATTGGTCTATCTAATATTCCGTGGGTAATAAATTGATTCATAAATGGAGTTTATGATCTGATGTAAGTTTATGCAAGGTGAAGAAAAATTATAATGCTTTGTTAAGTCTGTATTTTGTGATTTCTATGTCTATATTTTCTAAAAGCTCAACTAATGTTGGTCCAAATTTTTTGCCTGACAAAATTCCTCTTAATTTCTTAAGTACAATTTTACGTTCTTGGTTTTCACAAATTTGTTCAATCCATTGACTCCAATCAGTTATATTTTTTAAATCTAATAATGTTTTGTCAAATGAAATAGATTCTTCAGAAAATGTTTTTTTGTCTTCAAAAACTGATTTCCAATGCGTAAAATCGTCTTGAAAAGATATTTCATTTTTGATTATATCCCATTTTTCAAATTCACTTCCAAAATATTGTGCAGCTTCATCTTTAGTTAAATTTCTAATTAAATTGTTTTGTATTTTCATTGCTTCTTTTTTTGACCATCTAATTTGGCTAGATGCATATTTTAAATCAGCGTATTTTGATAACTCATCTAATGTTTTGCAAATATGTAATTCATTCTTACCTAAAAATACCATTTGAGTAGCTAAAGTAATTGGAAAAAAACCTTCATTACGTAAATCTGATATGCTTTCATCTTTATTCCTTTTTGACATTCTTTGTCCATGTTTATTAAGCAAGATTGGAAGATGAGCATAAGTTATTTGTGTATTATTAATTTTATCAAACATATATATTTGTATAGCAGTATTTGTGACATGATCTTCTCCACGTAGTATATGAGAAATTTTTTCTTCAATATCATCAATCACGCTTGTAAACATATAAGTAAAAGATCCATCACTTTTTTGAACAATTGGATCGCTAACTGATTTAAGATTAATCGATATTTTTCCTCTAATAATATCATTCCATTCAATTTTCAAGGTTGGTAATTCGAATCTCCAATGTGGGTTTGTTCCACTTTCTTTTGCATATCTTTTTTTATATACAGGAGCTTTTTTTTCTCTTGAAAGTTTATCTCTCAGTTCATCTAATTCTTCTTTTGTGTCATAAGCGGGATATACTAATCCTTTTTCTTTGCAAATTTCTAACCATTTAGCATATATTTCATTTCTTTGAGATTGGAAAATTTCTTTATTATGTTCAATCCCCATCCATGTAAGGTCTGTTTTTATTGCATCTATATATTTCTGCTCTACGCGATCAGTATCATCAACACGTAATACAAAATTAGCTTGATTGTTTTTAGCCCATAAATAAGATAGTAGGGCTGTTCGTATATTTCCTAAGTGTAACATTCCAGTTGGACTGGGTGCAAAACGTGTACATAACATGTATTTATGGTAAAGTTCATTTTCTTATAGTGCAAGGCGGTTGGTTGTGTGGAATGAATGCAAAAATTATTTGAAAAATCATGCATAAGATTATTGCTAGTCATAAAAAAACATACATGTTAATTTTGCTTCATGCTTATAAGTCATTACAAAAACTTTTCTACTGCTCAATTTGGTACAGTTGGAAGTACTCAAACATTAGCTAAACAATCTATTAATGGAGAAAACTTTGAGTTGAATAAAATGCTAATTGAGTTATTAAAAGAAAATAAATTTTTAGTTTTGACTGCAGAGTCTCAAAGTTCTGGAATAGGGCAACATGATAGAAAGTGGGACTCTCCAGTAGGTAATGTTTATATGAGTTGTGTTGTAAAATTACAACAATGTAATATGATCAATCTTACGCAAGTATTTACGGCTCTTATACATGATGTGCTATCTGAATATGGAATTAAGACACAAATCAAATGGATTAATGATATTTTGCATAATGAAAAAAAACTGTCAGGGGTTTTGTGTGAAGTTACAAAATTTAAGAATGAAGATGTTTTGATCGTTGGTATGGGTGTTAATGTTAATGTTGCTGGAGAAAATAGGGAGTGTATAAGCAATCTTTTGAATAGAGATATAGATGTTTTAGAAATTATTTTGAAGATATGTAATAAAATTCCAATGTATTTAAATGATTTCTTTCAGCATGGTATCAAGTTTTTTCTGGACACTTTAAATCAAAATGCAGCTTACTATAATCAAAGTATTATTCTCAAACAAAAATTATACACTATTGAAGGTGTTTTTAAAGGTTATGATAACAATGGAATGCTTATTATAGATTCTGTTAATAGAAAACATGTGCTGTATGAAGGGCGCATGTCTTTAAAAGAATAAAAAATTGTCTATTTCATCAGGCTTATTGGAAATTTCTCAAGATAAAGTTAAGATAATAGTGTGAATAATGATTATAGCGCAGAATCTATACAGGTACTGAAAGGTTTAGAAGCAGTTCGTAAACGTCCTGGTATGTATATAGGTGACACTGATGATGGTCAAGGTTTGCATCATATGGTTTATGAAATAGTTGATAACTCCATAGATGAAGCGTTGGCAGGTTACTGTAAAAACATTACAGTGACTTTACATAAAGATGGCTCAGTTTCTGTTGAAGATGATGGACGAGGTATTCCAGTTGACTTGCATGCAGGTGAAAAAATGTCTGCTGCTGAAGTTATCATGACTCAGCTTCATGCTGGTGGTAAATTCTCTCAAAGTGTTTATAAAGTTTCTGGTGGTTTACATGGTGTGGGTGCATCTGTTGTGAATGCGCTTTCAGAGTGGATGGTTTTAACTGTCCGTAGAGATAAACGTGAACATACAATGGAATTTGCTAGAGGTAAAACTACAAAACCTATATCCGTTACAGGAGATGCAAAAAAAACTGGAACTAAAATACATTTCTTGCCTGATACTGAAATTTTTCAACATATTGTTTTTGAAAGAAAAGAGCTTGAGAATAGATTTCAAGAATTAGTGTTTTTGAACGAGGGGGTTCGTATAGCCTTAATCGACAAACGTGCTGAAGAGATAGTTGAAAGTAAGTTTTATGATGAAGGTGGAGTTGTTTCCTTTGTGAATTTCTTAGCTCGTAGGAAAAAATCATTACATGACACTCCAGTTAGTATTAAGCAAGATGGTGATAATATAGCGCTTAGATGTGCAATTTTATGGACTGAAAGTTATCATGAAAATTCTTTGTTCTTTACCAACACAATTCCTCAAAGAGATGGTGGAACGCATACAATGGGTTTCCGATCAGGATTAACTCGTGCAATGCAGCAGTATTTGAAAGAAAATGGAAGCAAAACACAGCAAAAAATAAACATTTCTGGAGATGATGTTAGAGAAGGTATTGCTTGTGTTCTTTCAGTTAATGTTGCTGATCCAAAGTTTTCATCTCAAACAAAAGAAAAATTAGTTTCATCTAATGTTAGAGTTTTTGTTGAAAATGCTGTTTTCACAAAAGTTGGTGAATGGTTAGAAGAAAATCCTCAAATAGCAAAAATTATACTTCCTAGAATCTTGAACGCAGCTTCAGCAAGAGAAGCAGCAAGAAGAGCTCGTGATATGAATAGGAAGCAAAAAACTGGTATAGATTTCCAAGTTTTGAAGAAGCTTGCTGGTTGTTCAGAAAAAGATCCTGCTAAATGTGAATTGTTCTTGGTTGAGGGTGATAGTGCTGGTGGTTCTGCTAAGCAGGCCAGAAATAGATTTGTACAAGCTGTTCTTCCTTTAAGAGGAAAAATTTTGAATGTTGAAAAAGCTCGATTTGATAAAATGCTTAGTTCTGCAGCGGTCACAACTTTAATTTCTGCTTTAGGAACAAGTATTGGTGAGGATTTTAATGTTGATAAAATCAAATACCATAAAATCATTATTATGACTGACGCTGATGTAGATGGTAAGCATATTTTAGCCTTACTTTTAACTTTCTTTTTTAGATACATGAGACCTTTAATTGACAAAGGGTATTTGTACATTGCGCAACCACCACTTTATGGTATTAAGCGACATGGTAAATTTACTTATGTTAGAGATGAAATTGCTCTTAATGATTACATTCTTGATATTTTGAAAGATAAAGAATTTATGCAAGGTGATTACACCCTTACTGGAGAAGAGCTTAAAAGCTATTTGAAGGAGATTTTCACTATAAAATCTATGCTTAAAAATAAGCCAGAAATTATTCACTCTCTTTTGGCTGCAAAGCTTTTTGATGGCGAAAGTTTGAATGATAAAAATCATGGTGATAGATTGTTGAAATACTTAAATGCTAAAGAAGATAAATGGACAATTCAATTTTCTGATCATGAATGGAATCTATCATGTAACAATAAAGGGGTTAAAGAAGAAATATCATTTTCATTAAACTCTATTAGTGGTGAGAACTTACAAGTGATGTCTGCATTTACTAAAAAGTGGGGGCATATCTGGACAGAAAATCCTCTTAAATTCTATGATAAATGCCTGGTGATAGGTAGAAGAGGGTTAGTAATTCAAAGATATAAAGGTTTAGGTGAAATGAACCCAGAAGATTTAAGTAATACTGCTATGAAATCGTACTTTCCTGTGAAAATAGAGCATATTGATGAAGCTGATCAGATTTGTGTAGATTTGATGGGAGAAAGTGCTGAAGCACGAAAGAAATTCATTGAAGAAAATGCTGTATATGCAGATTTGGATATTGGGTAATTTAATGAATATATTTAATTTATTCTGGGACTTACAAAATTTTATGTTATTTGGTAATATAAATTTCAGGAGGCGTTGTGCGTAAATATAGATTAGTATGTGTATTAAAACAAAGCATGTCAGCGGAGGAAGCGCAACAAAATGTTGATACAGTAACAGAGTATATCAAAAATAAAAATGGGAAGTTGTTAGATTCTAAGAACTTAGGATTAGAAAGACTTTCTTACCCAATTAATAGAGACTCTAGAGGTCATTACTTTGTCTTAGATGTAGAAATGAATCAAGAAGATATTGCTGGTTTAAGATATTTAATTGCAGTTAATGAAAACTTTTTGAGAGAAATGGTTATTGCTTTGAATAAGTATGACCAAACTTTGGATAAAATGCTTGAAAGTGCTAAAGAAAGAAAGCAAGATTTGTCTTGTGCTTCTTCATGTTTGTACGATTTATCAAGATTTGTAGCTAGCAACGGTAAAATGTTGCCTAGACATTTGACTGGCCTAGATGCTAAAAAAATGAGATTGCTTAGTGTTGCAATTAAAAGAGCTAGATACTTGGCTCTTTTGCCTTTCAAAGCTAGACCTAATTTTAATTAATTAGTTTCTCAAATAAATAATAGTGATTTCATTGCTATTAAATTACGATGATAATATTTTTCATTCATGGGTTAAAAAACTTGTTTAGTATATTAGTTATAATTTGCTATACTTTTTTAATAACATGATTTTTTTAATGAATTCAGTCAAATGTGGCAATATTTTTTAATAATGATGAATAAATTTGCAATTACTTTAATAATATAAGCAATTATTCTTATAAAGTTATTTTTTTTGTTATCATGTTTCAATTTTAAACTAAATTAATTTTAAGAGATAAGAATATCAGGACGTGCTGCTATATGCAATGCAACATAAATATTTAAAAAATCCTCTGAAGTTACTGGAGTTGTGCCAATTTTATCATTCTGAAGAATATCTTTTACATTAGGTGTTAATAATGCAGGTGAATTTTTAAGTAATGCTATGAATTTCTGTACATTTGAAGAGGAATGTAATATATCACCAACTTGCATCGCTGCTGAAGAATATGCAGTAATTCCAGCAAACTCTCTATGAGATATAAGTCTTTGTGTAAGTAATGTTAATATGTCTTTATTAGCATTATTGGTGATAAATTCTGATTTTGGGAATATTAAATCAAAAATTGTAGATTCACTAAGCACTATGGACTGTTCTATGAAAAATTTACTTGATAATAACTTAAAGAGCCTATCATTATGTGCTGAGAATTTCAAATATAGTGAATAGAAATACAAACCATCTCCAGTAATATCAAATTTATAATCAGAATTTAGATTCAATTCATTAGCTAGAACTTCAAATGCATTAATTAATGTATTTGCATCATTTTCAAATGCCTTGCCTTTAAATGCTGCTTTTAAAAGAGGTATTTTTTCAGTGATTATAGCACTAATGCCAGAGTTAGATTTGAGTAATTGAAAAATTGGTTGCATTGCTTCTCTAATTTGATGTGATATTTCAATTGGTAAAAAGGTAAGAGACATTTCTTGTATGCATTTGTTAATCAAGAACTCTTGTGATTTACCACCTTCGCTGAAATAGCTGGAGATTGCACTTATAGTCGCAAGTATCATCTTATATTCATTGCTACCTTCTTGGAATGACTTGTTTGCACAATATGTTTTAAGGTCATCTTTTAATTCATCTGCATCTTGCCTATCGTGTATTTCAAATTTAGATACAATGTAATCCGCTAAAGTGATAGCATGATTCTTTATATCCTCTTTGTTGTAGCTGCTTTCCCCTAATAGGTTGATCAAGTTAATATATAACTCATCTGATGAAATTTTAAGTTTGGTTGTTTTTAAAACTCTGAGAAAAGCTTTCGCAAGACTTAAATCAAGTCTTTCTTGAGAAAATTGTGTGCTTTTTGTAAATTCAGTATGTTTGAATTCAGTGCCAGGTGTAGTGTTAAGGGCTGCTTTTAAAGCCTCTTTTCTGGCTGGAGATATGTTGTATTCAGTCTTAAATGTGTTGTTATTAATTGCATATTTCAATGTATCATCTAATAAGTGATAGTCTTTTGGTGCATTATGATCATATGCAAATGCCTCTAAGCCTTTTGTTACTGTCAAACTTTTTTTTACAAAATGATATGCAGTTGATTGATCATCATGTAGAGAAATAAGAATTGAAACAGGCGTGTTGCCTGGTCCATCTAGGACAATATCATTAATAACAAATCCTACTAATTTAACACCTTTAACATTTTTAGTGGCTGCTTCTACAATAGCTTTATCTATCTGCCCTTGTAGTTTTGAATCTTTAACTGCATCAAATACATTATTCATCACTTTGCCTTCGAAGCTCATACGATGATCAGTTGCTTTCTTTATGATGTCAGATTGACTATCTGAATTACAAGTGGCGATTATAGATATTAATGCTACTTTTAAAATGTTTTTCATAATCTAAAGTTTATTTGCACTATATTGTAAAAGTATGAATTTTCCTCGTAAAAATCATTAAATATATGCATGAATTTTTTTATATCTTGATTAGGAAGTTTGGATATATTTAATAGCTTCAACTCCAGCCATACAACCTTGTCCTGCAGATGTTATAGCTTGTTTGTATACTTTATCAATTACATCTCCAGCTACAAACATGCCTGGAACTGCTGTTTTAACTCCATCAGCAATAATATAACCTTCAGAATCTAAAGGTAAAAAATCCTTTACTAAATCTGTTTGAGGAGAGTGGCCAATTGCAATAAAGACACCCTCAGTTTTTACTTCATATATTTCTTTCGAAATAGTGTTTAATACTTTAATTCCTGTGACGCTTTTTGGTTTTGCATTTCCTATAACCTCATTTAAAGTGCAATTTAGGTGTAATTTAATATTTTTGATTTTCAGCATTCGATCTTGCATGATTTGCTCTGCTCGAAATGTATCCCTTCTATGAATTAAATGGACCGTAGAGGCAATATTAGATAAATATATAGCTTCTTCTACAGCCGTATTCCCACCACCGATAACTGCAACTTCAGCATTTTTATAAAACGCTCCATCACATGTAGCGCATGTAGAAACTCCATAACCAAGATAATTGTACTCACTGTCTAAACCTAGATATTTTGCTTTTGCTCCAGTAGCTAAAATCACAGATTTGCAAGTATATTTTGTGCCAAAATCTGATTCTAGAATGATTTTCCCTTGTGGATTGATTTTTAAAATTGTTTCCTCTTTAATAGTGCATCCAACATCAACAGCTTGCTTATGCATTTTTTGCATTAAAAGTTTAGCAGACTCTTCATCGAATCCTGGGTAATTTTCTATTGAAGTAGTAGTCATAAGCTGTCCTTTAGATTGAGGTCCCTCGAATATTACTACTTTTAAATTTGCTCTTGCGCAGTATAATGCAGCACTTAAACCAGCAGGTCCAGAGCCTATAATTCCTACCTCAAATTGATTGTTTGCTAAATCATCATTTTGTAATGTGTTCATATTTAAATTTTAAGTGAAATAATATACAAGCACAATCGTACATTGACCTTATAAACTTTATGATTGAGAAAATGGTTTGAGAAATGTATAATAAAAGTTGTGAATAATTCTCCTGTTTTTAAAATCAACTTAAAAAAATTAGTAAAAAATTACAATAAAATTAGCCAAATAGTAGGTCCATGCAGTGCTGTTATAAAGTGCAATGCATATGGATTTGGAGCATTAGAGACAAGTAAAGCTTTACTAAATGGAAGTATGTGCAGAGATTTTTATGTAAGTAACATAGAGGAAGCATTAGAAATCCGATCATTGTCAGATTCTATAAATATTTATTTATTGAGCTCTTTTAATATTGATGAATTAGAAATTGCATGGGATAATAATCTCATACCTGTTTGTTTCACCAAACAGCAGGTAGAATTTTGGACTCAAAAGTGTGAAAGCACTTTCAAGCGGAAGTCTATTGTCGTACAAATAGAAACTGGCTTGAACCGATTAGGAATGAGTTTAGAAGATTTTAATGAAATTCAGAAATATAATCCGAAAATAAAATTTGTGATGCACCATTTAGCATGTGGATATGATGTGAATAATGATATGAATAAAAAGCAACTTCAAGTTATTAGTCAAATAAAAGGGTTTTCTAAAACCTTATCATCATCATGTGGAGTTTTGTTGGATAAAGAACATCATGGTGATTTAGTGCGTCTTGGTCGTTTTCTATATGGTTCTAATGAAAACACAGTAAATTATAATGAAAAGAATGGAAGTGATAATTATAGCTTTAAGAAAAATGATTTAAATATTAATGGAGTAAAAATAGAGGTTGTAGGCACTTTAACTGCAAATATTATATCAACAAAATTAGTTAAAAAAGATGAATATATAGGTTATTCTAATGATTATATCGCTACTAAAGATATGGAAATAGCTGTTGTGAATATTGGTTATGGTGATGGATATTCAATTAGGAATGGGTATGTTTTTACCAATGGGCACTACGCGAAAATTATATCTCTTGCGATGGATTATTTAACTATTGATATAACTGGAATTGAGATTAAAAATCCTGAAGTTGAGCTGTTAGGAGAGAATATTACTTTTGAAAAAATCAGTAAATGGAATTATCCAGTTAAGGGTTTTGAAGTTACAACTTCTTTAGGTAGTCGTGTAAAAAAAGTTTACTCCTAAGATTAAATTTATATCTGTAAAATCAAGAAATATATAATGCTTGATATATGATTTCGTATTCTGTTGCAGTGAAATATATTGTAAGATATGTGAATGAAGTATCCAGTTGCATTGCCAAAAACTACATTTGGAATAAAGTCGAATAAAAATGATGAAATTTTATCATTTTGGAAAGAAATATCTTTATATAAAAAATTAAGTCAACGAGATTCTGAAAAATTTCTTTTACATGATGGGCCTCCATTTGCTAACGGTGCTCCTCATATGGGACATGCTGTTAATAAGATTATGAAAGATATTTTCAATCGTGGAAAAGCATTGTTAGGATATAAATTAGATTTTATACCAGGATGGGATTGTCATGGACTACCTATAGAAGCAGCAGTTGAGGCCGCATTAAAAAAATCTGGAAAACGACGTTCTGAGTTGAATATAAGTGAATTTAGAGAATTATGCGCAGACTTTGCTTCAAAATGGATTGAAGTTCAAAAAGAAGGTTTCATTCGAATGGGTGTGATTGGTGATTTTGAAAATCCATATAAAACTATGGATAGTCAACTAGAAATTTTAAAAGAATTTCATAAATTTGTTGCTGATGGATTGATTTATAGGGGGTCTAAACCTGTAATGTGGTCATGTTCTGAAGCCACAGCATTAGCTGAAGCTGAAGTTGAATATCAAGATAAGAAAAGCAACGCTGTGTATGTGAAATTGGAAATAATAAAACATGATACCTTAGCTGGCTGTAAAGTTGTGATTTGGACAACAACACCATGGACATTACCAGCTAATAGAGCGGTAGCTTATGGAGCAGATTTTGAATATGTAATTTGTGAAACTGATAATGAGAAATTGATTGTTGCGAAAGATTTATATGATGATTTTTGTAATAAAATAAATGATTCTAAAATAATTCGTACTTTTTCAGGCACAGAATTGCATGGCGCGATATGTAAACATCCAATGCATAGCATGGGCTTTGAAATTGAGATTCCAGTTCTTGAAAGTGATCATGTTTCTTTGGATCAAGGTACAGGTTTAGTTCATATTGCTCCAAGTCATGGTGAAGAAGATTTTGTATTAGGTAAGAAATTTGATTTAGAAGTTCCTGAACTGATTGATGCAAAAGGAAATTATAAGCCTGATGTGCCATTTGTAGGTGGTGAGAATATTTTTGAAAGTGAAGATAAAATTATTGATGAGTTGAGAAAGTTTAATATTCTGGTTTCTCATGAAAAAATCACACACTCTTACCCTCATTCTTGGAGATCACGTAAACCATTAATATATAGGGTTACACCACAGTGGTTTATTAGTATAGACAAAATGAAGAAAAACACTCTTTCAGCAATTGATGACGTAAATTGGATTCCTGATTTTGGTAAAATGAGATTTAAATCTATGTTGGAAAATAGGGGAGATTGGTGTGTTTCTAGGCAAAGGGTTTGGGGTGTTCCGCTAGCTACTTTGTATAATGAAGAAACTGGGGAAACATTATCAGATCCACAAGTTTTGAAAAAAATTCAAGATAAGTTAGAAGAAAATGGAGTAGGGGCTTGGTGGTCAATTGCAAGTGAAATTGCAAAAGATTACCCAGGTTATGTTCCTACTTATGATATTTTGGATGTCTGGTTTGAATCTGGTGCTAGTCAATCTTATGTTTTAAATGGTGAAAAAGCTGATGTGTATTTCGAAGGATCAGATCAACATAGAGGTTGGTTCCAATCTTCTGCTTTACAAGCCTCTAGAGAAAGCGCAACTTTACCGTATAAAAATTTGATTACACATGGATTTGTAGTTGATAAGCATGGTAAAAAAATGTCTAAATCTCTTGGAAATGGTGTGGATCCAATTGAAATTATTGAAACACATGGTGCAGATTTAATAAGATTATGGATTTCAAATCAAAATTATACAGAAGACTTACGTTGGAGTTTAGAGCATTTAAATCGCGTGAAAGATATGGAAAAAAGATTTAGAAACACGATCAAATATGCATTAGGAAGTATTCAATTTGGATTTGAGCATGGGGAAATGCCTATGTTAGAGCAATATATTTTGCATAAACTGTATGTTTTGAATGAAGAGTTTAAAGATGCTGTAAATGAATTTACTACATATAAATTTATGAAGAAATTATTCCTTTTTTGTACTGTAGATTTATCTGCATTTTATTTTGATATTAGAAAAGATGTTTTGTACTGTGATGATGTTAATAACGAATTATCCAAATCTATTAGAATGGTTTTAAAGTATACATTAGATTGTTTGGTTAGGTGGTTAGCTCCTATCATGACTTTTGCTACTGAAGAAGCTTGGCATGCGATGGGTAATACAGGATCTATACATGAGGAAAAAATCTTAGATTTAGATGCAAAATGGTTTAATAAAGATATAGAAGACAAAATGGAAAATATTAGAGAAATAAGGAAAGTTGTTACATCTGCTCTAGAGATTATGAGAGAAAATAAAGATGTTAATGCAAGTACTGAAGCTGAAGTTATAATTATTTGCGATACATTGGATAAAGAATTTGAAATGCAAATGAAAGAGATTTGTATAGTATCAAATGTAAGGATTTTTAATGCTAATGAATTTGCGATTTATAAAAAAGAGATGAATCTTGATCAAGAAACTTTCACTCTAAATGATGTGAAAGATGTAGAGGTGGTTACGAAGAAAGCTGCAGGTATCAAATGTCCACGATGTAAGAAAGTTTATGAAAATACAGAAGAATTATGTGAGAGATGTGAGACAGTTGTGAAAAATTGGAGTGATATTGAAGGTGTTAATTGAATTCAATGTGTTTTATAATGTTTTTCATAAAGGGAATATATGATGAATAAGAATTTCATAACACTATTTATAGTTTTTATAGATCAAGCTACAAAGAGATTGGCGCACTATAGTGTTTCTAATGGAACTTATTTGATTTCCAGTTTTTTGAAAATAAAAGTATGTTGGAATTCTGGGTTAAGCTTTGGGGTTGGTGGTAGCCTCTATACTTGGGTTTTAAAATTAGCAGTTTTCACAGTTTGTGTTCATATGTTCATGATGTGGCGTCAGGTGAAAAATAGGTTTGATACAATAGTATATAGTTTGATTCTTGGAGGGGGAATAAGTAATTTATTAGATAGATTTTTTTATAACTCTGTTTTAGATTTCATTTCTATTGATGCTTTTGGTATATCATTTCCTGTATTTAATGTGGCAGATATATGTATAAGCTTGGGTGTTTTATTGATGTTATCAAGGCATTTGCCGCTATATAGAAAGTGATATTATGAGTGTAATCAAAAAACTTCCTGAAAAACTTATTCGACAAATTGCAGCTGGTGAAGTTGTTGTGCGTCCAGTTTCTATTGTTAAAGAATTGATTGAAAATGCAATTGACTCAGGAGCTACTGAAATTAATATAACCGCACATGATGGTGGAAAAACTTTTATTCAAGTTGAAGATAATGGTTGCGGAATGGAGCTAGAAGACTTAAAAATTTGCTTAGATCATCACGCTACATCTAAATTAGAGGATTTATGGAGTATTTCCACTTTAGGTTTTAGAGGTGAAGCACTTTACGCTATTAGTTCAGTTGCAGATATAGAGATCAAAACATCTAGAAATGAAGATAGTTATATTTTAACATCACGTAATCAAGTTCAAGATATTCAACCATCTAAGCCTCGTTTAGGCACGAGAGTAAGTGTATCTAATTTATTTCAAAACACTCCAGCAAGGTTGAAATTTTTAAGGGCAGATTATACAGAGTGGAACTTGATCTTGGATTACGTTCAAAAGATTTCACTTGCTTATCCACATATAACTTGGTTCTTATATAAAGGGTCAAAAGTAGCTAAAAAATATAGCGCAATTGATGTTCAATCTAGAATAGAAGATGTTTTTGGAGTTTCAGAGCAATTTTTCAAAATTGATTATAAACAAGATGGATACTCACTAGAAGGTTTGTTTAGTAAGAGCCATTATCCAAATAATAATTTTGTATTATTCGTAAATAATAGATATGTAAGAGATAAGGGGATTATGGGTTGTATTAGATCTGTACTTGCTGATTATATCCCTGAAAGACGTTGGCCATTAGGGATCTTGAAATTAACAGTCCCTGCAAATGAGATTGATGTTAATATCCATCCGACAAAAGAAGAAGTTAGATTAGTTAAATGGAATTTAATTAGAAATATTATTGTGTCTTCGATTTACAATGCATTGAATGTAGATAGAGCCATGGCTAATCATAGTCGATTTGTTCCATTATATGATTTATATAGTCCTGCTTCTGATGAAGCAAAATTAAATAAGTCAGATGAGTCAAAAGATAAAATTGAAGAAAGTGAAAATCAGTTTTCTTATGAAAAAGTGAAATTACCTATGAGTAATAACAAAGTCACTTGTGAAATTTCAACCAATAAACCTTATGAACACTCTTCGATATCTTATGACATGTCAAAAAATAACAATCCTGATGTGCTTTCTAATAATATACAAAATACACTTCTGAACAAAACAGTCTTACATAATACGGAAAAAGAAGATCCTTTGCATAATGGAGAAAAATATAGAGTTTTAGGTCAGTTTAAAAATAGTTATATTATGGTTGAAACATCAGATGGAATTTTGTTTATAGATCAGCATGCTGTGCATGAAAGATATGTTTATGAAAGCATGAAAAAGGAAATTAATGAACATTCTGTTGAACAAAAACTTTTAATCCCTATGGATTTATATCTTACACCAAAGCAATTATCAGCTCTTAATAGTTTAGATGATAAATTAAAAAAATGGGGCTTGGTTATTGAAAATGATAAATTGATCTCAATTCCTAGTTTTTGGAGTTTGAATAAAGTGAAATATTTACTTGATATATTTTTTACGGCTTTAGCAGATTTTGATACTGAGTGTCAGGATAGAATGTTATGGGGTAAGTTTTTAGCTGACATTGCGTGTAAAAATAGTATTAGAGCTGGGACAGCATTAAATGACCAACAGTTGGAAAATTTAGTTAAAGCTGCTTTGGAAGGCCAGGGTGTGTGTAATCATGGTAGAAAATCTACTTATTTATTAAAATTAAAGGATATAGAAAAAATGTTTGATAGAGTTTAATTTACCAAACATTATGTTTGATATTTTTATTTATGGAAGTGGTTGTGGAAGTGGTTGTGGACCTTGATTGATAACATTTGGAACATTTAAAAATCTCTCTAAAGTTCTTAATTTATTCATTGCTAGACTATCTGTGAAAACAAGCAGTGAATTATATAAATTCAAATAATCTTGGGTAGTAAATTTATTTAATGTTTTTCCGCTTACTGACACATCGTTTTTCATCAATTTTATAAATAATATTTTGTTATTTAATATAAACTCTCCATTTTGAGCGAAGAATTCAGACAATACATTAAATTTATCACCGTTTTTCTTTGATAAGAAATGCTTGATCTCAGAGTTAAGTACTGAATTATACAGAGACATACCAAAGAATGTACTATGAGAATCAATATAATCTCTTAATAGTGTGGTTACAGTAAATGATATATTTGGATATGGAGTAGTTGGAAATATCAAATCATGTTCAAATAATTTACTTACTATCTTATTCTGCCTACTTAAATCCAATAATTTCATCTTGTTTTCTGAGTCCTGAGAATCTAAAGAGAAGTACATTGTATCAAGGTAAATTGCATTTCCAATTTCCTCAGAAAAATCAAATTCTTCAATTGAGGATTCATATCCATTTATTAACTGTGAAATTTTAGTCTTAATATCTGCGTCTGCAATTTTTGCTACTTCATTTTTAATAGCCTGAATTGCATCTTTTATTTTCTTTGCATCGTATTTTTGCCTTTCACTGTAACCAGGTTGAAAAGAGTTATTTGTATATTGAAGTATTCCAACTATATTTTGATGTATCTTTTCTGATATTGCATCTGGAGCATCTTTATTTCCAAAAGTAGAAAATATTTTGTACTTACATTGATCTTTTAAAGAGTTGAGTGAATTCAAACTTTGAGCATATCTTTCGAAAAAACTTTTGCAGTTATTAAATGCTTTATAAGTAATATTACTTGGGTGTAGAAACTCCTTCGTAGCAAACTGACTAAATGCGTTTGCAAATCTAGTTTCATCAAATCCTATTGTTGGGTTTGTAACATCTATCATCTTGGTTATAAAATCATCAAATATACTATTTGCTTTAGTTATAACGCTCTTATCTTTTATAAGTTCTAAAGACAAGTTATGGAAAAATTTATATGTATCTTGTTTCATTTTAGTTGCTTGGTTTACTTGAGTTAAAGTTTCTACAGCATTTTTATTTATCTTCTCTCTTGTTAATTGATTTTCTTTTAGAAATTTCACATGATCAAACTCTACACCAGGATTCTTAAAAGATTCTTTTAGAATTTCTTGTCTTAATGGAGCGATTTCATAACTTGATTTTTGTGTGCTAGCATTAATCTTATTTTTTAATTCATCATTTAATAAGTAGTAACCAACTTGTGGAATATTTTGTCTTGAAAAATCTAACAAAGCACTATTCCCGAATAAAATGTGATATGATGATGGCTTATTATCATGTAAAGATACAAGCACATCACTTCTAGTAGGAATATAAACACCATTATATATTTCAATATCACGAAGAACGAATCCTGTTAATTTAGCTTTTGGGTTATTAAGTCCACTAATTATTTGCTTTACCTCAGGTGATTTAGTTGCTTCTAATATTTTTGTAGTGATATCATGTTCAAATCTAGCACGGTAGTTGTTCATACCAGCAGGCACATCTGCATTACAAGTAGAAACAATTGCTACTAATGCTACTTTCAAAATATTTTTCATAATATAAATATAACTGAGAAATGTTGAAAATTAATTAACTGGAATAAGAAATAATTTGGTTGAGAAAATTAAAATTAACTTTTATTGAGCTTACAAATCGCAAAAATGTTTGGTATGAATTGATCATCAAATATTTAAATTTGATAAAGTTGATTTATGGCTGTGTAATTATTCTAATTGGAATTTGTTTTTGCTCTTGATTTGGAACATTTAAAAATCTTTCTAAAGTAGTGAGTTGATCCATTCTCTGTTTATCTGAGAAAATGAACAGTGAGTTATATAAATTCAAATAATCTTGATTGGTAAGTTTATTTAGTTCGTCTGTATGTACTGTTGATTTGCTAAGGATATTTTTCCATTGCTCAGTTAATATAAAACCTCCATCTTTATTGAAGAAATCAGTAATTGCTTTAAAGTAGTGTAATAGAGAGATCTTTATATAATTATTCAGTGTTGAGTTATATAAAAACATGTTAAATATATTATGATTACGCTTGTCAGATTCTCCTAGAAAAACAAACTTCATATCATAGACCGCTGATGTTGAATATGAAGTTGGAAATACCAAATCATGTTTAAATAATTTACTTACCATCTTATTCTGCCTACTTAGGTCTAATACTTTCATCTTGTTTTCTAAGTCCTGAGAATCTAAATTAAAATACATTGTATCAAGGTAAATTGCATTTCCGATTTCATCAGAGAAATCGAATTCTGCAATCGAGGATTCGTATCCATTCATTAAATGTGAAATTTTGGTCTTAATACTTACGTCTGTAATTTTTTCGATTTCAACTCTAATAGCCTTAATTTCATCTTTTATTTTTTTTGTATCGTAATCTTTATTGTTAACTTGCGCAGAATTAGACATATGAGAAAGTATGTTGTTTATATGATTAGAGATAGAAGTAATCATTGGTTTCATGTTTATATCATTAATGTACCCAAGTGAAGAAAACGCTTTGAGCTTACATTTGTCTTCAAAACAAGGTAATGAAACGGAACTATTAGCATTGGCATATTCAACTAAAATAACTTTACAATTATCTAATGCATTATAAATAGGATCATCGAAGTTTATAGAATGGTCATGATTAAATTTATTTAATGCTGCGTTTACTTTGTTGAAATCAAATCCTGTTTTTGGATTTGCTATATCTGTCATCTTGGTTATAAAATCATCAAATATACTATTTACATTAGCTATCTGGCTCTGATCTTTTATAAATGTTTTAAATAAGTTAGTAGCAAATTTATATGTATCTTGTTTCATTTTAGTTGCTTGATTAACTTGATCTAAAGTTTCAATAGCATTCTGATTTATCTTCTCTTTTGTCACTTGATTTTCTTTTAGAAATTTCACATGATCAAAATTTACACCAGGCTGTTTAAAAGATTCTTGTAGCATTTCCTTTCTTAATGGAGAAACTGCATAATCTGATTTTTGTGTACTAGCATTAATCTTATTTTTTAGCTCATCAGTTAATAAATAATAACCAGCTTGAGGAGTATTTTGTCTTGAAAAATCTAACAAAGCACTATTCTCGAATAAAATGTGATATGATGCTGGTTTATTATCATGTAAACTCACAAGAACATCAGCAAAATCACTGCTTGAAGGTCCATTATGTACATGAATATCATGCAGAACAAATCCTGTTAATTTAGCATTATTCACGCTATCAATGATCTTTTTTACCTCAGGGGATTTAGTTGCTTCCAACATTTTTGTAGTGATATTGTTTTCAAAATGAGCTCTATAGTCATGTATACCAGGAGGCATATCTGCATTACAAGTAGAAACAATTACTACTAAGGCAATTTTCAAAATGTTTTTCATAATATAAATATAACTGAGAAATATTATAAATTAATTAAAGTAGATTGAAAGTTATAAATCAATATGGTTGAAAAAATTATATGGAATGTACTTTTATTAAATTTAAAAGCATAAAAAATGCTTAGTATGATTTGATTATCAAATATTTAAATTTGATAAAGTTTTTTTATGGTTGAGTTTGACGATTACGTAAGTAATCTTGTAGATTTGCAAATTTCTTCATGTGCTCATAGTCTGACTTAACATATACTGCGCTATACAACTGTGTGTAATCTTCTGGAGTCAGTTCGTTGATTGCGTTTTGAGTTGTTGACTGAGTTTTCAATATATTTTTCAATCTCTCACTAAATAACATATTCTCCTTACTGTCACGTAAGAAGGAAACTAATGCCTTAGATTCTGCATTATTACTTAGAGCTATACCAATTTGTGAGTTATATAGGGACATTCTAAATAACTTGTTCATTGCTAGAGCGTCATTCAGTAATTCTGATGTTTCCATTAATACTTCTCCACCTGGAATGATGCTAGGAAATACCATATCGTGATTCAATACATCTATTGCTGTCTTATTATATCTGCTTAAATTTAATAATCTTAGCTGTGTTGTTTTATCACTACCATTTATTGAATAAAATGATTCATTAAGGTAAATTTCATTTCCAACTTCATCAGAAGAATCAAACTGTATGAGTTTTTCTTCATATTTAGTAACCAAATTCATCAAGCTATTTTTTACAAGAATGTTTGAAATTGAGTTAATTATACTCTTGATTTCACCTAATTCAGTAATGATTTTATTATGATTATATTCTGTATTCTGATGATCTTCACTCTCCATATTAAGCATGTTGCGATGTATTTTAGACATTTTTATATTAATATTTGCTATTGTTGATCTTAACGCACTCTTTTCATCATTATTCATGTGTGTATTATTCGCTATAGTAAGCGTTGCAAGATCATGAGATATTAGATTTTTACACTTTGCTTTTAAAAGCTCTATAGAGTAATCACTATGAATAGTAGGGCCATTACTTTTCACATACTTCAAAAAAATAGAATAAGATTCATTAAATGCTCGAGTTAAAAAAGCATTATTTTTAATCTCTAAGTTTTCATTAACTTCACGTGTTAATATAGCTCTTATCTCTGGTTCCTTTTTCCCATCGCCTGGCTTTACATGTTGTGCAATGTTTTGAACAAATGAATCAATTAAGGTGTCAAGGCCATTTACAAGATTTGCATCTGAAATTAATGATGCGTTTAAATCAAAATTTAAATGATCAGTGTCTTGCTTTAGTTCAGTTGCAGCTTTAATTTGTGCTAAAGTGTCTGATGTACTTTCTTTCATATCTTTCTCAGTAAGTTGGCTTTCTTTTAAGAACTTTGCTTTGTCAAATTGAACTGTAGGGTGAGATAAAGCGGATTTAAATGCTTCAGCTCTTAATGGAGTGATTCCAAAACCTGGTTTGTATGCTGAGTTTGCGTTTCCATTCTCAGAAATCTTATTTTTAGCTTCATCTGTTAATACAAAGTAACCTTCACTTGGAACTTGCTCTTTGACATATCCTGTAAGGCTTGGTGATGTTGCTTCATTATTATGATCTTTAACATGCACAATATTATAATTTAATGATCCTTCATGCATAGATACAAGAAAATCTACTTTATGAGTACCCGCCTCAAATGCAGGGACAGGAACTCCATACAATACAAAACCTTCTAATTTGACATTCTTCAAATTTTTAGTTTTAGCGTGTGCTTTAATGTCATCCATTTTAACTTCTTTAGTAGCATTGTATAAAGCTTCTGTTACATTGCTCTCAACCATTTTTCGGTTATTATTTATCAGACCTGTTAATATACCAATTGTCCTATCTGATACGGGATCTGCATTGCAAGTAGAAATCATTGCTACTAATGCTATCTTTAAAATGTTCTTCATAATATAAATAGTACTGGCAAAATGTTATAAAAGTATGAATTATTTTGAATTAATAAGAACAGTTATGTATAGCTGCAGTAATTTTGGATATCTGCCTGTAAAACTATATGTTTAGTATGATTTTATCTTCCTGATAAAGTGAAAATTATGAAAAAATATTTGGTATGAGTTGTTTGATAAGATATTATGAAATATCTTTATGCTATTTGTTTGTTGAAAATCTTATGGTTGCGGAGTTAATGATTTGTTTATTAAGGCTTGTAAATTAGGGGCTTTATTACGTAAATTTGCATAAGTAACTAATGCAGCGCATAAATTAAAAAAGTCCTTACTTTCAAGAGTGTCAAGCTTTGCTTTAGATACAGGGTTTGTTGAAAGCATTTCTTTGACCTTTTCATTGAGGGATAGAATGTTAAAATTATTTTGTAGTGTATATATTAGATCATTTCTATCATTTCTCAACATTGCTTTTAGTGGATCTGGCATTTTTGAGTTATACAAACTAGTACCAAATAATGTTTCATATCTTATATCAGAGTTTGTCAATGAATTTATATTAAGACTTTTACCTTCAAAGTATGAAGCGTTTGGAAATGTCCAGTCATTATCAAATAAATTAACTACCATTTTATACTGTCCACTTATGTTTGTTGTATTGGCTTGAAATAGGGAAGTGTGATCAGCAAAATATAATTCATCCAAATACATAGCATCTGCTTCTTCTTCAGAGGAATCAAAATTATGTATTTGATACTTATTAATACGGTTAATCAAATTATCTCTAAATTGATCACTATTTGGGATTGCTTTAATTTTTTGTATAAGATTTGCTATTGCGTTTGTTAGTGCTTGATAGTTATATATGAATTTTTCTGTGTTTTTAACATAGTGATTGGCAATTCTATCATGTATAAGGTTCATATTATTATTAATTAAGTGAGCTGTTGAATCATTTGAATGAGTTTCTATGCTATAATTTAAAAATATAGATATTTCACATTTTTCTTTTAATGATTCTTTTGAATGATAATTTTTTGTATAATGCATAAAGTGAGGCAGAGTTGATAAGAATCCTTTGTATAGAGGTAAACTTGGATGTGAAGTGATATCTTTGGCTATTATATAGTGGAGATGGGCAGTGATTTGAGCTTCAGCCATATTTGATTGTGGAGGGACAACTTTTGTCATGTAATCTATGAATGCATTTATTTTCCCCTCTATATATTGTTCAGCAGTATTATGGCCTATAGGAGAGAATAATATTTTTATTAAATCATGATGTAGTATATCTGCATCTTTCTTCATTTTAGTTGCAACATTAACCTGTTCAAATGTTTCCTCGAAAGTTTTATTTATAAATGCTGGAGTAAGCTGTTTTTCTTTTGCAAATTTCACGTGATTGAATGTTCCAGGATTTTCCAAAGCTTCTTTAAGTGCAGCTCTTCTTAATGGAGCAACATGAAATTTAGATTTGAATTCTGACTTTTGTTCATTAGTATCAATTGAATTTTTTAATGCATCAGTAAATAAATGATAACCCTTACTTGGTTTGTCTACTAAAGATTTTAAGTCGTTTGATTTCTTGATAATGTGATATGAAACCACTTCTGTATTGTGCAAAGATACTAAAATATCAGCTTTTTCAGTTTGCGTACCTTTCACATCAAAATCATGTAAAATCATTCCTTTTAACTTTGCTCCTTGAAGATTTTGCATTATTTGTTTGATTTGATCTGAATTTACTGCAGTAAATATATCTGTCATTGCTCTATGCTCAAAGTTCATTCTATGATCACTCATATTTTTTATGACATTCGCTGCATCTGCACTGCAATTAGCGCTGATCGCTACTAATGCTATTTTCAAAATGTTTTTCATAAACTAGATATTACGTATATTTTGTTATTAAAAAGTAAATTATGATTAGTTAAGTTGTAGAATGTTTAAGCTTTGCTCTATGATTTTATTTTTCAATGTAAGGACATCATGCCACATTTCTTTTTTCTTGCTTGGAGATCGTAATAAGTAAGATGGGTGAAAAACAGGCATATATAATCTTCCATTACACTCAATGAAATCGCCTCGTACGCTTGTTATTGCCTTTGTTTCATTCATGACTGCTTTATAAGCTACACTTCCGATCAAAACAACTATTTTAGGGTTAATAATTTCAATATGGTTCAATATGTATGGTTGCATTAATTTAATTTCATTTGGCAGTGGAGTTCTGTTATTTGGAGGTCGCCACGGCAATATGTTTGTAATGTAATAATTTTTTCTGTATATCCCACCAGCATTTAACATTGATTCTAATAATTTTCCACTTTCCCCGACAAATGGCTTTCCTTGTTTATCTTCTTCTTGACCTGGAGCCTCACCAATGAACATAAGTGGTGATTCTGAATCCCCATCAGAAAACACCATAGTAGTTGCGTATTGCTTGAATGGTAGATCAAGCTTTGCTAACTCCATTCTTAGCTCAGGCAATGTATTGGATTTTACAAAATCTGGTGCTTGGAAGGAATTTTCTTCAGATTTCTTAGATTTTGATGTTACATTGACGGGTTGTTCAATTGCAATGCTTTGTTTTTTGACAGGATAAATGATACTTGAATCTTGTTGTTTAGGAGTAGAGCACGCTTCAGCATTAGATGTTGTTTGAATTTCAGTAGCTATCATTTTGCTATACAAAGGAGCAGGTGACTTTTTTTGCATATGCTTTTTCCAAAAAAGATATTCAATATTGTGATTCATGCTTTAAAAGAAGTTCCACAATGACATGTTTTTTTGAAATTGTTACTTGTAATATGAAATTTTGATTCCATTAAATTATCTACAAAATCAACCGTAGCATTTTCTATTTTTGTGAAAGTGAATTTGTCTACAATAATGCCTTTATTTCCATGATTGAAGGTTAAATCATCCTCTTTTGGGTTGCTTGGAAATGAAAAGTCATATTTAAAACCATTGCATCCTCCAAAGAATACTGCGATCTTAATCCAGCTCTTATTCATCTCTTCTAATCTTTGAATTGCGCTATCAGACAGATAAATCATATTCACTATATTATCATATATTATAATGAAAAAAAGTATGCTGTAGAAAAGCTATTTTCAAGTATGAAGGATTGTTTTATAATTTAGGTAATTATGGAGGTTTGCTTGAGCAACATAACAAATATTGAGGTTAAAAACTCTATCAAAGGACTAGCGCTAATCAGTGAATATAGTTTAAGTAATGATATTATTGGGTTTAAGACTGAGACTAAGGTTTATGATTTGCATGCCGATGTTCCAGCTGGATCAATAGTTACTCCTTTATACAAAAGTGATGATGAATACATACATTTTCTTAGACATGATGCTGCACATGTGTTGGCGCAAGGTTTAACAGTTTTATTTCCAAAAGTAGAATTTGGTAAACAGTTTTTCCAAGATGTTCATGTTTTTGGATTTGGTGTATATTTGCCAGAACATAAATTCACAAAAGATGATTTCTCATCAATTGAAAATGCTATGAAGCAAGTTATAGCTAGAAAAGATAACCTTATTAGATATGTATGGTCTAAAGCAGAAGCAAAAGAAAAGTTTGAAGGCGATAGTTTTAAGCAAGATATTATTACAAATGCACCAGGTGATATAATGGCTTATGAGCATGGAGATTACATAGATATTTGTGGTGGACCACGTGGTTTGAATAATGATCATATTGAGCATTTTGTACTTCTGGATATTAAAGATACAGCATGGATGTATGATTCAAATAAAAAAATGCAAACAATTATTGGTGCATGCTTTAGATCTAAAGCAGAAATGGACAAATTTATGAATTCATATTCAGGTTCTATATGATAGAAGTAAAGTTAGATAACTCTGTAGAGCAATTTGGATCTGGTGTCCCGGCATTTTCCATAATCGAAGAATTAGGTCTAAAAGCTAAGAATTTTATAGGTTTTAAATGTGATAAAACTGGCAAAATATATGACCTTCATAGCTATATTAGAGGGCCAATTACTGTTTCTCCAATTAAAACAAAAACTCTAGAACATTTACAAATGATTAGACATGACTCTGCAAATATTTTAGCAAGTTCTTTATGTGAATTATATGGAAGTAAAATTGTAGATATTAAAGTTACAGAAAATGGATTTTATGTAGATTTCTATAATAAATCACAGTTGTCTGAGAAGAATTTTACTGAAACAGAAAAAGCAATGAAATCTAAAGTAGCTAAATCTACAAAATTTGAACTAAACTCTTTAAACAAAGAGGAAGCTTTAGAATTATTTAATGATTTAGGAAATGAATTTATAGTTAAAACAATTGAAAAAAGTGCTTCTGAGTGTTTTATGGTACATGGACATGGGTCTTATAGAATATTATCTGATGGGCCAAGAAGTTTGAGTTCTAGTTCTGCAAACCATTTTAAACTGTTAACAATTTCAGGATCTTCTTGGGATCATGGAGATGAAAAATTACAACGAATTCATGGAACATGTTGGTATAGTAAGGAATTATTAGAGAGCCACTTGGTAGAATTAGAAGAAAATTTAAAGTGGGATCATCGTGTTCTTGGGCAAAAAATGTCTCTATTTCACATTGACCCTGAAATCTCAAGTGGAATGGTGTTTTGGTTACCAAATGGTATAAAAATATTGAACAAAGTGAAGCAATATTTACAATCTATTTTGTTGAAACATGATTACAATGAAATTTCTACACCAATAGTTATGAATGCTAATTTATGGGAAAAGTCTGGTCACACAGAAATGTTCAAAGAAAACATGATGTTTATGAAGTTGCATGACGAAGAATATGCGCTTAAGCCTATGAGTTGTCCTGGTCATATCAGTGTTTTCAAATTAGGTAATAAAAGTTATAGAGATTTACCTTATAAATTATCTGAATTTGGTATATGTCATAGATATGAACCATCTGGTGCCTTGCATGGATTAATGAGAGCTAGAAGTTTTACGCAAGACGATGCTCATGTTTTCTGTTCACAAGAGCAAATTGAAGAAGTTATTATAACTTTCTGTGCAATGTTGAAAGAAATATACAAAAAGTTTGGATTTGAAGATGTTTTAGTATGTTTAGCTACACGCCCTGAAAAGTATATTGGAGAACTTTCTTCTTGGGATGATGCTGAAGCTGCTTTGCTTGAAGCTGCGAAAAAATCTAACCTTACTTGTACAATCAATCAAGGAGAAGGGGCTTTTTATGGTCCTAAATTAGAATTCTCTATTAAAGATAAAAGAGGGCATGTTTGGCAGTGTGGAACCATTCAGGTTGATTTTTCATTAGCAAAAAGACTTGACGCTACTTATGCAAATGAGAACTCTGAGCAAAAAACTCCTGTTGTGGTTCACCATGCTGTATTAGGTTCTTTGGAGAGATTCTTAGGTATATTGTTGGAAAACACAACTGGACTTTTGCCTGTATGGATGCATCCATATCCTGTTGTTATTGTGCCAATTAAAGAAGAGCAAAGTGAATATGCAAAGCAAGTTCAGGCTCAAATTAATTCCATTAATGTGAATTCATGCATAGATAACACAAATCAGAGTTTGGGTTATAAAATAAGACATTGGTCTGAAAAGAGAGCACATTTTTTTGTTATATTAGGTAAAAAAGAAGAAAATTCTCAAAAAGTGACACTAAGATCACTAGATGGGAAAGAAGAAAGCTTGACTTTAGTAGAGCTTTTGTCCAAAATCGGTAGTTGCTAATGAATAAAAATAAAAACAAAAATAAAAGAGTATTAATTAATGAGAAAATCTTAAGTAATCAAGTCTCTGTTATTAAAGATAAAGAAAATCTTGGTGTGATGTCTACACATGTTGCATTGGATATGGCTTATGATCAAGGTTTAGACCTTGTTCAAGTGCTTGATGGTCAAATTCCAACATGTAAGCTGACTGATCATAAAAAAGATTTATATGTGCTAGATAAGAAAAATGCAAAAATCAAAAGAAATGCTAAAAGCACTGTATTAAAAGAAATTCAAATTAGACCTAAAATAGGGGACCATGATTTTGAAACAAAATTACAACGTGCTAGGAAATTTATTGCAGCAGGAAACAAAGTAAAAGTTGTTTTGCGATTGCGTGGAAGAGAAAAAGCTCATGTTGATCTAAATATTGGAAATATTTTGGATAAATTTACTGAAGCATTAGTTGATGTAGCTAAAGTAGAGAAAAACCCAGCAGCTGAAGATAAAAACAGAATTCATATGACTCTAAAACCAAATTCATGATATTTTCATATATTATACAATTAGTTTGGGGATTCATATGCTTCAACTTTGTTGCATTGCTTTTATTCTCATTTAATTCTTTGAATCAGAAAAAAATTTCATTTTTAAAATATAATATCCCATTTGCTTCTGTAAGATTACAAAGTGATAGTATTGATATAAATAAAATGAAATATGCATCAATTAAGCTTGAAAGATTAAATTTTAATTTAATAAATCGAAGTGCTGATATACATAATTTGAAAATTTTCAATATATTATTTAATTTTAATATAAAACATTCCAAAGGGCTGATTATTCGTGGTGATTTATGTAATAATAAAGTTCAATTTAATTATAGTTTAATTAAAAACAGAGTGAAATTTGACTGTAATGGAATCACAGATTTGATTGCAGAGGGAACTTATTATGATCAAAAGGCTTTGTTAAAATTCACTAATACAGAAGGTTATTTTAATTTACTAAAAGATAACTTATATATCAGAATTAATCATGCAGATTATTTTTTAAATTTAAAGGCAAATATCAAAGATTTTAAAGTAGATAAAGCGCAGTTTAATTTAAAAAAGAACTCTCAGAATAAGATGATTAATTTAACAGTTGGTAAAGATGTGCTGTTTGAGTCAAAAAACAAAACTATGCACTTAAAACTTAACCTTAATAAAAGTTTAAATGGGTTTGGATCATTAGATATATATAATAAGTTTGGTATTTTTGATTCTAATCTTAATTTTAAACTTGATATGTCAAAAAAAGGATTGTTTGCACATAATTTTGGAAAACAAAGACTGCGTATTTCAGAGTTTGGATTTGATTCTAATAAGGTAAATTGGGTTTTAAATATTGACCCTATGGTTCAATCATTTGTTTTAGACAGCAAAGACCTTAAATTAAATGCTAAGTTTATTCAAGATTATATTAAATTTACTTTAGGTTTTTATTCTAAAAAAGTAGATATAAATGCAAAAGGAACTATCGATTATAAAGAAAATATTGTAATTGATAGTACTGGAAATTATATTTCTTTACTTGATATGAAGCCACTATTTGGGAAAAAAAGTGAAAACACTATTAAAGGAAAGTTCAAATGGAAAAAGGCAAAATGGATTGAAGGTTTGTTTTTAGAAGACATGGAAATAAAGGTATATAAAAGCAAAGAAGGGCTTAAGTCTTGTACAATAAAATCTCATTTTGAGAATAATAAAGTTAAGTTATGGAAAAATTCTCTTGAATCTCCACTTCATTTTAAAGTATGGAATTTTGCACGTGCTTTTGAGCTTATGTATGGAGATCAAATTTTTAAATCAACAGGAATCTTGAATGGAGAAATTTTTATACAAAAAGATGGAATGCCTTGGAGTTTTATGTTGCATGAGTTTGAAAGTATCAATTATTTGACTGCGATTTACCTTCAATTGTTTTCTTTGAGATTTTGGACATCTATGATTAAGCGAGGTCAAAAAAAATGGGATTATCTTTATGGTTTTGGAAATTTCACTAATACAAAATATAACATTGAAGGCTTTATTATGGAAAATGATTATTTTAGGGTAGATGGGGCTGGGTTTATACATAGATATGAAGATTTACTTTCTATTGATGGTTACCTGTTATCTAAATCCATTACTAGCGATCTGAAAGATTTATTAAAACAGAAACAAAATAAAATTCCATTTCAAATGAATGGTAGTATTAAGGATCCAAAAATTACACATCAAACTAGTTTTAAAAAGCTTATATCTCCTATTTTGCCTTTTGCATTTTTTCTACTATAGTATATATTGATTTTAAATAATTTATATAATCATGCAGATTATAGGTATCATATATGTATAAGACCCTTTATTTGCTTGCATCTGATAAAAAATTCATATAAATGTCTTTTATTAATACTGTGAAAGAATGTTTGTAATTCAAACTTATTATTGTAAATTATCAACTGTATATTCACATAATTATATTTTGATAAACATTGCCTTTTTTGCTGTAATAATCTGAAAAATGATGATCTATATTTGTTACAATCATTAGTTTCATCATATAAAGTGAATTTATTTCTATGCGTGTTTTTGTTTTAAAAGATAAATACAGTATTTATGATAACACTACTATTATTGCATATAAACTCAGATTCCATTCCATTGATTTTTCATTGCAATAAGCTTAATTATTTTGAAATTTGATTTATAAATTAAAAGCAAAAAAACTTTCATGCCATAAATAAAATTTATAACAGAAAGTTTTATCATGTATATGTTGTAATTATTTTGGTGAATTATTTAACAATAGCAGTTACAACACCTGCTCCTACTGTTCTTCCACCTTCTCTAATTGCAAAACGTAATTCTTTTTCCATCGCAATTGGAGAGTTTAATGTAACAGAGATTCTATCTATGCTATCACCAGGCTTAACCATGTCTACACCTTCAGGCAATGTAATTTCACCTGTTACGTCAGTAGTTCTGAAGTAGAATTGTGGTCTGTATTTTGTCATGAAAGGTGTTGTTCTTCCACCTTCTTCACTCTTTAATACGTAAACTGTACATTCAAACTTATCATGAGGTGTTATTGTTTTAGGTTTCGCGATAACTTGACCTCTTTGAATATCATCTCTCTTAACTCCTCTAAGCAATACACCAACATTGTCACCAGCTTCAGCATGTTGCATAGACTTTCTAAACATTTCTACACCAGTTACAGTTGTTGTTTGAGTTTCTCTAATTCCAACTATTTCAATAGTGTCTCCAACTTTAACTTGACCTGTTTCAATACGTCCAGTTGCAACTGTTCCTCTTCCTTCAATTGAAAATACATCTTCAACAGACATAAGGAAGTCTTTATCAATAGGTCTTTTTGGCAATGGAACATATGTGTCCAATGCTTCCATTAAGTCTAAAATAGCTTTTTTACCTAATGTGTCTGAATCTTTACCTTCTAGACCGCTAAGAGCAGAACCTTTAATGATTGGAGTGTTGTCTTTCAAAAATCCTTGTTCATCCAATAATTCTTTGATTTCCTCTTCAACTAATTCAATCATATCTGGATCATCAACAAGATCTACCTTGTTAATAAATACAAGTAAGTAAGGAACATTAACCTGTTTAGCTAATAGAATATGCTCTCTAGTTTGAGGCATGGCACCATCAGTAGCAGATACAACTAAAATACCTGCATCCATTTGAGCTGCTCCAGTAATCATGTTTTTCACATAATCAGCGTGACCAGGACAGTCAACGTGAGCATAATGTCTGTTTGCTGTCTCATATTCAACGTGAGCAGTGGTAATAGTAATACCTCTTGCCTTTTCTTCTGGTGCTGAGTCAATGGCATTATAACCTTTAAACTCCGCGTTTCCAGATTCAGAAAGAACCTTTGTAATTGCCGCTGTTAAAGTTGTTTTACCATGATCAACGTGACCAATGGTACCTACATTCATATGCGGCTTATTTCGTTTAAATTCTTCTCTAGCCATTCTAAAACCCCCTAGTAAAAAAAAGTACTCTAGCAAAAAAATGAGCGGGCGATGGGAGTCGAACCCACGTCCCCAGCTTGGAAGGCTGGTGCTCTAGCCATTGAGCTACGCCCGCGTAAAAATGAAGGGAGTAGGATTCGAACCTACGTAGACGACACCGTCGGCAGGTTTACAGCCTGCTGCCTTTAACCACTCGACCATCCCTCCGTCAAGCTTAGAGTTACTGTACTAATTTCTACTTTTTTATACATTTTGTCAAGTGACATTTGTTTGAAAATATATTGTTTATATGGAAAAGCAAAATAAAATAAATAAATCATTTGTAGTGAAAATTTATAATGGAAAAATCATCCTTAAAGTGTTATGTTTTTTATCTAATTACAAGAAAATGTTTTATGATACGTTTGCAATTCATAAATCACTCTTGCAAGGTTATCTAAATATGTTCTATTAAACACTTCATCTGAAGATTTTCCACCAACACCGATGATAGAGTTTATTTTAATTGAGTTTATGGCAACCATTTTCTGATATTCTATGAAAGGAGTAGAGGAAATAATTAATATTTTTTCTTTTCCTGAAAGTTTGTTTTTTTCTTTCCAATATGAAAGGGTGTCTTTTGAAGTATGTCTCTTCCCATCTTTTGGAACATTATCTGGACCTTCAAATATTACGTTCATATTTTGTAAAATTTCTGCAACTAAGATTTGTGCAATATTCTTTTCTGTTTTGTAGTGAATGTAATTTCCATCTAAATCTTCTCTGGCATCTCTATGTCCATATAGCATAAATATGCTTTTGCATTTCAATCCATTTTTTAGCAATCTATTTACATAATTTAGCCTGTTTATCATGTTTTTAGCTCCAGCTCCAAGAATTAATACATAGTCATATTCTATATCATAATCAGGGTGTTGTTCTTTATTTAAATGCATTGGAATAATTTGAGAATGTGTAGATTTTAATTTGATTTCTGGCCTTTCAGTTCCGGCTTTTCTTAACCATTCCATTTGTGTAATATTCACAAGCTCATCAAGTGTTTTAAAATTGGTTATGTCAGACTGCTCTAACACTTCAATTATTACTATAGGATCATATAATTTTTCACCCATAATTGATGTGCATAGTTTAATAACAATATTACGCTGATTTTCATTTAATTGTTTTGTGAAAGTTTTAGCAATATTAGGTTGTTGAGTTTCATTCAGTTGTTTTGCTAAAGATTCTTTGAAAGAAAATAACAACACGGATATAAATAAATGTTTTGTAAAATGATTCATTGATAGCTACTATACTCATATTAATTATAGTTGGCAATAAGTTATAATGTGAAATTATTTAAGTAATTTAATACTTCTTCTTGTGTAATTGATGGATTTGCTTTTCCTTTTGATGCCTTCATTATCTGTCCTACAAAAAACTGTTTTAAATTCTCATTTCCAGATTTATAAGATTCAATTTCTTTCATAAATTTAGGAAGTGTTGCTTCTATAATTTTAACAATTTCTTCTCGTGAATTTATTTGTGCTAGTCCTTTTTTCTTTACTATTTCAATTGGATCTATATTATTTTCAATAAACTCAATCAATACATCTTTAGCAACTTTACCAGAAATATTTCCTTTGCTTATTTCGACAATTAGATTTTTTAAGAATTGAGGGTTGATTTCTGAATCAGGATGTTTCTTTAAGTATGAAATTACATCTCCAGTTATCCATTTAAATAAATTAAGCTTACTCTCTTCAGAAAGTTCATTAGAAGCTTCATTAAATAATTTTGTTAATCTTTCATCTTCAGCAATAATCCATGCATCTTGGAAATTCACACCAATCTTAGCAATGTCTTGGCAGACTTGATAAGGCAGGGCAGGTAGCTCTTGTTTGGCAATTTGCTGATCATTTAAAATCAATACAGGAATGTCTGGGTCTGGCATATACCTATAATCTGCTGCATCTTCTTTGTTTCTCATATGTATTGTTTCACCAGTAGTGTCATTAAACAACCTGGTTTCTTGAACAATTGTTCCGCCTTCATCTAATATTTGAGACTGTCTAGCATATTCGTACATAATTGCTTTTTTCATAAAATTCACAGAGTTTAAGTTTTTGATTTCAACCCTTGTTCCAAGTGGGTCTCCAGCTTTTCGTAGAGAAATATTTACATCAGCTCTTATTTGACCTTTTTCCATATTTCCATCACATGTTCCAACTCTTCTTAAAGTGCTTTGCAAAACTCTGAAAAATGTTGCTGTTTCTTCTTCACTACATAAAT
Source organism: Rickettsiales bacterium (assembly GCA_965233535.1). Taxonomy (GTDB): domain Bacteria; phylum Pseudomonadota; class Alphaproteobacteria; order CAJXXZ01; family 1604HC; genus Cytomitobacter. The sequence goes on from OZ247489.1 coordinate 273,842, forward strand.
CTGGCTCTGTGACTATCTCCATTAAAGGAATTCCACATCTATTTAAATCTATGTATGTACTTCCATCTTTATGAATACTTTTTCCTGCATCTGTTTCCATATGAATTCTATTAATTCTTATGTTTTTTATTTCACCATCAACCCAAATAGGCATCAGTCCATTTTCAGAAATTGGATGGTAAAACTGCGTAATTTGATATCCAAGAGGTAAGTCTGGGTAGAAATAGTGTTTTCTATCAAATTGAGACTTTTTATTTACTTTTAGATTCAATGCAAAAGAGGAGGTGATTGCTTTGTTGACACATTCCTCATTAAGCACGGGAAGCGCTCCAGGCAATCCAAGATCTACATAATCAATACATGTGTTTGGTGCTTCTCCTTGAGTGGAAGCTCTAGAAAACATTTTTGCTTTTGTAGAAATTTGAGCGTGAACTTCAAGCCCTATAACCATTTCCCATTTTTTCATTTTGAATTCCTTTCTGTCCAATTTGTGAACCCAGCATTTTCCTCAATTTTTTTAGCAGCTGAAATTAAGATTTCTTCATTGAATGGCTTACTCATTAAGTGTATTCCTAATGGTAAGTTTTGCTTTCCATATCCTATTGGAACTGATATTGCAGGTGATCCTATTAAGTTAGCTAATACCGTAAACACATCTTCATGATATGCTTCTGATGGATTTTGAAATACACTATCTACTTCAAATGCTTCTCTTGGAGAGCATGGGTAAACTATTAAATCTACATCTTGGAATATGCTTAAAAATTGCTCTTTTAAGTATTTTCTTGTTTTTAGTCCTAAATCATAACCTTGTGTATAATTTTCTGCAGATAAATTATGAACTCCCATAAATATACGTCTTCTTACTTCTTCTCCAAAAAGTGCGAAAGTTTTATTATAATTTTTATCAGTATTTGCTCTCTCACCGTAACAAACTCCAGAATATCTAGCTAAGTTTGATGCTGCTTCTGATGAAGTCAATAAATAATAAGTAGATAAATATGAATCAAAATCTAATAAAGAAATAGGTTTGACAATAGCTCCTAAATCTCTAAAAATATCTAATGCTTTTTCCCAATTTTGAATAACATGCTTATCTAAGCCTTCCATCCAATTTTGTGGATATCCAATAATTTTGCCCTTTAAAGATTGGTTGGCGGTTTCTAATGTAGGGATATCTTCAGTACTGGACATTGAATCTTTTGGATCATTACCCATCATATTATCCATCATAATTGCTGCGTCTTTTACGCATCTTGCAAAAATACCTGCTTGATCAAATGATGATGCATATCCTACCATTCCTTGCCTAGAGCATCGGCCATAAGAAGGTTTGAACCCTACAATTCCACAAAAAGAAGCTGGCTGTCTGACAGATCCTCCTGTATCACTTCCTAATGCCGCAAAACATGTTTCTGCTGCTACTGCAGATGCACTTCCACCAGAAGATCCACCAGGAACTAAATCTTTTCCATTGCTCCATGGGTTAATAGAAGGTCCAAAACAACTTGTCCTATTAGATGAACCCATTGCAAATTCGTCCATATTTAACTTTCCTAAACAAATTGCACCTTCATTCCAAAGTTTTTTAGTAACATGTGATTCAAATGGAGCAACAAAATTCTCAAGCACTTTTGAACAAGCTGTCATTCTTTCGCCTTTAACGCAGTACAAATCTTTAACCCCAATTGGAATTCCTTCTAAGTTTCTTGCATTCCCAGATTTGATTCTTTTCCAACTCTCTTCTGCTTGTTTGAAAGCTAAATCTTTGGTTAATGTGATAAAGTTATTTAATTTTGCATGCTTTTCGATTTGATCATATGCTTCACTAACTAACGTAAGAGGTGATATTTCTCCCTTTTTCAATAAATCCTTAATTTCATGTAACTTTAAATGGTTCGGGTTATTTGTCATCGATAACTCCATCTACTACAAACATATTATCCTGATGTGACTTTGCATTAAGCATAGGATTAAATCCTTTTTCTATCATATTAACAGAAATGTCTTTTCTAAGTTCCGACATATTATATTTATATAGCTCTCCATCTGTTTGACCAATTTTTTGCATTTTCCCTATTAGCGCCATTATGTTTTCTAAATCCGCTGAAAGTTGGTTGAATTGGTTCTCATCTACTTTGATTTTTAAGATGTCTGATATTTTTTTAATTTGACATGGCATAAAAGTAAAATACAATTTTTATGTGATTTAAACAATCTATTGTGAAAAACACACTGTATTCTGTTAATTGAAAATTAATATATGAAACATATTTCGTAGTGATGTTTTTTGTTGAATTTATAAGGCGATGATTTTTTTGAAGTCATGTTTGAGTAATGTTGAAGTGTAGATTAGTCATGCTTGGTCGAAGATGCAAAAGTGCTTCAAAAGTTATTGTCATAAAAAGCGTAATCAGATTGATTTTCTGTTTTTTTTAAAATAGAATTAAAGTATTCGCTATTAGCGTGAAATACAATATAGAGAGGTATTATTAATATGTACAAAAAAATATTAGTAGCTGCAAGTGCTTTGCTTTTAAATAACATTCAATCATCAAGTTTGAAGTTTGCTGTTGCTGCTGGTCCAGTGGCTAGATTTGGAAATTATAAAATCAAAGGTTTTGATACAAAACATGATGGAGATTTTCAATTAGCTGGAAAAACAATTGGAAGTTCAAAAGATAAAGAGCAAGATTTTACGCTAAAAAGTAAAACAGGTTACTTTGCAGGTAGATTCTCTGCTCACGTTGGTGCATTAAGTGTTGCTGGTGCAGATGTTTTTGCTAGAGTATTTGCTGATTTTGGAAATCACAAATCTTATCTTAATGATAAACATACATTAATAAAAGGTAGTGGCGGTAGTGGTAATTCAACTGGTAATGCTGGTGGAGGTGTAACTCCTGTAATTGACAATAGTGGCAACAATGGCGGTGGAAATGGTGGCAACAATGATGATGCAATTAAAGCTGCTGCTATGGTTAGTGGAAAAGAAGGGGAAAAACCTACTAATGTTGGTTCTGACACACATAAAGCTTCATCAATTCTAGAGCGTCAAAACATATGGCGCGTGGGTTTTGGTCCAGAAGCTACTTTCTGTGTTTCAGATTCTATGAACTTGTCAGTATCTGCTGGTCCTTTGTTTGCAAACTTAAAGCAAACTTTGACAACTGAGGCTTCATCATACAGCAAAAGCTGTGTTCAATACGGTGGTTTTGTTTCTGTAATCGGACGTATGTTCTTTGGTGAAGAAAATAACTTCTTTGCATATGGAGAAGCAATGGGAACTTTTCTTGCTTCAAAAGATCTAAAATCTGAGAAAGTCACTTTGTCAGGAGCTATATCAGGAGGTAGTGCTCACTCAGAAACTACAGACATTACATTTAAACATGCTAAATCATTCGGCGGTAATGTATCTGTTGGTGTAGGTTACTATCACCACGCTTAATTTCATTTACTGAAATTTTCACAAATTTATATTGATTACTAATATTTTCAATATCCCCTTTCTTTTAAGTTTTCCTCTTAGTGGGTCAATTTATTATTTTATTAAACTAAGTAATTATTTAATTTTAAAACTCGTTTTATATTTTATTTACATTAAATCAAATACTATATAAATTAGTTTGATAGAATGTATAAATATATGTTTTTACACTGTTCGATATGTATTAGATTATATATTGTAAAGTAATAAGCAAAACTATTAAAGCTTAATCACTGTTAATAAAAAGCATTTGTTTTTATAGGGAAGTTATGTTTCTTAAAAGTATTTAGTTGGATTTAAAATTGATCAGAAGTGTGATCTTTTGACAAAGGTTTAATGCTTTTAAAATAATTAACAACTTCTTGGATTCCTTTTTTACTTTTAGAGGATACTTGAAAAACACTCTTAATTTCTTTAGCATCTCTTTTATCTATTTTAGTAGCTATAACCTTAAATAATATATTTTGCTTAATGACATAATTAATGACTTCTTTATCAATATCCATAATGCCTCTTCTAGCATCAATTAAAATATACAATTCATCTACTCTGTTTTTTTCAAAATACAAGCTAACCATTGTTGAAATTAAACCTTGTTGTTTTTTACTTAAATTTGCATACCCGTATCCAGGCAAGTCAATCAAAGTTAAATTATGAAAAGGGTACCATCCAATCCATTTTGTACAGCCAGGGCTTTTTGAAACTCTAGATGTTTTATTGCCGAAAATTGCGTTTAAAAGTGAAGATTTACCAACATTAGATCGCCCTATAAATGCAATTTCATACTTTGTTTTAGTTGGCAATTGATCAACAAAATATGTTTTAAAAGTATCATTTTTCATCTCCTTTTTAAAAGGTGTTGTTTTTACTTCAGTGTCCATATTATCTTCAGTGTTATATCTATTATTTGAAGTTGTGTTTGTTTTTATGTTCATATTGTCTTTCGTATTATATCTATAATTTGCTTAAAGTCGAACTCATTAATACTGCCTTGTGCAATATTATTTCTACCACCACCTTGAGCTCCAAGTTTGGATAGTATGTTTTGGGCTGTTCCAACTTGAGGAATCAAGTTATCTTTGACTCTTAAAAAAACAGAATTCTTTTTAGCTATATTAACCAAAATAACTATATCGTGCTCTTGAATATAAGTATCACTTTTGCTTAATAAATACTTTGTGTCTGCATTGTTATACTCTTGAAGTAAAATGTTATAAGAAGATTGCTTGATATTCTCACTTGCAATACAAATTGGTTTCTTTGCACTTTTTTGAATTTTTTTAGTTTCTACGCTTTTGTTAGTATGATTTTTAGCAGCTAAACCACAAATAGCTTCAATTCTTTTTACACCGGCAGCAACACTTTTATGACTCTTAATAAAAAACTGTCCAATTTCTGAAGTGTTTTTCACATGTGTTCCACAGCATAATTCTGTTGAAATATCACCAATCTGAAGTACTCTGACTTTTTGAGGATAATTTTTTTCTGTGAGTAATGCTCCAGTTTTTAAAGCATCTTCATAACTCATAAGTGTAGTTGTAACTGCTAATTTGCTTTGAATTGCTTTATTAACCTGAGACTCGATTTCATCAAGTGTTTTTTTATCTATTAAATTTTGCATTGAAAAATCAAATCGCAAAGAATCTTCTTTTACACTTGACCCTTTTTGCAACACAGAATCTCCGAATTTTTGACGTAATATTGCAAGTAAAATATGAGTTGCGCTATGATGTTGTTTTAATCCTTTACGCTTTTCAGAGTTGATAGTTGCACTTCCTTTTCCAATTGAAATAAATCCTTTAATACATTTTCCTATATGCCATATTTCATTGTTTTCTTTTTGAATATCCTCTACTTCAAAGGTGCCATTTTCAGTGGTAATGAACCCTGTATCATTTTTTTGCCCACCAGCTTCAACATAAAATGGAGTCTTATCTAACAACATAAACCCAGATTCTTGTTCTTTAATGATGCTGTTTTGACATTCAAGAATTTCACATTCTGCAGACTCATATTCATATCCAACAAATTCTGTATTTCTATTAGAAGATTGAATATGATGTTTTTTCAACTTTGAAATATTTTTTTGCTTTAACATGCATTGTGTGAATTTATCAAAATCATATTTTATTTTATGCTCACGTAGAATTTCAAATGCAATATCATATGGGAACCCATGAGTGTCATATAATTCAAAAATTTTGGTTTCAGTAATTATGTTTTTGGCAATCATATGATTTAATCTTTCGAGTCCATTGTGATATACAGTCAGAAACTGCTGTTTCTCTTCAGAAAATATGTTCAAGATTTTTTCTTTGTTTTCAGATAGAGTAGGGTAGCTCTCTGACATATTAGTTATTATGTAATCAATGCATAATTCCACAGAATTGTTGTTTACAGACCTTCTGACTGCTCTTCGGATTATTTTTCTCAATATATATCCAACTCCGTCTGCACTAGGTGTGACGCCATCATCTATCATAAAAGTTATTGCTCTACTATGATCAGCTATAACTCGATTGTTAATATTGCTTGTATCATTTTTACTGATTATATTGATCATGTTTTTGAAAAATGGAGCTTCATAATTATCATTTGTACCACTTATCAAAGCTTCTAGTCTTTCAAGTCCCATTCCAGCATCTACACATGGTTTAGCAAGTGGTCTTTTGATTCCATTCTCTACGGTATCTGTCATGAATACTATATTCCATATTTCTACAAACCTATCTCCAGTATGGAAGTCACCCTCTATATGCTTTCCATGGTCATAGAAAATTTCTGTACATACTCCACAAGGACCTTCTTCGCCAGAGCTCCATATGTTTTCAGTTTCATTAATTATGTTTTCTTCCAAAATACCTATTGAGAGCCATATTTTCTTAGATTCTTGATCAGAAGGGTGGATAGTAATGTATAGCTTGTCTTTTGGGATATTTAGGCCATTAGTAAGGAAATCCCAAGCCATGTTAATCGCTTCTTCTTTGAAATAATCTCCAAAAGAAAAGTTTCCTAACATTTCAAAAAAAGTATGATGTCGCTTTGTATATCCCACTTCATCTAAATCATTATGTTTTCCACCCGCTCTAATGCATTTTTGCGCATTAGCTATTCTGCTGTGAGGAGGTTCCATAGTCCCTAAAAACATTCTTTTCATAGGTGCCATTCCTGCATTAATTAAAAGAAGAGATGGATCATTTTGTGGAATCAATGAATAAGATGGAATTATTAAATGATTATGTGATTTGAAATGATTTAAAAATTGTTTTTTTACGAAGCTCATTGAGCTTATTTTATACAAAAATCAAGTAAAAATATATAATGTCTAATTTATTAACTATGTTATTGAGATGAAATGACTTTGGCAACCATCAATACACCGTCAATCATGAATTGAGATCCAAGTGCTAATAAGATAGTTCCGAAGAAGATACTAAGCATTCTAATATATGTGCTATTTAACTTACTTCCAAATCTGTTTCCTATGTTTAACATTATGTAAGTAGCATATATTCCTAATCCAATTCCAATAACTGTGTATAGCAATTGGCAAGGGCTTTTCAAACTTTTAAACATGAATAATACAGTAGTAAACACTCCTGGTCCTGCTATAATTGGAACTCCGATTGGAAAGAAATGTAAATCAGCTTTCTCTGATTTAGTGTTGTCTATAGAGTGTCCTACAATCATTTCATATGCAGATGGGCAAACTAATAATGCTCCAGTAATTTTCATTGCAGCCATCGTTACATTCAAACCGCTTAATATAAATTGCCCAACCACTGCAAAAACAACTATTGCAGCAGTAGCCACAAATATGGATTTTTTAATTGTGATTTTCCTTTGTTTGTATGTCATATGTGGGGTAAAGGAAATTACAATCCACATGTTCATTAATGAATTCAACATAAAAAATATGGAAATAAATGAATCTAAAATAATTTTAAAATTACATATCATAATGGTCCATGCTACCAGGTTGATGAGAGAAGGTCAAATTAACAAGGTATTTTGAATGCTCAAATTGTTTATAATTTGCTTATTTTTGTTCTGTAATTTTCTTCTGAATATTCAGAATCTTTAATGTTTTTATCTACAACTTTTCTTCTAAATGGATCTTCTTTATTCAGTTTGTTTTGAACATCATCATGATTTTCTTCAGACTTATTTCTCAAAACTAACTTGTATCCTCTTCCCCATACAGTTTCTATTTCAGGAATGTTTTCTTCATCACCTTGTAATGCAGCTTTGATTTTAGATCTTAATTTGCATATGAAAACATCAACAATTTTTTTAGTTGGTTCATCACAATCTGAATCATATAAATGATCTAGGAATGCATCTTTGTTTAGAACTGCACCCTTTCTTCTAGCTAACAATTCAAGCATGTTATATTCTTTTTTGGTTAAGCTCAAATAATTATTATCTACAGATGCGGTTTTTTGTTGTAGATTAATTGACAATCTGCCAATTTTCAAAACAGACGATGAATATCCATTAGATCTCCTGATTACTGCATTTACTCTTGCTAATAATTCTTGTTTATCAAATGGTTTTGCAATGTAGTCATCAGCTCCAGTACTTAGTGCTTTGATTTTGTAGTTAGGGTCAGACATGCAAGATAATATTAATACAGGAGTTTTGATATCACATGCACGCAATCTACTTAATAGCTCAGCTCCAGAAAAATCTGGCAATATCATATCAAGAATAATTGCATCATATTCACATAATCTTGCAGCTTCAAATCCATCATTACCATTGATTTCATGTTCACAGATAATTCCTTGTGATTTCAACATTGTGCTAATAACTGCTGCTACAGCCTTATCATCCTCTATAAGCAGAATTTTCATAGAATTGTTCTCCTGTCATTCATTAATATAGAATATCTTTAGATAAAAAAGTAAAGAATCTATCAATAATCTCTAAATATTTTGAATTATATTATTTTTTTTCAAAATAGTCAGCCTTGTGTTTTTATATTTTATGTGGGTCAATCTAATTAAGCCGTTGTAGCTCAGTGGTAGAGCGTTCCCTTGGTAAGGGAGAGGTCGAGAGTCCGATTCTCTTCAACGGCATTAGATTTTTCTATTATACTTTCTACTTAATATAATGAATAGTATTGATTTAACAAACATGAATTCCACATTCTGTTATTGATTATTAATTGATTGCTTAATATGCTCTGAAAATTACTTTCAAAGTGTAGGTGAGTTTGTTTTGTTTCTATGATTTTCCACAAAAATTTAAATAATAATAAAAATATTATTCTGGCTGTTTTTTTACTTTGAATTCAAAAATATTATTCAAATTATAAAATTTATTAAGCTTTTTTGCTTGTATAATTAAAAATTATTAATATAAATGTAGATTTTTCTGAGCTTGTTAATTGAATTGATAGCTTTATGTTGACTTGAAAGTTAGACCCAACATGTAGTAAAATTTAACTCTAAATATTGAGTGGCACGTGAGGGTTTTGTTTTTTTATAAATATGCATATGTTGCTTTATACACGAATGCATATGCTGTTTCCCCTAAATCCAGCTCCAAATGCACTTAATAGAACCGTGTCTCCAGGTTTTAGCTTGTTATAAGAAGCGTGCAGGGCGATCGGAATAGAGGCTGCTGATGTATTTCCATATTGTGTTCCATTATAAAATAAAATTTCATTGCTTAAGTTTGTGTTTTTCAAAACTTTCTCTATGATTCTTATATTAGCTTGATGAGGAACAAACCAATCTACATTTCCAACATGCTTTATTACATTGTTGATGTCTTCTGTGAAGCTTGTTACCGCTTGTTTAAAGACCTCTGATCCAATCATATTAATACTGTTGTTATTTGTATTCAAGCACTCACTCTTTCCAATGCTTTTTGATGAGCTAAATAGCTTTTCTCCATATTGATTAGTAAGCAACATCGCTCCAGCTCCATCTCCAAATAAAACTGCTGTAGATCGATCTTCCCAATTAATTAATTTGCTCATTGTTTCTGATCCAATGACTAATGCTTCAGTTGGCTCGTCAAAATCTTTTAAATACTGAAGTGCTATGTCTGTTGCCTGCACAAACCCATTACATGCATCATGAATGTCAAAACACATTACATTAGATGGTAATCCTAATTTTTCATGTACATATGATGCGCATGATGGAAATGCAATGTCAGGAGTAGAGGTTGCAACTATAATAATTCGTAGATTTGTGAATTTCATATTTTTAACAGCGTCATACGCCATAGAATAAGTTGTTTCACCTTCAGCAATGTGGCGCTTTTCTATACCTGTTCTTGTGTGAATCCATTCATGAGTAGTGTCAAGTTTTTTTTCTAAATCATGATTATGTACAGACTTAGCTGGAATTTTAATTCCTGTATCGCATATCATCATATTTTTCATATTCATTTATTATAATTCATTTGTGAAAAAGTCAGTAGACTTAAGTTTGGTTTTTAGATAATGACGATTTTTAACTGAATTGTATGCGGTGCACAGAATACAACATGGTATTTTGATACATCTGCTGGTTAAATTCATTCATGAGTAGTATCAAGTTTTTTTAATCGCTTATATGTAAATTTAAATTAAATCTTATTGTTGAATCACATATGACCATTTTTGAAGTGGTTTTTTATGATTCGTTTGTAGAAAAATCAGTTGATTCAAGCTTGCTTCTTAAATCATTGTATTTTAAAGAAAACTTATATGTTGTTGTTAGCGCATTGATTAAAGAATACATATTAGATGATCCATGTGCTTTTATAGACAATCCTTTTGTTCCTAATAAAACAGCTCCATTATATCTATCTGCATTATATGAAAACAGTGCAATAATTTTTCTTAATAACCAATTTTTTGTCAATTTTTTCATGATAAATCTTGATGTTCCTTCGCATGCTTTTGCAATGCAATTTCCACTAAATCCATCTGTAACAATTACATCTGCTTTGCATGTGAAAATTTGATCCGCATCAATAAAACCTTTAAAATTTGTTTTCTCATTTTGCTTGAACAATTTTGCTGCATCTTTAAGTGTAGTTGTTCCTTTTGTTTCCTCATGTCCAACATTCACTAAGCTTATTCCTGCATCTTCTATTCCTAGCATGCAAGTTGCAAATTCTTTCCCTAACAATCCAAATTGATATAAGTCTTCAGAAGAGCATTCTAAATTTGCACCAATATCAGTCAAAACATTATATCCACTATTTGATGGAACTAGAACAGCAAGAGGCAACCTGCTTAAACCAGGAAATGACCCAAGAATCTTTTTTGACAATAAAAAGTATGGGGCAGTATGACCAACAGTAAACACTGCATCACTTTCTCCACTAGCTGCAGATTCCAAAGCCAAAGCCATGCTTGAAGCTTTATAGTTCTTTAAAGTAGCTAAAATAGATTTCTCTGCTTTAATATGATGATCGCATTTTCTAACTTCAACTCTATCCGCAAACTTAGTGAAAAGTGTATTCTCTAAGTTTACATCTTTTTGTACAAAAAATATTAAATGTAAATCTGGGAATCTGCATAAAACTTTACATGCTGCATCAAACAACACTTCAGGTCCATGATCTCCACCCATGCAATCAATTGCAAATTTCTTCATATTAGTCTTTTGATTTGATTTCTAGAACTTGTCTACCTCTGTACATTCCACAATACTTACATACGTGGTGTGGAAGTCTGTATTTTCCACATGTACATAAAGACAAGCTAGGAACTTTAGTCCTACTGTTTGAATGTCTTAATCTTCTCTTATTTATCGATACTCGTTTTTTAGGAACTGCCATGTTACCCTCCAGTTCATTATAATTTTACCTAGTAAATATACTATTTTATTAATGATTTTTCAATCACCTAACATATCAGCTTCGCGCTCATCCTCTATTTCTATTTGAACTTCTTCTTTTGGTTGAGGATTAGGCTTTCTTTCTAAGATAGTTGAGTGAATGAAAATTGCTGAATCTTTGCCTCGTAACTCAAACATTGTATACTTAATAGCCTTTCTAATAACGCTAGAAAGCTTCTTTTGTATTTTTCTATCTTCTGTGCTTAATGCAATAATAGCTGCTCTAATTTTCTCTTTTACCTTATCTCTTAATATGTCATCTTGCTCACAAATTCCTGAGAAAGTTGTAATTAATCTGAAATATCCTTTTCCTCCAATTAATATGCTTACAAAAATACATCCATTTTCAAGCCATAATCTTTCGCTTATTGTCTTTCCATCATAAGGAACAATTGCTTTTCCATCTAATACAGACTTAGAAACAGGAATGCTGCTTACAACTTTCATTTTAGAATTATCAATATGAAGAATATCTCCATTTTTAATAACTGATGCTTTTACTCCCAATTCTTCAGCTAGTTCAGCGTGTGCATTTTGTTGCAATCTTTCTCCATGTACAGGGATTGTAAATCTTGGTTTCAGTAATTTGTACAATTCTTTCAAATCGCCTCTTCCTGGGTGACCAGATGCATGAATAGGGCTTTCTTCTGAGTAAGTAATGACTTTAATGTTGTTTCTTGCGAAACTGTTAAGCATTTTTGAAACTTCTTTTTCTCTACCAATGATAGTTTTAGCAGCAACAAGAACTGTATCATTTGGATCTAATTTAATTCTTGGGTGATCATGCTCTGACATTCTTTGCAAACCAGAATTTGGCTCTCCTTGAGATCCAGTGCAAATGAATAATACTTTGTCTTTATCTGCCTTACTTCCTTCTTCTTCAGTCAGAAATTCTGGCAAATTGGCAAAATATCCATGTTCAAATGCAGCTTCTTTGATCTTGTGAATTGATCTTCCAACCAAAGCAACTTTTCTACCATGTTTTTGTGCTAATCTTGCACATGAATCAATTCTTGATACGTTTGATGAAAAACATCCAATAACAATACGATTTCCTTTAATAGTTGATAAAATCTTACTAATAGATTCTTTAACAGCTTCTTCAGACACAGTTTCTGCATTTGTCATTGCGTTTGTAGAGTCACAAACTGTTGCCAATATTCCGTCATTTGCAGCAGATTCAAGAGATTTGTAATCAGTTGGATCTCCAGTTACAGGTGTTTTGTCAAACTTCCAATCTCCTGTATGCATAATATTACCTAGAGGAGTTTTGATATAAACCATTGAGCTCTCAGGAATAGAGTGAGTAACGTTAATTAACTTGATTTTAAATGGATCAAGATTGAATGTTTCACCAATTTTTACAGTTTTGATAGTTCCTTTTACATTGTTATCTACTAATTTCTTTTTGATTAAAGTAGATGTGAAAGGTCTGCGTAAACTGGAATGTTCAACTTTTCAATTAGGTAAGGAATAGCTCCGATATGATCTTCATGTCCATGAGTGATCACAAGTCCCAACACGTCTTTTTTGTCTAACTGTTGAATGAATTTGATGTCTGGCAATGTTATGTTTGTACCAGGCAAATCTTCAAAGCTCATTCCTAAATCAACTAAAATCCATTTTCCATTGCAATGGTATAGGTTTAAGTTTAATCCGAATTCTCCTGCTCCACCTAAAGGTAGAAAGTATAGAGATTTTCTATCCATATTTAATGGAATATCCTCAATGTTTAGAGGTTTTTCAATTTTTTTAACAAACCTTCTGTTATGTTGAGGCCTGTTATTAGATCTCGGCCTATCGTTTGATTTTGATCTATCATTTGATCGTGGTCTATCATTTGATTTGTTATTAGGTCCACTTGTGTTAGGTCCTTTGTTTTTGTCAATGTTAACTCTGTTCATGTTAACTCCTTTTCTCTTTCATAAGATTTATATCAACGTTTAATAACCTTAATCTTTCGACGATATTTTCATACCCTCTCTGAATTAAATTGATATTTCCAATTTTGGAAGTTCCTTTAGATATGCATGCTGCAATAAGATATGTGATTCCAGATCTTAAATTTTCTGCTTTAATAATTTCTTTTGGAGCAGTTAACTTAGTTTTCCCACAAATAAATGCACTATGATAATGATTTTTGTCTGAAAATTGACATGGATTACCAACACATTCTCTTGCAACATCGCTTTTTACACCAAACGCAGTAAGAGATTTTAAATGTGATAATCGATCTTCAAACAAAGTCTCATGAATTGAACTGATACCAGTTGCTTGTGACATCATAAGAGATAACATTGGTTGATAGTCAGTTGAAAATGCAGGGTAGGGGCCAGATTCTACTGTGATGCTTTGTAGTTCTGTTTTTTTGAAAAACTTTACTCCATCATCTGTAGCTTCAAAACCTCCACCCATTCTTTGAAATGCTCCTAAGAACGTGCTCATTTGCTTTAAATCTACATCTTCAAGATGTATTAAACCATCACTGCATGCAGCGAGAACAGCCCAAGAAGCAGCTTCAATTCGATCATTAGTTATCCGAAATCGTGTTCCGGATAATTTCTCAACACCTTCAACTAAAACCTTATCTTGGCCAATCCATTGTATTTTTGCTCCCATTTGCTGAAGCATTAATATTAGAGAGGTGATCTCTGGTTCAATTGCAATGTTTTCTAAAAACGACATTCCATCAGCTAAAACAGAAAGCAATAATGCAAACTCTGTCGCGCCTACTGACGGAAACGGAAGTTGAATCTTTTGCCCTTTGATTTTGCATGATTTGCTCGCTATATAGTGATCTTTTTCTTGCTCAATCTTTATGCCAAACTGCTTCAATATTTCATGATGAAAATTAGTTGATCTTGGTCCAAATTGACATCCATCTAAAGTTGGTACAGAAACATGGTCACTTCGGTGAATAAGTACTGCTAGCAAAAGAATTGGAATTCTCCCATATGTAGAATTTCCTTCTTGCTTAATAGTAAAATTATTTACTGTAGGTGTAATTGTTAATGTATTCTTTTCTGCATGTAATTTAGCGCCAACACTTTCTAAAAGCGATTTCGACACTTCTACATCCCCAATGTTAGGGACATTATCTAAAATAGAAACTTCATCAGATAGTAAAGCAGCAATCATTACTTTAGTAGACAGATTCTTTGCGCCTCCGCACTTTATCTTGCCTGTAAAATTATAACCGCCCTTTACTTGATAAAAATCCACGCACTATCGTACTACAAAATTAAACTTTTTAGTATAAGATATAGGTATGTTTTGCAAAATTAGAAAACTTTTTATAACATTTATTATAATTAGCTTGATTGGATTTGTTTTTTATCAAAAAAACTCTGTTCATACTTTGAGTAATGGAGATAGCGAAATATCTACGACAATTAGCAAGCCCAGTATTTTATTGTTTGTTGATATTTCTAAATCAGGATCAGTTCTTTCTCAAGAAACAATGGTAGCATTTTATTATGTAGCAAAAGCGAATGAAATGTTTAAAAATTATGGTGTTTATTCTGCTATAGTAGCAAATGCAGCAACAGACGCGAATGCAGAAGAAGTTGTTAAAAATTTGAATTATTTGAAACGTCATTATAAAATTGAAATTGATGTGTTTGTAGATAAAAATAATAAATTTGCTAAAAAAATTAGCACAAAAGGTGTGAATAGCGTTGTTTTGATGAAAAATAACAAAGTCACTTATGATACCAATGATCTGAAAATAAGATGGTTTGATATAGATGGGATGAAACTTGTTTCAAAATATTTAGGAATATCGATTGGTTTATAGGTGAAAAAAATAGCTCATGAAATATCTTCTCGTGGATTTTGCAGTAGACGTGATGCTGAGAAAATTGTTTTACAACGAAGAGTAAAAGTTGATGGACTCACAGTGTTATCTTGCGCAGAACGTGTGGATGCTGATTCATCTATTATAATTGATGGAAAAAGTATAAATGCTGTATCTCCAAAAATATTTTTATTACATAAACCTGTGAAATACCTTACAAGTCATAAATCACAAAAAGGATATAAAACTGTTTTTGATCTTATAAAGTTTGATGAACATCTTACATATATTGGAAGACTTGATTACATGTCAGAAGGCTTAGTAATTTTAACAAATACACCTTCTTTGGTTTCTAAATTATCTGAATCAAATTTTAAGCGTAGATATGAAGTTCAAGTGGATAGAATTGAAGACAGCTTTGTAGAAGAGCTTGAAAATCCAGTTTTGTTTGACTGTGATCTCTTACCTATCAAATTAATATCTGCATACAGAATCGAAGATGGTTTTCAAATGACATTAGAGTTAAGTGAGGGTAAAAATAGAGAAATCAGAAGGCTATGTGATAAACATTATATGTCAGTTTTGCAATTGAAAAAAATACAACATGGGCCATTTAAACTTTTAAATTTACGTCCTAAATGCATTAGAGAAGTAGATTGGGATGGTGATCTTGAAAGTTTGTATAAATCAATATAGCAATGCTTAGCTTTGACTTAGGCATATACTTTAATATGAAGGTTAGGTAAAAATGAACAAAAACATTTTTTATATTTTTATATGCGTTGCTTTGATGAATAGCACTGAGTCTGTAGGCGATGCAATAATATTAGAGAGCGAAACATTGCTTGAAATCGCTGATGAAAAAGTAGCAGAACAAGAAATGATGGCTTTGAAAGTGCAATTTGAATCTGACTTTGAAAAAGCACAAACAGAAGGTTTTGCAGAATTTAAAGAAAGTATAGAACATTTCAAAGTAGGCAGTGATATAAAAGAATTTACAGATAAAGTTAACGAATTTGGGAAAAATATCGAAAAATCACTGGAAGATAGACTTAATGAATTTAGTGAAGTACTTGAGTCAGCAGGTAAGAAATTTTACGCAAATAAAGCAAAAGCTTGGAGAGAAGAAGCAAAAAGTTTAGAAGAGAAGCTAAAACAGTCTCAGCTTAAGTGCGAGTATATTCAAGGATATCATGATTCTTTAGCACGTTTGATCAATCAAGCCTAGGAGAAAACAATTAGGCTTGTTTCACAAATCAAAATTTAGACTTAGAGATTTGAATAAAACAAAACTTAATTTCATTTTATTTTTACTTAAAGTTAATTCTCAAAGTATAAGATTGCTTTAGGAGGATAAATGAATAAAAACATTTTTCTTATTTTTATATGTACAGTTTTAATGAACAAGACTGAATCTAAAATAATCAGACCATCAGGATCAAGTAGTGGAAACAATTCTAGCAGTAGTTCTGATTCTGATAGATTAGCAAGGGAGCGTGCTGAACAAGCAAGGTTAGCTCAAGAGAGAGCAGCTAGGTTAGCAAGAGAAGCAAGAGAAAAAGTTCAAAGAGAACAAGCAGAAGCTGATGCAGCAAAAGAAAGAGCTCAAAGAGAACAAGTTGAAGCTGATAGAGCGAAATTAGCTCAAGCGGAAGTTGATAGAGTAGCAAAAGAGCAAGCGGAAGCAAGGAAGCAAGCTGTCGCAAAAGAACAAGCAGAAGCTGATGCAGCAAAAGAAAAAGCTCAAAGAGAACAAGCTGAAGCTGATAGAGCGAAATTAGCTCAAGCTCATGCTGATAGAGTTGCAAGGGAGCAAGCGGAAGCAAGGAAGCAAGCTGTCGCAAAAGAACAAGCAGAAGCTGATGCAGCAAGAGAGCAAGCTTTAAGAGAGCAAGCGGAAGCTGATAGGGTAAAAGAGCAAGCTAGAAAAGCACAAATCGAAGCTGACAAAGTATATAATGAAAAGAGAGAGAAAGCTTTGCAAGAACAAGCAGAGGCAGACAGAGCAAAAGAGAAAGCTAGAAAAGAGCAAATTGAAGCTGAACAAGCAAAATTAGCTCAAATTCGTGCAGATAACTTAGCAAGAGAGCGTGCTGAGCAAGCTGAACAACTTAGATTAGACAATATGCGAAGTCAAGAAGAGCGTATAGCACGATACAAGATTGAATTAGAAATGCAAGCAAAAGTGAGGCAAGAAGAACAAGCAAGAGCAGATAAATTAGCAGCTGAGCAAGCAGCAGCACAAGCTAAAAAAGATAATAGTTGGTCAGGTATGTTTAAGTCTGGAGCTCAAAAAGCTTACGCACTTGCTACTTCACCCGAAGGTAAAGCAGCTTATGCATACGCAAACTCACCAGAAGGTAGAGAAAATATAAGTACAGCAGCTGGATATGCAAAAGCAGGTGCAGGACATGCTGCAAGTGCTGCCAAGACTGGTGCTGGATATACTTCAAGCGCAGTAAAAGCAGGAGCTGGATATGTTAAAGGAAGTAGTAGTTCCTCTAAACAATCAGGCAGTAATTCATCTTACTCTAATGTTTCCCAATCTGATTCAGATGATGGATGGGTTAATGTAACAAATAAAAAACCACTAACAAAGGGTAATTTAGACTTATTGCAAGATGATATTTCTAATGATCACAGATCATCACGCTCATCATCAGGAGTTTATGTTTCAAGACCTGCATCATCAAGTTCAAGATCAGTTGCTGCACCTAAGGCAAAATCAATAGCCTCCTCTTCAGGTTTTAAGTCATTTCCAGAGTCTGTAAAATCAATGCAATCAGTAAAATCAACTGTTTCAGCAGCATCAACTGCTTCTACACCATCTAGAGCAGCATCAGCGGCATCAGCAGGTTCAGGTGTGTCTACAACAAAGTCAAAAGGAATGCTTTCAGCAGACATAATAAAAATGGCTGATAGAATGTATCCTGGTACTAAATCAAAATATACTGCATCAACATCATCATCAGGAGTTAATGTAGTAAAGAAAGCAGTATCTGAGAAGCCTAATGCATCAAAAGTTGCACAACCGAAATCTGCATCAGATCTTGTTCATGTGAGCAAGCAAGGAGAGGCAAGTCAATCAAATAGTGGTATGTTTAATTCAGCTAAAAATGCAGCTACAAATATGTTTAGTGGAATTAAGAAATTTTGGTAATAAAGCAAAATTGAAAAACATTGAATTGTAAAATATATTAATTAACTCATAACTCAAAAGATCAATTCATTTAAAAGCAAAAACAATCAAAATAAATGTCACACTAAAAATACCTATAATAAAAAAACAAGAAATGTAATATTAATCATTAAATTCATATTTTACTTCTCGTGAGAATTGAGCTTCTTTAGAAGCAAGAAAGATTCCAGAGATAGTCCAGAATGAAATCATCAGAGAGGTTCCACCGTGACTAATAAAAGGTAGGGTGATTCCTTTAGTTGGGATAATCCATAATGCAGAAGCAATATTAATCCATGCTTGAATTAAGATCATGCTCATGCAACTTATATTTATGTAATAAGCTAATTGATTTTGAAGTTTATGGTTGTTTTTGAAAGACTTATATCCCATAAAAATGAATATCAAAATAAGGTATACAGATCCTATTAATCCAAGCTCTTCTCCAATAACTGAAAAAATGAAATCAGAATATGCATCTGGAAGGTAGTTTTTTACTACTCCTTTTCCGATTCCCAATCCAAACATTCCACCAGACTTAATTGTTTGTACTGATGTAAATCCTTGATATCCTCCTTCTAAGATTGATTGATTCCCAGTGATAAAGTTGAAAATTCTTGACCTTACATGAGGTAAAAATTTAATTGCAAATACAGCAAATATCATTGAAATTACACCTAATAAAATCAATCCTCTTAATCTCGTGTTAGAAATAAATAGTTGTATCATCATTATAGAAAGCAAAAGAAGGATTGAACCAAAGTCAGGTTGTTTAATTAAAAGTAATATATCCACAAGGTATATAAGAAAAAATATGAGGTAATTTTCTTTGTATATATAATATGAAGTCAAGATGATTGATGAGCTTTTAAGCAATTCTGATGGTTGTAATGACATTCCAAAAATTAAAATCCAGCGTCTTGATCCTTTAATAGCTCCACTTTTTATATATGTAGCGATAATTAGTGCAATTGCTATCACAAATAATATTTTAGAAATTTTAAGAAACACATCATAATTTTGAGAGTGCATATATATTATTAATGCAATCCCGAAAAACCATATAAAAATATGTCGAAAAATAGATGCAGGAACATATGCCGCCATGCAAAATGAGCTAATTAGGAAAAAACTACCTAAGCAAAATAATAAAGTTTTATCTATATATGTAAGTGATCTACTAATATACATTGAATTATTCTAATATTTTTGTTGCTAATCTACAAACACGAAATTCAGAAAGAAAACATTTGATTACTGTAATTCATCTTTTGTACAATTAGATGTATGAGCGTTTCGCAAGAATTATTAAAACAAATATATATATCAGGGACACAGTTACTGAAAAAAAAGTTAAGTAAGTATGATTGGGATGTTAATTCACGTGATTCTCAAAAAATCCCTCAATGGGATTGGAGAATTTGGCTTTTATTAGCGGGTAGAGGTTTTGGGAAAACTAGAACAGGTTCAGAAGCTATTAGATCTTTTGTAGATCAAGGGTATAAAAACATTTGCTTGCTTGGAAAAAATAAAGAAGAAGTTAGAAAAATCATGATAGAAGGGGAAAGTGGAATTCTTAGTGTTTATCCAGAACATGAAAAGCCACAATTTTACCCATCTCAAAATGTTTTAAAATGGAAAAATGGAGCTATAGCTCAAATACATAGTGCTGACTCTTATGAAAGCTTACGTGGTCCTCAATTTGATTTGGCTTGGGTTGATGAGTTAGCAAAGTTTAGTAATTTAAATGAAACTTGGGATCAACTTATGATGACTATGCGTCTTGGTATTCCGAAAATAATTGTTACTACAACTCCTAAGCCAATTCAAAAGCTGCATAATCTTATGTCTCGAAAAGATACCCACTGTACTAGAGGCAGTACGATGGAAAATGAAAAAAATCTTGCAAAAGAGTATGTGGATTATATCAATAATGAATATGCTCATACAGAATTTGGAAAGCAAGAAATATATGGAGAATTGCTTGATAAAGTTAGCATGTGGTCTCATAAAAACATTTCATATAAACAAATTGAATTAAGTAAATTATCTCAAATTATTATTGCAATAGATCCAGCTGTAACTAGTCATGAAAAAAGTGATGAGACTGGAATTATAGTATTGGGGAAAGCAGATAATGAAATTTTTATTTTAGAAGATAGAAGTGGTAAGTGGAAAATGTCTGATTTTTCTCGAATTTGTGTTGAATTGTGTAATAAATATAAAACTAAAGAAGTTGTTGCAGAAATCAATCAAGGTGGAGATATGGTAGAGCAAATGATCAAAATGGAAGACTCAACGATACAATTTCATCCTGTTAGGTCTATGAACAATAAAGTTGTTCGAGCGCAGTCTGTTGTATGTTTTTACGATCAGAAGAAAGTATTTCATTACGAGAAGTTTGATATTTTGGAAGAGCAAATGAGTGCTTTTCCTTGTGTTGCTAAATCTCCAGATAGAGTTGATGCATTGGTTATTGGAGTGAATTACTTAAATAAACGTAAGAATGAAGTTGCTGGGTGGTTCTTAAATTTATAAGAAGTGAAAAAACAAATTAGAATTACAAATTACTGAAAGTAAAAATCATCCTAAAAAAGAAATAAGAAATTTGTTATTACAGTAAGTTATAATAAGCATGCAGTTGTATGATTGTAATGACATTATAGTCAAATTTTATTTACAGCGTTAATTGTGTTGTTATTTTTCTTATGTTAGAATCCGCCATGGTAAAGTCTGTAAACATGGTTGTAATCATTGGAAATCTAGGTAAAGACCCTGAGATTAAAGATGCGCAACACGGTAAGATCGCGAAGTTTTCTGTAGCAACATCAGAAGAGTGGATGAATAAGGAGTCTGGCAAAAAGTTTTCAAGAACTGACTGGCATAGAGTAGCTGTTTTTAATCCTCAATTAGTGAAAATAGTAGAGCAATACCTTAAAACAGGTAGTTTGGTGTACATCAGAGGACGTTTGCGCCCAACTTCTTGGACAGATGATATGGGTCAAAAAAGAACAACTGTTGAAGTTGAAATGATTGATTTAAAAATGTTTAGTCGTGGTGGTGAAAGCTCTGGAGAAGAAAGTTTTGGACCTACACAAGCGTCTTCATTTGAATCCTCACAAGCATCTTCATTTGAGTCTTCAAGTGATGATGAAACAAACAACAATATCCCATTTTAAATTTAAATAAAATCATTTGAATGAATTAAGCAATTTTTTTATATTGCTTTATAAGGTTCACACAGAGTGAAGGGATAATATAATTTCTTCCTGTGATGCTTTTAAGGCTCACATAGACATAAATGGATAATAAGAATATAATTTACGTATATGAATCAACAAAAATCAACAGTTTTTGAAAGTGAATTGCAATCTTCTTATTTAGATTATGCTATGAGCGTTATAACAAGTAGGGCAGTTCCTAATGCGTATGATGGGTTAAAACCTGTACAACGTAGAATATTATATTCAATGATTGAAACAAATTGTATTCCAGAGAACCCACATAGAAAATCTGCACGTATTATTGGTGATGTGCTTGGTAAGTATCACCCTCATGGTGAAACTGCGATTTATGATGCCATGGCAAGAATGGCACAAAATTTTTCTATTTATACTCCGCTAATTGATGGGCAAGGTAACTTTGGTTCTATCGATGGTGATAAGCCAGCTTCAATGCGTTATACAGAGGCTCGTTTATCTAAAATTGCGAAATTTTTATTAGAAGATTATGACAAAGATACAGTTGATATGTACCCTAACTATGATGGAACATTGGAAATTCCCGATGTTTTGCCAGCAAGATTTCCTAATTTGTTAGTGAATGGTGCAAGTGGAATTGCTGTTGGTATGGCTACATTTATCCCTACACATAACTTATCTGAAGTTATTAATGCTACATGTGCTTTAATTGATGATCGCGATCTTTCATCAGTTGATTTGATGGAATATTTACCTGCTCCAGATTTCCCAATGGGTGGAATTATCTTTAAAGGTAAGGGTTTGATCGACATGTACACGACAGGTAAAGGAAGCTTTACTGCGAGAGGTCAAATTCATGAAGAGGAAGTTAATGGTAGAAGTGCTTTAGTTATTACATCTATTCCATATCAAGTTAATAAAGAAAATTTGATGGATAAAGTTGCAGATTTAATGCAAGGAGAAATTCTGGCTCAAGTACACACTTTTAGGGATGAGTCTAATAAAGATGGAATGAGAGTTGTTCTTGAATTGAAAAAAGATGCTGAACCTGGCTTGATCATGAACAGAATTTATAAATTCACTCAAATGCAAGTTGCTATGCATGTTAATATGTTGGCGTTGCATCGTGGAAAACCCCTAGTTCTTAGCTTGAAAGCTTCTTTAAATATATTCCTTGATTATAGAGAAGAAGTTTTAATTCGTAGGACAAAGTTCTTCTTACGAAACGATAGAGTAAAAGCGCATGTTCTTTGGGGTCTATCATTAGCTGTAAAAAAATTAGATGAAGTAGTACATTGTATTAAAAGTTCGAAAGATTCTCAAGAAGCTCAAATTCGTTTGCAAGAAATGGAATGGTCTTGGGATGATATTAAAGGGTACTTAGAGTGTATTAATGAGGATACAACTCCCGTTGATAAGTACTTTTTCTCTGAAGAGCAAGTCAAAGCGATTTTAAACTTAAGATTAAGTAGATTAACAGGTTTAGAGCGTGATAAACTTTGGGAGCAATTGCAAGTATTGGGTGAAAATATTAGAAATTATCTATATATATTAAACAATAAAGGTGAAAGATTTAAAATTATAAAGGAAGATTTAAATTTAATTAATGAATCTTTTGGAACGGCCCGTCGTACTGACTTGGAAGTTAACCTTGGTGAGGAAACTGATGAGTCTTATATTAAATCAGAAGATATGGTTGTGACTGTAAGTAGTAAGGGATATGTAAAAAGCATGCCTATTTCTTCATACAGATTACAAAAACGTGGTGGAAAAGGTAAAATCGGTATGGATTCTGATGACCCTGTAGAGCATATGTTTGTTGCTAATACGCACCAAGAAGTGATTTTCTTTAGTAGTTTTGGTTATTCATATTCTATGAAAGTGTATAGATTGCCTATTGTAAGTTCAGGTCAAAAGAAGGGGCGTGCGCTAGTAAACTTATTCCCATTAGATGTTGGTGAAAAAATTATGGGTTCATTAGCACTTCCATTGCAAAGAGATGATAAAAATACAATTATTTTTGTTACTTCTAAGGGATATGTGCGAAGAAACTCTATAAGTGATTTTGAAGGTATTAGATCTAACGGAAAAATTGCTATGAAATTACTGGATGATGAGAGATTAGTTTCTGCAATGATTTGTAATGAAGAAGATGATATTTTGCTAACTTCTTCTTATGGTAAAGTTGTAAGATTTTCTGTACAAGATGTAAGAGTTTTCAATAGTAGATCATCTCATGGTGTTATTGGAATGGTCTTGCCTGAAGAAGATAATGAGATAGTTTCCGCTACTTTATTGAATAAAGATGATAATTCTATGATTTTGACAGTTAGTGAAAATGGTTATGGAAAACGTAGTAAAAAAGATAATTACAGAAAATCTAAACGAGGAGCTAAAGGTGTTTCTGCATTAGATGTAACTAAGAAAACTGGTAAAGTTGTAGGAGCATATAGGATTGACCTAGAAAGTGAAATATTGATCATGACTGAAAAAGGGCAAATTATTAGATGTGATTCAGATGATATTAGAGTTGCTGGGCGTAAGACACAAGGTGTTAGGTTAGCAAGATTAGATGATGATAAATTAATGAAAGCTGTTCCAATGAATGATGTAATAGATGATATTGACGAAGAATCAGAAGATAACACAGCAAATGATGTTGATCAAACTCCAAAACCAGAAGATAAATAACATTTTTGTGCTCTATGCTCACAATTAAATTGCATAATATACCAATATTAATAAGCATTTTGCTTATATAAATATCACTTAAAATTATTTCCTAAATTAAATTAATGCTTGATCAATTAAATTATGATTTAAAAGAGTGTGTATTAATTATAAAATAAAAAAAAGGTAATTAATAAAGTTTAATGAAAGTGATAATTATGAAAATAAATCAAGAATTGAATTTCAAAATAACAAATGTATTGTTAAATATAAAATCAAAAGAACTCAACTATAGAAAAGTAAAAAGAGAGATTAATCAGGTTACAAACATTTATAAAGCAGTAAAAAAAAGTGTAATATGAAAA
Source organism: Rickettsiales bacterium (assembly GCA_965233535.1). GTDB lineage: Bacteria > Pseudomonadota > Alphaproteobacteria > CAJXXZ01 > 1604HC > Cytomitobacter. Next base: position 298,382 of record OZ247489.1, read on the forward strand.
TTGCCAAAACACAGCATGTTCTGAATATGTGCTTCACAATGCTTTTTATATTGTTAAAAACAGTTCAACATTACTTAAGAAATGTTTTTTGGAAAAATTGTATTAATATGTTATGGTGTCTCATGAGTAAAGTTAACGTTTCTTTATTATCTTTGTGTAGTGCATTGATTTTACAATTAAGTGTTGAATGTAACGTAGATAAATTCGATGATGAGTGTATAAATACGATTGCTCGATCTATTGTAAAGCATAATGATGAATGCCATTCATCGGTTGCAGAATATAATAAAATACAAAATACAAAACATTCCTTAGTTGGATATGTAGTTAATGGCATGTTAGCTACTAAAGCTGGTATTTATAATACTGCAAATCAAAGTCAATCATATAATATAGAGGAAATCATATTACCAAATGGAAAAAGAGTATATTTGCTCAAAAATAGCCAATCTATAGATTTTGTACGTCAATGTGTATCTTATTCTCAATTTATAAACAATGCGATCAGTAATAATATTGATTCTAATGAATTTAGGAGATCGTGCAATAATCTTAAAAATGCTCTTCATGCATCCGCAATAGAAAAATTAAATCAAAGTGAATGCGAAGCAAGAGAGGCAATTGTTAATGAATTCGACAAACCATATAAAAGTGAACATATTGAATATGCTAATGTAGAAGAAAAGTTAAGGTGCTCACAGTTAAAATATATTATATTTGTAGAGAACACACAAAACACATCAGATATAGAAAAAATATCTAGATTTGCATTTGGTACAGAAGAAGCAGAGGTAAGACAAACTATTGCAACTACAAGACAAGAGGAGATGTCAAATTTGATGGGTTTGTTTAAATTCACTAGAAATGATATTGCGGAAAAAGAAACAAGGGAAGCAATTTTAATCGAAGAGAGAGACGAAATAAAGAGAATATTCGCTAAATTTAAATTTAATGTAAAAGAAATAGAGGCAAGGAAAGCAATTTCAAGTGAAGAGAAAAAAACAAGAAGCATAATGTCAAAAACATTGGACTTGATTATTGAAAAAGCAAAAGCAGCACAGGCTATTTTAACTGAGGAGCAAAAGGAGCAAGCAAGTATATTTAATGATTATGAAAACAACTTATTGGTATTGAAACTTAATGCGGTGCTAGCTGAAGAACACATAGCAAGAATGGGAATACATGTAGAGTTAGAAAGGCAAATCGTTTCAAATCAAGAGCAAAAGGCAAGAGAAAGAATGTTCAATGAGTTTAAACTGATTGTTAAAAAAATAGAAGCAAGGAAAGCAATTTTAATTGAAGAGGAAAATAAAAGAGTAAGTGATGGTGTGAAATTCGCTGCAGAGCAAGATGAAATGTTAGCTGTGCACAAAGCAGAAGAACTTAAGATTTTAGCTGCAGAGCGTAATCGTGAAGATGAAATACGTAAGCACAATAAAGAGAAACAGCGATTATTTGTAAAAAATGAAATTGAAAAAAGAGTAACATTAGGAAAGATTGAAGAAATTACAAAATATAAATTATTAGAAGAACTTGATAAAAAAATATTAGAAACTGAAGAATCAGACGCAAAAAACAAATTAAAAATAAAGGCAATGGAAAGAGAAATCGCATTGCATGATAGTGAAATCATAACATTTTATGAAGGCAACGAATCTGTTCTTGATGAGCTTGTAAATAATTTGACAAAAGCTCAGGATAAATTGCAGTTATACTTGAATATGAATAGAGGTTTTGTTAATGAAGAAAGAAAATCAGAACTTATAGAAAGTATTAATATTAAGAAGTTAACTACAGAATTATATAAAAAGAATGAATTAGTGACTAATTGGTTGAAAGATGAAGAAAATACATTGAAAAGCAAAAAAGATTCTTTATCTGACAAAGAATTTTTATCAGAGTTAGTTGAAATAATTAATAGTAAAAATTTACATTTAGCAGAGTTTAATATGTTTGCTGAAGCAATATCAGAGTATGTGAAAAAAATGAAAAAACAAGAAGAGATTCGTAAAAAAGCTGAGTCTGAACAAAAAACAGTATTGGAAGATAATATATTGCAAATGGTGACAAAAGAAGCAATGGAGAGAGAAAATTTACAGAGTGAAATAAATCAACAATATAATATAGAAATGGAAGCTATAAAGGAAAAATTTCATACAAATAAAGATCATATAGAATATATCAATTCTAATTATCAAAGTAATGATTTAGATAAATTAGTATCAGCGCAAGTTCATATAAATGAGTTAATAAGCCCAATTGAAGTAAGTGGATTACAAATGAAAGGTTATGACAGTTTAAGTCAAAAGAGTGAAATTATTAATGATAGAATAACTTTGATACAGAAAAGAAATTCAAAAAAAGAAGCTAGAAGAAAAGTAATTAATGAAGAAAAAGAGTTGCGAAAAGAAATCAAAAAGGAGATATGTGAGGGTTTTAATCAATTGCAAGAAAATCAAACTATACAACTTAAAGAATTGAAAGAAAGAATGCGTATAAAAGATTTGATACCTGAAGTATGGGATGTTGCATACAATGAAGGAAATAGCATAGATGCAATAAGTGGAGCATTAGTGCGGTTAGATGAAGCGCATAAAAAAGATTTGTTGAATGCTGAAACAAGAGATGAATTGCGTGTATTATTAAAGATGCAATTAGAGCAGCATGACATTAAAGCAGATCATGAAAATAATAGATGTGTGGAGGATAAGGTAAAAGAGGATGATTCTAGCAATTTTAGGAAGAGAGATTTAACAAAAAAAGTTTATCGTAGAAAATATTGAGTATTATTTAATGATTACTGTTTTTAACTAAATGTTTGCTTATTTGGGATCGATATTTCTTGTTCTGAAATTTGGAAAATTACTATACGTATGTTATGATTAAATATGAATCAAGCAATTATTTCTTTGTTGTCTTTGTGTCCTGTATTTCAACTTTATGCAGGTAATTTAGAGTTAATAAACATTCCCAAACATGATGTTATAAAATCTATTTCTAAAAATAATATTGATTGTCATTTGGCGTTAGAGAAGTTTAACAAAACAACAGACAAGAAGAATTCTTTAATTGGTTATATAATTGGTGATTTATTAGTTAAAGAAGAGGGAATTTTAAATATTTCAGATATTGCTTTTGATGATTTTTTTGACTCGCACACTGTAGATGGTCGTAATGTTGTTGTATTAAAAGATCATAAAGTTGTGGATTTACTAAAAATGAATTTTGATCAAGATAGTCATTGCGCCCAACTTGCTAGTCATGCGATTAGAAATAGGAAAAATTTTGATTTACAATATGATTCAGTTTGTAACGAATATTGTTCTTTAAATAGTGATGCATTGAAGAATTTTTTTCACAATCAATATGATTCTACTCAAAGTGTAAATAATAATTCATCATTTCAATATAATGAGAATAGTCGCACATTTAATTTTCAATATGTGCAAACTTCTGGTGCAGGGGCCTTATGCTCTTTTGCGTCAATATTAAATTATGTGAAAGATATGAATGATAATAGAATCGAATTTAAAAGTGATTTTGCTAAAGAAGTAAATCAGTTAGCAGAAAAACACCAATACCAAACTGATGGAGAAGCGCAAGAAGAGTTGCGTAGTTTGATTTCTAATAAAATAGAAACATTTAACTTTGGTGAAAATCAAACTAAAGCAAGCGAGATAGTTTTCAAGTATTTAACTTCAATATTAACCGATGACATTCGCGATAATATAATAGAAGATTTAGAAAATAGAACTATAAATGATAATCAGGAATTTCTTATTTCTATATTGCGTAATATTAAAGCAGGGGACTATGAGGCATTTGATAAAGAGTTATTAAAACTGAACACTTTTATATGCTCTGAATGTCTTCCTTATATTACATATAATGATCCATATATGATTCAACTAGTAGCTTTGATGATGAATGTTCCCTGTAATGTTTTTCAGATTGATAGGAATATAGAATATGCAAATTCGAAAAATATGTTTAATTTGAGAAAAATACGTAGTGATCAATTTAGTGATGATGAAAAAGCTTTGAATGTTTTGTTAGATGATCATCATTTTACATATTTGAAGGCAGTGGATTTCTTATGTCTAGAAGCCAAAGTGCATACTGAGCAATTGCAAGGTGGAGCAGGCGTTGAAGTGATCAATGAAAATCAGCGAATGAATAATCGTAATCTGCAAGCAGCAATTCAAGCAAGTTCAGAAGAAGAGAAAGATAGAGCAAAAAGACTTAAGAAAGAAGAGAATGATTTAGAAGAGGCAAAGCGCAAAAGTTTAGAAGAGTCAAGTTATATGCAAGGTGGTGTAAAAAACAATACAGTTATTAAAGTGAATGCATGTTCCACATTTAAACTAGAAAATGGAGCCTCCACATTCACTCATGCAAATACTCCAGATATAGGTAATTTATGTTCCTTTGCAATATTGTCAGATTATATGAGAGATATGAATAATCAAAAGGCTGTCTTTGAAAATGAGTTTGCTAAAAAAGTTATGAACTTAGCAAAAAGTCATAAATTCAACACAAGAACTGAGACAAATAAAGAAAAAGATGGAAAATTACAAAAAGCATTACGTAGTTTGATTGCTGATGAAATTAAAGATGCAAGTCTTGGTACAAAAGGAATCATATTAGCCAATGAATATATAAAAGATCTTTTGGATGATGCAGACAGACCTTCAAAAGGTATGTATGCAAAACTTCATAAAGTGATCGAAAAATTGGAAAGCAATATAAAAGTATTGGAAGAACGTTTCAAAAAACATTCTGAAGAAGAAAAAGAATTACCAATAGGGAAGCGTACACAATCAATTGAAACATTGGAAAAACTGCAAAGTGATAGGAAAATATTGGAAAAAATTCAGAAAATTGCTACTGATGGATATGAGGATAGCAATAATATTGATGTTAATTATTTTCAATTAATTTCTGTTTTATTGCCTTATACAACAATGAATAATTCGCATATAATTCGCATAGTCGCATTGATGATGGATGTTGAGTGCAATGTTTTTATGTCTGACAAAAGTAGCAGAGGTGAGGGTAATGAATTTGATATGAAGTTAAGTGATTATGATCATGAATTTAATGAAATAATGCATACTGATCCAAACACTTTAAACATTTTGCTTTATAATGAACTGGATTATAAAGAAACTCCAAATCACTATACATATTTAAAACCAATAAAATGAATTCACAAATAAGATAATCTACATTAAAAAATTTATAAGGAGCTAAAATAATAATCTAATTATTATCACTATTTAGAATTGTATGTGATTTATAGCTTAGTTATTTTTTCTCGTAAATTATGTATTGAACTTAGAATCTAAATCATTTTTATATATTTGACACTGAATTGAGAGTTTTTTATTTATTTCTTCTCTGAGTCATTGAAAATTAAGTAAAAATATTCATATAAATAAGTATGTCGTTTCACATAAAAGTTAAGAGAACAGAATTAATGGAGGCTTTGAGGTGTCAGCAGTCTGTTATAGACAGAAAGGCAACTCAGCCTATTTTTTCTCATGTTAAACTTGTAGCTGAAAATAATCAATTAAGTATAGAGGGTTCAGATGGAAATTTGATCTTGAATTATACTATTACTAGCAAAGTGGAGTTAGAAGGGGTTGTGACTCTGCCTGCACAGATTTTTTATAATTTAGTTAGAAAAGCAAATAGCGAATTTCTAGTTTTAATACAAAAAGATGATTTAGTAATTATTGAATATAGTTCAGGTACGTTTAAGCTTAACATTTTAGATGCGACTACCTTTCCGAAAATGCCTGAAGTAGCTGATAATTTAATTTTTTCAATCAATGCTTTAGAATTTCTGGAATATATTAAGATGATTAAAATTGCTATGGCTACTGATGATATACGTGCATATTTCAATGGTATATATATGGAAAGTGATGAAAATGAAATGAGATTTGTTGCTACAGATGCTCATAAATTAGCTATGTATTCTAAAAAGGTTAAATTAGCTAAATTTGATATGATTTTATCTAGAAAAAGCGTAGAAACACTATCATCTTTGCTAACAAAAGAAGAAACTTTAGAGTGTTATAAGCATGAGCATCATGTGAAATTTGTTGCGAAGAATTTTTCATTTGTATGTAGGTTGATAAATGGTGCATTTCCAGCAAATTATATGGGTTTGATTCCAAATTCTATTGAAGGTACATTTGAAGATACTATTGATAATTTAAAAGAATCTCTTGATAGAATTTCTATTTTATCATCTCAATTATCTAAAGTAGCAAAGGTGCAACTTGGAAAAGAATCAGTAATTAAGTGTGAAAATGTTGCTTATGGATCTGGAGAAGAAAAGTTATCTGGACAATATGAAGGTCCTGATTTTACTTTTGGTATTGATTGTAATATTTGGCTAGATTTTTTGCGATTATTTGAACAAGGTAATATGAAATTAGAATATCATGGTACAAATAAACCTATAGTAATGAGACATGAAAATTATAATAATTTTGTGTATATTGCAATGCCAATTGCCCTTAATAGCTAATTGTTTTTGTTAAATATTAATTAAAACACTTGCTTCCATTAAAAAAAATCTTATTTCCTATTTCAAAGTTTTTTTTGATTAGTGAAAATATTGCTAGTTAAAATAAAATATAAATTCCATGCATACTTTGATTTTTATATATTAATTATTTAATTTAAGAAAATACATGCTTTAAATATATTTTGTTTATAAATTTTGAAGAAATGCCGAATATCGGAGTCGAACCAATGACCTACTGATTACAAATCAGCCGCTCTACCAACTGAGCTAATTCGGCAACCCTAAAATTATACCTTCAATTTAATATTTCCTCAAGTTTGAAATTATATATATTGAGAATTTTTAATCACCTGGTGTATTATAATAAATTTTGTTACTGAAATGCGAATAATCTTTTATTAATTATGAAAACTAATTTAATATATGAACCTGATTGTTATATTTTTTATAAGTTAAGGAAAGTGTCATAATTTTTGATATAGCTTTGAATTTATAATTGTTGCTTGCTTATGATAAAAAATATTTTCTACTATTCCAATGCATGTCCATAAAGCTAATAAAGATGATCCTCCGTAAGATATGAATGGAAGGGCAATTCCTACTACAGGGCAAAATCCCACTGTCATTGCTATATTTATGTAAGCTTGAAAAAATATATAATTTGCTACTCCAAAACATACTAACCTATAAAATTTAATATCTATTTGTGAGATTAAATAAATAATATAAATTGTTGTATAAGTAAATAAAAATATGACCAACATAATACCCCAAAATCCAAATTCTTCACCTATATGTGCTAAAATAAAATCTGTATGTTTTTCTGGGAGAAATCCGAAATTACTTTGAGTACCTTGCCCAATTCCTTTGCCATATAAGCCTCCTGACCCTATGCTGATCAATGATTGCTGAGCGTGATATCCAATTCCTTTTATATAAAGCGATGGGTTCAAAAAAGCTATAATTCTATTTTTCTGATATTGATGTAGAAATTTCCATACAAATGGTAATGTAGATAACCCTGCTAATGTTGTATATGAAAACCACTTAATATTATGAAAAAATATCATTGTGATTCCTATTGCGCATATTAAAATTGCAGTTCCTAAATCTGGTTGCTTTAATATTATTAATGTGGGAATGCAAATAATCATAATAGCCTTGCAGTAATTTATAAAAGAGCTGTTTGATGAGTGTAAAAATTTAGAAAGAAAAAGTATTAAAGAAATTTTCATGCAATCAGATACTTGAATTTTCATAAAAAATAGATTTAACCAACGATATGTACCTGCATGTTTAGCTGATAATATGAATGTTGAAATAAGTAATAATAGTGAAACTATATATAGTATAGTGCTTATTTCGAATAATGTTTTAGTTCTGATTTTTTTAGTATATAAACTAATAGTCATGAATAAAAACATCCTACATATATGAAGTATTGCACGTTTGTTTTCATTCATTGAAATCATTGCAATAAATCCTATAAGTGAAAAAAGTATTCCTAATATTGGTAATTGAGTTTGAAAAATAGTGTTGCGTGTTTTCAAATGCATTTATGCATTATCCATTCAGTTGAATTTCATATAATTTTTTGTATAAATCATCAACTTTAACTAATTCTTCATGAGTTCCTTGCTGTATGATTCTTCCATTATGAAATACTAATATTATATCTGCATTTTTGATTGTATATATTCTATGAGCAATAATGAATTTTGTTTTTGATGAATCTATATCTTTAATTGCATTTAATATATCTTTTTCAGTGATCGTATCTAATGCTGATGTTGACTCATCAAAAATAAAGATTTTTGCATCTCTAAGCAATCCTCTAGCAATCATTAACCTTTGTCTTTGCCCTCCAGATAAAGAAGTGTTTTCTATAGTTGTTTCATATTGATTTGGCAGTGTTTCAATAAATTCATGTATTTGCGCTTTTTTAGCTGCAGCAATAACTTCCTCTTTTATAGCATCAAATGACCCATATCTAATGTTATTTAGAACTGTATCAACAAACAATTTAGGATCTTGAGGGATCAATGCAAAGTTATCTCTTAATGAATGTGGGTTCATATGTTGTATGCTATTTTGACCTAATGTGATTTGACCTTGTTGTGGACTTATTAATCCAAGCATTAACTTAATAAATGTTGTTTTTCCACTTCCAGATGAACCAACAAGAGCGACAGTTTTTCCTTGCTCTATTTTTAATTCTCCATCATGTGAAAAAATTTCCTTATCTCCATACGCAAATGCAATATTTTGAGCTTTTACATCATAATTCTTAAAATTAATTTTTTGAATATCAGAGTTAATTTTATTAGGTTTCTCTCTTGTCTTACACATATCTAGACTTTGTCTGATTCGTCCAATATCTGTCATTAACCAAGATAAATCTTGTGAAAATTCCCATAATTGAGAACTAATTGCATGAATTGTTTCAGCAACTAAAACAAAGTCTCCAGGTGTTACAAGGCCAACTTTAAACAAAGAAAGCATATAAAAAAATATTGCACTACTTATAATTAACACAACAAAACTTTGTGTTGACATGATTTTGAGTAAAAATGTAGCTAACTTTTTCTCTTGAGTCATCACTTCGAATGAGTGTGTTTGATTTTTTTCTAGTTCTTTTTTTGCTCCATTATAAACAAATACAGATTCTATATTGTCAAATGTATTTGTCCACCTTGAAGATAATGAGCTTCTTAAGTCTGCAAGCTTATATGACATTTTATTTGTTTTGACTGCCAAAATGAAGCATAAAATGTTCCATACAAGAATCCATATGATCGCAAAATATCCTAAGTTTGTATTAACGCTAAATAGCAAAATACATGAAAACAGCAAACTACATGCCATTTTAAGAAAATCTGCAGCATAATCTATAAAAATATCTGCAGTAGAATCAGAAGATTGAAATACTGAATATACAAATTTAGTTGGAGTAAATCCTTGAAAATATTCATACATGTAAGATAATGTATTACCACAAAGCATATCTATTATGTGTTTCCTTAATTTAGGAATCATTTGCAATTGTAAGTAATCTCTTGCTCTTCCAGAAAAATCATAAAGAAAAACTGTGGCAATCAAGAAAAACACACATTTATATGCTAAGCCAATCTTTGACATATCTACAAATGCCATAGAAAGAGCATCCACTACATGCTTTGTTATAAGGTGAAATAAAGATATCGCAGCAGCATTTGCGCATACGCATATAGCTATCCCTACTAAAATAAGCTTGAAAGGCTTAATCACATTTTTGAAAAAATTTAACATATTCACTATTTATTACCTCTTAAAATATACATTCCTAAGGCAGCTGCAACTGATGCGTTTAAAACAGGAAAAGATGGATCAGTATCTATTCCAATAAACCCGTCACATTCGGATTTTACTCTTTTGCGGATCCCCTTGCCCTCACTGCCTATTACGAGTACAAATCCACCGATTAGGTCATTAGAACATTTCTTTCCATCTTCTTCAAGTCCGAAGCACCAAAAACCTTTCTTTTTTAAATATATTAATCCATCTGCAAGGTTGGTAACTTTTGATACGTGTATTTGTTCAAGAGCTCCGCATGCATTCTTTGCAACTGTTCCATCTAAAGATGGAGAATGATCTTTTGTCATCAACAAATGTTTAAATCCTAAAGCAGCCATAGATCTTATAATTGCTCCAACATTATGTGGATCCTGCACTTGATCTAATGCAACTATGCAATCATTAGGTTGAATGTGTGTACATAATGATAATTTACAACAAGATAATGAAGAGCACGTTAATACAATTCCTTGATGCTGAACATCTGGAAACTTTTTGTTTAAAAATTTCCTTTCTACTACCTCAATATTCAAGCCAGGTCTGATTTCTGCAACTTCATCTCTAACACTACCGATGCACTGTATTTTAAAAATTTTTCTACTTCTACTTTTCAAAGCAGCAAATACAGCATGCTTTCCCCATAAATTTACGTATCCCATATTTGTTGATAGTAACATTTTGTGTTTTATCTATAAAGTTATTCAAATTATCTTGTATAAATTATAAGATCAAAGTAATGAGTATTATTTTAACCGGAGATAGACCAACAGGAAAATTGCATTTAGGTCATTATGCAGGTTCTTTAAAATCAAGATTAGATTTACAAAATCAGCATGAGCAATATGTTATGATAGCTGACTTACAAGCTTTAACTGATCACAATTCTGATGTTGTATCAAATAATATTTTTGAAGTTATGAAAGATTATATTTCTGTAGGATTGGATCCAGCAAAAACAACTTTCCTTTTACAATCAGCAATACCAGAATTAGCGGAACTTACATTTCACTACATGAATCTTGTGACTTTAGGGCGTTTAGAGAGAAACCCTACAGTAAAAGCTGAAATCAAACAAAAACGTTATGAAAATTCTATTCCCGCAGGATTTTTATGTTATCCAGTTAGTCAAGCTGCAGACATCACTGCATTTCAAGCTGATTTGGTTCCAGTAGGAAATGATCAAATTCCAATGATAGAGCAAACAAATGAAATTGTACGTAAATTCACTTCACTGCATGGTTCTGGAGTTTTGAAAGAAGTAAAAGCAATTTTAAGCAAAACTGCTCGCTTGTCTGGAATAGATGGAAAAGCAAAAGCAAGTAAATCTTTAGGAAATGCAATTATGCTTTCTGAAAGCTCAGAAGAGATTAGAAGTAAAGTTTTCGAAATGTATACAGATCCAGATCATATACATGTTTCTGATCCTGGAAAAGTAGAAGGTAATGTTGTATTTGAATACTTAGATGAATTTTACAATGACACTCAACATTTAGAAGAATTAAAAGAAAATTATAGAAAGGGTGGTCTTGGTGATGTGAAATTGAAAAAATTGCTTAATGAGTCTTTGCAAGATTTTATAGCTCCAATTAGAGAAAAGCGAGCTTCATTAAATAATGATGATATGAAGCAAATTTTAATTCAAGGAACTGCTAAAGCGAGAAAAATTGCCCAGAAAACACTTCATAATGTTAGAAAAGCAATTGGCGTGATTGATTTTTAGGTTACTATGAATAAAATAAGATTTATGTCATTACCCAATATGATCACTATGTTTCGTGTAATTAGCGCTCCAATAATATGTATTTTCATTATCTATGGATTAAAATTTGAAGCTGCAAGTTTGTTTTTATTATCATGTTTTTCTGATTTTTTGGATGGATATGTAGCTCGTATGTATAGTATGACATCGAAATTTGGACAACACTTTGATTCATTTGCAGATAAAATGCTGATCACATTAGTATTGTTAACATTGCTGCAAAAACATATTATTTCAGGGTTTCATGTTATTCCAGTATACGTGATTATAATGCGTAATTTAGTTATATATTTTATTCGTAATTACATTAATGAAATAAAACAAAAAAATATTGCTGTGCACACGTTGGGCAAAATCACAACATGTATCCAAATGTGTAGCATGACTTTATTGATTTTTGATTTTTCATGTATAGGGAATGCTTTGCTCTGGATTGCTATGACTTTATCAGTGATTAGTTTGATAAATTATTTATTTTCAGCTTTTTGTAATAAACATTATATTATTGATTAGTAGTTTTGTTTAGATTTAGATTTTAATTTTAGGGTATGAGTTTTAATAACTCCAGGTTAATATCGATATATGAATATAAAAGTACAATTATTAGATGAAAAATGCATGCCTACTAAAGCAACAGAAGGAAGTGCTGGATTTGATTTAGTTGCTAAGCTTGATACTCCTGTAACTTTAGCTCCAATGGAAAGAAAATTGATTCCAGCTGGTTTCTGTATGGAATTGCCACCAATGTATGAAGCCCAAATTAGATCTAGATCAGGTTTGTCAATTAAGCATGGGGTATGTGTTTTAAATGCCCCAGGAACAATTGACTCAGATTATAGAGATGAAGTAAAAATTATTATTATAAATTTTGGGAATGAGGACTATACAGTTCAGCCATATATAAGAATTGCACAAATGGTTATATGTAAATTAGATGAATGTGAATTGCATGCTGCTGAAATTAGTAAAAACAGTCGTGGAGGATTTGGATCCACAGGAGTCTTTTAACTGCACTTTGCTTCAAAATTACTTTGTATTTTGTTTCATATAGATATTTGCTTTTGTATTAATAGTTTGTTAACATGCTCGCATGAATAATAAAAAATTAATTAGTTTTGTGATGTCTGTATTTATGATTAGCTCAGTTAGATCTGATGCTGAGTTTGATAGAAATTTAATTACAAAGTGTGATCATGCAGCATTGAATCATATGAAAACTGCTGACAATATTAAAGCTTCTATAGGTTCCAACTCTACTTTGTTTTTTATGGACAATAAAGCAATACTTCATGCTAATAAAGATTTGAGTGATATTGGTGGAGAAGGTCTTCATGGTAAATATTTGATTTTTGATGAAGAAAAAGCTAAAGAGATTGCAGATTTAGTAGCAAATAACACAGCAGCTAGCGGACTGATTATATTAGCTTTAGATAAAATTATGAAGATTTATAATGGTCAAGAAATCAAAAATGAATACACACATGAGGATGATCATGATAAAGTATTTTCAAATATAGCGTATAGTTTGTTTAATTCTGGAAGCATATTATCATCTGAAGATAAATCTAAAGCATTAGAAGCTTTCTTAAGGGATCCTGAAACATATATCAAGATTAATATTAATACTTTAGAGGATGCAGATATTAAAGAATTATTTGATTTTGTTAAAACTACATTTTATTTAGATCGTGACGATTCAGATAATGAATCTACAAAAAATAATTATGTCACAAAGCGTGATGCATTGCTTAATGGTTTTGAAAGTTCAGACAGTGTTGATAGTTTTCAAGTTTTTGCACTTTATGTATTAGACAGGCTAAATAGCACGTGTCAAAAAAGTGTAACTGATATGACTGAGCAAGATACATGGGCTTCTGATAACATTAAAGGCTCTATCAATGCAGCTACAGAAATGGTTGCAAAAAGAATTAAAGAAGCAGAAGAAGTGTTAGCAGCAGAAGCAGAAAAAGAAGAAGCTGATGCTAGTCCATCACCAGTAGCACCTGTGACTCCAACATCACCAGCAGGTTCAAATTCAAGCTTCAGTAGCGCATCTGGTTCAAATCCAGCTCCAGAAGCATCTGTGGCTCCAACATCACCAGCAGCAGAAGTTCAAGTAGCGCCATCAGCAGGTGAAGACCAAGGTAATAAAGAAACTAAAAGTGAAAAAAGTGATTCAAATCCAAAAGACACATTGCTGGAAATTGCACCTAAAAATGATGAAAGCCCAAAAGCGGCATCTGAAGTTGGTGAAACTAAATTAGCTCCAAAAGCAAAGCAAGCAGCAAAATCTCAAGTTTCAACATCACCTACTCATTCAGCAAATGATGAAGGAACAACGGAAACAAAAAAAGCATCAGAAGCAATGGTAAATGAAAGTTCACCAGCGGTAGAAGAAGATGGTTCAGACGCTCCAGCAAAAGATGTTGCAGATACTTCTGCTTCAACATCATCTGCAACAGGCGTTGATTCAAAGCCAGAAACAGAAGAAGTTCAAGTAGCGCCAGTATCTCCAGTTAAGAAAAATTCAATACAACCTCTGTCACAAGAAGAAAAAAAGATGGAGAGTCAATTAAGAACAGGATTGAGTAAGTATCATAGCTCTTCTAAGAAAGGTCCAGAGAAGCAAAAGAACAAAGAAGCATTACAAAAAATAATAAGAAAAGCAAAAGCAATGAATTCTGATGCAATGACAGCAATCTTAAACAAACAAGAATATGCATTTTTTTATTAAATAATTAAATAGAAATTACTCCTCACAATATATGTTTAATATTTACATAAACAAATATTAAAAAATTTGCCTATAAAATAAACATATAAGTTAATCAAATCACAATCATTACTTTTCTATAAATGAATTGATGAAAATTATACATGATTGTATTTGATGAATTCTTGATTTTTTATTAATTTCCTGTTAATCTTGTCGCGTGAATAATAGAAAATTAATTAGCTTGGTAGTATCTGTTTTAGCATCTAATGGTGTAAATGCTAAAAGTCAAGCTCTTGTTACCCGTTGTGATAAAGCAGCATCAGATTACATATCTGTGCAAGAAAATGCTGAAATTGCTAAAGGGTCAAATTCTATTTTATATTTTGATAATCAAAGTATAGTATTTCGTGCTAATAAGGAATTAAATTCTGATAAGCATAAATTAAGTAGTGGAGATTGTTTGATTTTTAATGATGAGCAAGCACAAAAAATTAAATTATTAATAGGTGAGATTAATATTAATAAACTTATTAAATTAGCTTTAGATGAAATTATGAGCATTGCTAATTTTGAAACATTTAATGACCAAAGTATGCAAGGTGGGGCTGTTACTTTTGCATTTAATAATGCTGATGCTTTTGCTATTTCTAAATCTGAAGCTTTAAATCGATTGCTTAGTGCTGAAAATGGTATCAAAATGAGTAAAAACTTGTATGGTAAAGAATTGAAAACCATGATTGAATTTATTAAAGATACATTTGATTTAGAAGGTGTAGATTTAACCAAATATAATATTCAAGAAAACACATTACAATTATTTATTGTGAAAAATGTAGAATTTATTTTAAGAGCACGCTCTACTGATGAAATAATTAATCAAATTGAAAGCAGCCAAAAACAAGAAGAAGCTGCAATTCAAATTCAAAGATTTTGGAGAAATAATTATCCAGTAAAATCAGAAGGTTTGACTTCTCGTTCTGATACAAATTTAAGCTCTCAATCAAGTGATATAGTTAAAGAATTAATTTCAGCAGGAACATCTACTGATGATATGGGGAGTGATCAAAATGATAGTCAAAGTGAAATTTATAAACACTTAATTCAAGAAGAAGACATAGAATACATGATGCGAAAAATGATTGAGCGATTAGAAGAAGCTGAAGAAAAAGCAAAAATTGAAGCAGAAGCAAAAGTAGATCTAGAAGTTAAATTAGCATCTAATGCAGCAAAAGCAAAAGCAAGTTCAGAGAAATTATTAGAAGCGAAAGCTATCTCAGATGCAGAAATCAAAAGAATAACAGAAGAAAATTCAAAAGAGGCAGCAGATAGATTAGCAGAAGCTGAAAGAGCGAAAGCAGAAGCAGAATTATCACAAATAGCAAATAAAGAAATTCAAAAACAACTAGATACAGTTAAGAAATTAAATGAAGAGAAAGGTGAATTAGTAAAAGACAATGCAGAGATTCAAAAGCAATTGAAAGCTCAAGTGAATCTAGCAAATGCAGAGATTCAAAAGCAAGCAGTAGGTTTTGAAAAGCAATTAGCAGTGTTAGAAAAAACAAAAGAAGCGGCTGAAGCAAATGCAAGAAAATTAGAAGAAGCAGTAAGATTAGCTGAAAATGAAAAAGCAGAAAGTGCAAGACAATTTGAAGTTAAATTAGCATCTAATATGAAAAAAGCTGAAAAAGCAAATGCAGAGATAGAAAAGCAACAAGGTGTAGTTAAAAAATCAAATCAAGAGAAAGATGAATTAAGTGAGCAATTAGGAGTGTCAAATAAAGAAAAAGAAGGATTAGCAAAGCAGTTACAAGCTAAATCAGAAGACGCTGAAGAGTTGAAAAATAATCATGCAATTCAAGTTGCAAAATATGAAGAGGATGCAACTAAAGCTAGAGAGCAATTAAAAGAAGCAAATGCTGAAAGTCAAAAAGCAAAGGCAAAATTGGAAGAAAAAGCTGAGGCATTGCAAGCTCAAGCAGCAGATGCAGCAAGATTAGCTGAAGAATCAAAAGCTAAAGCAGCAGTAGCTGAAATAGCGAAATCTAGTGCAGATGCAGAAATTCAAAAGCAACTGAAAGGTTTACAAGCGAAATTAGAAGCGTCAAAAAAAGAGGCTAAGCACAGTGCAGAGCAAGAAAAAAAAGAGAGAGAAAACATCGAGATAAGCACAAAGAACATGATGGCTGATTTTAAAAAAGAGATTAAAGAATTAGAGGCTAAAAATCAAAAACAAGCAAAAGAATTAGCAGCTGTAAAAGCAAATGCTGAATCAGAAGCAAAAGCAAGTTCAGAGAAGTTAGCTGCGGCAAATGCAGCTCATGACGCAGAAGTTGAAGCAGTTGAAGAAAATGCAAGAAAATTAGAAATGCAGTTATCAGTGTCAGAAAAAGCAAATGCTCAGACAGCAGAAGCAGCAAGGTTGGCTGAAGCAAATGCAAAGTTGGAACAGTCAAATCAAGAGAAAGATGAATTAGTAAAAGACAATGCAGAAAGTCAAAAACAACTGAAAGATTTACAAGCTAAATCAGCAGCGGATGAAGAAAAGTTCAATCTAGTAAAGGTTGAAAATCAGAAAATTCAGACCGCAAAGGAAAATGCAAAAACATCTCATGATCTATATTTGAAAACAAAAGAATCTGTAGAAAGTGATAGCGCTTATGCAGAAATCTCAGTTGAAGTGAAAGGGAATATTGATCAATATGTAGGAAATTTACAAAATGAAGCAGATGTTAGATACGAAACAAATAAATGTTTGAGAGATGCATTGACGGAAAAGGATATTTTGGCAATATTAATGAAGGAAACGAAAATGAAGCTTCAAAACGCAAAGACTTTTGAAGATATTGATGCTATTTTTGATGCTTCTGAAATAAGTAAGTTGTTGGGCAAAGTTAATTATAAGGAAAAAAAATTTTCCAACATTAAAAAGCAATTAATTGAAAAGTTTAATGGAAAAACAGCAGAACAATGTAAAAACAATATGCCTAAGAGCGTTGGAATACAAGATGAAGGATATTGTAGCAAATTCTTTGAGCAACAAGTGAGTGGTATATCACAGTTAGCGTTTGAAAAATTGACTTATATGCAAGGTCAAGACATTCCTCAAGAAGAGTGGGAAAGTGAATTACAGTGTGGTATAATTACAAATAAATATCCCAAATTAGATAAAGAATTAGCTAGAAAAATATCAGTTGATATGTTGAAAATTGCCTTGATCAAAGAAAAAGATATGAAAAAAACAATATTCAAAGCATTAAAAAGTGTTGAAAATTCAGCAGATATAAAAAGCAAAGTAAAAGAATTGTTTGCAAATGCAAAAAATGCATTTAAATGCAAAAGTGAATTAGAATTGGCTAAAGATGAGCTTACCAGAAAATGGCATATTATTGCTGAAAAAACTACAATGCAAAAGGCAAATGAACAGTTGCAGAAAGCAAAGCAAGAAGCTCAAGAGAGATCCGAAGGCTAAGAAAGTTGTTATTCAAACCCCTCCACAAAACAACTAATAAATTTTGAGTTTGTAATAAATATATTGAATATTATAATTCTTAGTTATCAATTGTTCAGTAGAAATTATATGAAAAGTGAAATGACTCAATGCTCATAAAATTTTGTGTATTTCAATTTATGTTGTTAAGTAATATTATATTTGTATTTTATAGATTTGTATTCAGATAAAAAAGGTTTAATGATTTTTGTTTTCTTTAGTTTGTATATGCTAACTGATATAAATAATTTTTTCACAAAACATATATATATCACTTATTATATTTATAATTTACTTATTAATATTGCTTATATTTATCTTTTTATATTAATTTACTTTGTCATCAATTAATTTAATAAAAATATGAAAATACTATTAGTCAAGTCTTTAGATTATTATGATTTTTATGTATCATGAAAACATAAATGAATTATACGATCAATGATAGAAACAATAAGAAAGTACCTGTTGAAATTAGAGGGAAATTTAAAAAAGTTTTGAGAGATACGGAAAAAGGTACTGATACTTTGTCTAGTCAGGAAAAAGATGCAAGAGGTTCTGCTTTTCAAAAACACTTTAGTGGAAATTTGAATGATAAATACAACAAGCCTGCTCCTAGAACTCCTTACAAAGATTATAAGAGTGTTAGAGTTGAAAGAGTAAGAAAAACTTCTGAAGCACATAGTGAGAGAAATGATGCTAAAAGAGAGCTTTTAAGTCAAACTATATCTGGAAACAAGTTAAATCCTTTGAATAAAATTTTACGTAATGATGAAGATGGAAAGTCCAAGATTTTTAAGACTTATACTCCTAAAGAAACTGCTGATAGAGACAGGCCATTTCAAAGAAGATTTGATGGTAGAGATGGACCAAGGCCTGGTGGATTTAGATCAGGTCCAGGAGGGTTTGCGGGATCAAGAGGTGATTCTTCAAGACCAGGATTTAGCCCAAGGCCTGGTGGTTTTAATAGGTCAGGTTCTGGAGAAGGTGGATTTAGATCAGGTCCAGGAGGATTTGCGGGATCAAGAGGTGATTCTTCAAGACCAGGATTTAGCCCAAGGCCTGGTGGTTTTAATAGGTCAGGTTCTGGAGAAGGTGGATTTAGATCAGGTCCAGGAGGATTTGCGGGATCAAGAGGTGATTCTTCAAGACCAGGGTTTAGCCCAAGGCCAGGTGGTTTTAACAGATCAAATTCTGGAGAAGGTGGATTTAGCCCAAGACCTGGAGGATTCGGATCAAGGCCTGGTGGATTTAGTCCAAGACCCGGAGGTTTTAACAGATCAAATTCTGGAGAAGGTGGTTTTAGTCCAAGATCAGGAGGATTTGGATCAAGGCCGGGTGGATTTAGTCCAAGACCTGGTGGTTTTAACAGATCAAACGAAGGTGGATTTAGCCCAAGACCTGGAGGATTCGGATCAAGGCCGGGTGGATTTAGTCCAAGACCTGGCGGATTTGGTGGATCAAGCGGTGGGTCAAGAGGTGAATTTGTCTCAAGATCATCTAATGGATTCGGTAGATCAAGCTTTGGAGAAGGTGGATTTGGATCAAGAACACCTAATAGTGGATTTGGAGCTAAATCATTTCAAAAACCAGCAAATGGAAGGAAATTTTCTAAGCCAGAGCATGGAGCAGATAGGCGTAATAGTAGATTTAGAAATGAATTTAATCACTCAGATGAGAGATTTTCACATCAATTATTAGGAAAAATAAATTCTGCAGATGATGTGGAGTTGGAGTCTGGTTCATATTACAAAAGACCAAGAGTCGCTAGAAAATCTAGAGATGAAGTTATAAGAAATGTTTTGATTCCATTTGAAGGTATAGAACCATCTGATTTAGCTAATAAAATGGCTGTAAAAATAAATATTTTACAGTCAAAATTAAAAGATTTAGAGATTTCACACACTTCGTTAATTGATTCTCAAATTGCATTAGCTTTAGTTGAAGAAATGGGTCATACAGGTCAAATTGCTCAGCAAGAAATGAATATTATTGCTGATGAAGGTAATGCAGATGATTACGAATCAAGATGTCCAGTTGTGACTGTGGTTGGTCATGTTGATCATGGAAAAACATCCTTACTTGATGCGTTAAGAAAATCAGACACAGTATCAGGAGAATCTGGTGGAATTACTCAATCAATTGGTGCATCTCAAGTGTTCTTAGATAGCAAAAAAGATAGTAAGAAGTTTGTTACTTTTGTAGATACACCTGGTCATGAAGCATTTACTTCTATGAGAATTAGAGGTGTGAAAATTACTGATATAGTTATTTTGGTTATTGCATCAGATGATGGAATTAAAGATCAAACTATTGAAGCTATTCAACATATAAAAGCTTCTGAAGTTCCATTTATAGTTTGTTATACAAAAATTGATAAAGGCTCAAAAAATATAGAAAACATAAGGCAAAAATTGTTGATTCATAATGTTATGGTTGAATCTTTGGGTGGAGAAATCTTAGAAGTTGAAGTTTCTGCAACTAAACGAACAAACCTAGATAAATTATTAGAAGTTCTTTTGTTGCAATCTGAAATGTTAGAATTAAAAGCAAATAATAAATGCATGGCAAGTGGTATTGTTCTTGAATCTAAGCTTGATAAACATAAAGGACCAATTGCAACTGTGTTAATTAAAAATGGTAAGCTGAGTTACGGAGACCATTTTATTGTTGATAACACATATGGAAAAGTGAGAGCTATGTCTCTGTCTAATAAGAAAATAGTTAAAGAAGCTACTGCATCTATACCTGTAGAAATAATGGGATTGAATGCAGTTCCAGAACCAGGATCTGCTTTTATAGAAGTGGAAAATGAAAAAACAGCAAAAGAAATTTCTGAGCATAGAGTTTCAATGAGTCAAAAAGTTATTATTAAAACTGAGGACGAAGATTTGTTAGATTTCTTTAACGAAGAAGACTCTAATAAGATTAACTTGATTATCAAATCTGATGTTTCTGGATCTTTAGAGGCAATTTTAGCATCTGTTGCAAAAATAAATTATGACACTATTGATATAGTTGTTGTAAGTAAAGGAAATGGAGCTATTACAGAAAGTGATGTGTTGTTAGCAAAAACAAGTCAATCTACGATCATTAGTTTTAAAGTGAATGCTCCATCTGCTACTGTTAAGCTTGCTGAACAGCATGGTATTAAAATTAAGAAATTCTCTGTAATATATGAGCTTTTGGACTATGTTAAAGGGTTAGCTGAAGGTATTTTGGCTCCAACTGAAGAAGAAGAAATTCTTGGAAAAGCTGTGATTAAGGAAATCTTTACGAAAAAGAAACTTGGTACTATTGCTGGTTGTGGTGTTGAAGAAGGTATTATTAAGCTTAAGACACAAGGACGAGTTATCAGAAATGGTAAAGAAATTTACACAGGAGATATTATTAGCTTGAAGCAAAGGCAGCATGATAAAGTTGAAGTTTCTGCAAATCAAGAATGTGGTATTATGATATCCGACTATAGTGATTATCGTATTGGTGATACTATTGAGAGCTTTATTATTAAAAAACTTGATAAAGATGATATAAACTAATAGTAAGATAGTTTTTTGAATAACTATGAACTAAGTTAAAAAGCGTTGTGTATTGTGAAATAAAAAAATCATAATTTGATTAATCGAAAATGATAAAATTTTGTTGAAATACTTTAATATAGCTATAAAATTTAATGTAAGTTATGTGTGTGTTTGATAAGATTATGTTTACATAAAATTAAAGATTACTATGCCAGTTAGATATGTCGTTGATTTATGAAGTAATTTTACTGTGATTGAGCCTAAAAGTGTTCAATGAATAATTATGGTTCAAAGCTACTATATGGCTAAAAATGATAGCTTCAAAGTGATTTTTTTGTTCATGAAAGGTTGAATGTATAATTTGAATATTGAAGCATATGGTGATTGAGATTGCTTGAAGGCATTCTCAAATAAAATATAAAAGTTATTTAAAAGGGAAAATTATGGATTGGTTCATTTTTATTCAATAATTTTCACTTATCAGAAAGTAAAATAGAAATTTTAATGAATTGGAACTAAATTGTTTGAGTGAAGCTATAGTGTATATTTTCAAAAATTCACTACATGATTATAATTTACAATTATAATATATAAGAAATATGTCACGATAGGAGAGTGCATTTCAACAAATATATTTAATAAAGTCATTGTTTAATTCAGATTTTTTATTCAATGAAAACTAAGCTTGGTTTAATCGAAATCATAGTAAGTGTTTTGTAGAATTTTTTCTAATCATGCTATAAAAATATAAAACAAATCAAAAAATATAAGCTTCAAAAAATTGATTGATTTGGTTTTAATAATAAAATAATTTATTTAGTTTGAAAGTAGTAAAATTAAAGTTTTTTGCTAAAAAGCTTATAGTTTGCTTTTTTTAACTGAAGTTATGAAATCTCAAAAACTAATTTTAATTTTTCACATTATGTTTATTGTTCAACTTAATATGTAATTCAGATAAGTGTTTTTCAGAAATTTCAGAAGGAGCATCCATCATTAAATCTTGACCTTGTTGATTCAACGGGAACGGAATTACTTCTCGTATGTTTTCTGTTTCAGCAAGTAACATGATGATTCTGTCAATTCCTGGGGCTGCTCCTCCATGTGGGGGTGCTCCATATCTAAATGCATTAATCATAGCACCAAATTCTTGATCCACATCGTCATTTGTATATCCAGCAATCTCAAATGCCTTGTACATAACATCGATTCTATGGTTACGTATTGCACCACTTGTGATTTCAATTCCATTACAAACTAAATCATATTGAAATGCTTTGATCTCTGATGGATCTGATTTAAATGCATCCATTTCACCTTGAGGCATTGAGAATGGGTTGTGAGAAAATTCCCATTTGCCATTGTTCATTTCAAACATAGGGTAATCTGTGATCCAACAAAATTCATAACGTTTTTCATCAATCATATTCATTTCTTCTGCAATTTTTTTAATAACTGGGTTCATGTATTTTTTCAAATTTTCTTGAGAATCTGCTACAAAAAATGCACCATCAGCATGTTCTAAAACAGCATTACAAACTTCATCAGATAAAAATTTTGCAAGTGGTCCACGTTTTTCAGGGCTAAACAATACATACCCCAAACCTACGGCTCCATGATCTTGTGCATGTTTTTGCATTGTGTCGAAGAATTTTCGTGTTTGTGAGCTTAAACCTTTAACTGGTAAAAATAGTACTTTCCCTCCTTTAGCAAGCGCAGATTCAAAGAATTTTGGACAATTATCTTTGAATAAATCAGTGGCATCTTCGTATTGTAGATTGATTCTTAGATCTGGCTTATCTGTACCATATTTCAGCATTGCTTCATTGTATGGGATTCGTTTGAATCCTTTGAAAGAGGATTCTACACAATTTGTATTGTTTTCATTTTTACAAGTAGTGAATTTCTGAAAATAAGGCTCTGTATTGCTATTATCTGAACATTTTTTATTACAACATTGATTTGATTTCTTTGAACAGCATTTATTTTCCGCGCTACTGTTCAATTCAGCATTGTGAGAGGCAGTGTTGTTACAACATGCACTTTTGTTTGGCTCTGCATTATTATTGCATGCTGATGCGCTTATAGTGCTTGATTGTTCATTAAAACTTTGATCTGAATCTTCTATGCTTGAAATTCTCATATCTGGCCTAAATGTTTTGAAAATCAAATGCATAAGATTTTCTAAAATACTAAAAATTTCATCCTGATCAGAGAAAGCCATTTCCATATCTAATTGATAAAATGCACCTGGCGCTCTATCTGCTCTTGTATCTTCATCTCTAAAACATGGTGCAATTTGGTAATATTTATGCACCCCAGAAACCATTAGCAGCTGTTTGAATTGTTGTGGAGCTTGAGGTAGTGCATAAAATTTTCCAGGATTTAACCTGCTTGGAACTACATAATCTCGTGCACCTTCTGGAGAGCTAGAAGTTAAAATTGGAGTTTGAATTTCAATAAAACCTTTGTTTTCCATAAATTCTCGTATCATTTTTATTACATTAAATCTTAAATGTAGTCGATTTTGCATCATATCTCTTCGTAGATCTAAGAAACGATATTTCAAACGTAATTCTTCACCAATATCAGTTTGATGCATTGCGAATGGTAAAATTTCTGATGTTGAAAGGGTTTTGATTGTATGAATTTTAATCTCCACTTTTCCAGTTTCTAAAGATTCATTTACTGATGACATTGGTCTTTCAATAACTGTTCCTGTAATGGATATAACGCTTTCGAGTGTTAAATTGTCTATGTTTTGAAAGTTTACATCATCAACATCAATTGTACATTGAGCGATCCCAGTATGATCTTTCAAATCGATAAATATCATGTTTCCATGGTCTCTCTTTTTTCGAACCCATCCGGCCAATTGTACTTCTTGATTGACTAAGTTATGTATTTCTGAACAATAATTGCTTCTATATTGGTTTTTTGACATACTAAAAAAGTAAGGCTATTTTATGAAAAACTCAACAATTATTTTTGCGGCTGGTGGAACTGCTGGTCATGTTTTTGCTGCAAACGGGATGGCTTATTATGCTCAATGCAAAAAAATCATACTTACAGACTCTCGTGGTGAGAAGTATATTGATAAGTCTTTGTTTGATGAAGTCTGGGTTTTGCCTATCAGAAATAACATCATAATTAATTTGTTTGGTTTCTTAAAAAGTATGTTTCAAAGTTTCAAAATAATTAAAAAACAAAAATCTTTGAATAAAAATGTTGTGGTTGTGGGGTTTGGTGCGTATATTTCTTTTCCTCCATGCATTATGAGTTGGTTTTTGAAATGTCCATTGTATCTGTATCAATCTGATCAAATTGTTGGAAAAGCTAATAGATGGCTTGTTAGATTTGCTAAAAAAGTTTTCACAGCATCTTATAATATTGATGTAAAAAAGATGCATTGTGTTGGGTTGATGCCGCGTAAAGATATACTTTCTTACCCAATTCAAAAAAATGGCAAATTAAATATTTTAATTTTAGGTGGAAGCTTATCAAGTGCATTTTGGAAACTTGTTATTCCATCTGCTTTGAATAATTTACCAAATGAAGTTGTGAAAAATATCAATATACACCAACAAGTTGGTCAAGATAGAAAATATTTTGAGTCAGCTTATAAAAATTTACCACTTGGAAGTTTAGTATTGGATGAATTTGTTGATACTACAAAAGCTTTAAGATGGAGCAATGTTGTGGTTGCACGTGCTGGATTAGGTACAATTACAGACCTCACAGCATCTATGAGACCTGCATTATTGGTTCCATGGTCTAAAGCTAAAGATAACCATCAAACATATAATGCAAAATGGTGGGCAAGTAGTGAAGGTGGATGGTGGGCATCTGAACATGAATTTACAGCCCAATATTTTAAAGACTTCATTGTCAAAATTATGAATAGTAATGAATTACAAGAAAAATCTGAAGCTCTTTCTAAGTGGATGCCAGTTCATGGTGGGTTATTAGCAATTAGAGCAATTATGAATGATTTGAAAAATTAAAAACAAATTAATAGTTGTCAAATAGAATATCAGTTTAATCAACATTTTTAGTTTTTAATGTGCTGCAAAAAATGATTTGTTACTTTAATGAAAAAATTATGTAGACCAATAATCTGATTTGATATAAAATAAGTCATGTCTATTTTTAGTAGGGAGAATATTAAATTTGCAAAAAGGTGGTTAGCTCATCCATTGAGAATGGGAACTTTCCTTCCTTTGCCCTCAAAAGCTGGTCGCGAATTGATTAAAAAAATTCCTCAACTTTCAGAAAATGGTTATATCTTAGAAATAGGAAGTGGTTCTGGTTCTTTAACAAAATTTTTGTATGATGATGAAAAAATCAATAAAAAAATAATATGCATGGAAATTGATAGTGAGTTGTGTGATGTTTTGGATCAAAAATTTCCTGATGTGAAAATTATTAATGCAAATGCAGCAAAGTTTGAAAAAAGCATCGATGGAGACCTTCTTAAGAATGTTGAAGTGATTGTTTCCTCTATTCCATTTTTATCATTAGATCGCGCTGTTACTAAGCAAATCTTTGAGTCTTGCTCAAAAGTTTTGAATAATGGTGCAGTAATGTTTCACATTTCATACACTCCATTTATTCCTGTTAAACATGAATCATATGGAATGAAAAAAGATTTTGTTAAAACATTGATCGGTATTCCTATGACATACTTACACTGTTATAAAAGTATATAATGTATAGGTAGAGCTATGTTTTGCATCTTATGCCTTACATGTTATAATGAAATTATGAGCTTATTTTTTAAAAAGTGGTTTAAAAATCCATTTCGTATGGGTTCTGTAGTGGCTAGTTCTTCATCTGTTGGTAATAATTTTGCAAAACAAATAGATTTAAGCAAACCTGGATATATTGTTGAAGTAGGTGCTGGGACGGGAACCGTTACTCAAGCTTTAATTGATAGTGGAATTCCTGCAAATAGAATTATATGTTTTGAAATTGAATCTGATTTTTGTGATTTGTTAAAAGAAAAATTTAAAGGTATTCAAGTAGAAAATGATGATATTGTTAATCTGAAAAAAATAGTAAGCATTGATCAAATTAATTGTATTGTTTCTACATTGCCTTTTCTTTCATTGCAAAAATCTAAAGCTAGGCAAATTATGGATTTATTTGCTGACCTTGTTAAAGATGACATTCAATATCTTCAAATGGCATACAGTCCATTTTTCCACATTCAATTACGAAAATCAGGTTTGCAAGCAAAAAAATGTGCGTATGTATTAAAAAATTTTCCACCTGCATATATCTATAACTGCACAGTTAAGATTTAAACTCTTTAATACATAGAAAATTGTCTAAAAATAAACTGTGTTTTTGATAATTATTGGCAACAATTTGTAAATTTCCATGATCATCTATAGAGTCAATTTTTACGCGTATCTTTTTGTTTTCTTGAGTGTACTGTTTTTTTTCTATGGGAACAATTTGCTTAATTTGGCTCATAATATGTTTTCCTCCTAACATTTTTAGCTCATGAATTTGTCCATTTAGTTGCTCACAAAGCTTAATTAACATATCTTTTTGATTGCAGAATTTCTTCATTGATATTTTAATTGCCATAGTGTCAGAGAAAGTTTTTATTTCACATTTCCCTATTAATGCATTTTTCACAACAAGTTTATTAGGCCACTGTAGAGAGATGTTATGATTTTCTTGTATTGAATCTAACACTTTATAACTTGCTAACAAGCAAATGAACAACGCATTATGAATATCTATATCTTTGAATATAATATGAACAGAAAAAGAATTGTCATCATTGGTGAAAAAATTACTTAATATTGTTCTGTTTAATAACTTTGCTTGATTTGCATTAATATAATCTGAAATTTTACTCTCAATAAATATGACTTTAAAATTTAATGGCAATTTTGTATACATATTCTATAATATTGTTACTATTGTTAAATTTAAGCTAAATCATTTAAAATTTATTTTACTTTATTTAAACATATCATTACTATACTTAATCAAACAATGAGGTACCAATGGAGAATAAAAGCATTAATATCTTAGTCGAAAATATAATCAGATTAAATAAAGTTGTATTTAACACTATGAAAAATAATATTAAAGATATCAAAGTCAATGATTTATCGCCTACACAAAGTATTTTACTTTTGTTTATAGAAGAAAAGAAATTTGGTTTATTAGAATTAGTGAATAACTACTTTTTGCCAAATATCCCATATAATATTAAACAAATGAAAAAATATGGATATATCAAGCAAGAAAAATCTAAATATGATAAACGTGCATATGAAATCACACTTTCTAAAAAAGGCTTAGATACATTGCAAAAACTACAAATCACGATGGATAAGTATAGCGAAGATTTTAATAAATTTTTAAAGCAGTCATTTGATGAAGTTATTTTATCTATGCAACAAATTGAAGATTTGTTTAGACATGCAAGAAAAGAATAATTTTTATATCTCAAAATTCATTTACATTAAACCAAACTGATTTAAATAAAAAACCAATGATCAAATAACAACCAAACTCTAATTAACATTTAGCAATTGCATAGTGCAATTTTCGCAATTTTATATAAAACATCATAATTCTAATGCAAGTAAGGAAGTAAAAATTACGGTGTGTTAATTAATATATGGTTTAGTTAAAGTATAGGAGGAGTAATGAATAAATTATTACCATTACTTACAACTTGTATATTAAGTGTTATAAAGGCAGAAACGCCAATTTTAAATCATTGCATTCAAGAAGCCTCAAAGAAGCATTCACAAATTGAAAAGTGGTTCGAAAATCCAAATAATTTAGTGTCAATCAAAGGAATTTCACATAAAACCAAAGTGCCATATCATGCAAAATATGATGGAAATCATAAAAATTTGAATAATTTTAGAGGCATTGTAGCGTATAAATTGAAAACTGAAGATCAAGAAGGGATTTTTAGTTATGATTACAAAAATGGAAGTATACATGAGTATAAAATAGATAAAGATAAGCATTTTATAGAGAAAGGAGATCATTATGAAATAATAGAAAAACTAAATGAAAATCATAGAAAAATGATCAAAATAAATGATACTCAAACAGAAGAGAAGCAAGAGTTTTTAAGTAGTGTTGAAGTATTTTTTGAGACATTAAAAGTATTGAGATTAGAGCAAGATTTAACAAAATATAAGAGTTTGAAAGATGTGGGGAGCGAAAAGTTGCACAAATGGATGTGCGAAGAATCGAAGACGCAAAAAACGATATCAGAATCATTGCATGCAATATTAGAGCATGGAAGAAATGAAAGAGGAAGGGGGCAGATTGAAGTATTGATAGGAGAAGTCAAAGGGTTATTAAGTACAGTGGATGGCGAGTTAAAGGGAAAATTAGACAATGTGATAAGGAGGTTAAGTTGTGATGAAGGGGAGTCATGTTTAAGTAAAATCAAAGAGAAGATAGAGGAAGTAAAGAGGGAAGTGAAGATCAAGCCAAATAATGAAGACATAATGAAGAAATTAGAAGAAGTGAGCGAAAGTTATGATAAGTTGATGTTAAAGGATGTAGAGAATAACTTTAATCATCATAAGTTGAGTGAAGCAGAGAGATCGGGGAAAACAATTGGAGAGTTTATAGATAGAGAATTAGGAAAATTTGGAGATGAGAATCCATTAACAGATGAGTACGCGATACAAATGGTGAAGTCAGTGTTAAGTAAAATGAATGTAAAGTGCCTGGATGGAGAAGAAGAGGGGAGAAAAGCTCTTGGGAAAATAGCAATTGCCGTATCGAAAAAATCTAATATTAATGGTGAAATTCATGCTGATTTGTTTGCAAATAAATATAGATTGCATATGGCATCATATTCTGACCAAATAATTAAATATACGTTGTTATGTGATGTGTTAATTATGCTTAATAATGAGCTTTCGAGTGATGTTGAATTGTTTGTCACCACAGCGCTGAATAATGTATTTGATAATATAACTGATATTTTAACAGCTGAGCATATTACTGCAATTTTATTAAAGAAGATAAATGATGTATTGAATATTAATGATCCGATGAAGATTTTCACTTATTATTTCAATTATTTGGAAGATAATAATCATAGTATAAATATTACAGATCATTTAAGGGAAATTTGCACTGCATTTGATGATGTTAAAGTAGAGTTTATTGCGACTGTTTTAAACAAATTAAGCATTGGTCAGAACTCTTTGTCTAATCAAGATGTAGAGGAAATAGTAAAAACTATTATGTTAACTGGTAAGTCATATAGTTATCATGATTTAAATACTTTACTAATTGGGCTTGAAGCTGTGCATAAATTATCTGATATTAAATTTATAGGGCTTAATATTAATGAAGCTAATATTATTGAAAATGCACCAATTCTTCTGAATAAATTAGATAATAGATTGGTAAATATTATAACTTCTTCAAATATTGATAAGCCGACAATAGAGTATGCGATTAATAATTTATTTGACAGCCACTACTCTTACACTGAGTATACTAATAGTATTTTTGAAAACATTGGATCTGCAATTCATGGTCAAAATTTTGATTCCCAAACATTAGTACGCTTAGTTCAATGTATGTTTAGAGATTCTTCTAATTCAGATTTATTACTTCCACTTGATCGTATTTTATATAATGTATTACTAAAATCTAATACAGAAACATTGAAATTAATTGATCTTGAAGCATCTTTAGAGTATGTAGAAAAACTATGTTGCTTTATAAAGAACAAGCTGAATATATATTTATCAGATTCTGCCTCTTCAAAATATATTAAGATTTCATTTAATAATATTGAGAATTTATACGAAAGAATTAGTAATACAAAGCATGTAGCACAAAATTTCGAAACTGAGTTAGAGTTTAGAAATAAAGCAGGACATATTTTAAATAAATTTATATCTTCTTTAAATATAAATCAATTAGAGTTAATTGCATCTACTATTGATGATGGTTTTATTTCTAGGTACCTGCAATATCTACATAATCAAATGTAATGTAAATTTAGTGTAATGTTTTTTTGAAAATAGATTTTATTAAAATCTTAATTATTATATTTTTTCAAATTAGCATAATATAATGCAATATTGTTAAGTATCAACGGAGTGTTTTGGTATATATCAACTTGCCCATTACGGTAAGTAACGCCAGCATCTCCAACAACTTCAATTTTCTTTGAACTATAGTTTAAGTATTTATTCCATTTAGATTTATAGTATTGTATTGATGGATTTACTTGAACATCTAAAATAGTTTCACTTTTATGATCAAAAACCCAATCACGCATAATTTTAGTTATTGTTTTGTCTTTTGAATATATTGTAATCATTTTATGCATTTGAGGATTTAAAGGAACTTGTTTTAACAAAATTTGTACTATATCTAAGTCATTAGTTATGTCAATTGCTTTTGAATTTTGTATGATTTTCACTGGTTTCATATTTAGAGTAGTTATTTTGTTTTGTAAAATCAAATACATATCTATGCTATATTGCTTTAATTTTGAGCTTACTAAAATATATATGTTGCTCCATTTGTAACCTTTATTATACAGTTGATTTACAAATTGTAATTTTGTCCTAAAAACTTCAATTCCTTGGGATTCATCATAAATCAATGTTAATGTATCATATTGCTTTTTCTCTGGATAAATATTTCCAATTATCTTTGAGTTAAGTAATGTTTGATAATTTTGATTATATTGCTTTGCAAATCTTTTCACTTCATTTGATTTTGTATAGTGAAGAGAGTCTCTAGTTTCATATTGCTTTTTATTCCCTAGTTTTATAATGCACTTATCTAAATTACTTTTTGATTTATAGCATTCAGGTTTATCCACAACACTAGCAATAATATGTGCCAATTTATTATCAGCTGTGTTGTTATTAAAAAATGAAAAATATGTTAGTAAAATAGCAAGTTTTTCTTTAAATATCATCCTTTACAATACTCATGAATTTATTAATGTATGATTTACAATTTTGAATAGTTGGTCCGCTCCAAAACCTCCAACATGGCTCATCAGCTGGGTGTCCTACAATATCAAATATTTCAAATGCTTCAGCCTTTTTAGCAACTTTATTTATCATATCCCATTTCTCTTGATTGGTTTCTGATGTCCATTTGCTATGCACTAAACATGTAATCGCATTAGCAGAATTATTTGTATTTGTTACTTTCAAAATCGGACTTACACATTCCATAATATCTGATTTATTTACTGCACACTGTTTTATCGCTGATTCTAATCCTCCATTTTTCATGAATATATTTAAATTTAGTGCAATATCTTCCAGTGCAATTAATGATGGGGTATTGTTCAATTTCCCAAGAAATATATTATCAGTTATTTTTAAAAACCTTGGTACTGGAAACAAATCACCTTTATTTTTGATTTTATCTAACGCCTTAGGACTTAAAACAATACATCCGATTCCTGCCTCTCCACCTAATGCTTTTTGAAATGAAAATCCTGTACAATCCAAAACAGACCAATCTATATTTTCACAAAACACTGCTGATGTTGCATCGCAAAATACTAAACCTTGGATAGATTGTAATGCGTTTTTATCAAACCACTTTGTTCCACTTGTAGTGGCGACCATATTAAATACAAAATCATAATCGTGATTTATTTGCGCATCAAAATTATTAATACTCTGACCAGGGACTTTTAATGTTTGAAAAATTTCATCAGCCCATCTTTTGCTAAATAAATCATTTGCCAAAACATTTACTGGTCGTGAACCTAATATATTCCAAAACAAACAATCCATTGCTCCTGTTGCTGAGCCATTTACAAATGCTATTTTATAATCTGAAGGTATATTTAAAGCAGTTTTAATTTGTTCGTATAAAGAGCAAATTTGACCTATCCATACTTGTGATACGTGGGATCTTCCATATTTATTAAATTCTAATTGAGCAAGCGACCACTCTTGATACTTTGTTGTTGGTCCAGATGAAAACATAAAATAATTGTATATACTTATAATATATCAGTATAGATACTATTAATGTTAAACACATAACTCCTAAGCAAGTAAGGAAGTAAAAATTACGGTGTGTTAATTAATATATGGTTTAGTTAAAGTATAGGAGGAGTAATGAATAAATTATTACCATTACTTACAACTTGTATATTAAGTGTTATAAAGGCAGAAACGCCAATTTTAAATCATTGCATTCAAGAAGCCTCAAAGAAGCATTCACAAATTGAAAAGTGGTTCGAAAATCCAAATAATTTAGTGTCAATCAAAGGAATTTCACATAAAACCAAAGCGCCATATCATGCAAAATATGATGGAAATCATAAAAATTTGAATAATTTTAGAGGCATTGTAGCATATAAATTGAAAACTGAAGATCAAGAAGGGATTTTTAGTTATGATTACAAAAATGGAAGTATACATGAGTATAAAATAGATAAAGATAAGCATTTTATAGAGAAAGGAGATCATTATGAAATAATAGAAAAACTAAATGAAAATCATAGAAAAATGATCAAAATAAATGATACTCAAACAGAAGAGAAGCAAGAGTTTTTAAGTAGTGTTGAAGTATTTTTTGAGACATTAAAAGTATTGAGATTAGAGCAAGATTTAACAAAATATAAGAGTTTGAAAGATGTGGGGAGCGAAAAGTTGCACAAATGGATGTGCGAAGAATCGAAGACGCAAAAAACGATATCAGAATCATTGCATGCAATATTAGAGCATGGAAGAAATGAAAGAGGAAGGGGGCAGATTGAAGTATTGATAGGAGAAGTCAAAGGGTTATTAAGTACAGTGGATGGCGAGTTAAAGGGAAAATTAGACAATGTGATAGGGAAATTAAGTTGTGATGAAGGGGAGTCATGTTTAAGTAAAATCAAAGAAAAGATAGAGGAAGTGAAGAGGGAAGTGAAGATCAAGCCAAATAATGAAGACATAATGAAGAAATTAGAAGAAGTGAGCGAAAGTTATGATAAGTTGATGTTAAAGGATGTAGAGAATAACTTTAATCATCATAAGTTGAGTGAAGCAGAGAGATCGGGGAAAACAATTGGAGAGTTTATAGATAGAGAATTAGGAAAATTTGGAGATGAGAATCCATTAACAGATGAGTACGCGATACAAATGGTGAAGTCAGTGTTAAGTAAAATGAATGTAAAGTGCTTGGATGGAGAAGAAGAGGGGAGAAAAGCTCTTGGGAAAATAGCGGCACAAATGTTTGCTTCAATTGAATTCAGAAAATCTTATGTGAATTTGATTGCTAAATCAGGACCAGTTGATTATAATTCAGCGCAATTATTAGCTATATATGCGGTTATGTCAAATATATATCATTTGGTTGGTACATCAAATTTTGATTCATTTGTCTCTAGTTCGCTTATTTCAGCAAAACAAATCTTACCTTACCTTGATAATTTAGAAACAAAGCAGCTTATTCTTGTAAATGTGATCAGTCAAATTTGGATTGAAATAAAGAAAATAGATGGAAATGTAGATCCTATATCTGTGCTAGATAGTGTAATTCCTGCTTTTAAACTTGTATTTCATGTTGCGTTAAGTGATTTAAGAGTGATTACTCAGCCACTAATTGTTGATGACTCTATTAATGATACAAAATCAATTTTGAAGCATGCAATTAATAAAATTATGGATCTCAAAACTATCCCAGGATCTTTGGATGATGCAGAGAAGAATGAAATCATTGAGAGTGTTTTGATGTTAAGTAATCAATGGATTTTGAATTCTATTAACTACTCAATGGGGAGAACGCTTTTGCCATATAGATTTAATATTCATGATCCAATGCCTGATTATATTAACCCTACAAATAAGAAATTACTTTTACATTTCTACCAATATAGTGATCAAGGCGCACTGACTGTTCCTGAAATTAATTCGTTACTATCTAAGCCTTATATATTTTCAGAAAAAGTAGTTAATTTTCTTTGGAAAATGTTTTTGCATACACCGCCTGATCAAATTAGCGTGAAAGATTCATTGATGTTAGTAAATAATTATTTTCGAAATATTGATATAAATAGGTATGAGTATTTTATTACTCAATTGTCTAGAATATTGACTTCCTCAGATTGGCATACGCCTAAAAATGTTTCATTGTTAGTTAATTTTATAGAAAAAATATGCTGTTATACTAAAACTGAGCTACAAAAATATTTAAAGCATGCCACTTATAGGCGTGGTAGATTAATGATTAGAAATCCTCATAGGAGGAAAATAAATAAGTTAATGTATATAGAGGGTATGATACGTTCTTATATTGGGTCTTTATATCATGACAAAGATAACCCGATGATTTTGGACTTGATAACAAAAATAAACTGTGTGAAAGCTGATTATTTTGCTAATTTTAATGATATGGAAAAAGAATTGGTTACTTCATTCTTGCCAAACTATACAGATCAACCACCATATAGAAGCATCATTCCTCAATGATGTGATATTTACTTTAAATGCCTCGCTTAATAGAAATTCTTTATATTAAAAGATAAATTACAAAACCAAATCTTTGAATAAAACATTAGAAAATCAGTTTAGTATCAATAATAGTAATTTTTCAAAAAATTAGATATTTACAAATTGCACCATGTCTTATAATTCCTGTATTAGTTAACTTGATATGTGTATTATTCATTTCTAGGTAGTTGTGTTTTACTAATTCATTTAACTTTTCTAGAGGTAATATGTTTTTTGTTTTAAATCTACTTTCCAAGTCAGTAAGGTCAAATCCATTAACCATGCGTAAGCCCATCATGATAAATTCTTGTATTTGTACATTTTTTGGTATGTTTTCGATGTTTTTCACTCCATGTTGATGTTTTTGAACAGATTGTAGCCATTTTTCAGGCATTTTTGCATTTTCTATTGAACAGTATGCCTCAGTTTCATTTTTTTCTACTGCTATATTATGTGGAATTTTGTTTAAAATAGTAAAATCATCAGATTTATTATATGTAGACTGTTGTATTTCAGAGAGTAGCGCTTTATTTAATGAAATTCTAGCATGTGCTCCAGCTCCTATTCCAATAAATTGCTTGCTTTTCCAATAATTCAAATTGTGTGCAGATTCATAGTGTTTTTTTGAAAAGCTTGAAATTTCGTACCTTTGATATCCATGCTTCTCACATTCAAATAAAATTTTCTCGTACTCATCAGAAATTTCATCTTCACTTGGTAAGCTTAGCTCTTTATTAGCGATTTGATTATATAAAAGCGTGTTTTTTTGTATTGTAAGCTCATATATCGAAATGTGATGAACCCCAGTTTTTAAAATTTTATCAAGTGTTTTTCCTAAAATTTCTAGTGTTTGAGTAGGAAGTCCATACATAATATCGATAGAGACATTGTTGAAAATTTTCAAACTATTACTGATATATTGTAAAGCTTCTTCCGCTGAATGAGTTCTGTTTAATAATTTGAGTATTCTGTTGTCTAAAGATTGCACACCAAATGAAATTCTATTAATTCCAGCTTTTTTGAATTCTTCTAAAGATTCTGATTCAAGTGAAGATGGGTTTGTTTCAAGCGTGATTTCTAATTTTGGTAAATTGGGCTTTAGTAAATTAGATTCAGTTTTTTTAAGATTTTTTGATCCTTGATCACAATTTATAGTGTCTGAATATTTCCATAATCTCTTTGCTTCTTGAATAAGTTTTGCAATGTTTTTAGGCTGAATTAAAGATGGAGTTCCTCCACCAAAAAAAATAGATTCCATATGTGTAAAGGAAGTGTTTTTCGCCCAATAATTCATCTCACTAATTAAAGCATCAATCCAAACTTCTTCTTTTACTTCTTCTCGTACATGGCTATTTAAATCGCAATATGAACATTTTTTTCTGCAAAACGGCCAATGTATATATAAAGAAAATGTTTGATTCACATTATATTGTAAGCATATTTATAACTTTGAAACAATTTGCACATGTAATTATAAACTTATACCTCTAGTTACAATATATTATAGATTGATAAATGTTTTCAAAAATCAGTTTTTCACTTCAGGTGACGAATCATTTTGCTTTATAGTTTTACACATATTTTTGGATAAACATGGTTTATGAGTTGTATTTAATTTTATTCTTTATCAAATTTAGATTCTATGTGGTAAGGGGCAATTTTGGTTAATAATATATTCATATTATTAATTCATTGCAATTATGATGCATCAGTTTTGGGAAATATCTAACTAACTTTGCTTTTTATCAGCTTTACACTTTCTGATTTTCCATACAGTTCAAAAAATGGTCCTAATCTAGGTCCAGAATCTTCACCAAAAAGAACTTGATATATAGTTTTGAACCATACTTTTAAATCTGTTATATCTTGGTTTGCAACTGCCTCATTTCCTAAAGTATACAAATATGTTTGCATTTCTAACCCATTTGTCATCTGATCAATATTGTCCAAAAATGCATTCAAATATTTCTTCAACCATTCTGGTGCAGGTGCAGATTCTGTTTTGTGATGTTCGCAGAATTTATAAACACATTTGATTAAAATTTCTTCTGTTTCATTTAAAGTACCATGTTGTTTTTCAATGAAATTTCTGAAAGTTTCATAATCAGGACTTCGCAACCCTTTTTGCAAGTTCAACAATAATGAATATGAAAGCGTTGTAGCAGGTGGAGCATTTTCATGTATGTAGAAAATTGGATTCTCATATCGCGCTTTTTCATCTTGAGCATGGTATTTTGTTAAATCATTTAAATATGCATCTACATATCTATGTAAATCATGTATGTCTAATCGTTTTGCACGCTCAGGATTCATAAATAAAAAGTGCTTCATACTTGCAATTGGAGCAAAATTCATCCAATCTTCTAAGCTGACTCCATTACCTTTAGATTTAGATATCTTCTTGTTTTCTCCATCCAGAAATAATTCATACATCATGCTGGCAGGCGCTTTTGAACCTAAAACTTTACAAATTGGTTTAGAAGCAGAAAATGAGTCTATTAAATCTTTTCCATACATTTCATAATCTACGCCTAATGCATGCCATTGCATTCCCCAGTCAACCTTCCATTGTAATTTGCACTTACCATTCGTGACTTCAGATTCAACTAACTCACCCTCATCGTAAAATGTGATTTTTCCTTCATCAACTTTATATTCTTCAATTTTTACTTCAAGAACTTTTCCACTTTTTGCTGATATAGGAAGAAATGGACTATATGTCTTTTTTCTTTCTTCTCCTAATGTTGGAAGCATGATTTTTAGTATTTTTTCATGATTTTTCAAAACATTAAGTAACGCATCATTGAATTTTCCAGAAAGATACATATCACTTGATCTTACCACTTCAACATGTTGAGTGAGGTCAAATTGTGCTATCAATTTATTTAATTCATTAATATTATGATCAGCAAAGCTTTCACAACATCCAAAAACATCTGGTACTTTAAATAGTGGTAACCCTAAAAACTGTGCTAAATAATCTTGCTTTGGCAAATTAGATGGAACTTTTCTAAAACCATCCATATTATCTACAAAAACAATTATTTTAGATTTTCTTCCTTGAAATTCAATAGACTGCTGAACCATTCTAGTCCTAATAATTTCTGCTATTGTTCCCAAATGTGGTAATCCAGAAGGACCATAACCAGTTTTTAAAAATAATAATACATCTCCAGAATGTCTTTCAATAGTTTTTTCTGCATTTTTCATTGCCCAAGTACGAGGTAACATGCGAAAAGTGTAACACATTTAAATATAAATCATAAACTTTCATGCTTATTTTTTGATGAAAAAATTATTTATTTCAATTAATGCATATTATAAATTACTCTAGTGATAAAGTATGGGTATGTAATGGTAAGTTAAGGCTATATAATATTGTCTACATAATAATAGAAGCTATAGTATAAGAGTTGTCAAAAACACAAAATCGAGATATTATTTGAGCTATGAGTGAATTGCCAGATATTTTTGTCAATGTTATGGAAAATGCCCAAAACTTTCATGATATTGAAGAGGCTTTTCAATTTTGTCGAGATTTATACGAAAATCAAACTGCTCTGTTAATTGAATTAGTAAAAAATCAATCTTCAGAAAAGCAAGCTAAGAAAGTTTATTATCCTTATATTGGATTAGTAAAAAAAATAGATAATCAAATATCTTATTATGGGCAAACAATCACACAGCCTAAGATGCTCAAAAATGCTTATTTGAACAAATTAAAAGAGATTGTAAAAAATAGTACATCATATCAAATTTTTGTTGGTTATTCTTTATATCCTATGTCTTTGGCTTTTGTATGTGAAGATTCATTTAATAGTCTTACAGATAAGCAAAGTCAAAATGTTAGCATGCCTTGTATTAGTAGAATAAGTAAGGGGATGAGAGAAACTCAAATCAATAAAGAAATTAAGTCGATAGGTTTTTTTCATGCTGAGCATATTGATTATTGTTTGAACCGTTTACATCATTATTGCGGATCACATGCAAATCACTTTCAAAACAATATAGTTTTTACGAATTATAATATGTACATAGATTTTTTTATTACAGATGGTAAAAAATGGGTTGATGAAGGAATGTATGAAAGTTTGGTTGGGCCTAATATAGATTACTCTAAGGAGCAAGATCATGTTTCTGATGTTGCATTGCCTCAAATGCCTGCTTACCATCTTAAAAAAGCAAATGGTGATGGAATTACAATTATTAATGTTGGGGTAGGGCCTAGTAACTCTAAAAACATTACAGATCACTTAGCTGTTTTGTCTCCTAAATCTTGGTTAATGTTAGGGCATTGCGCTGGTTTGAAAAGCAATCAAAAGCTTGGAGATTATGTATTAGCTCAAAATTATGGTCGATATGATAATATTTTAGATAAATATGTATCAAATAAGATTCCTATACCAAGTTCTGCTGAAATCACACATAGCTTGGAACACAATGTTGTTAAGCATAAATTTAATGGTGAAAAAGTTCATAAAGGTGCAATTATCACCACTGCAGATAGAAATTGGGAATTTGATTGTGATATGGTGACAGAATTCATAGACTCTAAAGCTATTGCGATAGATATGGAATCTGCAACTGTTGCGACAAATGCATTTCGTTTTTCTGTGCCTTGTAGTTCCTTTTTATGCATTTCAGATATGCCACTACATGGAAAGTTAAAACTTAGAGGGATGGCAAAAAACTTCTACCAAACAAAAGTGAGACATCATTTTAATATAGGAATTGCAGCGATCCGAAACTTATATGAAGACAACTAAAATTTTCCCATCAATTTTTGCTTTTAAAACTTTGGACATTGGCCAAGAGATCAAGAAATTTGATGAATTAGCATCAGGGTTTCATATTGATATTATGGATGGGCAGTATGTTTCTAATTTTGCTTTTCCAATTTATATGCTTGAAATGCTAAAGAAATATACAAAAAAACCTATTCATATTCATGCAATGATGTACATAGATAACTATGTTTCTCAGTTAATTGCTTGTAACCCAGAGATTATATATTTTCACCCTGATTCTGCAGATATGCCTGAAAATATTTTGGCGCAAATTCAAGAATCTACAACAGCTGGAATTGCAATTACTGATATATGTGAAGTGAAGGTATATGCTGAATTAATCAGAAAAGTGGATAATATTTTGTTTATGACAGTGCAACCGGGTAGGTGTGGACAAAAATTTATAGAAAGCAAAATAGATGATTTAGTAAAATTAAAAAAAATGTTTCCTCATAAAAATATAATAGTAGACGGTGGAATAAATGCATATGTTTTGAAAAAAATACATGTAAATATAAATGGAGCTGTTGTTGGGTCTAGTTTGTATGATCCAAATTTTATTAACAAACTTTAGATTTTTTAATTTTCATGATTGATTAATAAAAAAATTGATCCTGCGCATACTAAGTTTAAGAAGTAAATGCTACCATATGATTAGATGAATAATTCGATTAAAACTAAATTTGCACAAATTGCGATTATTGGAGCACCTAATGTTGGAAAATCCAGCTTATTAAACTATTGGCTTGATACAAAAGTCAGTATTGTATCCTCTAAACCGCATACAACAAGAAACTCTATTTTTGGAGCTGTAACTAAGGATGAAACACAAGTTGTTTTTGTAGACACTCCAGGTTTTGCCAGAACAGGTGGAATGTGGGGTACACATTTATCTGAGTCTTTGGAAAATGCATTTAAGGATGTTGAGATCATTTTGCTTGTAATAGATGCTAAGAAGCCATTGAAATTAGGGACTGAAATTTTACTTGATTTATCTTTAAAATCTAATAAAAAAGTATTTGTAACCATTCATAAATCTGATGCTGCAAATAAAAATGAGTTAATCAAAGTAGCGCAATGGGTTAAAGATAGAGGATATACAGATTCAGTATTTTTAACATCAACTAACAATCATGAAGGTGTAGAAGAGTTGTTAGCAAAAATGTTTGAACAAACTAAAGAAGGAGCATGGCTTTTTCATAAAGGTGAAAAAACAAATATAAAAAGAGAGTGGATGGGGGCAGAATGTGTAAGAGAAAAATCATTTTACATTCTTCATCAAGAAATACCTTTTAACTTAGGTGTATTGCCATGTAAGTGGAGCTTTGATGATCCAAAAAAACCTTGGAGCTTACATGTAGATTTAGTGGTTAACAAACCTGGTCATAAAAAAATAGTTATAGGTAGTAAAGCTTCTGTATTGAAAGAAATCGGTTCTGCTGCAAGAGCAGAGTTAATGACTCAGTGGGGTAAAGGAAGTTTATTTATTAATGTTAGAGTAGATAAAAACTTTAAAGATAACGTAGTATCTGTATACGATTCCTCATATTTTAGTAAGTTTGTTAATCAAACTGATAAAGAGCCAATTTCTAACTCTTCAATATTTAAATCACAAATTGACTCAGTTGCAGTTGATAAATCTTCTGAATTGTTAGATGATGAATGTATAATGAATAAATTACATAATACTGACTCGTCAAACGATGATACAGCTCAAAACATAACAAGTGATGTATCTTCAGATGATCAATCTGTAGCTAATGCTTCTGATAAGGCAACAGAAAATGTTGAGTCTACAGTTGATACTTCTGATGAAACAGAAATGGAATCAGCAAAAAGCGATGACTCTGACAATGAAACAGAAATGGAATCAGCAAAAAGCGATGATTCTGACAATGAAACAGAAAATGTTGAATCTTCAAACATTTCTAATGAGACAAGAGACAGATCTGATTCTCAATCTGACAGAAGATCAAGTAACAGACCTATGAGATCTGACAGAGGTTCAAGCGATAGATCCGATAGAGGACGATCTGGTGGATTTAGATCTGACAGAGGATCAAGCTTTGGCGGAGACAGAGGCGGAAGATCATTTGGATCAGACAGACCTTCATCAGGTGGATTTAGATCTGACAGAGGACCTAGCGATAGAGGTGGTTTTGGCGGAGACAGAGGAAGACCTAGCTTTGGAGATAGACCATCATCAGGTGGATTTAGATCAGACAGAGGACCTAGCGATAGAGGATCAAGAAGCTTTGGCGGAGACAGAGGCGGAAGATCATTTGGATCAGACAGACCTTCAGGTGACAGACCAAGCTTTGGTGACAGAGGCGGAAGATCATTTGGATCAGACAGGCCTTCAGGTGACAGACCTCGTTTTAACGATAGAGGAGACAGAGGCGGAAGA
Source organism: Rickettsiales bacterium (assembly GCA_965233535.1). Taxonomy (GTDB): domain Bacteria; phylum Pseudomonadota; class Alphaproteobacteria; order CAJXXZ01; family 1604HC; genus Cytomitobacter. Next base: position 340,411 of record OZ247489.1, read on the forward strand.
CCAAGTTTTGGTGACAGACCATCATCAGGTGGATTTAGATCTGACAGAGGATCAAGCTTTGGTGGTGGAAGATCATTTGGATCAGACAGACCTTCAGGTGATAGAGGTGGTTTTGGTGGAGACAGAGGAAGACCAAGTTTTGGTGACAGACCATCTGGAGACAGACCTCGTTTTAACGATAGAGGAGACAGAGGCGGAAGATCATTCGGATCAGACAGACCTTCAGGCGACAGAGGTGGTTTTGGCGGAGACAGAGGCGGAAGACCAAGTTTTGGTGATAAACCTCGTTTTAACGATAGAGGAGACAGAGGCGGAAGATCATTTGGATCAGACAGACCTTCAGGCGACAGACCTCGTTTTAACGACAGAGGAGATAGAGGCGGAAGACCTAGCTTTGGTGACAGACCAAACAGATCTGATGATAGAAGATCAAGCGATAGACCTAGTTTTAAGTCTGACAGCCCAGCTTCAGCTCCAAAACCATCAACTTCTGAATAATAATATTTAGTTGTTTTTAACTTAATAATAGTGAGTTTTTTTACTCATGGACATTATGAGCATAAAATAAATTTTTTCCTGTTTAATTATTATTTTGATTTTCAGATTGTTTTTTATCAAAATCAAAGTATACCTATAACCTTTTATTAAAAGAAATATGATTTGTAGTGATTAATTTTATAAAATTAAGAATATATGAGTAATTTTTTTTACTATGATTGATGAATGTGATGCCATTGAGGGCAGGTAGTTAGATGATCGTTAACCATGCCAATATCTTGCATATATGCGTAAATAATTTTTGACCCTACAAATGACATTCCTCGTTTTTTTAAATCTTTTGATAAAAGATCACTTTCATCTGTATAATTAGGGACATCTTCAAATGTTTTCCATGTATTTTTAATTTGTTTGAAACCAACATAACTCCATACATATTTATCAAAGCTACCATATTCTTTTTGTATTTTTAGAAAAATTTGAGCATTTTTGCGAGTTGAGTATACTTTTAATTTATTTCTGACTATACCTACATTTTGTAATTGTGTATTCAAATCTTCATCTGTCATATTCGCAACTAAATTCGGATCAAAATTCAAAAATGCTTTTCTGTAATTTTCTCGTTTATTTAGTATGATTTCCCAGCTTAATCCAGCATGAGCACCTTCCAAAATTAGAGATTCAAACAGTTTTATATCATCATGAACCTGAACTCCCCATTCATTGTCATGATAGTGTGAGTACAGTTTTTTACCCGATCCAAAGCATCTTTTCATAATGTATTGTAATCTTAGTGATGATTTTAACAAGAGATAAGTCTAAATATTTTTATTAAATTATTCAAAAAAAGAAAATATTAGAAATTGAAAAATGTTGCGGGAGTAGGATTTGAACCTACGGCCTTCAGGTTATGAACCTGACGAGCTAACCAGGCTGCTCTATCCCGCAATTCCATTCTATGAAATCATGATTGTTTTTGCAACCCCAATCTGTAAATTTATTTGATAAATAACTAATGTTAAGGGTGAAAAATCTTATTTATTTATAGTAAAATTCATTAAAGTAAATATTGTTGCACTAACATGCCCATAGTTAACCTGTGAATTTAACTTCAAAATGTTACTTAAAAGTAAAGAAATTCATATTTTATGACAAACTTATCTATAAGCTTTTTAATGTCATTTTTTTTGTAAATTTCATGAAAAAACATGGACAAACACCGTGCATTATGATATAAATTTTGGCGAGCGGATGTGGTGAAATGGTAGACACGTTAGATTTAGGTTCTGATGGCGCAAGCTGTGGGGGTTCAAGTCCCTTCATCCGTACCAAAACACAAGGAGCAAGAAAATGAATTTATCCTATGAAAATATACTAAGCGGAGTTGAGTATAACTTAGTTTCTTCGGAAGGTTTGAGTAGGGTATACGAAGTCAAAATTGATCATAGTAAATTTGCTGATTTAATGAGTGATTTTTTTGTAGAAACACAAAAAACATATACTACAAAATACTTTAATAGAGCTGGTAAGGTTCCTCTATCTATCGTTAAGAATGATTTTGCACAAAAGGCGTTTTCACATGTTGTAAGTTCAGTAGCATCAAAAGTTCTTGAAAAGTTAGATGAGAAATTTTTAGGTGAGCCTAATGTATCAGTCACAGAGTATTATGATGAAAAAGATTCTAGTAAAAATCCATCTATTACTTTGACTTTAAATAAGGAGCCGGAAGTTCCAGAGATTGATTTTAAAGAAGTAAGTATAATTGATCCGCAAGTTGAAGTTTCTGATGAAGATGTTGAAAATGAAATGAAAGCATGGGCTGATAATAATGAACGTGGAGTTGAATTGTCTGAAAAGCGTTCAGCTAAGATGGGGGATACTCTTGTCATTTCTATGTCTTTATTAGACAAATCAAAAGGCGCTGCTGATAAGCAATCATTTAATGTAAAGCTTGGCGCTGGAATGTTTGTGAAAGAAATTGAAGATAAACTTGTTGGTAAAAATGAGGGAGAGAAAGTTCCTCATACTGTTACAGTTCCTAAAGATGCCGCTACTAACAAAAATTTCCCTTCTGATATGAAAAGATTTGCTGGTAAAGATTTAGCAGTGAATTTAATTGTTGAAAAAATCATGGAAACAAAAAACTATGAAGTTGATGTAGAAATGGCTAAAAAGTTTGGATGCTCATCTGTAGAAAGATGTAAGGCACATTTTAGATCTATGATGGAAAAGAAAGTTAATGATTCAGCATTTATGTATAAGAAACATCAACTTTCAAAAATTTTAGATGAGAAATTGAATTTTGAAGTTCCTGTATCAGCGTTAAAAATAGAAACTCAAGCTTTTTGGAATAGATTTTTAGCAAAATTTAATCTTACACGAGAAACAATGTTTAACTATGATGAAATTAAAATGTTGTTTACAAGTATTCAAAGTGCTGGATATTTGAAAGATAAAACTTTTGAAGATATTGATAATCATTACTTAGCTGTTGCAAGTAGAAGATTGAAATTTTTCTTTGTAATGAAGGAAATACAAGGTAAATTTAATGTTGCTTTGACAAAAGAAGACCTTGATCAAGAAATTATGAATAGATCTTCTGATTTTAAGGGTGGTTTGGCAGAAGCTGTGAATCACTACGAAAAAAACAAGTCTGCTCAAAGAGATTTAGAAAATATTGTTCTTGAAGATAAAATTGTGAATGAAGTGTTATTGAAAATCAGTATCAAATCAGAAAAAATGGATGTTCAAAGCTTATTTAATAAGTTGTCAGAAATTGTAAAAGAATTAGATATTAAGATTGAAAATCCAGTTGATTCTGAAGAAATTGAAGGTAAGTCTGAGTCTGCAGAAAAAGTTGAATCATCAGATTCTGAGTCAACTTCTAAAGTTAAAAAAGTTACAGCAAAAAAGGTAGCAAAAAAACCTGTAGCTAAAAAGACAACAAAAAAGTCTGAAAAGGAATAATGCATAATGAATTTGATTCCAGTAGTTATAGAAAAAACAGCAAAAGGTGATCGTTCTTACGATATATATTCACGTCTTTTAAAAGAAAGAATTATTTTTCTTACAGGAGAAATTAATGATGATATTTCTACGTTAATTTGTTCTCAGTTGCTTTTTTTAGAAGCTGAGAGTCGAGATCAGGATGTGTTTATATATATAAACTCTCCAGGTGGATCAGTAACATCTGCATTAGCCATATATGACACCATGATGTTTATTAGTCCAAAAGTGAATACTATTTGTTTAGGACAAGCTTGTTCTGCAGCATCTATGCTTTTATGTGCTGGAAACAAAAGATTTATGTTGAAAAATTCTAGAGTTCTATTGCATCAACCTTTGGGTCAAATGAAAGGTCAAGCTCGAGATCTTGAATTATATGTTGAGGAAATACAAAAATTAAAAACAATTGTATCTAATATATATCATGAACATACAGGGATTGCTTTAAAAGAGTTAGATAAAATTTTTGATAGAGACACAATATATAGGTCAGAAGAAGCAATTAAAATGAATATAGTAGATGAAATTGTGGCAAACAGAAAAAGTATAGAAATTAATACTTGAAGAAAGTTTTTTTAACTATATTGTATACAAAGTAAGGTAGGTTTTTTTTATGACAATAAAACAAGAAAAAGTTCCAGTAATATGTTCATTTTGTTATAAAGATCAACATTGTGTAGATAAGCTTATAGCTGCTCCATCTTCGGTCTTTATATGTAATGAGTGTGTAGACTTGTGTACTAAAATGATACAAAAATATAAAACTTCTTTATCAACTGAGATTGAGACTCCATATCCTTACCAAATTAAAAAAAAGTTAGATGAATATGTAGTAGGGCAGGATATAGCGAAAAAAATACTTTCAGTAGCTGTTTTTAATCATTACAAGAGAATTGTTAGTGAAAAAGAGTGTGATGATGAGGTTGAAATAGAAAAGTCTAATATTTTACTTATTGGGCCTACTGGGTCGGGGAAAACATATTTAGCAAGAATTTTAGCTAAAATTCTGAATGTTCCATTTATTATTACAGATGCAACTTCACTTACAGAGGCAGGTTATGTTGGGGAAGATGTAGAAAGCATGTTATATAAGTTGCTCCAAGCTGCTGATTATAATTTAGAAATGGCGCAAAAAGGTATTATCTATATTGATGAAATTGATAAAATAGCTAAAACTTCTGAAAATCGCTCTATATCTCGTGATGTATCTGGTGAAGGTGTGCAGCAAGCATTATTAAAAATAATTGAAGGTTCAACAGTTTCGTTGCCACAGAAAATGCAGAAAAAAGGGCAAGAACACTCTTCTATGAATACAAAAGATATCTTGTTTATTTGCGGAGGAGCATTTAGTGGCTTAGATGAGATTGTTAATGCTTCAGATGCTCAAAAAATAGGTTTCGAAACTCCAGTTGTGAGTGAAAACAAGGAAAAAAGGAATGTTGAAATAAAAGATCTAGTGAAGTTTGGTTTGATTCCAGAATTAGTTGGTCGTTTGCCTGTGGTTGCACAATTAGAACATTTTGATAAAGCTGCTTTAATACGTATTATGAAAGAAACAAAAAACTCTATTATAAAGCAATACTCTAGCTTGTTCTCATTGAGCAATGTGAAACTTGATTTTACAGAAGAAGCTATGGACCTAGTTGCAGAGGAAGCTATAAAGAAAAAAACAGGGGCTAGGGCTCTTAAATCAGTCCTGGAGAATATATTCTTAGAGCCTATGTTTATGCTTACAGAAGATTCTAACCATGACCTTGTGATTGACAAAGAATATCTTGAAACAAATGAAAATTTAGGATTTGCAAAAAACACAGCTTAATAAGTTTGAGTTGTTGTCAGTTGAAATAATAATACAAATTGATTTTCTCGATTATCATAACTTTTATAAGATTTTTTTGGCAAACATTACTTATTTGTATAAAAACAACTTATTTAACTTTAACTTATTTTGCATAAAAAGCATGCTCGAAAATAAAATTAAGCTTATATAGCTGAGATTTGCTAATTTATGAGAAAGCATTTATTTTTTACTTAAAGGGTGATATTTTTTTACTATTTGTTCTGCATTGACTGTGTGCGTATATAGTGAAGTGGTTTTTACACTTGAATGCCCTAAAACCTTTTGCACTTCAAGCAAATTCATTCCTTTATGTACTAAATCTGATGCTAATTTATGCCTAAAATCATGAGGAGACACCCCTAATTTTTGAAGCCATAAAAAAACTGACTGACGAGTGATATGTGATTTTCCCGAATTCCATATATACTCTGATTTACTTTCTTCTTTAGCATTACAATATGTTTTTAGCGCACTAATCGCATTGCTTGTCATAAAAACTTGTCGTTCTTTTTTGCCTTTTCCAATCACCCTAAAACTTTTAGCATCTTTTTCAATAACATATTTAATATCACTTGATTTGATTTTAATAATTTCAGAAACCCGTAATCCAGTGCTGTATAGCATATGTACGATCGCTTTCAATCTAATACTAAACATATCATTAGAATTGATGTTTTTTAATATTTCACTTATTTTGTCATTATTCATAATATTGAAATTTTTTCGCTCTCGCTTTATTTTTGGTAATGTGGCATTTAAATTAAGCTGTAATTCTAATTGGCAAAATTTAATCCATTGGTTAATAGCCCTGATTTTTCTATCTAAAGTAGCGGTAGCTAATTTATTTTTGATAGAATGTTCTGAGTATTGTAAAATAATATTGTCACTCCATGTTTGATTTTCATACCAATTTAAAAATAATTCTACATCTCGTTTATAAGCTGAAATAGAGTTTTGAGATAAATTTTTCTCATTTAATAAATCTACAAATAACGCTACTGTGTAATCAAGATTTTTCATGATTTATAATATGGTTTGTTAAATTTTTCAATAAATCCTTGGAAATATACGTGATTTTTGCAACATCCACAATGTTTGTAGATAGCTCTTCTATAGCGTTTTTTAACATTTGATTGGTTTTATGTGAATCTTCTAATAATTGCTGAGAATGATCCAATTTTACAATTAATGATTGAATTTCCTCTTTTGAATACTCTTTGTTACTTTTTCCACTTTCTAAGTAATTTTCAAAAGTTTCGAAGAATTTTCTTGATTTATAGGCTGTAAACAGAAAACTTATAAACACAAACATTTCTATGCCAATGAAGTTGTAAAAGTGATCAATATGCATATAAGAAAATAATGCTGGGTTTAATAGCATCATAAATAGCAAAGTATGAATTCTTAAATTCCATTTGCGGCTTAAATCTTTTTTAATCAAAATCCAATTTGATAAAATTAATTCTTTAGATCTGATGATCGCTCCGTATCCTTCGAATATTCCTAATTTATTTGATGTGAATTTATTTTGAACTAAAGAGCAAAGTAGCTCGTTGTTTCTAATTGATTTGAATATACACCAAGTGCAAAGTGTTATATTTAATAAAATTAAATAAGCAAACTCATGTATATTATAATTGTTGAAATACATATTGCTATTTTATATGCGTACTGATGAAAAAACTAGTTGTTTTTGTTTATCTTCTAAGTATTCTCAAAAAATTCAAGAAATTGTAGATTACAAATAATAAGCTTGTAGCAAACAACTCTATTGCAATAAAAACATACTTATTGCCTGCTAATAAAATAGGATTTACTGTCCATTATGATTATAAATAGAGTGTAAATTTTAATGCACAATTTTTTGATTGATGATTTTAAGACGAGAGCGACGGGACTCGAACCCGCGACCCCCGGCGTGACAAGCCGATACTCTAACCAGCTGAGCTACGCCCCCGTCTTAAAGTAATCTTATAACAAATATATGCATCTTGTCAATTTATACCATAACTAATAAATGACTTTGGTTTGTTGTGATAAAAAATTGATAGCATAAAGTTTGTTTTGCATTAGATGATTTTTGTCAATTTCAAGAATGCTTTATGTGATAGGCCGCCTAAAGAAGTAGGGTGGCAAATTTGACTTACCCTTATATACAGCTTGCTTTTTGCTTTTTGCTTTTTGCTTTTTGCTTTTTGCTTTTTGCTTTTTGCTTTTTGCTTTTTGCTTTTTGCTTTTTGCTTTTTGCTTTTTGCTTTTTGCTTTTTGCTTTTTGCTTTTTGCTTTTTGCTTTTTGCTTTTTGCTTTTTGCTTTTTGCTTTTTGCTTTTTGCTTTTTGCTTTTTGCTTTTTGCTTTTTGCTTTTTGCTTTTTGCTTTTTGCTTTTTGCTTTTTGCTTTTTGCTTGCGTGATTCACATAATGAATATTATGTTAAATTTATGGCAAAGAAAAGTGAATGTATTATTATGATTAATAAAATATTATTATGATTAATAAAATTGAAGAAAACTAAAATATGATGGCAGTATAAAAAAACAATCTAAAAATTGATTTGAAGAAAGCTATTCCACATTTATTTAAATTTGAAGCAAATAATTTTAGATATAAAATAAATATAAATATAAAAGATATAAAAGGAAATCAACATAACATAATGATTATTATTTTTTCAAAATCATGAAAATCAATCTGTACATCATGCAATAGACCCGAATCTGCAAAATGACAGGTGAAGATTATTTTATGCCTGTTTATCCATCTTGCTAATAATGAAAGAAATCGAAGATATGTAGAATTTTGAAATTGAAATGATTCACATTTCAGTTAGTGATTTAACATTAACCATTCTGCAATAAAGAATTTGATAATGACATGTAGATTCGAAATGAGAGTAAGACTTTAGTAGGACTAAAGAAGGTAAAATCACATATTGATGCTTCTTCAAAAAAATTGAAATTAGTTTGTTTTTAGTATATGTGTTCAAGCAATTGGTTAGTTTAATGTTTCTGTATCAGTTTTATTACTATCTGTTTCATCAGATTGCTTGCTTTGTAAATCTTCAGCTGATTTTGCGATATATTTATGTAATAAGCCGTTAGAGCATATTGTTATAGAGTTTTTAGGAGTGCGAATTGTTTGTACTGTTCCCTTTGCTTCTTCAACAATGAGTGTTGCTGCAACAGAGTCACAAACATGTTTGCTATGCTCAATACATCCATCTAATCGTCCATTTGCAACATAAACCATGCTTAATAATGAAGATCCTAATCGCCTGTATTTAAGATCAATCTCACTATTGCTTCCAAACATTGCTTTTTGTGGGTAAATATTTTTTGAAACTTGAATTGTTTTATGATTTAAAAAGGCACCCTCACCTTTTTCTGCATAATACATGTCCCTTTTGATTGGATCGAATACCATGCTACATATCACTTCATCATGATGCATTACAGCTATAGAGCAACAAAAAAAACTAATTCCCCTAAGAAAATTATCTATTCCATTTAATGGGTTAATTACCCAGTCAAATTCAGAACCTTCTTGATAAATTTCTGTTTTAGTTATAATTCCATATTCAGGTCTTTTCTCATATAAAAAATTAATCATCATTTGAGATGCTTTGGTTTGATATTTTTCCAAGAATTTTTGTCTTTTTTCTAAAGCAATAAAAGGAATTTCATTAAAATCTCTAGATATCATTCTAGAAATTTTTTCAATGATTTCTGTCATTATAGTAATATGAGCTGATCTTATTGGACTTTCCATTTCTACATGGTATGACATTATGATTTGAACCTTTCTTTATAAGTAGCATTTTCTGGGTCTACAATAACTTTATCGCCTACCTTAATATATGTTGGAACAGAGATTTTCATTCCATTTTCCAAAATAGCTGATTTATTAGATGAAGCTGCTGTTTGCCCCTTTATTACTGGATCAGCATCTGTAATCTCCATTACAACTGGGTTTGCAAACTCAAAACTAATGACTTTATCATTATGCATTTTAGCTTGAATTTCTATTTCATCTTGTAAAAAATTAGATAATGGCTTGAAATCTTCTTTTTTAATTTCAAATTGCTCTCCATTGCCATCTAAAAACATAAAATGACAATCTTCTCCATCTTCATATAAAAATTGAGCATGCTTTTCCTCAAGAATTGCTTTTTGGACAGTTTCACTAGAATTAAATCTTATGTTTAATTTTGTATGCGAATTCAAACCCTTAAGCTCTACTTGTATATAAGCACCACCTTTTCCAGGTTTTACATGCTTTGTATCTCTAACTTCAAATAAGTCATTTTTATCTTTTAGCTCTATTATATTGCCAACTCTGATGTTAGAAACACCGATTTCTTGATTCATATCAATATCTTACCTGAAATCTTGATAAAAGTCTTGACTAAAGCGCAAAAAAAAATGAAAATTGTTTGTGAAGGGCGCTTAGCTCAGTCGGTAGAGCACTTGACTTTTAATCAAGGTGTCGTAGGTTCGAACCCTACAGCGCCTGCTCCTTCTTTTTTAATCATTTAAAATCACAGTAAAGTTTTTAGCATTCTTGAAAACATATTTTACATTCAATCAATTTTACTTGTGAAAATTGAGTTTACTAATGCCTGTATATAATTTAAAAAAATACAATTAAGATGCAAAAAAATTTTATGCATATTGAATGAATTTCATCCAATACAAAGTAAAATAGAAAAATTTGTGAATGAGCTTACTAAAGATATAAGATGTTTTGAAAATCTATACAGGAAAAACAACACACATATTGCCAATTTTGGTTTCAATAAATATAAATCTTTTGGAAATATTTCATCACAATATAAAAAAATAGATGAAAAAATATACCATATAATAGCAACTATTTTCACTTTTCAGATAATAGCTTCTTTAAAGTTATGTTTAGTTGAGTTAAGAGCAACCGCTTGTAGAGCCACAACTTTCACACTGTAAGCAAGTCCCTACTCTACGCATAGTAAATTCTTTACAATTACTGCACATATCACCGCTATATCCTAAGGATTTTTTCAGATCTTTATCTGACTGTATATCTGCTTCTTGCTCTTCTGTTACATGTGCTAAATGGTTCATATTTCTATATGTAATGCCCAAATCCCTTAATAGGTAATCAACAATTGAAGTAGCATATTTGATTCTGTCATGACCTTTAATTGGTCCACATGGTTCAAATTTAGTGAAAGTAAATGCATCAACATACTTTTCTAATGGAACTCCATGCTGCAATCCTATTGAGATGGATTTTGCAAGACAATTCATTAAACTTCTAAATGTTGCTCCTTCTGTTCCCATTCCAGATGTAAATATTTCTCGAACATCATTATGCTCATTTTCACCAGTTGTATGGTAGAAGGTATACCCTCCGATTGTAACTTTTTGTGTATAGCCCTTTCGTTTCTTTGGCAACGATTCCTTTTGTCCTCTTTGCATTCCTGTTTCATCAGCTATAGCATTGTTGCTTTCTACAACTTTATCTTTCTTCTTATATGAAGTTTTTTTATTTGTTAAGTTTAATGCTTGCGCAAGCTTTGATCCATCTCTGTACAAAGCAATCGCTTTAGTTCCCAAAGTCCATGAAAGCATATATGCATCTCCACATTCTTTGATTGATGCACCCTCATGCATGTTTATTGTTTTGGATACAGCTCCAGACAAGAATGGTTGTACAGAAGCAACCATTTTAATATGACCTTCTGTTGCAATGAATCTTTCTCCATGAGTAGCACAGTCAAACACAGCTAAGTGATCTTGCTTTATATGTGGAGCATTAGTTATAGAACCATTTCCACATGCAAATTTACTTGCCATTTGTCTGTCTTCTTTAGAAACTTGAAGTTTTGCAAATAGCTCAGCTGAATCTTTTACGCCAATTTTATTAAATAACTCTTCTCCAAGCACCCAAGTTGAAAATACAGACTCTACATCAAATGAATTTTTCAATGCATCTGAAATCTTTTGTATGTGTTTTGCATCAAATCCAATATGTTCTAACATTTTGTTATTTAATCCTGGAGCTCCATCTAAATGTCCTTTTCCAATAACATGATCAATGATATCTGAAACTTGTTGTTCGTTATATCCTAATGATTGCAAAGCAGGCTTAATAGAATTATTAACAATTTTGAAGTATCCACCACCAGAAAGCTTCTTATGCTTAATTAATGAGAAATCTGGCTCTATTCCAAGTGTATCGCAATCCATCAAAAGACCAATTGTTCCGGTTGGAGCAAGTAATGTTACTTGAGCATTTCTATAACCATATTTTTCTCCATTTGCGATAACTTCATTCCATAAAGTTTTCAACCTATCTTTGGATTTCATAGGACATTTCTTCCAGTTTAGAATTATTGGCTTTACACCAATATTTGTAAGCTTTTCTCCAAAAACAGCAGCTTTATGATTTCTTATAACCTCTAACATGCAATCTTTGTTTTCTTCGAATTTTGCAAATGACCCTAAGTCTCTAGCTAATTTAGCAGATGTGTTGTATGCCTCTCCATGCATTAAAGCAGTAATGTATGCTGCTAACGCTCTACCCTCATCACTATCATATGGCAATCCACTTTGCATTAATAATGCACCTAAGTTTGCATAACCAAGACCTAAAGTTCTAAATTCAAATGAACGCTGTGCAATTAATTTAGATGGGAACTGTGCCATTGTGATTGCGATCTCAAGAACTGTAGTCCACAACTGAACTGCATGCGCAAATTTCTCTTCATCGAAAGTCCATTTTCCAAAATTATGGTTATAAAATTTCAATAAGTTAATAGAAGCTAAGTTACAAGCAGTGTCGTCTAAGAACATGTATTCTGAGCATGGGTTTGAAGCATTGATTCGTCCACTGTTTTTACATGTATGCCAGTCATTAATAGTTGTGTCATATTGAATCCCAGGATCTGCACATAACCAAGCTGATTTGCTAATTTCATGCCATAGATACTGTGCTGATAATGTTTTGCACACTTCTCCTGTAGTTCTGAAAACAAGTTCACATTTTCCATCATTTTGTACTTTGACCATGAAATCGTTACCAACTCTTACTGAGTTATTTGAGTTTTGTCCTGACACAACAGAATATGCTTCAGATTCAAACTCTGTAGTAAGAATTTTACAATCTATATTTGTTTCACCTTGTTGTAGCAATTTAAGGATACGGTCCAAATATCCATACGGAACATCCTTTTCTTCAGCATTGCAAAGCGCTTCAGCTAATCCTTCATTAAACTCAGGATCATATTTATGATCTTCATTTCCATCCCATGCATTACATGCAGCAACTAAGCTTTTAATAGCTTTGTGAATAATTTTAGAACCTGTACTTAAAAAGACAACTTTATCTTCTTCTTCACTTTTCCATTGAATGAATTTTTCGATATCTGGGTGATCTATATCAACAATATCCATTTTTGCTGATCTTCTAGTTGTTCCACCAGACTTAATTGCACCAGCATTTTCATCTGAAACAATTAAGAAGCTAAGCAATCCAGAAGAAATTCCACCAGAAGAAAGTTTTTCATCAGACCCTCTTAGTGAAGAAAAGTTAGTTCCGCTTCCAGATCCAAATTTAAATACTCTTGTTTCTCTGGAAAACAAATCCATGATTCCACCTTCTTGTAGAAGGTCATCTTTAATAGATTGAATAAAACATGCATGTGGTTGAGGTCTTTCATATGCAGACGAAGAAGTACAAACTTCTAATGTTTGTGGATCTACAAAGTAATGTCCTTGAGGTTCCCCTGCTATTCCATATGCCCAATATAAACCTGTGTTAAACCATTGTGGTGAGTTTGGGGCAGCTTGTTGCGTAGCGAGCATGTAACATAGCTCATCATGAAATGCTTTTGCATCTGCTTCTGAATCAAAATAGTTATTTGTCCATCCCCAATATGTCCATGCACCAACAAGTCTATCAAAAATTTGACGTGCGTCTGTTTCACTAACAAACTTTTCATCTTCATTGCTTAACTTTTCTGTATCTGGAACAGATTTCTGTAACCACTCTGGAACACCTTCTTCGTGTACTCGTTTGGTGAATTTAGGAATTCCAGCTTTTCTAGCATATTTTTGTGCCAATATGTCGATTGCAGTTTGTGACCATTGCTCTGGTACTAATATGCAGTTATATGCTTTGACGACTTGTCCATCTAAACCTATAATTTTACTGCTTTTTTCAACAAAATTAATGTTCTCATAAGGATTTGATTTCGTAAAACGTCTAGTAAATTTCATAGTACCTCTTTCATATAAAGTAACCTTAAAAAGCGATGTAATCCAGACGTTGAAAAGAAAATTTAATTATGTTAAGGGGATACTTTTAGCATAAAAATGCTTGTTTTGTATGTGAGAATAATAGTTTGATTTTACATATAAATATATGTGTGAATTTAGATACATTGCTAGTTTGAATGTTAATTTAATGATGTAATGCGATATATTGGTGTAAGCTTTGTATTGCCTGTACTATCATCTTTAATATAGTAAGAACTGACAAATTTATCTAAATATTTTTGAAATCTATCCATGTTGCTTAATACATTTTTATTATATAGCTTCATATTATTTATTAATGCTGATTTTAATGGTTCATTAATATTGCATGAGTGAAAATCATTACTCACTTCTGTTAATGCCGTATTCAGTTTTGTGTCTAGACCCTGAAATATACCAGAATTAAACACATCTAATACATCCTGTAGTCTTAATCTTAAATCCCTGTATTTAAATACATAACTCCTAAAAGTATCTGAAAATTCAGTTTTAAATAGTCCATTTCCAATTATGAAATTATCAAAATCTCCATAAAACAGTTTGTCAGTGTCAGCCATATTGAAATCTATGATATTTAGCAATAAAGGATTGTCTTGATTATTTATCTCTCCATCAAATCCGAAATTTCCACCATTGTTATAAACATCTTTCAAGCGGAAAAATCTTGCCATAAGATCTAATTCTGTCATTTTTTTCATAATTTTTTTAATATCTTCTGTTTCAAAAATTGAGGCTTGATTTTCTGTTGCAGTGTATGTTGAATATTCATCTTCACTAATAGAAATCAAAATCTCTTCTGTTTTCAATTCAATAGGACTTTGAAATTGCAAAATATTCATTTCTTGAAACTTTCTATATAGTTCAAATGTATTGTTTCTATTTGCATCTTCAGTTGCTATAAAGATACATCTCTCATTTCTCCCAAAGAAATGTGATTTAGGCCCAACTCCTAATTTGTGCAAAATTTTATATACTAACAGCTCATGAGAATTTATTGATTTAGGTATTCCGGAATCTATTGTTGTTAATCCTGAAGAATTATCTGTTTTATGCCATCCATTTGAATGAGTTTTGATATAATATTTAGTGATTGCTTTTGTTGTCTTATCTTGTATATCTATAATTTTTCCAATTTGCCTTCCATTTATTTTTGTTGAATAAGTTATAAGATGGTTTAGATATAAAGTAGAAAAGAATTTTTTTGCATCAGCTTCTATTAATTTTCTTGGCAACTCTTTAATATTATTACTTAAGCTGGTTATTTCTCTATATAAATCACTGTGTAAGCCAACAAAGGGTGTGCCATGAAATCTAGCGTAATCTTCTAAATCTTTAAAATGCTTACATAATTGACCAAAATCAACTTGTATATCTCGGCTTTCAAATGGAATAGGAGAATTCAATAAATTTTGGAGAGACTGCTCTCCTTTTTTTAGTTTGCTAAGCAATGTTTCCCATTCAGATGTAGTGAAATCTCCAGTTTGCGCAATTGTTTTTGGCTCTCTACTTAAAATATGATTCAATATAGTTGTTTTTTTATCTTTAATATCTTGAACGATATCAACTTGTTGATTTTGCGGAGCCGTAGAACTTGTAGCAACATGTTGTGTAGCTTGAGGCAAAATATATTGAGGATTATTCGGATTCATCCCACAAATATTTATAGATTGAATAGCCATTAATAATAAGCAATTTTTTATAACTTTGTTCATAAACTTATTATATCAAATAAAATTGGATATGTAAGAGATTATGACCTTTAATCCTTTTGTTGTGTATAAATGCTTGTTTTGTATGTGGGAATAATAGTTTGATTATGTATAATATTAATATGGATTTTTAGGTGTTTTTTTCTAACATATATCACAAATCTTTGTTGTAAGAATTTATGATATTAACATTGTTTGTTTTATGAATTGATATTAATTATTTATAAATCAGGGTTTTCTTTTATGAATTGCTCTAAGCTAGATTTAAATTTCTTAATATTATGCTTTAAAGAGCTCATATATAAATCCATATTGCTATTAAATTGATCAATTGATTTGTTATTTGTTATATTGCAATCACTAAAGCTAGCTTGAATGTTTTCTACTGAATCATTAAGAACCCCTTCTATGTTCTTAAACAAATCTGAGTTCAAAACTTCTAATGCATCTTTTAATCTTAACTTTGGATTCCTAAATTTGAATACATAATCTATAAAATTATCTGAAGCGTAAGCTTGAAATGAACCATTTCCAATTATAAAAGTATCAAAATCTCCATAAGCCTGTTTAGAAAGTTTATTTATATTGAAGTCCAAAATATGTAATGATAAACCTAATTCATTTTTGCAAAATCCAAAATTACCACTATTATCATAAACATCATATAAGCCTAATAATCTGATTATAAGGTCTAACTCTGTCATTTTTTTCATAATTGCTTGTGCTTTGTCATTTTCAAAAATATCTGCTTGAGTATCTGTTGCCATTTTTATTGTATATGTACTTTCATCAAAAGTTACTGTTATTTTTTCTTGTAAATCTATACTATATTTAGGATTCAATATTTCTTCTTTATTAAATCCAAAGTCATAATTTTCTTTGAACTCACTATACTGTATAAAGTGTCCAGTTTGATTGATATCTCTCGTTGCAATAAATACATTTTTTTCATCTCTTCCAAAAAAGTATGCTTGAGGTCCACGTTTTAATTTTGCCAAAATATCATATGTTAATAGCTCTTGTATATTTACAATGTTCGGAGCTTTAGTAGCAAGAGACCCGATTCCTCCATCTACTTTTCTTGCCCATCCATCTGCATGAGTTTTTATATAATATATATGATTTGCCTGATTTTCAAAGCTGATTTCCACAATTGTTCCAAGTTGTCTTCCATTCTTTTTTTCAGAAAAATTGATTGATGTATTATTTTTGTATATATTTTCAAAATATTTTTGCGTATGATCTTTTGTCCAAATTTCTGGAACTTCATTTATTGTATTACGTACATTAATCAATGCATTTCGTAGATTAAAAAATTCTGCCTCATCAACTGCTACACCATTGAATTTCATGAAATAAGACATCAATTGAGAAAAATTGAAACGTTTATTATTATCATCAGCTGAAATGTCTTGATTAGATAAATCTTTAAAAGACTGTTCTCCATTTTTAAATTTGTTTAAAAGTTTCTTCCAATTAACACCTCCTAATATTTTTTCAAATTTTTTAGAGTCAAATATTGCTGATTGTTCTTGTGTTGCGATTTGCAAAGGTGTCGGAGCCTCTTCTATATCAGTGATTTGCTGTCCTTGAGGAGTATGCATTGAGATGCTGTAAGGTGTTGTCTGCTTGGACTAGAGTAAGCAGACTCTCCAACAGCATGCAAACTTATAGATTGAATAGCAATTAATAATAAGCAATTTTTTATTGATTTGTTCATAAACTCATTATATCAAATCAAAATATCAAAGTAAAATTTGATACATAAAAGAAAGTTAAACAAAGAATTATTATGTATTGTCAAAGTTTGATTGCGCAGGATTTAAAATGTCAAAATGATATGTGAGTAATCCCAATTTCTCTCATATCTAATATTAGCTAAAAATTACAGTTTGCTTTGAATCAAAACTTTCATTCTTTTAATAGCTTCTTCAAGCTGAGGGTCATGATTATTTTCAAATTCCTCAGGAGATATGCCTATTTCAACATCTGGGTTAACACCTTGGTTTTCCATTTCTAAACCACCATTAGTCATAGAAATTCCAAATTCTGGTTGGCTAGTTAATCCACCATCAATTAAGTAGTATCTTGGCATAATTCCAACTACACCACCCCATGTTCTTTTTCCAATAACTTCTCCAAGATTTAACTCTTTGAACATTCGTGTGAAAATGTCTCCATCTGATCCAGTGTACTCATTACATAGTAATATCATTGGACCTGAAGGTGATTCACTTGGATATGGCTCTTTAGTTCCATGCCTTGGGATTGAATATGCGGCTCTTTTTCTTTGTAACCTATCTAATATTAGAGAAGATAAGAATCCACCACTATTAAATCTTGCATCTACAATTAATCCTGCTTTTTTGTGTTCAAATAAATACCTTCTGTAAAATTCCTCGAATCCACTTTCAACCATATTTGGAATGTGTACATATCCGATTGATGCAGATTGATCTTGAATTGTTTTGACATTTGTATCGATCCAATTTTGGTAAGATAATTTGTTCCAAGACTTCATTGGTTGAATATAAACTTCTTTAGTTCCATTTAAAATTATTGTGTTATTTCCAGGGACTAAGAAAATTTCTAGGTTTTCACTGTTTTTCATTTCATGACCATTAATATGTGTAATTATATCACCCACTTTTGCTTTTAATCCTAAAGGAGAGTCATGTAACCAGCTTTTTATTTCATGAATTTTTGTGATTTTGAAACCAGATTCTACTTTTTCAAATTGAACCCCCAAATATACATGCTTCTTATGCTCTATTTTATAAACATCACCAGGTTCCAACACATATGCATGTGAAGTTTTTAACTCCCCTATCATATCAGCTAAAATAGTGTTTAATTCATTTCTTGATTTGATTTTCATAATTAATTTCTGATACTTACTTTTAATAGATCCCCAGTTAATATTATTTAAATTCGCATTCCAAAAATGCTCTTTTGTTAGCCACCAAACTTCATTCAATATTTGTTTCCATTCCTCAACAGGGTTGGCTCTAACCTCTATATCATCGAGTGAAATCCATCCACCTTTTTTATATGAATTGTCTACTTCCTCACCTTTTGTTCCTGCTGCAAGTACTCTTAACTTTTCATCATTCCAAGTGATCATCCATTTTCTATTTTGTGAAATACATAATTTGTGTACATCTGAAGCAATGTTTTCTAATTTAATGCTATTAAATTTCATGATTTCTATTTTTTTACCAGCAAAAAGCATTAATTTGTCTGTTAAAGCTACTAATCCACGATACTTACTTGGTTTGATTTTTGAAGCAAAGCATCGTAAATGAATTCCCTCAAGGTCAATTTTTGTACTTTCAATTTCTTTTGCTTCACTGCTGCTTTTTTCATCTACTGCTTCATCTTCATCCTCATTATCGTCAGAATTATCTGCATTTATATCTACCCAATCTTTAAAAGGGTTCTCTAAGTCACTTTGTAAACTAATGGCATATGGTTTTGCTCCGTTCTTGAAATATAAATTAAAAGACAATGGGTCAAATGCTACTTTTAAATCCCTAAAAGATAAGAAGTATATATATTTTCCAGTTGGATCAAAACTAGGTGATGTGTCTTCAAACTCTGGCTTTGTTAATTCATGAGTTGTTTTACGTTCTACATTATATAAAAACAATGATGTAACTTCGTCAGAAATATGTCTTGCATATACAATCCACTTTCCATCAGGAGACCAGTCAATGCCTCTGAACATATTTCCACTTTCTAATATTTTCTTTGATTCTTTTTTATCTAAGTTAATTAACCACATTTCATTTCTATTGTTAAGGGCTACAATGGAATTTTGAGATGAAATGATCGCTGTGCTAATTCTTCCAATATTTTTAGCTGTAAAACTAATTTTTTTCTCTGAATGTATAGTAATGATTGCATTATCTGCATCATCTTGGATGCTGATTAATTCATTTTTTTGGTTCCAAAGTGAAATTCTGCATCTAATATTTCCATTTATAAGTTTATGTCCTTTGTTCCATAAAGCTCGTGAATATATTTTTCCTCGTATTGCACATGAAATTTCACTTCCCTTATTATTAATATCAAAATCTGTAAGAAAATTACCATTCTCTTCTGAGTAAAACTTATCTTGCTCAAAACTATGGCTTGGACCATTAATTATAAGCTTTGTATCTTCATTTGTTTTTGTGTTCAAGCAGTATATATCACCACCCTTGCTATACAAAATTTTATCTTCCCCATACTTTGAAATATCTTTTACATAAAAATCATCATGTGTAGTGCTTTGAGACCAAGTTTTATTTTCTATATTATATTGATAAATGTTTCCGCATCCATTAACATCGCTTAAAAAATATAAATTATCATTTACCCATATAGGATTTAATGCGTTGCTGTTAGAAAATGGTAATTTCTCAAACTTTTCATTTTGAATCCATAAATCAGCAATTGTTCCACCTTTATATTCACGCCAATTATTATATCCATATCCAAAACGCTGTATCACAGCTTGGTTTTTTGAGTTCCAAGAAATCCTACTTGCATGTCCACATGGAATTTTTTCATGTTTATTTGTTACAATATTTAATTTGAAAAGCTGAAATTGACTTCTAAATGGAAGCTCATAATTTGTTGCATATATAACTGTTTCTTTATCATACCATCCAACAACATATGTCGATTTTCCAAAGAAAGTTTTTCTTATTGCTTGATGAGAGTCAAGTTCCATAACATATACATCAGCATCACTTTCTTCTGAACCTGTAAATGCTAAATATTTTCCATCTGTAGAGATAGATAAGTCACGAGCAGTGTTTTTAAGTAATGCCCATCTATTCAATCCATTATCTTCAGACCATGACCATAATGTTTCATGTGAAACCATATAAATCTTATTTCCATAACCTACTGGATATCTATAATATTGATTTGATAACATACCAGGATTGTTGCAGAAATAACACTAGAATCATAGAGTAAAGTAAAATTTTAAATGAGATATTTAGTAATTTGATTGTTCAGTTATTTTAATTCACATAATTCATAATCTTTTGTAGAGGTAATGCAGTGATTTTCTGGTGCATCTAGTATATATGCTCTCAGCATAATAACTGTTTCTTCATGGACACTATCATTACTTGTTTGACCTAATATAGGAATTTTCCTCACACCAGGTAGTCCACGTTTTTCTTGTTTTTTAGATTTTTTGATTAACCCACCCACGATTACCAAATTCCCATCATCAACCCTAATAGTACTGTCCATTTCTTGGGTTGAAATAACTGGAACTGAAGATTTTACTGCAGTGTTATTGTCTGACATCAATGTTACTGCAGGATCATCAACAGTATGGCTTATATCAGAAATAGTTGGGTGTAAAAATAATGTGATTGTTCTGTTACGAAAATCTATTGATGGTTGAACTGACAATATAGTTCCAACAAGAACTTCTTTGACTTCACTTCCAAATATCGGCACAATATTGATCTTTTGATCTATACCTTGTGAAGTTATAAGCTCTTTTGTTAATTTAAAATATACCTGATTCTCAGCAACTTTAAATATAGCGTATTGATTATTAAGAACAGTTGTAGTTGGGTTAGATAAAGTAGAAACTTCTCCATAATTTTCAAGAAAACTTATTACTTCATGTGTATTTCCATTTTCTGAAATCAAAACTTTCAAAGCATTATTATTCTTTATTTCTGAGTTCACATCAATTTGTGCTGTGCCTGGTATTTTTGGAAGTGTTCTATATAAATTCAGTGAACTCCAATTGATTCCAGTTTTGAATGAATGGTTTAACCTGACTGACAAAACTTTTGTTTCAATTAAAACTTGACTCGCAGCCCTTTTATGTATTTGTTTCAAAAAAGCATAAATTTTCTTTTGTTGTTTTTGAGTTCCTCTAACTATTAACATTCCAGCTTGTTTATTAAGCGTATAATGAGGGTGTTGATCCCTGCTTTTTAATATAAAATCAAGATTTTGCTTTATTTCTTTCCATAAATCTGATGTATGATCATTATTTACAGTAACTGATGACCCAATGTTCAACCCTCCATTTTCACTGCTAGGGTTAAGATTTGTTTGAGTGTTTGCAGTTCTGATGTTTGATAAAAATGTAATTTCATGTATATGCTCATGCTCTTCATCTTGCTCAATATAAATTTCATTACCTTCAATTGTGATTTTGAAATCGGCAACTGTACATAATTTTTTGATAACTTCTAATAAAGGGGTATCTTTGCAAGAAAAAAATGTTTTTGAATCTGTTAGGTCAGAACTTAGCCTAAGGTTTATTTGATGTTGTGTAGCTAACCTCTGTATCATATTTATTATTGAAGTGTTTTCTGCAAAATTTACTGTAATATGCTTTTTCCATTCAGATGGAATGTCTATATTTTTTTGTTTTTTAACTATATTTTGTGGTTTTGCATCTTTGATTTCTTCATAAAATTGTTTGGGTTTCTCAAGTTTTTGATTACAGCCAACAAGAAGTAAAGAAATTAAAAATAGTTTCATATCATAAAAGCTTATGTTTTATCTCAAATAGAGGCAAGCTTAATATGATCAATATATATATTTGATTACAAAAATACTTGAATGAAGTAGTGATTTTTTTAAAATTAAAGTTATATTTGATTTGACAGTTAATGATATAGAGGGAGTTAAAATTTTAAAGAAATTATTTTTCTCTGAAAATTATAACACCATCTCCATCTCTTAAATTATCTTTACTGATTTGTACTTTCACTCTATCACCTAATGTAATTTTGATTCTATTATTTCTAATTTTACCTGAAAGTCTTGCAGTAATTATTTTACTATTTTTTAATGGCTGCCTATTTAGATCTTCTGTAAGTAAAACTGTAAATTTACCATAAGACATGCTTTTAACTACACCGAAGACATCTATCGTTTTTATATGAGAATTCATATTTTATTTTTGATTTCCTTGAACACACAATGATTATATAATCAATATTTTAATAAGTCAAAAAAGGATTTTATTGCATCAGTTTATAAATTGATAATTAATACTTTGTATGGTATGTTTTGTCATGAATTTTAAGAATTTTTTGTGTTTTCTGCTGATCTCTTCAATACGATCTGCTGCGACAAAAATCAATACAACAAAAGTAGAAAATACAAGTAAACCAATTGAAAAAGTAATAACTCAAAAATCAGAGCCTTTATTAAAAACTGATATGGTTATTCATATGATTGCACAGTCTAATTATTACCCAACTGATTATAATCATGCAAAAAATGACCCATTGAAAAAGAAAGTTTTAAGAGCACTAATTAAGAAGAATAGTTTTTCAGCTTTACCTATTCAAGGGCATATTGTAACTGATTTTATAAATGTAATGGGGAAGAAAAAGATATATTTCATGAATCAGGGAGAAAAAATTGAACTTGATATTTTGGGATATGATAAATTAACATCGCTTGCAGTTCTGAAGCCTGTTAAATCTGTAGGTAATGTTAATATGAAATCTTATAAATTTGCATCTCGTAAAGCAATTTTAGGAGAGTATGTAAAAATTATTAGCTTTGACCGCTTTTTTTCATCTCTTGTTTCAAAAGTTTATAAAACAAAAGATGCTATGATGTTAGATAGATCATTACCTAAAGATTCTTACGGTGCTGCAGTTGTTAGCCCTAAAGGTGATTTACTTGGTATGGTAAGAGCAAGAAAACTGATTCTTGCTGATCAAACTGTCCATGATAGCATTATTAGCATTAATACATTAAATAATGTAGTGAACCAAATTGTGAAGTATGGCAGAGTAATACGTGGATTTACTGGTTTAGTGTTAGATGGAAAAACTATTATGTCTAGCATGCAAGGAAGCTCTGCTTCTGCTGTTGGTCTTAAAGAAGGTATGTCTATTATAAAAATTAATAATCAAACCAATGTCAATAATTTTCAAGCAGAACTTAACAAATCTAAACCTGGTGATATGATGAACATTACTGCAGAAGCTATAAACTCAGAAGGACAAAAAGTATCTAGAGAAGTTGCATTTTATGTTGGTGAAAAGCTATCTATATTAGAAAGTATTACAGGGCATAATGTTAATGTTGACACTCATGTTTTTTCTGATGCAAACAGGAAAAATTCTATTTATATTCAAGATATTTATGATCTGCCATCTGAGGTGCAAGAAATTATTGTGAACAAAACAGCTCATTTACCGTCTAAATTTCAATCTTATAAAACTAATGCTACTTCTGGTCTATTTGTTTTAAATGTAGATAAAGGTAATGTATTGTTTAAAAAAGGAGATATTATCAAATCAGTGAATAATCATCCAGCAAGTTTAGATGTCATTTACTCCAACTTCGCTATGTTAAAAAGTAATGTGAGCAAAAGCATAATTCTTACTGTTATTAGGAATAGTAATGTTGTTAAAGTTGAAATTGAGAAAAAGCACATATCATAATAAATTCAATCTAAATTATGATGAAAAAGGTAGATAAATAGTTTACGAAAATTTCTTGCGAGAGCTCTATTAATAAGCTGATCATTAAAATTGTATTTCTATAATAATTTGTTAGCAATTTCTATATAAGCTTCAACTGGAATGTTATTTGGTCTCATACTCATATTGCAATTATGTTTTTCTAATATTGCTTGTGCTTGAGGAATGTTTTTTAAATTATTTTGCACCGTTTTCCTTGGGTTAGCAAAAGCTTGCAATAATACTTTATTTAAACTGTCTAAGCTTTGTAAATTATGCTCTTTAAAACTAATTTTAATTACCTCTGAATTTACTTTTGGAGCTGGAAAAAAGCATCCTGGAGGAACGTTAAGAATTTTCTTTACTGTAGCAACGCTTTGTATAAAACATGATATTCTACCATGATTTCTATCATTGCACTTTGCTGATATTTTATCTGCAACTTCTTTTTGTATTAAAAAAATTCCATGTTTGAATTTTGAGATATATTTAATGAATTTTGTTATAATTAATGCTGAAATATTATAAGGCAAATTTCCTACAAATACATAATCAGGTAATTTTGCAAAATCTACATTTAAAATGTCTTCGTGTATTATTTTGACTTTTTCCAGAGAATTCAAAGTTTCTAAAAATCTCTCATCCTTCTCTATTGCAATAACATTTTCTGCATTAGAGACTAGAAGTTGCTTTGTAAGTTGTCCAGTTCCTGGTCCAACTTCTATTATGTTTTTGGATAATTGTACGCAAGAATCTGCAATATGGGTTAATTTATACTTATCTATTAAATAATGCTGACCAAGACTTTTATTTGGAGATATCATGTTGTGTTTCTACATTGATACATGATTTGTATAATCTGATTTGATTTTTCACAAACTCATCTTTGAATTTTTGAACATTTAATTCTTCATAGTTTTGTTCATCAATAATGACACTACTTAATACTCTGAAAAATGTATACTTTCCATCTTCAAATACTATGTCACTAAAGTTTCCTTTAATAGTACGTTTGATTGCATTAAGATGTTTTATGCTAAATTGGAAATTCATAATAAAATCTTTATACTCTGTGAATTTTGTAGCATTTTGAGCTATTGATTTATAATCAGACTCAGGCGCTGATTCTAATTGACTCTTCATTTCTTCAGCTTGTGTTAATGTTGTATTTGAAATTTTCCAAACTTTGAAACCTATTACAATATCATTTTTTGCTTTTTCCAAATGTTCTTTGTTTGTGTAATCTGAATCATAATTTAAAGAATTATATATTTGTTGTAATAAAGTTAAATAAGTTGCAAAATCCTTTGCTTCTTGAGAATTAGGATTAGGTAATTTTTTTAATATATGCTGAAACAGCTCTTTATGTAATTCAATTTTTTTATCTTTGAATAGAAATTTTAAAGTTTCTAAATCTATAATATAATCTCTAATACTTTTGCACTTTGTGTGATCTTTAACTTCAGGTGAATTCAAGAACAGCTCAATGTTTATAAGTTGTTTTTTTGTAAAAATTCTATTACCAACTTTGAGGCTGTGTGCATTAATTATATTGCATAGCAGTAAAATCCATTTAATCATTTTATTTATTATATCCTTATTAACGATTTTTTCAAATATGATCGTGCTTATAGACATTTGTTGTATTGTAATTTATAATCCTGGCATTACTAGGAGACCCCTTCAATTATGACAATTTCAGAAGACGAAAACTTATCTAATAGCGCTAATGGTGTTTTAGAAGAGAAAAAATTACCAAATAAAGCTCATAAAAATCATAAAAAAGACAAAATTGAAAAAGAAAAACTTGAAAGAGAAGATTTAGAAGAAGAAAAAGAGCCAGCTGGCATAATTGATTTATGTGAATTAAGGGGCAAAAAAAGCAAAGCATTAGTCAAAATAGCAGAGTCTCTTAATTTGAATTTAAATAATATCAACAATAGTGATTTACTTTTAGAGATTGTAAGGGAATACTCTAATCAAACATATGTAATTAAAGCTGCTGGAACTTTAGAAGTTATGAATGAAGGTTATGGATTTATCAGATTTGCTGCTGAAGATTATACTATTTCCAATGATGATGTCCATGTTCACCAAAAATTCATTAGTAAGTTTAACTTAAAACCGGGAGACTCTCTTGAATTTCATATCAAAGTTCCTGAAAGTAATGGGAAAAATTACTCATTGAAAAAACTTATTTCTATTAATGAAAAACCTGCAAAAAGAATTTTAGGTAGATGTGCATTTGAAAAATTAACAGCACTATATCCAGATAAAAAAATCACATTGGAAACAAGTCGTGATAATTTAAGTTTGAGAACTTTAGATATTGTGACTCCTATTGGGTTTGGGCAAAGAGCTTTGATTGTGGCTCCACCTAGAACTGGTAAAACAAGTTTGTTGCAAAATATTGCTAATGCTATACATCAAAATCATGCAGATGTGAAATTAATGGTTCTATTAGTTGGAGAAAGACCTGAGGAAGTTACAGATATGCAAAGGTCTGTTCATGGAGAAGTGATTAGCTCTACATTTGACGAACCAGCAGCTAGGCATGTAAAAGTTGCCGAAATTGTGATTGAAAAAGCAAAAAGAATGGTTGAAAATGGACAAAATGTTGTGATTCTTATGGACTCCATTACTCGTTTAGCACGTGCTTATAATAATGTCATCCCATCTTCAGGTAAAGTTTTAACTGGTGGTGTAGATGCTCATGCTTTGCAATATCCTAAAAAGTTTTTTGGTGCTGCTAGAAACATAGAAGAAGGCGGTTCTTTAACTATTATTGGAACTGCATTAGTTGATACAGGTTCAAAAATGGATGAAGTGATTTTTGAAGAATTTAAAGGAACTGGTAATGCTGACATTATTTTGGACAGAAGAGCTGCAGATAAAAGAATGTTCCCTGCTTTAGATATTATTAAATCTGGGACTAGAAAAGAAGAATTGTTGAGAAGTAAAGAAGAGTTGTCAAAAGTTTGGTTAATTAGAAGAATTACTGCTGATATGAATACTTCAGATGCTTTAGAATTTCTTTTGGAAAAATTACATGATACTAAAGATAATGAACATTTTTTTAGAATGATGAATAATTAGGTTAAGAAATTTCCAAATATTTATATATAGATGAAGTTGGGTATGGTTCTTGGGCTGGTCCAGTTGTTGTTTGTAGTATTTTATCTGACAAAATAGAAAATCAGCCTGTTAAAGATTCTAAATCTCTTACAAAAAATATGCGTAAAAAGCTTTTTTATGAAATTATATCAAAATATAAATTTTCACTTACTTGGTCTCATTCTTGGGAAATAGATTCATTAGGGTTACGTGTTGCAACTGATAAAGCGATTTTACAATCTTGTTCTATGTTTGAAGGTGTAGAGAAAGTTATTTTAGATGGAAGGTATATTCCAAAAAGTGAGCATAATATTACATCATTAATTAAGGGGGATCAGAATAATTTGATGATTTCTTATGCATCAATTATAGCAAAAGAAATGAGAGACAATTATATGCATAATTTGGATAAATTACACCAAAAATATGCTTGGAATTCTAATGTAGGTTATGGAACAAAAATTCATAGAGAAGCAATAGAAATATATGGGATTACAAAATTTCATAGAAAAAGCTATAAACCACTTCAAATGTTTAACATAGTTTGATATAAATCTATCTACCCTATTCTTATCAATGCTATGGCTTTATTGTTCAGCTACACATTTCATAATAACTAATATATAATGCAGTCATGTTAATATATTTACTTTTATTGGCTGGTAGCCTCAAAGCAGGTAATCAAGCATCTGATGATAACTATGATTATGAATATAAAGGAAAAGCTCCATTTAATTTTACTGGAAGTGTAGAAGTTTTGTCTAATCATGTTTTCCAAGATCAAGAAAAAACTGCTTGGAAACAGGAAAAAATTGACAAAGATGACCCTGATTCAAAAATGAAATGGAATTCTAAAAACAAAAAAGAAGATTATAATTATGCTAATTTAAGTTTTGCTAGCGCCAAGTTAGGTGTGACTTTACAAAAACTGCATAACAACTCAAAAGCTGGTGTGACATTTGCTATTAAAGCTAATCCAGGAAATTTTGAAGTGGATCAAGCAAGCTTATTTGTTAAAAATTATTTCCCAAATACAAAAGTGAAATCATCTTTAAGAATTGGGTATGTGCATGGAGCTGATAAAAAATTAGCAACTACAAGTACTTCTACTATTTTTAAAACAAACAGTTTATACTGCATGCCTGATTATTTATCTGCGCCAGGTGTTGCAAATTCAAATTCACTAGATACAAATAGCGGAAAAGCAATGAAAGTTGTTTTGAAAGCGAAAAAAATATTTTCTAAAAATACCAACCTTATGTCTGCTATAAGTTATTGTCCTAAAGCTCCTAATAAAGGTTCGAAACCTGAAAAAGTAGATGCATTAAATAGTGCTAAAAATCATATTGGCTTAGGTTTGAAATTTTACTCACAATCTAATGACTGGAAGTATCAAACATCAATAACTGCCGCATCTGCAAGTAGGTTTAAGTTTGATAAAGCAGAATTGAATCATGTTTATGGTTTAAGTCTTGGGAAAGCTATAATGTACAAAACTTTTGGCTTTGCTATGAATTTTGCTATGAATTTCAATTCTAAAGTTGCAAAATATGAAGATAGCTTTCTTAATGATGACAATGGTATGAAATTTGTTGAAAGTAATTTTACAAATACAAGAAAAGGTAAAGGAAATGGTGGATACATTATAAGCCCTACTCTATCCTTTGTAGCAAATTCTTTATTAAAGACTGAATTTTATGTTTCTTACTTATATGGAAATAGGAAAACTGAATGGCAAAAAAATGATAAGCAAATCCATGCTAAATCTCAAATAGTGTCATTTGGAGCAGCTACACCTATACAAAATATAGTGCTTGGAACTAAAATCGAAGTGATGAAGTTTGATAATGAAGCTCATCAAGATGAGAAATTAATTGATGCAACTTTAAGTGGTAGCAAAGAATTTACTACTGTGGACAAATCAGATAAGTGGATCAAAGCAATTTCTGTGTTTGTAAAAGTTAAAGCTTCGCATAACGCTTAATAACAAATAATCTTTATTTTCTAGGTCTGTTTTACGATTTGTTAAAAACACTTAATATTATACATAATTTTATATTCATGAATTTTTATTGAAATTTAGCTTTATTATTTATTAAATTTTTTTCAAACAAATGATATGTTACATTATGGCTTTATTTAAATATATTCAAATAATACTTTTATTGCATTTTGGTTCTATAAATTCTGTTAGAATTCCATTGCCATATATTAAGTCTGACATAGAAAACAAGCAGTCATTTAAAGATTTATCTGATTTTCCAAATTATTTGAAATCTATATATTTAAGTATTGATCCTAGTGGATTTAATAATATGCATTTTGATGCACTTTTCACCGAATTTTATCAACATTTGAAGGCGGTGTCGTATGGAAAATTGACTGTTGAAGATTTTGAATGCTCTAATAAATTGAAGCAAGATTATATCTATAGTTTGAACCAAAATTATTTAAAAGGGTTGATTAAAAAATTAGTGATTTCTATGAATCATATTGCACGATTAGCTGAAGATGAAGAAGATTATCATATAATTTCAGATGCAATTCATTATGCAGAGAAAGATTTATATGATTTTAATAAGCAAATGTGCTTTTTAAGTAGTGATTTTATGAAAAAATTTGTTATTCCGCATTTACCTAGTAATCAAAACAATATTTCCATAACAACAAATGCATTAATAAGTGATTTTAATAATATATATAGCAATATATTGAAATTACACTTTGCGAATTGTTATTCTTTATCCTTTTTTCATAAGATTGATATCAAATATATGAAGCGAGCTTTTAAGCAACTAAATAGCATGTCATGTTCTGAATTTTATGATGATATTATTGTGAAACGAGATCAATGTGACAAAGGAATTGAAAAATGCTTTGTTTCTTATATGAAGCTTAGATCAGATCTTATGTCAAACGGATTTAATATTTTACAATATTTTGGCAAAGTTGATATTTATAACCATGCTATGTATAATATTTGCTTTTATGATTATATATATTTTCTTAATTATGAAGAAATGTTTAACAACACTTTAAGTGAAGAGTATTTTAAGAGCTTGAAATATATTTTTATGTTGTTTTTAGAAAAATATATTAAATTATATAATTATAACCTTTGTTTAAAACATCTAGCATGATTTTATAACATCATAAAAAAGTGGACATATTGCACCAGCTCCAATAAACATAACTGCATCACCCTTTTTAGCAACTTTATTAATGAATTCATGAGTTTGATGTGCCGAGTTTACTAATGTTAAATCAGATTTTTCTTTTATCCTTTGATGGAATTTATTTTCTAAAATATGGTCAATTTCTTCTCCTGCTTTGAAAGTTGGAAGTAATGCAATATTTTGAACTTTAGAAATAGAATTTACAAATTCCTGCATATGATTACGTAATCTGCTATATTTATGAACTTCCAAAACAATATGTATATTAGCATGATTTTGCATCATAATTGCATCAAGTGCTAATTTCACAGCATGCGGATGATGTGCATAATCAAGTATGCAATCAATCCCATTATAAATATGCTTTTCCATTCTTTTTTTCATGCCTTTAAATGTTAATAAGCTTTCACGTAAATCTAATTCATAAATATTATATTGTGCAGTTGCTAGAATAGCTGCTAATGCATTTTCTATGTTATATATACCAGGCATGTTTAGGTGAATGTTTTTATAGTTGTACATTCCACATAAATCAAATTGCATTCCATTTTGAGTTGCTTTAATATTCATTGCGTATAAATCTGCTTTTTGATCAATCGCATATGTTACAATATCATTTTTTTGTAGTAATTCTTTTACAGATAAATGTGCGATGCATTTTTCTGATTTTTCACTAAAATTCTTAAAAGCATTAATTAAACTTGTCTGATTTTTATAATAATCCATATGGTCTTTATCAATATTTGTAATGACATTAGTCTTTCCTGTTAATTTTTGCATAGACCCATCAGATTCATCAGACTCAACTACAGAAATTTCTCCAGCATACTTAGATGATAAATTAAAATTTTGAATTATATCCCCTAAAAGGAAAGAAGGATTTAATTTTGCAGTATGTAATATCCATGTAGTTAGTCCAGATGTTGTGGTTTTTCCATGTGTTCCAGAAATTGCTATTGATTCTGAGGTTAAGAGATATTTAACAAATGAAGCTCGGTGGAATACAGGCTTATTATTTTGAAGCGCCCAAATATATTGAGGATGGTCTTTTTTGATTACTGAAGTCACAACCAAGCAATCAGCATCTGGATCACCTTTGATCATCCACTCTTCATGCTTATAGTCGTCAGTTCCACTTATCGTATAATTTTGTGCATCAAGCCATACTTTTAGTGATTTCATTCCACAACCACCTGCTCCAAGTAGATGTATTTTTTGCATATTTGTTGTTGGTTGTATGTTAGATTTCCATAAATTTTTCAATGTACTTTCACTATCTTCTTTGAGGAAGTTATATGTATTATTTTCATTAATCAAAGTATTAGATTTGTTCATAAAGTTTCAGCTAGATTGTACTTTATTTTCTAAAATTATCAAAATTAGTGTGTGTTTGTATTCAATTTAAATATGAATTTGCCTCACTGTAGTTAAAAAGCTATAATCAGTTTAATGAATAAGCTAATGTTAATAGATTCTATTGATGAGTCTAATATACAAATTGCGATTGTAGAAAATGGAAAATTAGCAAACTTTTTCTTCGAATCTAATGAAAACAACTCTACTGTAGGTAATGTGTATTTAGGGCGTATAGATCATGTTGAGCATTCCTTACAAGCATATTTTGTAGATTATGGTGCTGGAAAAAATGGATTTTTATCATTTTCAGCCTCAAAAGATCCTTTGGTAAAAAATCAAAAGATTATAGTGCAAATTGTTAAAGATGAAAAAGAAAATAAAGGAGCTATGCTTACTACTTTTGTAGAAATCAAAAGCTTATTTCTTGTGGCATTAATCAACAAACCAAAGGGATGTTCAATTTCAAAGAAAATTTCTGCAAAAAGTGATAGAGAATTAATGCAGTCATGGCATGCAAAGTTGAATGTTGAACATAATTGCCATTTAATATTTAGGCATGCTGCTTTAGATAAAAAGTATAAACATATAAGTCAAGATTTTGAAAAAATTAAATCAAAAATAGATTGTATTTATGCAGCAGCAGAAAAATCAAAAGTACGTTTGCTAATTAAATCACAATCCATTATTGAAAAAGCTATTATAGATTATTATAAGCCTGGTACAGAAGTATATGTTGAAGGTCAAATTCCAAGTTATATATCAAGTTATGCGAAGAAATATAATAAAGCAGTTCCAATCTTTAAATTTCATGATGTGGAAAATCAAATTGAAGCATTATTTTGTGATCGAGTAAATTTACCATCAGGTGGGTATATTAATATTCAACATACAGAAGCACTAACATCTATTGATGTGAACTCTGGGGTATGTAAAAAGGAAAACTCTATAGATAAAACTGCCCTTTTTACTAACCTTGAAGCAGCAAGAGAAATTGCTCATCAATTAATTTTACGTGATATCGGTGGTTTGATTGTTATAGATTTTATAGATATGTACCAAAAACAGAGCATGGAAATGCTTGAAAAGCAAATTTCTTCAAGTATGGCTGGGGATAAAGCAAAATATAATTTAGGAGAACTTGATCGTTTTTCATTATTTGCAATTTCTAGGCAACAGTTACGAAAAAATACATTTTTATCAATGCATAAAAGATGCGTAACATGCCATGGTGTTGGCTTTGTAAGAAAAGATTCTGCAATGTCTGCATTTATTTTAAGACAAATCACTAATTTAATTAAACAAAGAACTGTGCAAAGTATATTGATTAAATGTCGTTCTGACCTTGTTTTTTATATGCTAAACCACAAAAAAGATATTATATGCTTTTTGGAAAACTCTTATGACAAGAAAATTCATTTTGAAACTAATGTTATGGTTGATAAGACTCAAATTCTTTATAAAGAAAAAGATGAGTTTCATGAATATGATTTGCGTGATATTGAAAAAGAAATTCAAAGTGGTGAATTCCGTGTTACAGAAGATGAGATTGTTCTTGATAAAACAAAATCCGTACAATCATCTGATAAAGCAGAGCCTCTAAAAATTTGTATTACAAGAGAAGACAAGAAGTATAATGATTTTAACGACTCTATTTTGAAAAATAACTATATTGAATTTATTGAACCTAGAATGTCTATTCATAAAACTCCTCATTCATTTTTAGCTAAAGAGCCGGTGATTTTTGTTAACAATCAAGTTGTAGGTATCATATGAGTCAAGATATTCCAACTTTCGGTGTCAAATCTTTATCGATGTCGATTAAAAGAATGCTAGAATCATCTTATAGTAAAATTTATATAAAAGGACAAGTTAGTCAGCCTAAAAGAATGAATCATTTATATTTTTCCTTAAAAGAGGAAGATGCAGTGCTTGACTGTGTGTGTTGGGCTAATGTCAAATTAAGCTTCGAACCTCAACATGATATGGAAATTATTTGCTGTGGTAGAATTTCAAGTTACCCTGGTAGGTCTAAATATCAAATTATTATTTTATCAGTAGAGCATATTGGAGATTCTCAAGTTTTGGAGAAAAGAAAACTAGCACTTCAAAAAGAAGGTTTATTCGATATTAGTAAAAAACCTCAATTACCTAAATATCCAAAAAATGTTGGAATTATTACATCTCCTACTGGAGCTGTACTTCATGATATGTTACACAGACTACGAGATAGATATCCTTGTGAAGTTTTATTTCACCCTGCTTTAGTTCAAGGAACAGAAATGTCTAAAAGTGTTATTAATGCGATAAATTATTTCAACACAAAAATGGTTGGGAAAATTGATTTATTAATTGTTGCCAGAGGAGGAGGAAGTTTTGAAGATTTATGGGGTTTTCAAGATGAAGATTTAGTTAGAGCAATTGCATCAACAACAATACCTATTATTACTGCAATAGGTCATGAAACTGATACAACATTATCTGATTACGCTGCATCATGTAGGGCCCCTACTCCTACAGCTGCAATAGAAATTGCATTTCCAGATCGAAATGCACTATATGCTAGATTTAATAGTTATGCATCAAAAATAACCAGTATAGTGCGTTTTTATATGGATAATAGTTGTAAGCAAAAATTACTCACATTTAAAGTTAAAAGTCCAAAAGAAGTCATTATACCTATATCTCAAAATTTGAAGTCTAAGATTATTCAAAAAGATCATGCATATTCTCAGTATTGGAATCAGCGTGCTAACATAATTAATTCGATTGAAAAAATAAAATATAATCTCAAACCTTTGCAACGCGATTTAATATATAAGGTGAATTTAGTGCATGAGAGATATAAAAATTATGTTTTGTTAAAAGATAATGCAATAAAAAAACTATATGATAAAATAAAAAGTATTTCTTATGAAGGAACTCTTAAAAGAGGTTTTTGTCGCGCACATATAGATGGGAAATTGATAAAATACAAAAATGATGCTCCTGATCAATTTTTTGTAGAATTTCAAGATGGATCTCTTGAAGTGGAAAAAGTAAAATAATTCTTAAATTCAATGTATTAATATAATGTTTTAAGAATTTATATACATTTTATATACTTTTATATTAAAATATAAACATGTTTGATTTCTCTGCATTAGTTCATGACTATGGATATTGGATAGTATTATTTGGTTCAATGATTGAAGGAGAATCTATTGTTTTGACTGCAGGTATGTTATCAGCTCATGGAATATTATCTTTTTATAAAATTTGTCTTTTATCTTTTATTGGTACATGTTTTGCAGATCAATTGCTATACAATTTAGGGTATTATATTGGACCATCTTTTTTGGAAAAATGGAGCGTGACTAGAAAACTGTTTCATAAATTAAAGCCAATA
This sequence comes from Rickettsiales bacterium, assembly GCA_965233535.1. Taxonomy (GTDB): domain Bacteria; phylum Pseudomonadota; class Alphaproteobacteria; order CAJXXZ01; family 1604HC; genus Cytomitobacter. The sequence goes on from OZ247489.1 coordinate 375,248, forward strand.
GCATTGAAGTACCAAAACATATATATCCTATCTTTTAGATTTATTTATGGAATTAGAATTATGAGTCCTATTTTGATTGGGATAGTAAAAATTGACCCAAAAAAATATATGATTTTAAATATAGTTGCATCTGTAATATGGTCAATTGTTAGTTGCTCTATGGGTTATGCTATTGGTTCATTTACCAAAACGTTAGATTTTAAATTCAAATATGTAATTATTGCAGGGACATTTCTTATATTATTATTGATATTATTATCTAAAATTCTTTCTAGTTATATTTTAAATAGAAATACAAAATCAGATAAAATTTAATTATTTAGCTTTTTGTGTTAATTTAGAAGTATGTTACAAAAATTCTTTACTACACAGCAACTTGAAAAAATTGATCATTTCAAACAAATGTTACATCAATGGCATGATAAATTACATTTAGTTAGTGATAAAGCATTGCTTGAACTTGATACGCATATAATGGATTCAGTATATTTATGGAAACATATTCAAAATAATCCTTCTATAGTTGATGTTGGGTCTGGAAATGGATTCCCAGGTGCAATATTAGGGATTTTAGGAGCTAAAGGTTTGCTAGTTGATTCACATAAGAAAAAATGTGTTTTTTTAAAAGAACTTGTTGCAGATTTGAAAATTGATTTTGAAGTGATCCCTGCTTCTATAAGCACTATTACTGATATAAGTGAGAAATGGATTATAGCAAAAGGTTTTGGGCCATTAGAAAAATGCTTAAGATTAACTAAAAAATTATGGAAAAAAAATACAAAAGGATTGTTTGTAAAATCTGATAGCGTGCAAAATGAAATTGATGATGCATTAGCAAAGGGTTGGAAATTTAGTTACACTATTCTGGATAGGTATATGCAAGGAACAATTGTACAAATAGAAAATGTCAGATACTAAAATTATATCTGTAGCTAACCAAAAAGGTGGAGTTGGAAAAACTACTACTGCTGTAAATTTAGCTACTGCACTTTCAACGATAGGTAAAAAAGTTTTGTTAATTGATTTTGATGCTCAAGGAAATGCTACTACAGCTCTTGGGTTAGGGAAAAATTTAGTTAACAATAGCTATGAATTGCTTTACAATGCTGTGATGCCTCATAAAAGTTTTATTGCTAATTTAGACTGTATAGTTAGTAGTAAAAATTTAGCTGCTGTTGATATAGAGTTGGCTAATATAGAAAAACGTGAATATATGTTGAGAAATAATATTCATAGTTTGAATGAGTATGACTATATTTTTATAGATTGTCCTCCAGGATTAGGTATGATTACAATTAATTCTTTTGTGGCATCTAATTCTATTATTGTACCTTTGCAGTGTGAGTTTTATTCTTTAGAAGGAATTGTGCAGCTTCTTGAAACTATTAATGCTGTGAAAAATCAATGGAATAGTAATTTAGAAATTGAAGGCATTGTTATGACTATGTTTGATAAAAGAAACATTCTTGCGAAAAATGTTTTGAAAAATGTAAAAGAACATTTTGGAGAATATTTATATGAATCTATTATCCCTCGTAATGTGCGTTTATCTGAAGCTCCATCTTTTGGTAAACCAGCAATAATATATGATATTAATTGTAGTGGATCTCAAGCATATTTAAATTTAGCTAGAGAATTTTTGGAAAGGCAAAATAATGAATAAATCTCGTATGGGAAAAGGTCTTGAATCTTTGTTAGGTAAGGATTCAAATGGTTATCAAGAAATTGATATAAGTAAAATTGAAGCTGGAAACATACAAACTAGAAAGCATTTTGATCAGAAAAAAATAGAAGAATTGGCTTCGACAATTTCTGTAAGTGGAGTTTTACAGCCTATTATTGTTGCTAAAGATGGTGAGAAATTTAAAATTATTGCTGGAGAAAGGCGTTTTCGTGCATCTAAAATTGCTAACTTAAAATCTATTCCTGCAAAAATTGTTGATTGGACTAAAGAGCAAATACTTAATGCAAATATTCTTGAAAATATCCAAAGAGATCAATTAAATGGTATTGAAGAAGCTTTAGCATACAAAAGGTTCATGGAAGAATATAATTTAACACAGGAAGAGATTTCTAAAAAAATTGGAAAAAGTAGAAGTCATATAGCTAATTTGCTTAGATTGTTAAAATTGCCAGAAGAAATTCAAAACTCTATTATGAAGGGTGAATTGAGCATAGGGCATGGTAAAGCATTATTGCAAAAACAAAACTCTAACCAAGATATTTCTAAAATTGCTACACAAATAATTTTAAATAAAAAAAGTATTAAAGAAATAAGTGATTCTGAGAATTCAACAAACTCAGGTGAATATGAATGGATTGCAGAAAATTTATCAGATAGTCTTGGTTTTGAAGTTAAAATAAAGAAAAATGGTAAATCAGGAATGTTAAATATATTATTTGAAAATGATATTGAATTAGATGGTTTGTTAGATTTATTTAGTAAGTTGAAAAAATAGTATAATAACTTTCAATAATAAGTTGTTTTTATAAATATTTTGAAAACACTTATCTGACTTTGAAATTAATATCTTATTTATTAGTAAGTAAACTTATAATTATGTTTATAACAAAAGCTTATGCTTATATGTTATTTTAAGAATCTTTATTTTTTTTCAAAAAATCAGGTTGATCTTGTTTAATTTCAATTTCACCCTTCATTTCTGCTGTTTTGAAAAACTGTTTAATATTTCCCCATACAGATTTATTTTTATTACCTTTGGAGTATGTTGCATCAAATTCGCTATCAGGTTCATTCAGATCGTGTGGTGATCCGACAAATCCTTGTTCATTATCATAAGCAATATTGATATTTGAATTAGATTGCATGCTAGTAGCATATTCAATGCGTGAATTTGCTTGTTGCGATGCTTTCCTGATTTCTTCTTCATTTTTTTTACTTGTTCCGAAAACAAAAATTCTCATTGAATCATCCATGTTTTTTTCAAATGTAGCTCCTAAAATGATATGTGCATTGCTAGATATTTCTTCATTGATCTTTTGTGTCGCTTCAGATACATCATCCATACTAAGATTCGGTCCTCCAGTTATGCAAACAAGAACATGATCTACATTCTTCCATGCAAAATCACCAAAATCTAATAATAAGTTGGACATTGCACTTACCGCAGCTTTGGAACCTTTGTTATCTCCAGAAGCGCTACCACTTCCCATCATAGCTCTGTTTTTTCTATCTTTAATTACAGTTGATAAGTCAGCAAAATCTACATTAATTAATCCTGGTTTCTTAATAATATTTACAACACTGCTAATACAATCAGATAAAAACTTATCGGCAATACCAAATGCCTCTGTAAATGGTGTGTTAGAATCTGTGATACTATGTAAGTTTTGGTTTGAAACAATAACTAAAGTATCAACATGTTCTTGTAATTCTTTAATTCCATTTTCTGCAGTCTTATTCCTATGAGAACCTTCAAATGCAAATGGTTTTGTTACGATTGCAAGTGTTAAAATTCCAGCAGCTTTTGCAGCTTCACTTATTACAGCAGAGGCTCCAGTACCAGTTCCACCACCCATACCAGCTGTAATGATGACCATATTTGCTCCAGCTAGATACTCCATAATTGTATCAATGCTTTCTTCAGCAGCTTTTTTTCCACATTCCGGTCTTGATCCAGCTCCTAATCCTTGGGTGGTTTTAGGTCCAAGTTTTATTTTTATTTCACATGGAGAGCTTTCTAAAGCTTGTGCGTCAGTGTTACAAACTGCAAACTCTATATGATTTTTATCTGCTTCATCAGCATTTATTATCATATTATCTACAGCATTACAGCCAGCTCCACCTACTCCTAGCACAACAATTCTAGGGTCGAAATCCTTTTTCATTAAAATACTCCGTTAATCACTTCTTAATCATATCATAAATTTTTCTTAACCCAAGTAAAATATAATGTTTTATTTTGCTGTATAAACTCTGATCAGGCTTGCTATGTTTCATCTTGCTAATAAAGCCTTCAATGTTAATGTATTTTTTATTTTGAATATTTGAGTGATTTAGTAAGAAAATATTAGTTTTAAAGTGCGTTTTTAATAAATTTTCTATTCCAGTAATATTTGCAATTTCACCAGACAAAAAAATTCTATTATTAAAATTCAATACACTGCTCTCCTCTAATTTTGTTTTCAGACTAGATATTAATTTCTTAATATAAGGAAGTGTTTTGTAAATAATCTCATATCTTGATAAAGTAAACTCTTCATTGTTTCTTCTAGATAATGTGATGTGCTGACTTTTATCTTCTTCACTTAATATAGTGCTGAAATATTTCTTACGTAAATTTTTTGCTTGTATGATGGAAATGTTCAATTTGATAGCAGTTGCATGATCAACTGATTCATATCCACCATCTAAATTAACCAATTGAATTGGAATGTTGTTTTTGAAAATATAAGCTGTTGTATGTGTGTTATTTATTTCTATTACTGTAGCTCCTAACTTCTTCTCATCCTCATCTAAAATATAATCTAACCCCTCGTAACTATATGAGCTATATTCTATGACTTTTAAATATAAATTAGAAAATATATTGTTGAAATTCTGAATTATAGAATCTTGAAGATATAAAACAGACCACTTTATTTCACAATTTTCACCATAAATTCCTGTAGGGTTTTCTACTTTTTGTTGATCAATAAATGTTTCAAATGGAAAGCATTTAATTAAAAACAAACTATTTGCTTTACATATATCATTAAGCTTTTGAACCATTTGTTTTAAGTGAGATTTGTCGACAGTTTGCCTGATTTTTATTTTAGTAGATAAATAAGTTATATTCATGTGATTGGATGGAAGTAGGACAATAGTTTTTTTGATTTTCAGTTTAGTAGTTTTTTCCAACTTTTGTATTAATGTATATATAGAATTTTGTAATTTCTTGAAATCACTAATCACACCATTATATAAACCTTGAGTGATAACCCAATGTGAAGCAATTGTTTTCCCTTGCTCATCAATAATACACCCTTTAAGTTGGGATTCTTCAATTTCAAGTATCAATACATGCATTTTATTCAATTATAACATGACATGTTTTTTAGCAGTAGGCTCATAGCTTATATAGCTTGCAATAGTTTCAATGAAAAAAAATTATTATTTATTCTGAATAGGAAGTTTATCTAAATTAAGCAACAGATTGGAATATATCTCACATAATAATGGAATATTATCTTTGCAAGTTTTTTCACCTGTTTGATGTGCTTCTGATTCCTCTAATCCAATTTCTACGACTGGTCCAAGTTTAGTCAAAAATCTACCATCACTTGTTGCTCCATTTGCATTAAAATCGATTTCTGAATTTGTAGCTTTTTGTATATTTTCTTTTAACCACCCTATAATTGATTTGTCAGTGACAATAAATGGCTCTCCATGTTTTTTCCAAGTAATTGAATGTTTGATTTTGTGATTGTTGCATATATCATTAATTTTTTTGGATAAAATAGATATTACTTCTTCTCCACTATAATTTGAATTAAATCGAGTTCCAAAAGAAATTTCTGTGTTTCCAGGTATGACATTTTCAACTTGTTCAGGAGTATTTATTCCACTAATTTGTATTTTTGTTGCTTCAAAATACTCATTCGCTTCTCCTAAAGTTTGGTTGTGTAGAAGAGCAATCAAATCTGATATTGGGTTAATAGAGCTATTTGCAAATTCAGGATATGCAATATGACCTTTTGCCCCCTCTAAACTTAATGTTGCTGTAACGCTTCCTCTCCTACCTAGTTTAACTGCATCACCAGCAGTTTTATAGCAAGTTGGCTCTCCTAAAATAAATAAATCTATGTGTTGTTTTTGAATAAGTGGGCTTTGCATATATTTCTTAAGACCATCTACTGCATCACCCTCTTCATCTGTAGTAAGCATAATACTTACTGATCCATTAATATTGTCTATATTTTTGTGTAACATTGCTATAAAGCATCCTATTGCACCTTTCATATCTACAATTCCTACTCCAGATATATGATCATCACTTTCTTGCAATTCATAAGGGTTGTGTGTCCATAAGTTGCCTGGAGGAACAACATCAACATGTCCTGCAAAACATAAATGGGGTCCTGTTTTTTTTTCTAGCTTTGCAAACATATTATATACAGGGCCATATTTAACAATTTCTACAGAGAAATTCATTTTTTCAAGCTGCTCTCCAATATATGCTAAGCAGTCATGACCAAGAGGTGTGACTGATTCAAAAGCGATTAATGATTTAATGATTTGTAGTGCATTCATATTTGTAATTATTCATTATTTTTCTATAAAAGCAATGTTAAATAAATTTTGTATGTAACTCTTCTTCTAGCATGGAAGATTTGGAATTTTCTACACAAATCCAAGAATAATATTTCATACAAGAGTATATATTTGAGTATTGTTTTGCTACGCGAATAAACTCTTCTTTATTAATTACATTTGGATGTATTAAAGTGATTTTTGTATATTTAATATCTTGATTTGGTTTGTTTGGTGATGTGTTTAAATAGTTTATATATTCGCCTTTTGAGGAAAATAAACACCACTTATTATCATAAGAAATAAAAGAATGAGAAGTTTGAATTTGCTCTCCACTTTCTAATATTGTGAGAAAAGCTTCTTGTTTAGTAATGATATTACGTTTAGAAGGTTGGTTGGAAATTGTAGTTCCTGTGGATGTATTAAATGCAGATTCAACAAAAATTTTTACATTATGTTTTTTTGCATATTTTACAGCTTTATGAAATAAAACTTGAGCCCCATGTTCAGAAGCATATTGCATATTTTCATAGCTTAATTTGTTAATTTTGACACTTGATTGATATTCTGGGTCACATGTAAAAACTCCATCTACATTTTTGTAAATATAACAATCACAATCAAACGCAGCAGCTAAAGAAACTGCTGTTAAGTCTGAAGCTCCTTTTCCTAAAGTTGTAATATGATTATCAGTACTGATACCTTGGAATCCAGTTATAATTGGAATAATGTTTTGTTGAATAAGCTGGGATATATTATCTGTGGAAACCTTTTCTATTGTAGCATCTCCATGTTGCGTATTAGTTATAATTGGAATTTGCCAACCAGATAATGGTTGAGCGTGATGATTTTCTTTGTTAATACATAATGATAAAAATCCAGCACTTAACATTTCTCCTGTAGATAAAATGAAGTCTGTAGATAAATTTTGATTTGAGGTGATTTGTGAGATTAGATCAGATAACTGATGTGTTGTATTGCCCATTGCAGAAACCACGACGATTGGAAAGTAATCATCTAATTTAGAAATGATTTTATTGGCGCAAAACTGTATCTTTGGAATTGTAGATAAAGTTGCTCCTCCAAATTTCATGATAATTACTTTTTTCACTCTGATATCATAAACTGATGTGGCAATAGAAGCAAATTTAAATGATTTTGTTGATGAATTTGTAAATAGTATTAAGTAAGATTTCGATTATTTAAATAGTCAAATTCTAATATAAATTGAAAATGTTAATCTAAATGTCCATTGTCTTTGTCGTTCCTAGAGCCAAATTCAAAAACATAAGCATCTTTTAAACAAGAGCCAAATATTCCTGCTGCTGTAGAAATAATACATATAACTTCAGATGACATATTAGATAATAATCCTAATATTAATAAACATATTGAAAGTCCAAAAAAGGCTAAAAACAACATAAAATGTTTTTTCTTTTTTTCTTTTTTATGCATAAATATACTTCGTTTTCTAGCATTTTTTCTATCTTTATGATGTATATCTTCTTTCATAATGCTTTCAATTGTTTTTTTAAGTATTATATTAACATGCTGATCTCCACTCAACTTTTGTATTAATGCTGTTTTATCTGATGATTTTAAATATTTCATTAAATCAGAAATAGTTGAAAAAAATGATTTTGACCCACTTACTTTGTTAGTGAAAAATTTAAAAATAAAAGTGAAGGTAAATTTCAATAATTGGAATACTTTAATTCCAATTTTAATCATGATTTATTTACAAAAAATATATATGTAATTTCTGATTTTACATCTTCTAATTCTTCATTGATATAAAACTGTTCTAAAATATTCATTGTTGCTCCTTTCTGTATAATTCAAAATTCAAGTCTATATGTTGTTTTTTTTGTATCTTATCTATAAGTTTAATTCCTTGTATGGTGATTTCTTGATGATTTTCTTTATTATCGCTTTTTTTCTTCTTTTTTGCTTTAAGAAGTGATACATCATAAATTTCATGTATTCCGCTATCTGAAGCTTGAATATTATTTTGTGTAAGTAAAAATTGCTTATGAGTTTCAAAAATTGATTTATCAATATATTCATCTTCAAAATAGTCTGCTGCATAACACTCAATTTGAGTTAATTCTGGTTGCTTGTATTCAGAAAAATAAATTACAAATTTTACATATTTTTTTCCTTGTTTCCAAATTTTTTCATATGAATTAATTCTTCCAAATTGTTCATTGTTATTGTAATCTTTGAACCTTATTTGATTCATTATTTCTATAAATGCCCAATTTTCCCAAGGTCCTGAGACAGTAATAGTATAGTTATAACCATTTTTCTCTATATAACAATGTAAAAGCTGTATAAATGATTGAAATATATCTTTCCCAGTATTAGTTCCAAACAAACAAATATGCTTATTCGTATGACATGCAGTATTGCTCATGTATTTAATCCAATAGTCATAATTACCCATGCTATCTGATTTATGATCTTTTATGCACTGATACACTACTCCATTTTTCTTAGTTACTTTATCTCCTATAAAGTACTTTTTACCAACTTCCCACTGCTCATATTGCAAAACATAATTTCTTCCATCTAAGTATATATTTAAATCTTTAAGGTTATTTATATGAGTATTAAAATTCCAAGTTTCTGACCTTCTGAGCTCTATATTAGATTTCACCCATAAATCATTGTTACTATTATACGTCACTGTATATTTCCCAAATTTTTTATTGATCATTGGGAATATATCTTTTCTTTTCTTCATATACATAGTTAACTCTGCTTTATTACTTTCATTTAACTTGTTTGAAATTTCATGAGGATGTGAACGAGATTCTATCCATTTAATATTTAACTTAATATTTGATTTTTTTGATATATGAGGTTTATAATATTCTTTTTCATATATAGTAGAGTCTTTTAATTTTAATGGAAAAATAGTACTTTTATATTGATTTAAATTATAGACATTCATTTTAGAGTCAAATAATAAAATATCTCTCAGAACTTTTTGCTCCTTATTAAAAATTTTAGATATTGGGCTAAGATCAAACGCTTTTTGTATTTCTTCTTCATTTGGCTCAGAATTTGCGATAAGGGTTGTTGTATATTTTAAAAATGTTTGCTTTTTTATTTTACCTATAAAGATTTGTTTTTGATCGCATATAATCATGCAATAATTCATTTTCATTAATGTATCTATACTATCTTGATGGTAAATGGATACTTTTGCATTTGCAGTATTATGCACATTTTGTGTAATTTCAATAGATTGAACACTAAATTGCTTTGCTTTTTCTATAACTTCACTAATATCAGAACTAATATCTTGATGCTTTTTCAAAGCATAAAACTGTATTTTCATATTTCTTCCAAGTGAATAGCCCATTTTGATTTGAAGTTTTCAGTTTTAAATGTTGTTTTTTTCACTACCATCTTAAATACTGGCCTATAAGTTAATTCTCCCTCTCCAAATCCCTTTATATCTTCTAAGCTATTAATAGGATTGATTTCCCCTTCAATAGGTTTGAAAAACATAGATTGAGGAACAGCATTATGTTTTAATGTGCACTGACTTGCATCTTTAATATTTGTATATATTCTAGTTTCACATTCAACGTTAAAAGTTTTGGATTGATCAATTTCTGGCATTTCACCTACCCCTTCTATTGTTGATGTATATTTTTCATTTTTATCTATAAATGTAACATCACCATTTATATCTCTTGAGATATTATTATTTCGCTCTAAAATTTGAGAGCAATATGAGGTATTAAGCAACTCTATATTAGAGTTTTCATATGTCATTTTTAATTTCATTTGTTATCCTTTTTTTGCAACGATTTTGATATAAAAAATATCCTTTTTTAAATCAAACTGAGCTTTACATTCAAACTCTGTACTTTTTTCTAACTCTTTGTTTAACTTGAAAGCTAGTTCACACCCTGAAATATCATGAATAAAATTTTTCAATGTTGCAGTATAATTTATGTAAATATATTCATAACTTTCTGTGTAATTTTGTAACGCCAAATGTAATATATTGTTCATAGCAATTTCTTCTGAACCTATATAACATGGAAATACTTTGTTTATTTTCTCAATCAAAAGATTTGTATACATTTGATTTTGAGATATATTTCTATTAGTTTGAGTTAAATTGTTTGCTGTAACTTCATTAGTGAAGAAATAACCATATATATTATTAATTGGCTGTATTCGTGAGGTAACTTTTAAATATTTATTGTCCCATACACATAAATCTGATACCTCTGTTCCTATGTTGCAAACTATAGCAAAAGAGTTGTGTAATTTGCTTTGATATCTTTGATGTATATTTAGAGGAACAACATGACACCAGAATTTCTCTTTTTCAGTTTTTAACTGTAAATAATTTCCGTCACTAATATGATCTGTAGTAGCTACAGACTGAGCAATATGTCTGAGTTTAGGCACAGCACCTTGACGTATATCATTCCACCTTGGACCTTTTGTTGTCATATTTTGAAACTCATATCTCTATCCATATCTAGCATAGGTATTCTATTATCATTCATTTGATTTTCATTATTTCCGTGATATATATCATCAAATTTAAGAAGAACAAATTGCAATATGGATGTTGGTAGATTTTCTTTGGTAAAACCTGCTTCATATATAACTTTCACCTCCTTATCAAATGTTTTTTGATTTAATGTAATAATTCTATACTCATTATGAACTTCCATCTTGAAATCTTTAGTTTCTTCAAACCCTGATGGAGTTTGTATTGATACTGAAAGTATTTTATTAATTGGAGCTTTTGGTAGATGAATTCTTGTTTGTTTATTGCGATAACACCACCTCTTCATAATAATAGATCTATCAGTATAAGTTTCTGCACTTTTAAGTGCAATTTTTAATATATTTTTCACATAACTATCAGTTTGATTTGGTGATATATTAAAATGTTGTTTAATAAAATCTAAATCAATAGGCAATTCATCAGATTCATGTTCAACACTTACAGGGTACTTCATACTTACGCCTTTTCTATGAATCCAACAAAGGCATCAGGTCTTACGACTTTAGCTCCTATGTATTTTCTTAGGTAGTTTTGCACTAAAGGCTTTTTGCTGTATTGATCATGCAAGTTAAACAAGTGATTATGCTCAATGATTGTGTATCCTTTTTGCAAGTTACAGAATATCAATTGACATTCATTTGATTGAAGCTCAGGTACAAAGTGAATTGGGTAATTCAAGAAGAAGCTATTCACACTGTGAGAGTCTACAGTAATAAGTGGTTTTCCAGATTTGTCAGTAAGTTTCAAAAAGTCTTTGTACATTGATCTTGTCATTAAGAAAACAGCTCCATCATGCAATTCATCAGGCAATTTGCTAATTAATTCAATGATTTTATCATAATCTAATTTTCCTTTTTCAAGATACTTATCATCTGTAGGAATAATGCTATCAATATGATCATTATATCCGCTTACAAATAAGTCTCTCTCTTTTTTAGAGATATCATGAGCGATTTTAGCCATTATAAACTCGTTAAAATTAGCTGGCTTTGTTTGCCATACCCATTCATGTGAAATGTTCAAACATGATTCAAGAGCATGTAAATTCACAGTTTTATTTTCCATGCTTAATGCAGTTGAATTAGCATTGTCAAATTCAGTATTTGCATCAGAAATAGACACATTTGTTGGGTTCATAAGCAAAAGCTCATAAGAACTACCACTTTCTACTGTAATAATGTTAGATAAGCTTCTAATTGGAGAATGATAATCTGTATTTCCCACAATCATTTTATTTGCATTTGGTAAGCAAACATATCCACCTTCAGTTGATAAAGCATAACTTCCTGCATCTTTACACTCTAATTTGTTTGTATTTCCTGAACAAAAATAGCTTGCTAATCCTTTTGAAGATGCTTTCTCTGCATTTTCATCCCAAGTTTGAGGCGTTTTATCCATTTCTTCTTCCTTTGTTTTTTCATCTTTTAATGATTTGATTTCAACTTTACTATTTAATGATTCAAATTGCTTTTCTGCATTATCTTTATAATCTGAAAAAGATTGTCCTAAAGCATGCAAAGCGCTTTGTAATTCTGTATTGTTAATTTGGTTCATTTATTTTCCTTCCGAATGAAAGTAACTAAAAACTAAATATTTTGACTAAAAAATAAAATAAAATTTATAGCAGCATTTTTACAAATGTGCTTGTGGATTTGCTGGATGTTCTACTAGAGAAATTTCATGCAAATCAGCTTGAAAAATAATTCTTACATTTTTATCTTTTCGAGTGATTATCGGCACAAATCCTATTGAAAGTCCACTGATGATATTGTTTTTTATCATATTTAAGACTTTACTACCCATTGGTAATGTTTGTAAAATTTTTCCTTTTACAAATAATCCTGAATCATTTTCTTCTAAATTCATCCAATAACCAACTGGTTTGCTAATATCATGTTGAAACAACATATGTATATTTTTACAGTGTTTATTAAGTAAAGAATGTGAAAAACTTCCTTTTTTGATTATATCACCATGTAAATCTGTAATTTCAAAAACACTTGCATATCCCTCAAAGACTCCATAAGAGTCTATATTTTTAATTTCCAAATTGGCTTTATAGGTTTTATGCTTCATAAGCAATATACTCTTTTTCTTCTAAGTGGTTATACAAATTTTTAAAGTGTATATTAAAGTCTGTTGCTATTATTTCATTTTGAAGGAATGATGTATCTGTAAATGATTCACTATACTTAATTTGTAGTGTTTCTATATCTATATGATTAAAAAGATCCAATGTTAGTTTGCATATTTGATTTGTTTTTAAATTAGAAATATATACAAATCCATCTTCTACCTTAGCAGTAATATGTTCAGAATCTGATCGAAGAATAGTAACTGTCTTTGATTTTTTATTCAAGCTTTCTTCTGTGAGTTTTGTTAATTTCATTAATTCATCTTCAATTAATCTCCAATTTTCATCCATTTGTGTTTTTGTTAATGGCCCATTATTTTCTTCATAAGTATGTAAATTTAATGTCATATTTCTTCCTGTTTTTGGTATCCACATAATTGACGTTTTTCATTTCTTGTAAGAAAAGATAAAGCATCAATATGTTTTTTGTATTCGTCTTTTTTAGCAGACAAAGCTGGAATATGTGTAAAATCATATTCTAGTTTTAAGTTTTCACTTTTTCCTAACCAGTTTTCTAGGTTATTTAAAATAAGATTAGCTAATGGCAATAAAGTATCTTCCCAAAAATGCAACCTCGCTTCTTTATAATGATTTAAAGCTGATGACTCCATTCCTAACATTACTGGTGGAATTCCAAATGCTAAAGCAATTTCTCTAGCTGCCATGATTTTACCTTCATTAAAGTCCATGTCTTTTGGACTCAAACTCATTTCTTTCCAATCTAAGCCACCTTCTAGCACTAGCATTTTACCTGCTTTAGAATTTCCGCTATATTTTTCAGAAATTGCATTTTGCAACTGCTCTCTTTGCTCATCAGTAAGTTTTGAATTTGATACTAATGCTCCTGATAATCTTCCACCATTATCTAAAATAGATTGATTATGATTAGTAATTGTATCGTACAAAAGTGCTGATTTAGATACAGAGCTAACTGGGCTCAAACCATTCCAAGGCGCATATGGGTTACACAACTTAATATGTAACAGTTGCTTATTACTTGCCTTGAACGTTCCATTTTCATGCTGATATTCATATGGGTTACCAGTATTGTCATTAATGATTTTTAATGTTTGCGCGTTTAATTTGTTTACTTCATCTTCCTTTTTAAACAAGAATGAATTCCCGTATAATAAAAGATCTGTCACTACAGAGTTCATAAACATACACCAGTTATTATGCTGATTTGGTTGTTCAATTAATTGTGATAATGCATGCTTCTTGACTGTTTCTCCATTTTCGTTTTTCACAACACATGGAATGTTAGCTATATTTTGCGCAATTAAATTCACACAGCGATATATAATCACATTCGTTCTGTATAACTCAGAACAATGACTTTCAGACAAAGAGTATCTAATAACTTTAGCTGTCATTGGATTACTTTCATTTCCTGAAAGAAATTTTCTACATAGTTGAAATAAATTCATTTATGATCTTTCATATTAATTTCCTTTAAAATTGTTTTGGGGTAGTAGGAATCATATGCATCCTACATTTTCTGTTTTACTAAATTTAGACCTAAAATTTCAACCTTTTTTTTTATTTTAAATTTTAATCATCTGATTTTGTGATTTTTTTAACAATATAGTTTTCATGTACACTTTTCCTGTAATGTAAATATTGAGTATTAAACAAGTCAAGCACTTGTATAGATTTTTCTTTTTGATTTAGATGGTATAAGCACTCTAAAATGTTCAAAACACTCCTTGGCATTTTATCTATATGCGTTTTATACAGCTGATTTTCCTTGTTCAATATCATTGATTTGTAAAATTGTGCAAAGTGTAAAATCGCCTCAGCAAACTTTTTTTGCTTTAATTTGATCACACCCATCCAATAATAATTGCTAAATGGATCGTAACTTTGTTGCTCAGATAATGCATAAAACTTTTTATAAGCTTGTTCAAAATTTCCTTCAGAAAGTAATTTGATGGCTTTTTTGCGCTTTTTTTCAACTTCAACTATTGTAAGAAAATTATTTTCCTTTGCTAAAGGAGTATATCCAATAATATTTTCTAAATATGTTGTATTGCCTGCTTGATTTCGTTTTAATTTTTGCATCGCTTTTTTTGCTTTGAGCTCTAAATCATCAATTGCTTTTAAAGCATCTTTTTTTTCACTATCTGTGATGACTTCATTATCTGCAAAATTTTCAAAGTAATTCTTAATTTCTTTAAAATGGTATAAATTTAATTCACTACGAATAAAAACACTAATAAAAGCTAATACAAACAACATAATAATCAATTATAAACAGAAAATATATTAAATAAACATAAAGGAAACTTTCATTTAGTCTTATTGAAAATACTACTACTTTCCGTTATTCTTTAATCAAATGTTTGAAAAGAAAAAATATCTCTTTTTAGTGAATATAGCACTATTTATTTTATTAATATTCTCTTTTTATGGTAAATATAAAAATAGTAATGTTAAATCTACAAAGAGCAAGCTTGTTGAAAATAGCGAAATCTATTTAACAATTAATGATAGTAAGATTAATGGAAAAATTTATTTGAAAAATAATTCATTTTCTGGATTACATCTTAAAGAGTACAAAAAAACAGATAATAAAGATTGGTTAATATCTGAGAAATCACATCTTAAGACTAACTGGCATTCAAAAGACATGAACGTTCCATCAGAAACAAATTGGACTCATAACGTTGATAGCCTATCAAGTAAAAAGCCATTAATTCTTACATGGAAAAATAAAGAAGGTTCAATTTTTGTGCAAAGCATGCAAATTGTGAGTGATTATATTATCAGGGTTGAGTATTCAGTTTTTAATGCAAATGACAAACCTGTTCAAGTTGCTTTAGATCTTTCATCTAAACTTGATGGAAAAACTGCTGTTTATCATGCAAACAATAAAACAGTTCACACTTCAAAATCTTTCACAAATAAAATGAGCTCTTGGTTTGGTGTTGAAAATACATATTTTGGATTATTTATATTGCCAGAGCAAAATAACGTAAATTATAACTTACAATCATGCGATTTAAAAATGGAGTTTACTCAAAAAACTATTAACCCTAAAGAATCTGCATCATGGAATTTTCATGTTTTTGCTGGTCCAAAAGATTTGCAATTATTGCAAAAATATTCTGAGAAATATGATGTGAAAGATTTTGACAATGCAATTGATTATGGAATTTTACATTTCATTACAAAGCCTTTATTTAAAGTTTTATCTATTTTAACAGGTGTGTTTGGGAACTTTATAGTTGCTTTATTCTTCCTTACTTTTTTAATTAAGTTAATCACTCTGCCCTTTTCATATAAATCTCACATCTCTATGATTAAAATGCAAAATTTACAACCTCAAATTGAGAGAATAAAAGAGATGTATAAAGATAACAATGTAGTTGCTCAACAAGAAATATTGAAGCTATATAAGCAAGAATCAGTCAACCCTCTTGGAGGTTGTTTGCCACTTGTTTTTCAGCTTCCTTTATTAGTGCCTTTGTATACTATTGTATCTATTAATGTTGCTGCTAAAACAACAAACTTCTTATGGATGAAAGATTTATCTCTTCCTGACTCTATGTCTTTAAGTAATTTGTTTAATTTGCTGCCATTTAACGTGCTGCCATTTAAAATCACTATTTTATCTATTTTATTTGCGCTAACGATGATATTGCAACAATGGCAAACAATCAAAATGCAAAAAGACAAATCTGCACTATTTTTACCTTTAGTTGTAATGGTTTTTCTTTCCAATACATCTGCAGCATTTATGCTTTATATGATTTGGAGTAATACACTTTCTTGGATTCAATCTTTAATGTTTTCAAGAATGGTTAAGCAGTGATTTTATTTTATTTAATTTGCACTTACACCATAATTTATGATTTTATGTTTTATGAAATCCCACTTTACGCAGTTTTTTTTTAATCATTTTTTGTAAATTCAAACTATCATCTATCATTTCTGCATTTGTATTATTATTTTCGATCAAAATTATTTCGAAATTAAAGAAAAGGGAATATATGCAACTTGGTGATTATATTTTGCTTGCATTAGCATTATCCACTATTGCAATGCAGAACATTCCACTTTTCTTATTTTATATTTCTGCTTTTCATTTTTTCATTGGTATTTTTTATATTATGCTGATCAAACAAAATAAGATTCCTATGGCCCCTAGTATTTTAATAAGCTGGATGCTTTTATATTAGCTAATTATTTGTTAGTAATTACTCATGGGATGTCCTTATATAACAAAAACTGGTGATAAAGGAAAAACATCTATTATGAATCAAAGATTGGCTAAAAGTTCATTTTTGATTCAATTTTTAGGTGCACTAGATGAAACAAATTCACATATTGGCCTGATTCTCCACTATTCTTCTGAAGAGTTAAAACCTGTTTTTCTTAGCATACAAAATCAACTTTTAAATATTGGTGGGTTTATGAGTGGTGGTGATATTAAGATTGATGAAAGTTACTCTAAATGGATTGAGGATCAAAGCGCTCATTTTTATAAAAGACTTACGAACGTGAATAACTTTGTACTTCCTGGTGGCTCTATATTATCTAGCCATATACACATTGCCAGATGTATAATCAGAAGGTCAGAAACTTTATTTTGGAATGTTGGAGAAGAAAAAATTGATACAAACATTGCAAAGTATATAAATAGATTATCAGATTTGTTATTTGTCTTAGCAAGATTGCATAATGAAGAAGGTGAACACATATGGAAGATAGGAGAAATTGAATATGGCAACTAAAAAGAATTTAACTTTTGAAGATATTATAGGTGAATTAGAAGAAATTACTACTCAGCTTGAAAGAGGTGCAATGCCATTAAATCAAGCAGTTGATACCTACACAAAAGGAATTGAATTAAAAAATACTGCTGATCAACAGTTAAGAGATGCATATTTAAAACTTCAATCTGTTCAAGAGCATAAAGAAATAAGTAAATTCAGAGAAAGTGTTGCCCTTTTATTTGGTAATTTAAGAGAAGAAAGTATCAAACTGTTAAATGATAAAGTAGATAAAAATTCAATTGATACTGAGTTAAGTAAATTTGTTGAAGAATTTAAAAAACATTATAATTCTTGCAGCGAGATTTTAGAAAATTCTAAAGGGGAATAGTATCTATTTTATGGAAGTCATGGTATTAATATAACATGTTTAGACTTAGTAAAGATGGTATAAAAGTAGCTAAAATAATTGCTATTGGACTTGCTTTAAGTTTTGTATTGGGTAAATGCATTGCATTTTTAGCTATTGGGTTAGTGCTTTTATTTAGAGATGAAAATAGGATTATTACTAATCACAAATCTGTTTTAGCACCTTGTGATGGAATTGTTTTATCAATTGATCAAGATGTAGAATTTGACTTATCTGATGGATATCAAGGTACAAAGTGGAATAAAATCACTATTTTGAATGGATTTTTGGATATACATGTAAGTAGGATGCCTATTTCAGGAAGCATAGAAGATGTAATTTATACACCGGGTGATTCTAGAGATAATTATATTTACAAGCAAAATGAAAAAATCTCTATAATTATTAATGGAGATATAAAGTGTATTGTATCTCATTCTGTTGATACAGTGTTCCACTTTGTGTCATGTAAAGTTAAAAAGCATGATCAAAAAGAGCTTGGAGCTACTTATGCGAATAATACTATAGGTGCTACAGTTGAAATTTATGTGCCTCAAAGCTTAGAAATTTGCGTTACTGAGGGGCAAAAAATGATTGCTAGTGAAACTTCATTAACAAAAAACATAACAAAAGGAATTTCAAATTGATTAATAGAAAATTTATGGACAAAGTCAGATCAGATGGATATAACACTATAATTATATCTTCACTAACAACAACTTTATTGTTTTACTATAGTTATTATTTAGGCTTAATTGGAGTTAGCGTAACGGCATTCTGTATTTGGTTTTTTAGAGATCCGGATAGAGTGATTCCGCAGCAAAAAGAAATTATAATTAGTGCTGCAGATGGAATTGTTGTTGATATAGAGCGAAATGTCTCTTCTCCTGATTTTGATGGAGATACAAAGTGGACTAGAGTTGGTGTTTTTTTAAGGCTTTCAGATGTTCATGTAAATAGATTCCCAATTGGTGGTGAAATCTTAGACATGAAATACGAAAAAGGTAAATTTGGATTCGCATGGGGTAAAGAAACTCATATGAAAAATGAAAGACTTGCTATATTAATTAAGGGATTTGTGAATTGTATAGTTGTCCAAATTGCTGGTTTTGTTGCTAGACGAATTGTTACTGATATCACAGAGCATGATGAAGCAAAAATTGGAGAAACTTACGGTATGATTAAATTTGGAAGTAGAGTCGATACATATTTTCCAGACCATTTACTTGTGCATGTAAAGATGAAACAAACAGTTGTTGCTGGTGAAACAATTATTGCAAGTGAAAAAGAGTTAAATTAATGAATAAAAATTTAATGCAAAAAAACACAAAAAAGGTTAAGCAATTTTTTAGAGATCGTATTTTTTTTATACCAAACTTAGTGACATCAATTTCAATTTGCTTGGGTATGCATGCAATTTATTTGATTTTTCATAAAAGTATAGAATATTCCATATTGTGCATTTGTGCTGCAGCATTTGTTGATGGAATTGACGGGAGAATAGCACGTTATTTGAACAGTGCATCAGAGTTTGGAAAAACAATAGATTCTCTTGCTGACTTTTTAAGCTTCTCGATATCTCCAGCTTTAGTAATATATTTTTACAAACTTAACGGGTGGATCAGTTTTGGTTGGTCTTGTTGTATCTTTTTTGTATTATGCATGGCATTTAGATTAGCTAGATTTTCTAGTGACTTATCAGATAGTGAGGCATTTACAGGAGTCCCTGCTCCTGCAGCTGGGTTATTGGCATTTTTACCAGTTGTTATTGAGAAAGTTTTTCAAACACAGCTTCCTCCATTGTTTTTTGCAATTACATTACTATTGGTTGCTTTTGGAATGATAGGAAGATTTAAAACTATTGCATTGAATAAGATTAAAATTAAGCCTGGTATGAGCCATATTGTATTTGGTGTATGTGCATTTATGATTGTAATGAGCATAACGTATATATGGCTTACAGCATTTATAATTGCATTAATTTATGTAAGTCATTTACTATATGCTTTTACAAAATATGAAAAAGTATAATCAAGTTAAAAAATATTAATTTACCAATATTATAATTTTATATTTACTAATCAAATTATAAATATCATTCATGTAATCGAGACTTCTTCAAACTTAAAGGCGTCGTTATATGATTTTTTATCTAATTTATGTTTGTATTGATTTGTAATTATTAGTTTTGGAGAATTATGTTGAAAATACACATATGGTAATTGTAATTAAGTTTGAGCTATATAAAAAGTATCTTATACATTAAATTTAAAGTTACAAATATCTCCATCTTGAACTATATATTTTCTACCTTCTTGCTTTATTTTTCCTTTATTTTTTGCATCTTGATATCCATTACATTCTATAAAATCATTATAAGAAATCACATCAGCGCTAATAAAACCTTTTTCGAAATCTGTATGAATAACTCCTGCAGCTTCAGGTGTAGTAGAATTTGCATGAATTGTCCAACCTCTTGTTTCTTTTTTACCTACTGTAAAATAAGTTTGTAAATCTAGTAATTTATATCCTGTTTGCAAAACGGTATTCAAGCTATTTTCTTTCAAATTATACATTGCATACATTTCCTGTTGATCTTCTTCGCTCAATTCTAGAAAACTTTCTTCTAATTTTGCAGAAACTGGTATTATGATTTCATTTGGATAAGCTTTTTGCAGATTTGTTAAATGTTGATTTCCACTAACTAACTCTTCTTCATGCATATTTGCTATATAGAATTTTGGCAAAACTGTTATGATTCCAATAGTTTTCAACCAATTTTTTTCCTCATCATCTAAATCAGAGCTAGATAAGTAATTTCCAGCTAATAGTAAAGTCACAGCTCTTTTTGCTAAACTAATTTCTTTAGGAGTTTTGATATTTTTATCATTTTTTTTGTTAAGCCATTTTTCCAATAACTCTATGTCTGCTAACATTAATTCTGTTTCTACAAGTTGAACATCTGACACTGGGTCTACTCTTCCCTCAACATGAACAATATCTTTTTCTTCAAAACAACGAGCAACATGCATAATTAAATCTACTTGCCTGATATGTCCCAGAAATTTATTACCTAATCCCTGTCCTTCACTTGCACCTTTAATCAATCCAGCAATATCTATACAAGTTAAAGTTGGAGCAATTATTTTGCTTGATTTTTCTATATCAGCTAATTTTTGCAACCTATCATCTGGCACAGAAACATGCCCTTTATTAGGCTCAACAGTGCAAAATGCATAGTTCGATGCCTCCGCGACAGCTTTTTTAATTAATACATTAAACAAAGTAGACTTACCAACATTAGGCAGTCCAACGCATCCACAAGAAAATCCCATTTAAATATTATATGTTCATAAGAGAAAAATACAAATACCTTAATAAAATTTAATTGTTAAAATCGAAAAATTGACTATATAGTTTAATTGTTTTCAAGAATCCATTTTTGTAAATCTTGAGCATTCATTGATCCAACATGCCTGTTTTCTTCTTTTCCATTTTTAAATAATATTATTGTTGGAATACTACGCACAGAATGATTTTGTGCAAAAGTTTGATTATTATCTATGTCTAATGTAAAAAATGTAACCTTTGGGGACATTTCATTAGCTACCTGTATAAATGTTTTCTTAAAACTTAAACAAGGCTGACACCACTCTGCCCAAAAATCCACAACACAAATAGAGCTTTTTTCAAATTCTACCAAATCACTAGCATTTAATTCTATAATTTTGTTCAAAACGAACCTCCTATTTTCAACCACTATAAGTCTATTTTTATAAAAAGTCACCTGATATAATTCTATATATAATAAGGGGAAATCAGGTTTGATTTAATTGTATAGTCGTGATAGAGTCATAATAAAAGGATCGAATTGCAATGAAAAAACCTAAAAAAACAAAGCTAAAAACTAAAAAAGCTATTCAAAAGAGAATGAGAGTTTCTGCAGGTGGTATAAAAGTAGGAAGTGCTTGTAAGAGACATAACTTGCGAAAAAGACCTACAAGCATGAAGAGAAAAACAAGAGGCCTAACTGATTTAGACATTACTCATGAGAGAATGGTTAAGAAGTTAGCTCCTTACGGACTAGGAGGATCAAAATGGTAAGAGTTAAAAGAGGTACTAATAAAAATAGAAGACATGGTAAGATTTTAGAATTTGCTAAAGGTTATCAAGGTAGAGCTTCTAAATGTTACGTTATTGCTAAAAATATGGTGGAAAAAGGATGGCAACATGCTTACATAGATAGAAAAAAGAAAAAAAGAGTATTTAGAGCTATTTTCATACAAAGAATCAATGCTGCTGTTAAGGCATTGGGTGTGAATTACAGTCAATTTATGAATTCCATTACAAAATCTGGTTTGGATTTAAACAGAAAAGTATTGTCTGAAATGGCAATTAGAAACCCAGAGGGCTTTGAAACTTTAGTTAAAGAAGTTTCTAGCAAATAAAAAATGCTAACAACCAACCTTGATGATCTAAAAAGCAAAATAGAAGAAAAATTAAGCTTTGTTAAGGATCAAACTCAGCTTTTGGAAGTAAAGTCTTTTTTTGTTGGAAAAGACGGCCTTATTACTTCTTATGTAAAGCAACTTTCTAGTATGAGCAATGAAGAGAAAAAGAAATTTGGAAGCTTAATTAATGATATCAAGGTGGATTTTTTCAAATTATACAAAGATAAATTAGATCACTTTCAGTCAAATCAAAATAAATCAGATTGTGATTATACTGCTCCTATTAATTCTCAAATAGGGAAAATGCACCCTTTATCATTAGCAAAAGAGCAAGTTCATATCATCATGCAAGAAATGGGATTTAATCATGAAGAAGGTCCATCTATTGAAAGTGAATATTACAATTTTGATGCTTTAAATATAGGAAAAGATCACCCTTCTAGGAATGCTAAAGATACTTTTTTTGTTGAAAAGAAAGTGTTGCGAACTCATACTACTGCAGTGCAAATAAGAGCTTTAGAATCTGGAAAATATACAGATCCATTTAGGATATATTCTATTGGAGATGTTTATAGAAGAGATGATGATTCCACTCACTTGCCAATGTTTCATCAAATTGAAGGGTTTATAGTTGAAGATAGCGCTTCTGTTGCAACTCTTAAGGGTTTCTTGCTTAATTTTCTTAAAAAGTTTTTCCAAAGGGATGACATTGAAATTAGATTGAGACCAGGGTATTTCCCATTTACTGAACCATCTGTAGAAGTAGATGTAAAGTTTGAAAATGGTAAATGGCTTGAAATACTTGGTGCTGGTATGATTAGAAAAAATATATTGAAGAAATATAATTATAAAAAAGGGTTTGCATTTGGAATAGGTTTAGAGCGTATAACAATGATTAAATTTAGATTGAGCAATATGCATGATTTAGTGGAAAACAATTACCCATGGTTATGTAATTATGGATCTACTATAGGAGATTTTAAATAGCATGAAATTTACAGTTGGTTGGCTTAAAGAGTATTATGATTTTGATGACATAAATTTGTCTGATAGATTAATTAGCAGAGGATTAGAAATAGATGAACAAACTTCTCCTATTAATTTAAATAAATTTAAGTTGGTAAAAATAACAAAAATAGATAAACACCCAAATGCTGATAAGTTAAATATTTGTTTAGTATCAACATATAATAACAAAACATATGAGATAGTGTGTGGAGCTGAAAATTTATATGTAGGTATGGTTGCATTATTAGCAACTGTTGGTGCAAAAATCCCTAAGACAAAATTAATTTTAGAAAAAGCTGTTATACGTGATGTAGAAAGTTGTGGAATGTTATGTTCTGCTGAAGAGATGTGTTTGGGTGAATCTGATGGAATTTTAGATTTACATGTAGATTTAGATTCAAAATTAGATGATTTATTCAATGATGGAGAAATTATTGACATTGAAGTCACGGCAAACAGAAAAGATGTTTTAAATATTTTCGGGCTTTCTAGGGAAATATCTGCTGGATTTAGAAACAATCAAAATAGAGTTATTAAAAAATATGATTTTACTGAAAAACAATGTAATAATAAACAGAATTCAGGCATAATGTTTGCGAATGTATCTGGCTTTAAAACAACTTACACGCCCCTATTTATGACAAATAGGCTTGCTTCAGTGGGCATTAAAGTTAGTGTAAATTTGCTTGATAATATTATAAATTATGTAAATCATGCATTCGGATATAATATATATATATCAGATAAAACCGAAGAAGCTATATTAGTAAATGAAAAATTAGGTCATGAAAATAAAGTAGAAATTGAGTCAGATAAATATGGTTTTAACGTTTGTGTTAGTGCTCTGCATAACACAGTAACTTCAAAATATTCTGATGCTTCTAATTTGGAGTTAGCAATGAGTGATTTGTTATCTTTGTTAGAGTCATATGGATGTAAGGTTGAGTATTGTCATAAATATTTTACTAAGCAGAATAAGAAAGAAGTAACTCTTGAATTTGCAGAAGCAATAGATATATCTGGATATAACTATACAAGTGAGAAAATTAAGGAAGCTTTAGTTAATTTAGATTTTAAGGTAATTGAATTCAATGATAAATTAATAAAAGTAGAGGTTCCATCTTGGAGGGTAGATGATATTCAAGATTCTTGTTGTTTAATTGAAGAAGTAATGAGATATCATGGCATAAACAATATTACTACTACGCCTTTAAACCCAAGAGAAGCTAACTTTACTTTCAGTAAGGATTTATATTATAAGAATTTTTGGATTCAAAAGGGTTTATATGAAGTTTTCAACAATTCATTTATGGATAGTAAAGATGCACAAGATTTTTCTAATTGCATAAGTATTAATAACCCTATGACTTCTAAACAAGCATTTTTAAGAAATTCATTAATTCCAGGTCTGTTAAATTTAGCCAGTAAGTATTTAAGATATAATTGGCAATGTGATGGTATATTTGAGATTGGAAATATATTTGAAAATGGAATGCAAAAATACAACTTAGGGTGTATATGGATAAATAAGCTTAATGATTGGACAAAGGAGCAAAAAACCTTTTTTAGTTGCAAAAAAGATGTTGAGGATTTTTTGACATTAAATCAAATATCTTATGACTCTCAAATTAATATTAATAATGGATGTGCATGGATGCTTGGTAAAGAGAAAATTTGTTCTTTGAATGAAATTGAACATCATATTGCAAAGAAGTTTAAAATCAAAGAAAAAGTATTTATATGTGAAATGAGTTTAAATATAAAGCAAAAGAGTGATAAAGTTAGCAAAATTATTTCTACGCATAATGTAATTCATAAAGATTTATCTTTTAAAGTTCCTGCTAATTTTGATTTAAGTAAAATCACAGAACATATCATCAGTAAGAAGTTTGATAAAACTATTACTGTGAAAGTTTTTGATATACATCCTGATTTATCTTTAAGTAAAGAAAAATCAGTTGGAATTAGATTGATTTGGGAGCAACTTGATAAGACTCAAACTGCTGAAGAGTTAGATGATAAGTGTAAAGAACTAATTCATATTGTTGAAGAGATTGGATGTAAATATGCAAGATAAAAAAATAAGGAATTTCGCTATAATTGCGCATATTGATCATGGAAAATCAACATTATCTGATAGATTGATAGAAATTTGTGGTGGTGTTGAATTAAGAGATTTAAAAAAACAAATGTTAGACTCTCTGGATGTAGAAAAAGAGAGAGGAATTACTGTTAAAGCTCAAGCTGTATCATTAAAGTATAAATTAAATGATGAAGAGGAATATACTTTAAATTTAATTGATACACCTGGGCATGTAGATTTCAGTTATGAAGTAAAGAGATCTTTAAAAGCATGTGAAGGAGCTATTGTATTAGTTGATGCTAGCCAGGGTGTTCAAGCGCAAACTATAGCTAATGTATATAAAGCAGTAGAAGAAAATTTAATTTTAATTCCTGTATTAAACAAAGTAGATTTACCTTCATCAAATGTAGAAGGTGCAACTGAGCAAGTAGAAAATATTTTGGGAATAACAGATATTCCACAGCAAATTTCTGCAAAAACAGGAGTTGGTATAACTGAAGTAATTAAAACAATAATCAAACAAGTCCCCTCTCCTTCTGGATCTTCAGATGCAGAATTTAAAGCTTTGCTTGTTGATGGTTGGTATGATCAATTTCTTGGAGTTGTATTATTACTTAAAGTGATAGATGGTGAATTGAAACCTAATATGAGCATTAGAATGATGCATACAAATGCTGTATATAATGTTGATACAACTGGTATTTTTACACCAAAAAAGAAGATTTTACCTGTATTAAAAGCTGGTATGGTTGGTTTTGTAGTAGCAAATATCAGAAATTTATCAGATGTCATGCTAGGTGACACTGTAGTTTTAAGTGAAAGTTCTATAAAAGAGCCATTAGAAGGTTTTCAACCTGTAAAACCTGTTGTATTTTGCTGTGTATATCCAATTGATTCTTCAGATTATAACTTGCTTAAGTCTTCTTTAGAAAAATTAAAGTTACATGATGGAAGTTTAGTAATTGACAATATAAATATGCCAGGTTTAGGGGCTGGTTTTAGATGTGGATTCTTAGGTTTATTGCATCTTGAGGTAATACAGCAAAGACTTGATAATGAATTTGATTTAAATGTAATTATGACAGCACCTTCTGTAAAATACAGAATTACAAAAGTTGATGGAACTATATTATTTATCAATCACCCTTCTGAGATGCCTGAAAAACCTCAAATTGAATCAGTAGAAGAGCCTTGGGTTAAAGTTAGTATTATTATAAATGAAGAGTATACAGGTTCTACAATTACTTTATGTGAAGAAAAACGAGGAAAACAAGTTAATATAGAATATCTTGAGGGGCTAAATGAGAGCTCCAAAAGGTGTATATTGCATTATAGATTTCCACTGGCGGATATTATATTTGATTTTCATGACAGATTAAAATCTGTTACACAAGGATATGGAAGTTTCGAATATGAAGAAGATAGATATGAAAAATCTGATATTGTCCCTGTAAATATTTTAGTAGATGGGATACAAGTAGATGCTTTAGCAACTATGGTTTTCAAAGGAAATGCAGATACATATGGTAGATGGG
Organism: Rickettsiales bacterium; assembly: GCA_965233535.1. Lineage (GTDB taxonomy): Bacteria > Pseudomonadota > Alphaproteobacteria > CAJXXZ01 > 1604HC > Cytomitobacter. Next base: position 402,382 of record OZ247489.1, read on the forward strand.
TTTGTAAGTCATTGAAAGAAGAAATTCCAAGACACTTATTTCCGATTGCTATACAGGCTGCAATTTCTGCTAAAATCATTGCTAGAGAAACTATTTCTGCTTTACGTAAAGATGTAACTGCAAAATGTTATGGTGGTGATGTAAGTAGAAAAAGAAAACTTTTGGAAAAGCAAAAGAAGGGTAAAAAGAAAATGAAAGAACTAATGGCTGGAAAAGTTGCTGTTCCTCAAAAAGCAATTTTGAAAGTACTTCGTAGATCTACATGAAGTTGCATTGGAAATTACTTTTAAATACATTAGGTATTACATTAGTTTTTCTTTTTATTATTAACATAACATTGCCTAATGTAAATAATATTTTTCAACACAAATTTGATCCATATATTCTTTTTAAGGATGAAAAGGGAAATTTGATTGCTACATATGGTGATATAAAATATCCTGATATAGAAATTGAAGATATCCCTATAGATTTAATTAATGCGTTAGTTTCTCTTGAAGATAAAAGATTTTGGGTTCACTTTGGAATAGATATTTTTGGAATATTTCGTGCTTTAGCTAAAAATTTACAATCAAAAAAAATAGTAGAAGGTGGAAGCACGATAACACAACAATTAGCAAAAAATTTATTACAACTACAAGCTGGGAAAATTCCATCAAGATCATATGTTAGAAAAATACGAGAAGCTTTACTAGCATTAAAGATAGAGCATAGATTTTCGAAAAAAGAAATTTTAGGTTTTTACTTAAATAGAGTTTATTTTGGTAGCCGTACATATGGAGTTAATGCAGCATGTTGGAAATATTTTGGTAAAGATTTGCGAAATATAACCCTTTATGAGTCTGCGACTTTAGTAAGTTTGCTTAAAGCTCCATCTAGATATTCTTATAATGAAGAGAAGTTATCAGAAAGATTAAATTATGTTTTAGGTAATATGGTAGAGCAAAATTATATTACAGAATCACAAAAGCAAATTACATTATTAAATAAATCTAAATTAATACATCACGTTTACTACCAATCAATATATTATTTAACTGATTGGATTGTATATCATCAAATTCCAAGCTGGATTTCAGATATGAAAAAAAACTTGGAAATTACAATTACAATAGATTTAGAAATGCAAAAAAATGCGAATAATATTATAAAAGGAATGCACAGTAAGTATAGTAAAAATTGGAATTTTGAACATTTATCATTAGTTGCCTCTGATTATAAAGGAAATATAAAAGCTATGATTGGAGGGAGTAAATATTCTAGTGGAGGATTTAATAGAGCTACACAAGCATTAAGGCAAACAGGATCTGTTTTTAAATTTTTTGTATATTTAGCTGCTTTAAAGCATGGAATCACACCTCAAACTTTAGTGGATGACTCTTGTCCTAATATAAATGGTTGGGCTCCTAGCAATTATTATCATAAGGAATGTGGATTTTTACCTATGCAAGATGGTTTGATAAAATCTATCAATGGCATAACAGTTAGGTTAGCACATCACGTTGGAATAGATAATCTGATAAACTGTGCATATGATTTTGGTTTGACAGAAACTATTCCTCATGATTTATCTATTTCACTTGGAACTTCTAATGCAAGTTTAATTGAATTAATACAAGCTTTTAGTATTATTCCAAATCAAGGAAAAAAAATAAAATTAAGGAGTATATCAAAAATTATTGATAATGATACTGGTGAGGTATTATTAAATGTGATTGATGATGAAGGCGAAGAAGTAATTGATAAAGGAATTGCAAAACAAATGGGATGCATGATGCAAAAAGTTATTTCTCCAAAGGGAACAGGAAGACGTATTAAACTTCCCTACCCTGCAGCTGGTAAAAGTGGATCATCTCAAGAATATAGAGATTTTTGGTTTGTTGGGTTCACTCCTAACCTTATTATAGGAACTTGGTGTGGAAATGATGATTACTTAAAATCAATGAAGCCTCAAGGTGGCCCAAACCCCACTCTGATGGCTTGGAATGATTTTGCCTTAACAATAAAACCTACTGATAAAGAAGTAAATATCTGGAATGATTTTTTTGTATCAGAAAAATATAAAGTTGATTTTTTAGAAAACATTGAAATAACAGATTAATTACTTTTGATAAATTTTTTTACTTTATTTCTTCATTTAGAATGATATTAACTATTATGAATATTTCTTATACTAAGTTTCTTCAATTCAAGTGATATTCAATTTATTCAAAGATTTTTTTTTTCTTCTTTAAATATTTATACTTAATTTGAGAGTCATAAATATTTGCTTTATAAACTCAAAACAATAAAGTAATAATTGTTCAGTTTCAATCTTTATCATATTTATATGTATAAGAATAATCTTAATCAAGTAAAATTGGTTTTTTAAATTATTTATTTTAATCGTATTATAATCGTATTATAAGTAATATTTTAAACTATCAAATATGGATTAATTTTCTTAAAATAACTCCAATCAACTTTAGAATCCATATACATTTTCAAAATATTTTGATTCTTTATTTGTGGCTTTATGAGTGTTGATAAAATAAACATTATAAACAATACGTACATATGAATATTTTAGCATTAACGACTTAATATTATATTAAGTGATTTTTTCATTTATTAGCTTTGTGTAGGACTTTTTTTTAATTCATATTTCAAGCTATATATTAAAGAAATTATTAATAATATCATTCCAATTATTAACGACTGAGTATTAAAACTATCACCTAATTTCAAACTAAAAAACAAAGATAGTGGGAATGAAATAAAACGTAAAGGTTGCAATGCAGAAACGTTTGTAAGTTCATATGCTTTTAAAATAAAGAAAACAAGCAAATTACCTAAAAGTCCTTGAAGTATATATAAGAAAAATTGCAAAATTGTCATTTGAACCCAAAAATATATTGCAAATGGCAAACTTAAAATAGCTACACCTAATGAAGAAAGAAATAATAAAGAAACAATTTTTTCATCACTATTTAGTAAATGTTTATTGATAACATCAGAAGTTGCAAATAATATTGCAGCAACTGTTAAAGCTAATACTACATAAATATGACTAAAGTTTATATATTGGAAAGAAACAATTGTAATTCCTAAGATACCTAAAATTGTAGAAAAAAGCCTACCTTTTAAAGATTCTCCTAATGTTATTTTAGCTATTATTAATATAAATAATGGTATAGAAAATTCCATAAAAGTTGAAAAAATTAATGTTCCATGTTTTACACCATATGTCCATAAAAGCATTGGTATAAAAAGTAAAAATGCACGTAAAATATGCTTATTTAAATGTTTTTTATTATAATTATTTTTACAAAAAATAAAAAATGGTAACAAAATAAAAGCACTTGCTGCAAATCTTAAAAATGAAGCTTGAAATATTCCAACATTATCATTTTGACTAACTGTAAGGTACCGTAAAATAAAATCATTAAAAAATCCACATAAAATAGATAGTACAAACCAAAGAGAGGCTTTAAGATATTGTTTATTAAGCATTATTATCCTTTTTTATCATAAACTTATGTCCATGCAATTGGTAAAATTTAGGATCTTCAGAAACATTAATAGCTGCTAAACATAAATTACACTTATGATTTGTATCCTTATTTTGCTCTACTAAAGCCTCACAGCTAATTTTATTTATACTATATAAATAAGTCATTAGTATTTCTTGTAAGTATGATTTATAAGCATCTTGGCAATATTGAACAACCATTTTAGTTGGGATACCCTTAACATATTTAATATACCAATCTCCATTATCAAAAGAGGTTTTTAATTTCTTAACATTATCCTTTTCGATTTCAATTGTAACATTATTTTCTTTGGGTTGTTTTAAACATGATGCATTAAAGTATTGAAAAAAAACAAGTAAAAGTAAAAAATTCATCCCAAGAACTTTAACATATTTATTCTTTGTTTGCAATTTTTTCATATTCAACAGATAAACTATTAATAGAAATAATCCATATAAGCATACAGAATATTACAATATAACCTAAGTAATATGATATAGAGATTTGCGTACTTGACGGCATGATAGTTAATAATAAAGCTTGTATATAGCCACTAGTTGCTTTAGAAAACTTGCTTCCAAAAACATCAATCATAGCTTTTCCTTTTACTTTTAAGTCATGCTTAAGAGGTATATAAGCAATCTCTTTTACTGGGTCAAAAATTCCATATTTTAAAAATCTATTACAAATATAATAAACTGCTCCAGCCAATGATAACACTTGCAAACTAAACAAATCATAAGATCTAGTGTATTTAGCGTATAGTGATATTATATAAAAAACACTTGCAAGTACAGTTAAAGTAATTGGAACTATCATTGCAATAGTTTTCCAGGATGCTCTTTTCATTAATTGCTGTGGCATATAAAACAATAAAATAGAAAGGCTTCCTGAAATCATATAAATAATTCCCATATAACGTGCATATAAAGATTCATTTGTTACAGAAGCACGAAAAGCTGCTTTCCATGTGACTTCTATTAAATTGCTACTCATATGATAGCAAAAAACAAGCATCATCATGTTTCGCAAATATTTAGAATTAACAAAAACACCTAATAAATCTTGAAATTTGAATTTGTTTTTTTCAGATTTTTGTAATAAAACATCAGAATTTAGTGCAACACTGTTAAATATAGCTCTATAAATACATAAAATACATAATGTGATAATTGATATAATCATGCTAATTGCAGATATTTTAATTCCAAAGTTTGCATTAGAATGAAAAGAATATGATATTAATCCACCACCTGAAATCATTCCAATATTTCCTAACACTCCAAAATAAACGTAATTCTTTTTAGCTTCTTTGATATTATTAATACTATTTGCAAATTGCCAAAATATAAGGTTAAGAGTAACAGAAGACCATAATTCAGCAATAATATAAAATAATGAATAAGACCATGACCCATATAAAGTCAAACCCCATTTCATAGATGGATATGCAATTTTTAAATTATTAATCATTGCTTGTGATGGATGAATCATATCTCTAAATGGATAAATTACTAAAGAATATAAAGCAAAAAATAAAGCAAAAAACGATAATATATAATATATAACGCGAGATTGCTTAATAGATAAAGTGAGTTTTGTATAAAAATAAACAAATAAAATTGATATAGGCATCACTAAAAATGATTTAATAAAATGCACAACTTCTATACTAGAATTGCCAGAAACAATTAACGTATCTTTTAAAACTCTTAATATGGAATTATTAAAAAAAGTTAAAATAATGATCGTAAGAAGACATGTGAATTTCTTATCATTTGATAATAATTTAAAAAATGAAGGCATTTATATCCATTGAAATTATACCTAAAATACTCATACCTGATTGTACTACGTTTGAAAAATATGTCTAGGATTAACTATACCAATCTAGTAAAAATTTAACTGGTTTTTCTTTGAAACGTTTCATAATTTTACTTGAATCATCCAATAATGAATTCAAATTGTGTATGCTAGCGTTTAATTCTGGCATAGAAGTTGAGAAAAAATCATGTAAATGAGATTTATTACCTTGAAGTGAAAACTCAACTGTATTAAGTATTTTATTCATTTTTTCAGAAGCTTCAGCTAAATTGCTTAATATTTTATTTACAGAATCTATGTCGATACTATTTAATTTTTTTACTAAATTTGATGATTGATCTGCTATCATTGGGGCTTTATTAAAAATTTGTGACATACCAGATTTTTTTGATGGAATTTGAAGGTAATTATTTTTCATTTCCATTTTTCCCCTATTATCCACGTATACCAAATTAACATAACGATGTCCTGTAAATCCTTGAGATTCTATTTGAGCAATTTTATTCTCTACATTAATAGTTTTTGATATAAAAATCACAATATTCACTGCGTCGCTTATAGAGTCTACAGAAATTTTCTTAATGAACCCAATGTTAACTCCATTTAATAAAACAGGAGAACCAACCTCTAATCCACTAACATTTTCATTAAAAGTAACAATATAACTCTTACTTTTATCTATATATTGATTTGCGTAATAACACATAGACACAGCAATTGGAAATATTGCAAATAATACGAATAATATAGATTTTAAATTAAAAAATTTCTGTCTAAAAGTTGACATAACCGCTCTCCTTTATCTTTTGTTCACTTAATTCAATGATCGTCTTATTCTCTAATATACAGTATTTATGTGATTTAACAAAATTATGTGTAATACATATAACTGAAGTACTTGGGACTAAACTCCATATTAAATCTTGAAATTTTTGAGCACTAACTGCATCTAATCCTGAAAGTGGTTCATCTAAAATCAATAATTCAGGGTCTACAGCTAATGCTCGTGCAAGCGCTGCTCGTTTTAACATTCCACCAGAAAGCATATGAGGATATTTATAGCAATCCTCCTCTGTTAAACCTACCATTAATATTTTATTCATAGCTAATTGAAATGAAGTATCCCAGTCTAAATTAGCAATATAACGTAGTGGCATAGCGACATTTTCAAGAATATTATAATCACTCAACAGTGCACTGTTTTGTGGTTGATATCCAATATTAAATTTTCTTAACTCCTTTGAAGATAATTGATTTTTCCAAAAAATATTACCAGATTTGATTTTCAAAAAACCTAGTAAAATATTTGCAAATGAAGTCTTACCTACACCTGAGCGCCCCATTAAAGATATGATTTCTCCTTTCAAAAGTGTAAAATTCAAATTATCATGAATATATTTATCACCAATATAAGTGACAATGTTTTTACATTCTAACAAAACATTCATTATCATACCCCCATCTTTGTACATACAAACATTACAATAAGATCAAATATAATAATTCCAGAAACAGAATACACTATAGATTTTATTGTCGCTTTACCAATATTTGCACTACCATGACTATATAGAACACCAGCAGCACACATCACTAATCCTATCCACCATCCAAAGATCACAGACTTTACTTGTGAAATAATGAAATTTGGCATATTAACGAAAGTCAACATATGATTTATTGAAAAAATTAAATTAAAATTAGATAGGCTTGAATATGCGATTGTTCCACATAATATTGCAAAAAATAAAGCATAAATATTCATCAGTGGAGCAACAACAACAGATGCAATCCATTTTGGTTTTAAATATATATTTTCTCCTATATTCATTAAATTTAACATTTTTAGTTCAGAATTAATTTTTTGGCCTGCAATATTAGCTGTAATGGATGTTCCACACTTACTTGCTAATAATATTGCTGTCATAACAGGAATCATTTCTCTAAATATGAATGATACAAAGAAATGCATTGTGAAAACCTCAACACCTAAATAGTAAAGCTGTGAATAACCTTCTAAAACTATCGCAACCCCAAGAATTGCAGACATCATAGACACTAAAAATAAACTATTCACACTAATATTCAAAAATGCTGTTACAAAATAATTTTTGAAAGCTTCTTTTTGAGCTGAATTCATTGATAATTTTTTTAAGAATTTCCATTGCATTGAAAAAATTTTTACAATAAAATCAAAAGATTCTTTAGATTCTTTGATATCAAAATCATGAATTTCTTTATTAATTTTTGTATTATGCTGATTAATTAATAGCATTATATTATTAGATACTATTCCGTCAATTTGTACTTTATTATACTTAGTCATTATTTTTAAAAGTTGTGGAATATCATGTGTAGACCATGCACCTTCTAAAATCAAAATATCTTCCTTAGATCTATATCTTTGCATTAACCTCATTATAAGCCTAAAAAGCTGAGATATAAATAAACGAAATAGAAAATACTTTAAAAACCCAACACATTAGAATAATATGAACTAATAACGATAAATAAAACAAAATGGATTTCAAATTATTTTGCTCTTCTATATATTCAATATTCATAAATTTTTCCATTGATATAGCTGTGATAATATTTGAGATAATCAAAACCATCGCACTAATATAAAATTGCTTTGTAATTAAAAAATATAAAAATGTAAGTTTTGCTATAAATCCTGGAGTAATCGGAACTCCTATCAAAGATAGTGCAGCATACTTACAAATAAGAGATTTTTTATTTTGTGACATTGCAAACAAAGTAGATTTAGTCCAAATATGATGTGTAATATACAAAATGGTCAAACCATAATTCATATTATTTAAAGATTCAAAAGATGCTATCATTAAAATAATTCCTACTTGACTCATTATATGAAAACTTAGAATTTCTTTTTCTGTTTTAGACTTATATGCCAATAACGCACCTATAATAGCACTGAACATTCCAAATATATGTATAATCAATACGTTTGATAACCATGGCATCAAAACTATAATTGAGTAAATTGGTATTTTTGTGATCAAACCTCCAGCCCAAAATAATACTTTGTTTGATATATTTTTATATAATTTAATCCACAAACCTAATGGATATACACTAGATTTCATAAGGAATCCTAATAACATTACATTTGCATTAAAAGAATTTTGTACATTATGAAAAATCCCTAAATGTCCCTGCTCTAAGTAAAAACAAGCAACACCAAAGAAAATCAAAAAACTAGCTAACATTTGATATTTTAAGTATTTTTTCCACTCTACAAATCCACTTTTTACTAAAGAATATATAAAACCTGCTAATATAACTTCATATCCAACATACATATTGAAAAAATCTGTTGTAGATGTGATTTTGTATATTCCATATAATGAGGTCAATAATCCTATAGAATAATTTGGGTTTAATATAATAGCTATTATTGTAAGAATGCTTGATGATAAAGCTAAAAAGATTCCTATATAATTTGTATGAATTTGAATAAGCGTACTTTTAAATATAAAATGTTTATCCAGATAAATATCATAAATAAAAACCATACTTGCTATTAAAATTAGTGCTGTATGAATATAATGTGCTTTTTTAAAATCACATCGCTGTTGAATTACATGAATAAATATAGCGGAATATATAATTATAAGAGGAAGAATTGAAATCATTTTTTTAACAACAATGCTACCATGCCTAAACTGATTACTATTGAGGTTAGTATTAGAGATTGGCCTAATAAATTATTATGTTGATTAACAGACAGAACAAATAAATTAATTGATTGACCAACTAAAACATATCCTAATATTTGAATATTGCTTTGTTGCATGATGAAATAAACTCCAAAAGTCATTAATAAAAAGCATCCTGTAATTAACATTTATGCTCCATCATTGTTTTCGTTGAAACAAGAACAACCAATGCTACCGCTAAATCAAAAAGCCACTTCTGATTTAAACATGCTATATGTAAATCATAATTCATCATATATAGAAAAAGTGAACTCAAAAATGCAAATAAAATGATACCATATAAATAAATAAGCTTATTTAGTTTTGAAACAAATTTATACTGATTTGTTTTTTTAGGAAAATTATTTTGATAAGTTCCTAATGCAAATAGTACACCTGCAGTAAATCCACCACTTACTTCAAAAGGCAATGAGATATAAAATCCAATTAAAATTGAAAAAAGCTTTGCTGAAATGAAATATGAAATACATAAAGTGAATATTTGGATAATAGGAGTGAAAGTCATAATATTTTCAGTTTTCAATAAACAAGATATGCCAGATCCAATACAAATGTTACTTAAAAAATTTATAATCAACATTTTAATGCAGTAAAATTTTTGACTTCATGGGAGAATATCCTAATATCCACATTGCTTTAGTTTCTAATAAATCTTGCATTACATTTACACTTAAATTATGAATTTGACTATTTAACTCAGAAATTTGCTTTTCAAGATCAGTTTTTTCACTATACAAACTTATCAATTCTTTCCTATTAGACTGAAGTGTCCAATAATTTTTTAAATTCGTCCAAGATAAAAATATCACACTGGATACTATCAACGCATTTTTAATCATAAAAATCCTTATTTCCCATATCAATAAATCTTTTTCTTCGATTCTTTTTCAATAAATCCGCATCTTGTCCAACTAATTTATTCAGATGTTTGATAATATAACGTTTAGTCATTTGCATAGATTCATCTCGGAATTTGTGTGCACCACCTGTAGGTTCTGGAATAATTTCAGTAATCACACCAAATTTATACAAATCTTGTGCTGTCAACTTTTGAGATTCTGCTGCTTGTTGTTTATATTGTTGGTCTTTCCATAAAATTGCTGCACATCCCTCAGGTGAAATAATTGAATAAATAGAGTGTTCTAACATAAGTAATACATTTGATACAGCCAAAGAAATTGCTCCTCCAGAACCACCTTCTCCAATAATCACACTTACTATTGGAACTTCTAAATCTGTAGATAATTCCATACATTTTGCAAGAACATGCCCTTGCCCTTTTTCTTCTGCACTAACACCCGGGTAGGCTCCACTTGTATCAACTAATGTAATGACAGGAATCTTAAGTTCATTTGCTGTTTCCATTAATCTATAAGCTTTTTTATATCCATGAGGAGAAGCCATTCCAAAATTATGTTTAATTCTGCTTTTAATATCGTGCCCTTTTTCATGAGCAATAACCATTACAGCTTGACCGTCTAATATAGCAATTCCACCTATAATCGCGTTATCATTTTCATTATACCTGTCTCCTGATAACTCAAAGAAATCAGAAAAAATAGCATTAATATAATCTAATCCATGAGGTCTTTTTGGGTGACGGGCAACCTCTACTTTTTGCCACGGAGTTAAATTTTTATATAACTTCTCTAACTCTCCCATAAGATGCTTTTCTAGGTTCACAACTTCTTTAAAAGTTTGATCTCCACCATCTGTAATAGATTTTAGTTCAGCAATCTTTTTTTCGATTTGGTACAAATTTTCTTCAAACTGTAATACATGCATAATTTACACAATTAGTAACATTTTTTTCACAAAAAAGCACTATTCCATTATATCCATAAATGAGCTTTCTAATTTTTTATCTTCAATTTGCACATAACGACTTGTTGTGTCCAAATTTTTATGCCCCAAAACTTCTTGCAAAACTTTTAAATTACAATCATTTGCCAAAACATGTGAAGCAAAGCTATGTCTCAAACTATGAGGAGTCAATACCTGACTAATATTATGCTTTCGCCTCCATTTTAATAAAATATGAGCACAAGTTTGAGCGCTTAAACGTGCATAAGCTTTCCCTATAAATAGAGGAGAATCATTATTAGATTCTATTGGGTATATTTGTAAGTATTCTTCAACCCAATTTCTTACCATGCTCAATATAGGAACTTTTCTTACAACTTTCCCTTTTCCTATGATTTCTAGACTTTCTGCATCAGGTTTCCAATCTTTGAAATTTAAAGTCAGAGCTTCATTTATACGCATTCCACTTCCATATAAAAGGCTCCATAATGCTCTATTTCTATATGAAATCCAAGTTCCATCTACTTTAAGTAAATCATCTATAATATCTTTTGGTACTGGCTTAGGGAACGTCTTTGGTGTTTTAATATTTAAACTTGCAAAGACATCTTTATATTTTAAAAAATTAAAAAAACTCCTCCAAGTGGATATTAATCTAGTTTGTGAAAATGGACTGATATTGCTTTGCTTTCGTTTAGAGTAAAGAGCACGAAAATCTAACCTTGTTAATTGTTCTAAAGTTTTTAAACTTATATCTTGATTTTTATATTCAACAAAAAAATCTACCGAAAGCTTTAAATCATACAAATACGACATTACTGTATTAATTTGTTTTGATTCTTTATAAAGTAAGTTATAAACAAAATCTTCAATTTTATGCTTCACATCTTCACAAGCATTTAAAGAGTTAAGTATTTTAGCTACTTCAGTATATTTTAGATCATTGAGAAATTCATAACGATTGTGTAATTTTTTGTTCAAATTATCGGATGAAATTGATTGAGTGTTTGCAACAAAATTATTTTGCAAAATCTACCACATCCTTTTTAGTGACTTCTTTAGAAAAATCTATTATTCCTTTTTCTGTTAATTCATGATCAAACATTTCTTTAATGATTTTAGGTGAAATAGTTGAAATATGAGCACCAGCTATTGCAGCTTTTTCTGCATGAATACAATTTCTAATTGACGCAGCTATAATTTCTGTATCAATATTATTTATTTCGTATAATTCTCTAATATTTGTAATAAGCTCAAAAGGATCTACCCCATAATCTTCTAATCTTCCAACAAAAACAGAAACATACTTTGCACCTAATTGACCTGCAAGAATAGCTTGATTCAAAGTGAAAACTAAAGTTACATTAACATCCAAACCTTTATCAATAAATGGACTTAAAATTTCAAAACATTCAATTTTTGGGGGAACTTTTAAAATCAATCTATCTTGATGTTCATATACTCTTTTCACTTCATTTATGAAATCACTATTTAAACAATCTTTCGGTTGATAACTCACTTGATGCCCTGTAAATTCGTTTATTTTAAGAGAAGTTTCAAAAGCACTTTCTTTCAATAAATTTGGATTAGTTGTAACACCAGAGATTAAACCCATATCAGAAAGATTTGATAGTTCAAATAAATCAGCAGAGTCAGCAAAAATTAACATGAGACCATTATAAATCAAAAGAAAAACATTGAAAAGAAGCTACATAGCTATCAAAAATCTTACTATACGTTACTATAAATCATGAATATTATAATAGGATCTGATCATCGTGGATTTGAATTAAAAGAATATATATTAAAAAACTTCAAGCATGAGATGTATGATTTAGGTTGTTACGATAATTCAGAAATAGATTTTGTAGATATCGTCTTTGATATGATGAGCAAGTGGACAAATGACTCTATAGGGATTTTAATTTGCAAAACAGGAATTGGGATGAGCATTTGCGCTAATAGGTTTCCAAATATCAGGGCAGCAATTTGCAAAACGGTTGATGATGTTATTTCAGCAAGATCTCATAATAATGCAAATGTAATTATACTTGGGGCTCAAAATGAAAATGATGATATTTTAACTATGCTTGATAATTTTTTGAATATAAACTTTGACTCAGACACAAAATATGGAAAACGCGTCGATAAAATCAATAATATAAAATAATTCTAAAAATAGCTGTAATAAACATAAACTCAAATATATGAATTTATTGCATAAATATGGCAGCTCCACCATTGTTCAGATGGGAACGCGGTGCTGTCATTCTTATAGTAGGAATCATACAGTCATCCATATTAGCGCCATTACATAAACTTATAGTGATAGAAGTTATAATATCATGATATTCTTGCATGCTTCGTAATGATTGATGTGTATTAGAATAGCGCATTTCTCTATCATTATCAGACATAAATTTTATCAACCTATTTGATGACTTTTTATTACTTATAAATGAAAAGCCTTTCATCCAAATTGAATAACATTCTGAGTTATAACGTAATTCTGTAAGATCATACATTATATTAGAATTATAATCTCTTTCTTCTTTATATTCTTTTTCAAACAGATATAATTTGATTTTATTGTGACTATGCATCATATACATAAACATATGTGCAATTCCAATATAAATTTGCCCGCTCATATTGTAATATATAGCATCATGATAACTTTCATCATAAAGTTCAACTTTTTTCTTTAGTTGAAGATTTGGATAAATTAATACACGCTCTACAGCATTTAAGAAATTGGCATTATTTTTACAAATCATAAATTTATTCTCAAATCCTTCAGCACCACCTTGAGGATGAGAACCAGATCCCATGTCATTACGCAGCATAACAAACCCAATTTTATCTAAAAATTTATTTGTTTGCTTAGTGAAGATGTATTTTTTATTTTCTGGCTGAACATTTAAATCTGAATAAATAAAATATTCACATTCTTTTGCACGAAGCAAATCCCTCGCAATAATAAATCTTAACAAATCTACTCGATAATATATATTAACTGGATTTTCAAAAAAATCAGGATGTTTAACAACATCATCAAGAACACGAATATCTCTTAATTTAACTTTTTTATCACATTTAGCAATTGATTTTATTTTTTCTTTCGTATTAACAACCGCTGACTCCACAGCTGTATTGCTATCATACCAAATATTAACTTGTGCATTTGGATTCTTATGAGACCATCCATTTACAGATTTTTCAAATTGATCTTCTTGATTAGAAGGAACAATATAGTTAAAATCATTACACTTTTCATTAATCCACATTAAGTTTATTGATATATCACTTGCATGCATCGCAATACCATAAAATAATACTATTTTCAGTTTTGCTACATTTTTTACTGTATTAAATATTTTAAACATAAAGGTGAGGTTATCAGAAAAAATCACTTTTTCATACCTTCTTTAAAATTTAGATATTTACTTTCTTAGTTATTTGATTCGAGCAAAAGCTGGTTCAACAAATCACCTTTCTATTGTTGTAAATTTGATCTTTTTGGTTGATCGGAAAAAGCGGGATGGATAGCCGCTATCGCATAACTACCTTCCCACTATAGTTTGTCGAAAATTTCTGTTCATCGGAAGAAGTGGGATTCGAACCCACGATATGAAAACATATAACGGTTTTCGAGACCGCCCCATTCGGCCACTCTGGCATCCTTCCAAACTCACTCTAATTTATTTTTATTCTAACATCTAGATTTATATAAAATTATACTAGAGACATAATATATATTGCCATATTTCTCAAAAATGCGTACAATTCGTTTGGGTGGTTAGCTCAGCGGTAGAGCATCTCGTTTACACCGAGGAGGTCGACGGTTCGATCCCGTCACCACCCACCATCCATTAAATTCAAAAATTTAAATTTATAACTATTAAATTGTATATATATGCATAGCTGGTATACTATTCATTATGAAAGCTTCAAATTTTTTCCTACCTCTTCATAAAGATGTGAATGAGGTTTCTATAGCAACAAAATTAATGATCAAAAGTGGAATGATCCAAAAATTGGCATCTGGTTTATACTCTTGGCTCCCATTAGGATACAAGTTATTGTCAAAAATAGAAAAAATAGTTTCTGATGAGTTTGAAGATATTGGATTTAACAGAATGTGTCTTCCAACTTTACATCCAGTATCTTTGTGGAAAGAAAGCGAACGATATGATGCATATGGTAAAGAAATGCTACGAGTTCTTGATAGGAAGCAAAATGAATTCGTATATGGGCCAACTTCTGAAGAAGCATGTGTAGACATGGTAAGGCAAGGAAATGTTAGTAAGAATGATTTGCCAATAAACATATTTAATATTCAATGGAAATTTCGTGATGAGCTTCGACCAAGATTTGGTGTTGTAAGATGCAGAGAATTTTTGATGTGTGATGGATACTCTTACCATACTGCAGAAGATGAATCACAAAAGTTTTACAAAAAAGTATTTGATGGATATATAAAAATATTTCAAAAATTAGGATTAAAC
This sequence comes from Rickettsiales bacterium, assembly GCA_965233535.1. Taxonomy (GTDB): domain Bacteria; phylum Pseudomonadota; class Alphaproteobacteria; order CAJXXZ01; family 1604HC; genus Cytomitobacter. The sequence goes on from OZ247489.1 coordinate 417,772, forward strand.
GTTCACACACAAGAAGCTGAAACAGGAGAAGTTGGAGGATCTTTAAGTCATGAATTTATCATTCACTCTGATATTGGTGAAGATATTGTAGAAATTGATGGCAAAGAAACTAAAACTCTTGAACTAGGACATATTTTTTTGTTGGGGGATAAATATACATGCCCAATGAAACTTAATATAACTAATAGTGAAAACAAACAAATTCCTCTTCAGATGGGTTGTTATGGTATTGGTATTTCAAGATTAGTAGCAGCACTTATAGAACACTATCAGGAAAATGAAGTTATAAGCTGGCCTACTCATCTTGCACCATTCAAAATACATATCATTAATGCTGCATATAAAAATGAAAAATGTACAAAAATATCTGACGAACTTCATGATCAATATGGTCAAGATGCTTTTTATGATGATAGAAATATTTCAGTAGGGCAAAAACTTGCTGCATCTGATCTTATTGGAGCTCCAGTAAAAATCATCGTATGGCCTAAAGAGTTAGATTCAAATAAAGTGGAAATACGATATAATAATAAAAGTGAAAAAATTCAAGTTCAAGATATTACAAAATTTATATCTGATAATTGTAATATTTAAATTTAAAATAATAAGAACTATGCATCAGTAAATTTCACAAATTATATGTAATTAAGCAAACAGATTATTTGCTACTTTTTCTTCTTGTTTTCTTTTTGATTTCTGTTGTTTTCGGATCTTTTTCTTCTTTATTCTTACTTTCTATTTTGCTCTTATTTCTAGGTACATTTAAAATATCTAAGCACTCTTCTAATGTGACCTCAAATGGACTTTTCTTTAGAGAAACATAAGTTTTTTTATATAATATCCAAGGTCCGAAACGCCCTATTCCAACTTTGATTTCCTCACCATTTTCAGGATGATTTCCAATAACAATTGGTAATTGTTTGATTTTTAATGCTTCTTCTAAAGTCACAGTATGAGGCGGTGCAAACATTTTAGGTAAGATAACTCTAGACTTTACTTCAGTAGCACCCCATTGCAAGTAATAGCCATAAGGTCCATGCTTTAACATTATTTCATCGCCAGAATCTGGATCTACGCCTACTGTTACATTTTTATCTAATGCGTTATCTATAGATTTACTCCAATCACAATCAGGGTAATTTGAACAACATAAGAATCCACTTCCCTTGCTAATACGCAATTCTTGAACTCCATCGCATTTTGAGCACTTTGGAGCTTCACCTTGTTTGAAAAAATGTTGAGCATATGTTTTAGAAATCTCTTTCAATACATCTCGCATATCTAATTTAAAAGCAGAATCAATTTGTAATTTAAAATCTTTCCAGAAATTTGCCAAAAGTTCTTTCCAGTCTTTTTCACCTTGCGCAACTAAGTCTAATTGATTTTCCATCTCTGAAGTAAATCCATCTTGTACATAAAGTTCAAAATTATTTTTTAAGAATGCAGATACAAGCCAACCTAAATTAGAGGGTACTATAGCTTTTTTATCTCTGAAAACATATTCACGTGCATCAAGAACATTTAATATATTTGCATAAGTACTTGGTCTTCCAATTCCTTTGTCTTCTAGATATTTAATTAAAGATGTTTCTGTAAATCTAGGAAGAGGCTTTGTTTCATGAGTTTCACTTTCCACATTTTCACAATTCACATCACCTTTTTCAAACATCCAAATATCTACATTTTCTAACTTTTCAACATTGTATAATTTTTGAAAACCATCAAACTTACCTTTCACTCCATGAGCCTTCCATAAGCCTTTACTACCCTGAATAAACATATTGCAAGATTCATAAATTGCAGGCATCATTTGAGAGCTAACAGCCCTTTTCCATATCAAATCATATAATTTAAAACAATCTTCATCCAAATATTGTTGAATTTCCTTTGGATAATAAGTGAAATTAGTTGGACGTATAGCCTCATGCGCTTCTTGTGCATTTCTAACTTTAGATTTATAAAAATTTGCTTTTTCTGGTAAATATTTATCTCCAAATTGATCTTTAATTGATTTTCTACACTCTTCGATACCTTGAGCAGAAATATTTACAGAATCAGTTCTCATATAAGTAATTAAACCAACAATTTTCTTATCTATTTTAATACCTTCATAAAGTTTTTGAGCCACTCTCATAGTGAAAACAGGTTTCCAACCAAGTCGATTAGCTGCTTCTTGTTGTAAAGTAGAAGTGATTAATGGAGCATATGGCCTACGCAATTGCTCTTTATGCTCAAACTCATTAACTTGATAATTATCTTGAAACAAAGAATCTACTGCAGATTTTACAGAATCTTTGTTCCACATAAATCTTTCAACTTTTTTATCATCCCATTTAATTAATTCTGCATCACATGAATAATTATTTTGAGTGAATTTTGCATGCAAAGTCCAATATTCTTCTGGAATAAATGATTGAATTTCATACTCTCTATCAGTAATAATTCTTAATGCTGCAGATTGAACTCTACCTGCAGATTTGCTACCAGGTAATTTTCTCCAAAGCACAGGTGAAAGATTATAACCAACTAAGTAATCTAACCCTAATCTGGCCATATATGCATCAACCAACTTTTGATCAATTTCTTTTAAATTATTAAGCGCTTCTTTAATCGAAGAAGGGGTAATAGAGTGAAATGTCATTCTTGATAATTTAGTTTTTACCTTTGCTTTATTTAAAAGCTCCACTAGGTGCCAAGAAATCGCTTCTCCTTCCCTATCAGGGTCAGTCGCTAAGATTACTTCATCACTTGCCTTTGCATTACTTATAATCTCTTTAACAGCTTTTAAAGATTTAGGGATAGTATCCCAACTCATGGCATAACCATTATCAACATCAACAGAGCCTGTAGTCCTAGAAAGAGACCTTACATGCCCAAAGCTTGCCAAAACTTTATAATCATCTGTATCGTTTTTTAAATATGAAGTTAGCGCTTTTGCTTTCGTTGGCGACTCTACTACAATTAGTTTCATAAGAAATTTATTACAGATATAACATCATTAATCAATAAGGATAGATCAAAATATTTGTTTTTTAATCAAAATTTCTTTTTTTAACTAATAAATTGAACAATTAAAGTCAAAATTTATAAATATTATATTCTTATATTGTTGAAATAGCAAACAATGCTTTTCTTAATATCTTTATTCTTGTAATGCTACTTTATTACCTAGTAAGTGTTTGATTTTTCCTTCAATTTCAAGTTGTACTAGTAAAGACTTTACAACACTAACAGGCATTTCCATTTTTCCAATTAAAACTTCTATAGACATAGGTAAGAAACCTATCAAAGATAATAATTTAGATTTTTCACTTGTTAAATCATCTTCAGAAAAATCATATTTAATCGCTGGGCTATATTGCTCTGCAGATTCTTTAAATGAAAAATTCTCAAATGCATTTTTAATATCATGTGAAAATTCTACTAATGCAGCACCTTGTTTCAATAGCTTATTTGTTCCTCGTGAGCGAGGATCTAAAGGACATCCTGGAATTGCAAATACTTCTCGTCCAGCATCTACTGCACATTGAGCTGTTATAAGAGATCCAGATTTCAATCCAGCTTCAGAAATCAAAACACCCCAACTCATTCCTGCAATAATCCTATTTCGATTTGGAAATAAATGAGCAGATGGCCTTGTTCCAAACTCAGCTTCAGATATTATAACTCCTTGATCTGCTATCGCATCATATAATTTTTTATTCTCTGAAGGATAAACATGATCTATTCCATTTGCTAAAACTGCAACTGTTCCAGTTTTCAAACTACTTTGATGAGCATAGGTATCAATTCCTCTTGCTAAACCTGAAACAATTTTATAACCAGACTCGCCTAATTCTGACGCAATTTTCTTTGTTAAAAACTGACTTTGCATAGAACAATTTCTAGAACCTGCAATTCCAAATAAACACTGACTTTTCAATATTTCTACATTCCCTTTTACACATAATATAGGAGGAGCGTCTCTCATTTCTTTTAGTAAACTTGGGTAATTTGGTTCACAAAATGCAATTAAATCTGCTCCATAATTTCGTACTTTTCTTAATTCTTGAAGTGCTTCTGATTCAGTACAAACTGATTTTAACTTGCTTTGAAGATACTTAATTACTTTATCTATGGATTTATGAGTTGCTAAAAGATGGAAAAAACTTATAGGACCAATATTTCTAGTTCTGATTACTCTTAAGTAATCAATCTTTTCTTCATTAGTCAGGGTTTTTGTCATTTATTGCTCTGAGTAAGTTGAGCTGAGATATGTCTTTTCACAATTATCAAGTTTAAAGAGAAAATTACGAAAAAATACTCCAAACTAAAGAATGATGAAATAATAAGCATTACAAATAAAGCGGCATAACTCGCATTAGTTGGAACTACTTTTTTACTACTTACTAAAGTAATCCAGACCAACATAGGAAGTAAAGCCCAAAATCCAAACACAGCTAAGCATAGTCCAAAAAATGGAGCTACTCCCTTACCTCTAGACCATGGAGCATATATATGACCTAAAACAGCAAACATACCTAAATGTAAAGCTATTCCTGGAAACAACAAACATGAAGCACCTTTTGCTACATCACAAATAGCTGTCAATGTGCCAACTATTTTGCCATTAACTCTCCAAGCATTGCTAGTTCCAATATTTCCTGAACCATGCTGCCTAATATCATTTTTATTAAATACATTAGACCAAATAACTCCAAATGGAATAGAACCAATTCCAAACATTAGTAAATAAAAATAACTATCCATTATTGTTTTCCTTTAAAAACCTATTCAAATATTCTTGAGAACAAATTCCATTTAAAACTGGACTGTTTGCAGATATATTTGTTGCTGGGCTTTCAATTATCTCTTTTACATCTTTCACTTTTAAACTAAACAATTTTGCAATTTGTTTTGGCTCTAATTCTGGATAATTTTGATTCATCCAAAGAACGCAACCAGGTACATATTTTTTTAATGCGTACGGTATTTTTTTAATTATTGCCTCTTGTACATCAATTTCTGTATTCAAATTCAATGAAGCAGTAGAATCTTGCTCACATCTTTCGATTTCTGACTGTAAAAGTTGTTTTCTAACAACTGGGTCACTTTGAGAAAGACTGCGTTCAGCAAATCCTTCTTTCATTACATGTAAATCCACCATTGTGATGGAAGAAAAATCTGAAATTTGTTTTAGTGATAATTTTGTATTCTTCAACAACCACAGTGCTGTAGAACGGGGCATCAGTAGTCTGTGCATATTACGTTTATCTCCTTGACAAATTGAAACATAAAACGATTCCCAAGTAAATCTTCACTCCAGACTCTTTCATTGAAATCTTATAGATATTATACTTTTTTTATGAAAAATATTTTTCTTGTATTATCAATTATTTTTACACACCAAACATTTGGAACTAAAGATGTTTCAAAACAATATTATATACTGTTTGAAGATAGCATGAATTATAAGTCAGAAAACAAACTAATTGATGAAATTAATACTAAAAATATATCACTAAGAAATTTAAGAAATAGCTTCCCATTTTTCTCTATATCTATAGAAAAACAAAATAAAGAGTCTATATTAAGTTGGATTTATCACTTTTTTATAATAGTTTTTGCAAGCTCTCAACGTTCTAAAATAGCCAAAGAAGTTAAAGAAATGATGATTGATTCTGCAGATGGTTTTGTAAGAGGAGTTAAAAAACTACTTATATTAAATCATGATACTTTTTCTGATAAAGATAAAAAGTGGATAAACGATGCTCAATTATGGATTCAAGCATATGAAAATTTAGAGGTACAAAATGTTAATTAAAATTTTATATATAATTTTAGCGGGAATTATTATCAAAATGGCTGATTTCATTCCATTTGAAACAAAAATAGGTGATGTACAATTTGGAGGACAACTTTCTTCTCCACTTATAATGTCTATAATAATTTTTACTTTATTAGCATATTTTTCTAATTTTATATATTACACAAAGCAATTTATCAGTAAATTGAAAACAAGACGAAATGCTCGATATGAACGCACAATAAATAAATCTATTATCTTAGAATGTGCAAAAAAATTATGTGGAAATCACAGTAAAATTAAAAATTACGATAAAAATAACATTCTGCATCATGTCATTTTATTTATGAATCAAGATAACAATGACTATGCAAAAAAACTTGATCAGTACTCTGAAACTTCTGTATTCACATCAATATTTTTAGCTAAAAAGTATCTTGCAGCTCAAAATTATAAAAAAGCACAAACACACCTTGAATACTTGCATGCTGTAATTGGATATTGTGAATGGACATTTGAGCAATTGTACAGTTGTTATATAGAAAATGAAGACTTTGAAAATTGCCTTAAACTTATAAATGTTGCACTGTCCAAAGGAAATATTGAACAATCAGAATTTGAAAATAAAAAAGCAAATCTTATGTTACAAAGATATAATTCTGAACATAAAGTAGAAGATATTGAAAATGCAATTGCTACCTCTCCTGCTCATTTGCAATCAATTCAAAAATACATAAATGTATTTAAACAAGATGATGATAAAATCTTATTAGCCATTGAAAAATTCTGGCAACATAAACCATCATTAACACTTGGATTTTTGTATTACAGCAAGTTAACTTTATTAACTAGTCATAAATTAGAAAAAATGCAAAATCTAGTACAAAACTTTCCAAATCATAAAGATGCTCTTATTTTGAAATGTTATGCAGCAAACAAAGCAGAACTATATAATATTACAAATACAATGTTAGCAAATTTATACAAGCAAGACTCGTTGATAGCAAATATTTTAAAACTACAAATGAACATTCAAACCAAATTTACTCAAAAAGCTGTTGCAGATATGATAGAGAATATTATTTCAAATAGGCAGTCATGATCACATTTTTACAAATCATAAATAAATTAGAACAATATTGGGAAAGCAAAGGCTGTAAAATAATCAAATCAACGGATATGCCTGTAGGAGCAGCAACAATGCACCCGCATTTTATGTTAAATGCCTCTAAACCTCATAAATTAGCATATATGCAACCTTGCCGACGACCACAAGATAGTAGATCTAATAGTAAAAACAGGCTGTACAAACATCATCAATTTCAAGCGACAATGAGTCCAATTGTTAATGACCCCCAAGAGATGTTATTAGAAAGCTTAAGGGAAATTGGGTTTGATTTTAACAAAACTGAAATTAAATTTATTGCAGGAAACTGGCAAAGCCCAAGCTTAGGAGCATTTGGTGTAGGAAGTGAAGTATGGGCTAATAATAGCGAGATTGCACAATTTACATATTTTCAACAAATTGGAGGTAAAGACTTAAAAAGTCAAATAGTAGAATTTACTTATGGCTTAGAAAGAATTGCGATGAATCTACAAAATGTTGATGATTGGAGAAAAATTACTTGGCAAAAAGGGATTCAATATAAAGATATTGATGATGCACAATTCAGTGAAGCTTCTAATAAAAAGTATAATATAGAAAATTTGCTAACAATGTTTTCTCTATACATAGAAGAGGCTGAAAATTTGTTAAATGAGAATTTGCAACATCCAGCATATGAGATGTTTTTATTAGCAAGTCATATGTTTAATACTTTGGAAGCACGTCAAGCTTTTAGCCCTACTCAACGTGTAGATGAATTGAAGAAACTGCGTAATATAGGGCAAAATTGCATTAATATAGGGGATAAACATGGCTGAATTTTTATTTGAGATAATGCATGAAAACATTCCGCATGAGATAAAAAACACTAGCTTAAAAAAATGGGACCAAGCTTTTCATGAGGTATTGAAAAGCCACTCAATTCAAGGTTATTCATTCAAATCATATATAACTAATAGCAGAATAATAACAGTAGTAGAAAATATGCCAATTCAGATTCAAAAAGAAAGCACTTCTATTAGAGGGCCAAGAGAAGGAACAGATCAAAGTATCGTAGATAAATTTTTAAACAAACATAAACAAACAAAAGATAGTTTATATGTAAGTAAAGGATTCTATAACATTGATATAAAGTATGATTTACAGCATACAGCTGAGTTAATTCCTATAATTTGTAATAAAGTAATTGAGTTAATGAAGTGGAATAAAGTTTCATTTTGGGGAGAAAAATTAGGATGGATCAGACCTGTTAGAAGAATAGTATCAATTTTCAATAACAGCGCATTATTATGGCATAATGAAAATTTTGGAATCACTTCTTCATCAAATTTCATGTTAGATTTTGTAAGAAAAACAGAATTTACAGCAAACAATTTTGAGTCTTATAAAAATCAACTTGAATCTCATAATATATATTTAGATAATAAATTAGATAAGCTATATGAAAATGTACAAAATATACTTAATGAAAATTCACAGCAAAATATAAACAAAGCAGAGTTACAAAAGATTTCATCTCAAACTGAGTCACTTAACTTGTATTACTCTAAAATAGAGGATAACTTTGATATTCCAGTTGAAATAAAAAAAGAAGTTTTGGAAGAGCAACAGCATATTGGGTTGTTTGAGAATAATATGTTAACTGGCTTAATAATCTTTTCCGAATATCCAATGTCTGACAATGGTGATTTATTAATTGCACAAACTAAGAAAACTTTGTTTTCCAAATTAAATGATGCATTGTTTTTTTGGGAACGAGATATGAGTCAAGATTTAAACTCATATTTTATAAAATTAGAAAACACACTGTTTTATAATGGTTTAGGAACTTTAAAACAAAAAAGCACTAGAGTTTTGAATATTGCAAAGCAGTTTAATAATAACGAAAATTTACTCAAATCAATTGACCTTATTCAAATAGATTTGTGCATGCAAACTATTACGGAAATGAATAAATTAGAGGGCTTGATGTCATATTTCTATTGCAAACATCATAAGGTGTCAAAAGAAGTATGCGATATTATATTAGCTCAATATAACAATCAAAATCATACCGTAAACTCTCTTTATTTAAGTTTATTATTCAAATTAGATAGTGTTATCGCTTTTATTGGAAAAAAGATGACACCTACTGGATCTGCAGATCCTTTAGCAATTAGAAGAAAGTGCATGGAAATAATTAAAACATCATTTATGTTACATGAATTAGGATTTTCAATTAACATCCCTAAGCATATTGAGTGTTTTCAAAGTGAATTTGAGAAACAAAATATTACATTAGATCTATCTGATTTTAAAGAATATTTTCATAAAAGATTTACTCATGTTTTGGAAACAGAGTATGGAAGCATTGCGCAGTTAGTTTTTAATGAACAAGATATATGTTTAGCTAAAGAAAAATTAGAGAGCATCAAGAAATTTAAAGAGGTTGATACAATAGTTAAAATATACAATAGATTAAATGGTTTAGATTACAATGATTTAAGTCAACAAATAATAAGCAACTTAGATGCTACAGAACAAATTTTAGTAGATTTTCTTGAAGATGAAATGAATTTAGATAATTTGCTCGCAGTAAGCAAACAAATAGAAGATATTTTTACAAATCATATAATTAATGAGGAATTGCAGTTAAAGTTTTTACTAAAAAATGTACGTGATAAATTTACAGCTTATGCTGATTTTGGAAAATTAAAATGACTTTAGTAGTAATAGATGGATTCAGCATTTTGTTTAGAAGTTTCTTTGCAGTGCAAAATTTATATAATGTGAATGGAGTTCCTATAGGAGGAGTTGTTGGTTTTGTCAGAACTGTACTTAAAATTATTGACAACTTTCAACCAGAATACTGTGTTATAGCATTAGATAGTGGAAAACCAACTTGGAGACATGAGCTATATGATCAATATAAATCTAATCGAAAAAAGACGCCTGACGATTTAATTCCACAGTTTGAAATAATAATTGAAGCATGTAAAATTTTAGGAATCAGTACTTTTAAAGGACAGAAATGTGAAGCTGATGACTGGATTGGTTCAATTTCTCAAAAATACAAAACGAAATGTGAAAAAGTATTTATATGTTCTTGTGATAAAGATTTAATGCAATTAGTAGGTGATAATGTGTTTTTTCTTGATCCATTCAAACTAATGATTATGCATGAAAAAGATGTCCAAGCTAAATTAGGTGTATTGCCAAAACAAATTCCAGATTTATTTGGATTAATTGGAGATGCTAGTGACTGCATACCTGGAGTTCCGACAATAGGGTCAAAAACCGCTTCAAATTGGTTACAGGAATTTCCTGATATAGAAACCATTTTTGCAAATCACACTCAACTAAAACCAAAAGCTAGGCAGATGAAATTTGTTGAACATTACGATCAAGCTATTCTTTCTAGGACTTTAGCGCAGTTAAAATATGGGTTAGAGCTTCCAGACATTAAAGAATTACATTACGGAACTGAAGAAGCAACTATAATGAATTTTCTGGATAAATACAAACTAGCAAATCACATTAAAAAATATCCAGAAATTATGATAAACAAAAAAGCAAGCTTATTTTAACTAATTAGATAAGAGAATTGATTTTTTATGCATCTTGAAGCTAATATTACGTATGATATTTAAATTAATTAAGAAATTGCTCAAAAGACTTTCACAGTCATCGAAAAAACTTTCTAATAAGTTTGCTTTTCACCTTTCAAGAACTGTTGCGATTGATTTAGGAACTGCAAATACTCTTGTTCTTACAGGGGATGGAAAAATCATTAATGAACCTTCTGTAGTTGCTATTAGAACTAATAAAGGTGAAAGAGAAATTTTAGCTGTTGGTAAAGAAGCAAAGAAAATGGTTGGACGAACACCTGAGCATATTTTTGCAATTAGACCAATGAAAGATGGAGTGATTAGTGATTTTATAGTTGCTGAGGAAATGATCAAACATTTTATGAAACTTGCAAATTCAGATAAAGGTATTTTAGGACCAAAAGTTATCATAGGAGTTCCTGTAGGAGCTACAATTGTAGAAAGACGTGCTATTAAAGATGCAGCAAAAAGTGCTGGAGCTCGTGAAGTAGAATTAATTGATGAACCAATGGCAGCTGCTATTGGAGCTGATTTGCCAGTATCTGAGCCAAGAGGATCAATGATTGTAGATATTGGTGGTGGAACAACAGAAATTGCTATTTTATCATTAGGTGGAATTGTTTTTGCCTCTTCTTGCAAAGTTGGTGGAGATAAATTAGATGAGTGCATTGCAGATTATGTAAAAAATAAATTCCACATTACAATTGGTGAAAGTACCGCTGAGCTTATCAAAACAACTATTGGAGCAGCTTCTTTAGTTGAAGATTCAAAGGATCAATCTATTGAAATTAATGGATTTGATAGAGCAACCGGAATACCTAAGAAAATTGTAATTAAATCTTCTGATATTATTGAAAGTATCAGTGGGCCTTTAGCAACAATTATTTCTTCAATTAAAAATGTAATTGAAAAAACTCCACCTGAAGTAGCATCTGACATTGCAGATGTTGGAATTGTACTTAGTGGTGGTGGTGCATTATTAGGAAATGTTTCTGAATTGTTTTCTAGTAAATTAGGATTAGAATTCAAAATTGCAAAAAATCCACTAATGTGCGTAGTTAATGGTTTGGGTAAAATTGTAAATGAGTCCAAAGAAAATCATAAAGTTAGCGAAATTGACTGACAATGAAATTGATTCTTATTCTCATTTTTTTTGCATTAAAGTATGAGTTGTTTTTCAACACAATTAATACAAAACAACAATACGAACAAGAAGCATGTAGCATGAATATAGTTAATCAATTAATTGCAGATGAAAATAGTAATTTAAGATCTTTGCTTAATATTCAAACGATATCAAATGTAATGCATAAAATAGTGGAAATATCTCATTTCAAGAAAAATGGCAATATAATTTTGAAACATCATAATGGTATAGTTATTTTTAACAACCAAATTATAGGAAAAGTTCAAAACAATATTTTTATACCAATTACAAAAAAAGCTATTAAAATTGCTGTACGATCTGAGAAGAATAAAAATGCAATTTTAGTAGGAAATGTAAACGAATTGAAATTATTACATATGGAAAAGCATGATGATTTCTTTGAAAAAGGTGAAAAGATCTATTTAGATGGAATTAGTCAAAATTTATTAGTTGGAATTGCAAAAAATCAAAAATATATAGACACAAATATTCCTTGGCATAAAATTAGGTTTGTTTCTATTTTGGAGATTAAAAATGAATATTGTAAATAAAATTATACACTATATCTTTGCACAAATTGATTGGGATAGCTTGTTTTTGTTTCATATGAAAAGTCATGATTTTTATAAATCAGTATTTTTTATACTTACCTCTCATATTTTGACTTATTATTTTTTGAATGAGATTTTCATATTTAGCATAATATTTGACATAATCTCTATAATAATACTAAAAAATTTAAAAATGAATTTTATTGGATTTTTGACAATGAGAACAGCATATTATACAACTGCTTCTTCTTTAGGAATAGCATCATACAGTTTTTTTAAAAATGGAATCATTGCCTTTATAAGTACATTATTAATTAGGGAGTTTCTAAAAAAATCAAACAATGAATAAGTTAAGGTGGTCAATATTCGTATATTCAAACTTAATATTAATTATTACTTTGAGGTTTATATATGTACAAATTATATATCAAGATAAATATGCGTATATGTCATTTCAAAACATCACTTTAAGAAGAGAAATCATCGCTCCTAGAGGAAACATATATGACAAAAATGGCACACTCTTATCTGGAAATCAAAATATATTCAATCTATTAATTCATACTTTGAACAAACAAAAATACAACAATGCTTTAGATATCATTTCAACTAAAATTATAAATTATAAAAGAAATCAAAGGAATTTTTCACACATTGTAAAAAAACGACTATCATGGGAAGAGTTAAAATATATCGAAAGTGTAGATAAAAATTGCTTTTTTATACAACATGAATATCATCGTGATTATTATAATGAATCATGTTCTAATTTATTAGGGTATACAAAATATGCAGATGCTCAACATATTGGAGTTTCTGGAATTGAAAAAACAAATAATCAAAATCTCACAGGAAAATCAGGAAAACAGCAAGTTCAATTAAATGCGTATGGTGAAATACTTGATAAAACTACTGTGAAAAATCCCATAAAAGGCAATGACATTAATTTATCCTTAGAGTTAGATTTACAAAATAAAGCATACGAATATTTATCACAAATTAAAAAAGGATGTGTTTGCATTTTAGACTTGAAAAACAATAGCATAGCCGCTTCTGTGTCATATCCATCTTATGATTCAAATAAAATAAGAGAAAACTGGGAAGAGCTCACATTAAACCCATATAAACCATTAATTCATAGAGTTTTCGAAGGTGTATACCCTATAGGGTCTACCATGAAAATTTTTGTTGCTCTATTTGCTTTAGAAGAAGGAATTATAAATGAACATACATTAATTGAGTGTACAGGAGAATTTTTTATAGGAAGCCATAGATTCAAATGTTGGAAAACACATGGAGTAAATGTAAATCTTGAAAGAGGAATCACTGAGTCATGTGATGTGTTTTTCTACTCATTATGTAGATCAATTTGCCCTGTAAAATTTCAAAATTTTCTATATAAACTTGGATTAAAAGAAGATCAAAACATCTTTCCTACTAATACAAAAGGATTTGTAGCAGACCCAAATTATGTAAGAAAAAAATTCAGAAGAAAATGGAAAATTGCTGACACATTATTAATTTCAATTGGGCAAGGAATGTTTTTTTGCACTCCATTTGAATTAAGCACTATGATGGCTAGATTAGTTTCAATGAAAAAACACACCTTTACATTCAATACTCTGAAAGAGCAAAATGAAAATCTAAATTTTAAAAAGCACAATATAATGTTATTGCAAAAATATATGAAACAAGTTACGCATTTCAAAAATGGAACAGCATTTTATCACTGGACTTTAAATAAAAACCCTAATATTTCAGGGAAAACTGGAACCGTACAAACTAGAGCTTTGAAAAAAGAAGAATATGGGTTACATAGTAGTAAAAAAGAATATGAAAGACGTGAACATACTATATTTTGCGGATACTTACCTACAGAAAATCCACGATATGTGATCACTGTAATAGCAGAAAATAGCAATAATGCAAAAAACATTGCTTTTCAATTATGTAATTATATTCAAAAACGATGAACTATGATAAATTTTAGCAATGAATTTAATGTCGTGGATGCATTCAAGAGGGTTGATATACCAAAAAACAAATGAAACAAATTTGGCTGCAAAATTAGATAAAAAAGAAATTTGCTGTTATTTAGGAGTAGATTTGACTGCAAATAGCATGCATATCGGGCATTTACTCCCATTACGTATCATGAGCATATTATCTCAACATGGAAACAAGTGTATTTTCCTATTCGGACGAGGAACCACTATGATCGGGGATCCTTCGATGAGACAAAAAGAACGCCCAATGCTTAGTCAAAATGAAATACATGACAATATGTTGCAAATCAAACCTCAAGTAGAGCGTTTGGTAAAAAATGTTGTACATGAAGATAATGCAGATTGGTTATTAGAAACTAATTTAATAGATTTTTTGAGAGAAGTTGGAAGTAAGTTTTCTGTCAATCAAATGGTTAATTTAGAAACTTTCAAGCGCAGATTAGAAGAGAACAATCCACTTAGTTTTCTGGAATTCACCTACCCTATTCTTCAATCTTATGATTTTTACAAATTATACCAAAAGCATGAATGTAACTTACAAATTGGTGGTTCAGATCAATGGGGAAATATAATTAATGGAGTGAATTTTATTAGAAAATCCAATTCACAGGAAGTATATGGAATTACAGTCCCACTACTTTTAAGAGGTGGAAAAAAGATGGGTAAAAGTACTGGTGGAGCAATTTGGTTAGATGATTCTCAAACTAGTGTTTTTGACTTTTGGCAATTTTGGAGAAACTTACCTGATGAAGATGTTAAAAATTACATGTTGAAATTCACAGATTTGGATGTAGAAATAATTGATGACAAAATCACATCGAACATTAATGATGCTAAGAAACATTTAGCTGATCATATGACACAATGGGTGCATGGTGAAGAGAAAGCAAAAGAAGCAAAAATTAAAAGTATTTCTATTTTTGAAAATAAGGAAATGAATTTAGTTGATACTTTTAACATTACTGAAGAAATAAAATTAACAAAATTACTTGTAGAAATAAAATTTGCAACTTCAGTATCTGATGCAAAGAGAAAAATAAATAGCAATGCAATTTCACTTGATACAGTGTTATGCAGTGATAATGAAATGAAAATAAATAAAGATAATTATAAAAAAGAATTCATTCTACAATGTGGTAAAAAACATAAAATTAAGATTATCCAAAATTATTAGGATTATGGAAAAAAATCAGAATATATGATAGCTTAACCTATGGTTCCCTGAGAATCAGGAAATTTTATTTTTTAAAGGAGGGGTTATGATTTCATTAAATGAAAGTGATATAAACAGTTTGAAACCTTTATCTGACAGAGTTTTAGTCAGAAAACAAGAAGGTGCTAAAAGGACAGCGTCTGGTATTGTATTGCCTGAAGCTTCAACAGAAGATGTATCTTTGGGTACTGTTGTATCAGTTGGCGAAGGTTCTACAAATGAAAAAGGCGAAAAAATCGCTATTCCTTTAAAAGAAGGTAATAAAATATTGTTCGGACAATGGAGCGGAACAAAAGTAAGTGTTGCAAATGTAACATATATTCTTATTAAATGGGCTGATATTTTAGCTGTAATAGAAAATTAAGGAGATAAAATGGCAAAACAAATATTTTTAGATTTCGAAGCTAGAAAGAAAATTATTTCTGGTGTAAACAAAGCAGTAGATGCAATAAAAACAACTCTAGGACCAAAAGGTAGACCGTCAATTTTAGGTAAGTCTTTTGGATCTGCTAGATTCACTAAAGATGGAGTTACAGTAGCAAAAGAAATAGAGCTTTCAGATCCATCTGAAAACATTGGAGCTCAACTTGTAAAAGAAGTTGCATCTAAAACAGTTGATACAGCTGGAGATGGAACTACCACTGCATGTGTAATTTTCCAAGCGTTACTTAATCATGGATTAAAGTTCACTGAAATTGGAATGAACATAGTTGAAATTACAAAAAGCATAAATCAAGGTGTGAAAATCATAATAGAAGCTTTGAACGATGTTTCATCCCCTATTAAAGGTGATAATTCTAAAATCAAACAAGTTGCTACTATTTCAGCTAATGGAGAAAGTGAAATTGGTGAATTAATTTCTCAAGCTGTAGAAAAAATTGGTGATGATGGAATCATTACGGTTGATGATGGAAAATCTACACAAACAGAGTTAAATGTAGTTGAAGGAATGGAATTAGATAGAGGTTTTATCTCTCACCATTTTGCAAATACTGACAAACAAACTTGTGAGTTAGAGAATCCATATATTTTAATATATGACCAAAAGATAAGCGCTTTGCCTGCAATGTTACAGTTGCTTGAAAATATAGTTAAATCTAACAGATCATTATTGATTATTGCTGAAGATGTTGAAGGTATTGCTTTAAACACTCTTGTATTTAACACATTAAATAAAGTAATGAAGGTTTGTGCTATTAAAGCTCCTGGGTTTGGAGATAGAAAAAGAGAAATTTGTGAAGATATTGCAACTTTAACTGATGGAACTGTTATTTCTGAAGAAATAGGTAAAAATCTTGAAGATGCTCAAATAGAGCATTTAGGTCGTGCTGTAAAAGTTACTATCACTAAAGATAAAACAACTATTGTAGGCGGTTCAGGTTCTAAAGAAGATATTCAAAAAAGGTGTAATTCACTTACACAAGCAATCAGTGCGGCAACATCTGATTATGACAGAGAAAAACTTGAAGAAAGACGCTCTAAACTTACAAATGGAGTAGCTGTTATTAGCGTTGGTGGAACAACTGAAAGCGAACAAAAAGAAAGAAAAGATAGAGTTGAAGATGCTGTACAAGCAGTGAAAGCTGCTATAGAAAAAGGAATCGTCCCTGGTGGTGGTTCTGCCCTTCTGCATGCAAGTAAACGTTTGGATAAATTAGTTGATAATGCTAATTGCAATCAAAACTTTAATGCTGGTATCAAAATAGTACAAAAAGCAATTTCTGAACCTTTGTTACAGAATTTAACTAATGCTGGTCGTGATGATTCTGCAATTATAGTAAATGCTGTACGTAATTCTGATGACACTGACTTTGGATATGATGTTTTAAATAGTGGTTATGGAAATATGAGAGAGCTTGGTATTGTGGATCCAGCAAAAAGCATCATTGCAGCTCTAGAATACTCTACCTCAATTGCTACATTAATTCTTACTGCTGGTTCTATAATTGTAGATGAGCCTGAGAGTAAAGAAAATGCTAACGCTCCTATGGGTGGTGGAATGCCTCCTATGGGCGGAATGTATTAATTTTAGCTGTACCACATTACAACGCTAAAATTTTTATTACAACCTAACTTCATTATTCAAAATAAAATAACTTTACTAGAAAAATTCAGTTAAGTACTTCATAACGCTTTAATTTGATTTTGAGCATTTTTATACTATAATATTTATATGAACATGAAATTATTATTAAGTTTTCTTGCAATATCTCTTGTAAATGCAGGAAATGAAGATCACATGACTCCTGATAGATCAACTTCAACTGCTAGAGAATTGTTTAGTGATGATGGAAGTGCGGTAACTCCATTTCCATTGAGTCAAGCCATGTCTTCACCAAAGCATTTGACTCCTCAGAATCAGCCTACTGTTGCATCTTCTGATTTTACTGCTGGACAAAAAGTATCTAAAAAGCAAGCTGATTTGTTTACACATCAAAAAAGCAAAGACACATTAATGAAAAGTGATTTTTCAAAAACTATTGGTTCAGATAATATGGATACATTACTTAAAAAATTAGGGGATACGGAAGAGAATCAAATAACAGCTTGGAATCTTCTTTCTAATACATCTGTTGAATTTGATGATTCAATTAAACGTAATTATATTAAAATAATTACTACGTATTTAAATACTTTGTATGTTAATCAGCCAGAAAATGAACAAATATCTAATTTATTATTAAAAACAGCTTCATTACAATTTTCGGCACAAGGTGTTCCATCAGAAAGGTTAGCAAAACACGTTGTAAATTATTGCAATGAAATGCAATATAAACTTGAAGATATAAGAGCTCAAAAAATGAAAACACAAGATGTAAAACTTGAAAATAAAACAGAGGGAAGGCAATTAGGGTATGTAGTAAAAGTAAAAACTGATACAGGTAAATTATTAACCTATTATGCTAAAACACACTCTGAAGGAACGTTTCAAGATGTACCAAGTGAAGCACGATCTGCTCAGCCAGTAAATTATATAGAGCTATTAACATATAAACTTTTAGAGAAATTAGGTGTTGGCCCACAAAGTCACTTTTTTGGTCGAGATATGAAAAACTTTTATATAATGACTTTAGACCTTGCTATTAATCCAGAAACCATGGAATCACTTGGTAAATTCTTAACATTTGGCAAAATAAATAAAAGTGAAGAAAAAGAAAATTATTTAGGCAAGCTAAGCGAATACAAATATAAAGCAAAGCAAGATAAGAGCGATCCTGATTATGTTAAATTAATTAATGAAATTGAAAATGATGAGAAGTCAAAGAAATTTTGTTATGAAATTACAAAAATGAACCTTTTAGTTCGTATAATATATATGACAGATTTACATGATAACTCAGGTAATTTTGGATTTATTATTGATGATCAAGGCGGTCTAAAAGAATTAAAAATAGTTGATATGCATGCTTGGCTTGGAGATCACCCAACATCTGTTAAATCTTTCATGACAGGTAATGGAATATTCGTAGCTGCAACATCAACACCATCAGTAAGTTATGCTTTTAAGAGTAGAGATGTGAATTTACGATTAGAAGATGCTAAAAAAGTTATGAATAATGAATTGAAAAAATTTGAAGATATGTTAAAAGAAGCATATAATGAAATTCTACCAATGATTAATAAACATTATGTAGATACAGACAAAGCAGAAATAGAGATAGAAGCATTAGAAGAGAGATGTAAAGGAATTTTAGAGAATTACGATACTTTGCAAAAAGAAATCCCAATTGCATTAACTAAACTATCTACTAGCTCTTAAAAAGTAGCTTAGTGAAGAGCAATAAAGTTATAACTATTTACGCTTAATTATATTCGACTCTCTCACATTAAATTCAAACACTTCAATTTAGTTGATATTAAGTGATGTTATTTTAAGATATTTTAATGGCAATACACTTATGTTTAAAAGCTGAATATCATATAGAAATATGCATAAATAATATACATGTTAAAAATTCATAGATTCAATACCAACGCAAATAAATCAATTTTGATATTACAATGCATCATTTAATCTGTAAAGTGAGTTTTCAAGAGAACATGAAATTATATTAAGCTGGAGATTTATTTAGTGCATCTAATGCAACTGGGATTCCATCTTTCAAAGTTTTATAATTTTTTAAAATTCCTTTACATCTCTCTTCTAAGTTTTCTATCATTGATTTTGCTTTTTCTGTATCTGTATAATGTTGGTTAATGATTGGTAGCATTTTATTATATGCTTCTTTTAGTGCATTTTCAAAATCTTCAAACTCATTATTCATAACTTTTTGAGCATCTTTTAAACGTAATTTTAGATCTCTAGTTTTAAAAGCATACATTAATGCATCTTCTGCATGCCTTTGAAATGGAGCTAAAGTTCCATCAGTGAAAGATTGAATAGATTTAGAGCAATAAATATTTTTTGGGACTCTCATATCAATTATTTTTAACTTTTCTAATTTTCCATTATTGATGTTAAAGCCAAAATTATCTGAATTACACTGCAAATCAGTTATTTGTGTAATAAACATAATACAATGAAGCATTGCAAGGTTATACAATAATTTTTTTGATTTTTCATCATTTTCAATAGCACAAATCAATTTTTCATAATCATTATCTTGATTATGTTTATATTTATACTTAAAAATCTCTCTTAAATCTTTCTCATTGTTTTTTAGCTCTTCAAATGTTGAAAATTTACCAAGTGATTGCATGTTATTTGGGTCAATTGAAGCGTCTAGCGTCATAATATAAAAGTTTTTTTCTTCTCTTCCAAAAAAATAACTTTTTGGACCTAATTTTAAATTTTCTAATAATTTATATATAAACAACTCTTCATAATTTACTTCCTTAGCAGGGCGATACTTCGTATAATTTTCTAAAGTGCCTTGAGAATGTGTTTTAGCATAATAGGTTACTGTATTTGCTGTGTCTTTTTTTATATCTATTATATAACCTAATTGTATTCCATTTGTTTTAATGCGAATTTGTATATTATCATCTTTATATCCCATATTTATCAAATAATTTCGAACATGCTGCTCACACCTTTCGCAAGAAACATCATAAGGAGCTCTTTCTGTTGAATATACATCAGATAAAAGTTTATGAAAATCATTTGTTTTGTATTGCGGTTCATTGTCACCTAAATTTAATAAATAATCAGATATGATATCTAAATACTTACATTTTTCTATATTGTCATATTCTACTAATGGATCAGAAAGCATATTCCATATAGCATCTTGCTTTTCTTTTGAATCATCCAATTCATTTAACATTGTTTGCATATTTTCTGCACCAATACATTGAACAAAATGATTTTTATCTGAAAATAATTGAACTTGCTCTGTTAATGCTATTTTCCCAGGAGTTTGAACTTCATCATTAGGCATATGATTAAACATTTGTTTAGAAGGTGTTCGTGGTGGCATATCTGATTCAAATGAATTCATGGAATCAGATGAATCTTCTAAAAATGTGTGCTCTTCAGAATTTTGTTCATTGCTAAACGCTTCATTATATGATCGTTTGCGTGATGTTTTTGAAGTGTATGACTCATATGTTTCATCTTCTGTATAAAAATGATGTGGAGGAGTTATCATTAATTCATTTACAGCATTTGTAAAAGATAAGAAAACAAAACCAAATACAATTTTTATATTCATATAAATATTATAATATAAAAATTACACAAATTAAACTAAAGTATTATGAAGTGTTATATTCAATTAACATAGAAAAGTTACTTAATTTTTATTTATTAAACAGCATTGCTTAAGATTAAATATAGAAAAAATAACTTTATGTTCTTCATTGAGCTGTTTTTTAAGAGCTAGGTGTAGATAGTTTAGCTAAAGCTTGTGTGTAATTCTCTAAAATTCCTTTACATCTCTCCTCTAATGCTTCTATCTCTATTCCTGCTTTTTCTGTATCCATATAATATTTAGTAATCATCGGTGTGATTTGATTTTGTGCTTCGTTTAATGCTTTTTCAAAATCTTTCAACTCATTATTCATAACGTTTTTAGCATCTTCTAAACGCAACTTAGTACATCTAGTCTTAAAAGCATAACTTAATGAAGGTGCAGATTTTGCAGCTACGAATATTGTATTTCCTTTTATAAAATCCTCAGGATCTGTTTTATGGTGCGTAGGCCAAACATGCATATCAACTATTTTTAACTCTTTTATTTGACCTTTATCACCAAGAATAAATCCAAAGTTACCTGAATTATCATGTAAATCTGTCATATGTATTATACGAACTAAAAGGTTCATTTTTGTAATTTCATAACAAAATTTCTTTGATCTTTCATCACCTTCAATTTCATTGATTAATTTAACATAATCAGAGTCATTCTTATCTTGATTTCGGTCATATTTATAATTAACAAGATAACCTAAGTAATTTTCTTTTTCTTCACTTTCATTTATTTTGCCAAATGTTAAAAAGTCGCCAAGTGATTCCATTTTGTCGTTGGTAGAAATATCTAAAGTCATTATATAAAAATTTTTTATATCTCGACCAAAAAAATGACTTTGTGGACCAACGCCTAATATATCTAGAAGTTTGTATGTTAATGGCTCTATATAATTTACTGCCCTAGTACTTGCACTTGATGCATCTCTTAATGTTCCTTCGGAGTGTGTTTTAGCATAATAAGTTAATTCTTTACCTTCATGAGTTTTGACTTTAACTACATAACCTAATTGCTTTCCCTCTGTCTTATCTTTAATTTCTATACTTTGAAGTTCATAGTTCATTTTTTTGAAATAATCTTTAATATGAGATTTCAATCTTTTGATTGCTACCTCATCAGCTGAATTTTTTAATTCAAGTATTTTTCCTGATAATATATACATTTCAATACTCTTATTAGGAAGTTTGCTTAAATAATTACTAATCAGCCTAATATAATTACGTTTAATTGAATCATCAAATTCAACAGATGTGTCAGAAAGAAGATTCCAAGCTATATCTTGCTCTGCTTCTGTATCCCCTAATTTTGCAAGTAATACATTCATGTTATCTTGGCCAATAGCTTTTACAAACATAGTTGTATTTTTAAACAAATCAGCTTGCTCTTGCGATACTGTCATTCCAGGAGTTGGATCTACAGGAACGGTAAATTGGTTCATAGGAGTAAAAGGCTTTGGTGAAGCCATGCCTTGATCAAATGGAATTGGGGTTACTGCACTTCCATCATCACTAAACAATTCTCTAGCAGTTGAAGTTGATCTATCAGGAGTCATGTGATCATCATTTCCTGCGTTCATTAAAGAAATAGTAAGAAAACTTAATAATAATTTCATGTTCATATATGTATTGTAGTATAAAAATGCTCAAAATCAAATTAAAATGTTTGATTGCACCTTTATAATAAAGATTTGAATTGTTTTAATGAAATTATGAATGCATGATTTAGGTTTTAATCAATAAATGAAAGGGTGAAATTAAGTGAACAAATGAATTCAAAAACTCTATAGACAAAATATATGAAAAATTAGTATTATTGGACATTGCCCACTTGGTGGAATGGTAGACACAGCAGACTTAAAATCTGCAGACTTCGGTCGTGCTGGTTCAAGTCCGGCAGTGGGTATGAATAATTGCGTCCGTAGCTCAATTGGACAGAGCGTCAGACTACGGATTTGAAGGTTGGGAGTTCGACTCTTCTCGGGCGTGTTTTTTCAATTAAAAACTTTAAGAATTAATGTTTCAATTTTAATATTTGTATTTTATATGTTTTCTTGTTATTTTATTTTTCAAATAAGGTGCCTAACATAATTTAGATTTTAATAGATTTAATGCTTTTTTTCTTATACAACATAACAGTCAAACTTCTTTGGATCTTTTAATTTATGACAATTAATATTAAAATACGGTTATGTCATTTGAATTTCACAAAGAAGCTGTAAAGTAT
Organism: Rickettsiales bacterium; assembly: GCA_965233535.1. GTDB lineage: Bacteria > Pseudomonadota > Alphaproteobacteria > CAJXXZ01 > 1604HC > Cytomitobacter. The sequence continues at coordinate 441,079 of OZ247489.1, forward strand.
TTAGCTGATTTATTAAAAAAAACTGGTTTAAAAGAGGTTGAATATGAAAACAATGGTGTTTCAATTAAACTAAAGCAAAGCTCTGATTCAGAAACTATTCAAACAGTTTATGCTCCTCAACCTACAGTTGCTAATGTTGCACCTGCACAAACTGCAGCTGTAACTCAAAATGCGCCTGCATCTTCATCAATTGTTGAAGATGATTTTAAAAGCGTAAAATCTCCAATGATTGGAACTTTATATACTGCTTCAAAACCTGGTGCAGATCCATTTATTCAAAAAGGATCTAAAATCAAAGAAGGTGATACTTTGTTTATCGTAGAAGCTATGAAAGTTATGAATGAAGTTAAAGCAACTTTTTCAGGAACAATAGAGCAAATTTTAGTTGAAGATGGATCCCCTATCGAATTTGACCAACTTTTGGCAAAGGTATCATGATTAAAAAGATATTGATTGCAAATAGAGGTGAAATAGCTTTAAGAATTATTAGAGCTTGCAAGTCACTTGATATTTCTACTGTGGCTGTATATTCAACTGCAGATAAAGATTCTATGCATGTAAGATTAGCTGATCAAAGCATTTGTATTGGTGGGCCTGCTGGAAATTCAAGTTATAGAAATATAAGAGCAATTATTTCAGCTGCAGAAATTTCTGGTGCTGATGCTATACATCCAGGATATGGATTTCTTTCTGAAAATGCAGAATTTGCTAATATAGTCGAACAGCATGGAATTAAGTTTATTGGACCTTCTGCAACACATATTCAACAACTTGGAGATAAAATTCAGAGTAAAGAGATTATGCAAAAATATGGAATTAGTGTTATTCCAGGTTCTCAAGCTTTAAAAGATGTTAATGAAGGAAAAGAATACGCTGAAAGTATTGGATTTCCTGTGATTATCAAAGCTGCAAATGGTGGTGGTGGAAAAGGTATTCGTATTGTTCATAACCCAGAAGATTTTGAAGCTGAATTTTCTGCTGTTGAACAAGAAGCTACAGCATTATTTGGTGAAGGTGATATATATGTAGAAAAGTATATTGCTAATCCAAGACATATAGAATTTCAAGTTTTATCTGATGGTAAAAGAGCTGTACACCTTTTTGAAAGAGAATGTTCTTTACAGAGAAGAAGACAAAAGGTTTGGGAAGAAGCTCCTTCAACTATTCTTACAAATGCTCAAAGAGCTGAGTGGGGTTCTCAAATTACCAATATGATTGCTGAAGTTGGATATGAAGGTGTTGGAACTTTAGAATTTTTATATGAAGATGGTCAAATTTATTTTATGGAAATGAACACCCGTCTTCAAGTAGAGCACACTGTTACAGAATCCATTACAGGAATTGATTTGGTACAACAACAAATCAAAGTTGCTTCAGGAATTCCATTAGAATTAAAGCAAGAAGATATTACAATTATTAATCATGCTATTCAATGTAGAATTACAGCTGAGGATCCAGTGACATTCATGCCAAATCCAGGTTTAGTTAAAGAGCATATTCCGCCACTTGGGCCATATGCTAGAGTAGATACATTGCTTTATAATGGATATACAGTACAACCTTATTACGATAGTTTAATCTCTAAGTTAATTGTAAAAGGTCAAAACAGAGAAATATGCTTACGAAATCTAAAACAATCCTTACGTGAATATGTGATCATTGGTCTGAAGACGACGTTACCATTATTTATGAGATTAGTTGATGCTCCTGCTGTTCAAACTGCTGATTTTACAATCAACTGGCTTGAAAAATGGCTTAGTGAAGAGCAATAAAGTTATCAATTTTTATTACAACCTAACTTCATTATTCAAAATACAGTAAAAACAAAATAACTTTACTAGAAAAGTTCAGTTAAGTACTTCATAACGCTTTAATTTGATTTTGAGCATTTTTATACTATAATATTTATATGAACATGAAATTATTATTAAGTTTTCTTACTATTTCTTTAATGAACGCAGGAAATGAAGATCACATGACTCCTGATAGACCAACTTCAACTGCTAAAAGATTGTTTAGTGATATTGACTCTAGTACTGAAACACCAAATGCTAAACGATCGCGTGGTTATTATAAAGAAACAATGCTTCCACCACCAAGCACTCCTACTGATCAACAGACCGTTCCTGTAGATCCAACTCCTGGAATGACAGTATCGCAAGAGCAAGCTGATTTGTTTACACATCAAAAAAGCAAAGATGCCTTAATGGAAAGTGATTTTGCAAATATTATTGGTGAAGATAATATGGAGGTATTGCTTGCAAAATTAGGGGATACAGATATAGAACAAACAAAAGCTTGGAACATGCTTAGTGATATGTCTGTTGAATTTGATAATTCAACTAAGCGTAATTATATTAACATAATCAAAAAATATTTAGCTGATTTATATGGAAAGTCTATAGATATCGATGAACGTAATAATATAAACACATTAGTAGGGCAAATATCTTTATTACAAATTTCAGCACAAGGTGTTCCATCAGAAAGGTTAGCAAAACACGTTGTAAATTATTGCAATGAAATGCAATATGAACTTGAAGATATAAGGGATCAAAAAATGAAAACACAAGATGTAAAACTTGAAAATAAAAAAGAGGGAAGGCAATTAGGGTATGTAGTAAAAGTAAATACTGATACAGGTAAATTATTAACCTATTATGCTAAAACACACTCTGAAGGAACGTTTCAAGATGTACCAAGTGAAGCACGATCTGCTCAGCCAGTAAATTATATAGAGCTATTAACATATAAACTTTTAGAGAAATTAGGTATTGGCCCACAAAGTCACTTTTTTGGTCGAGATGAGAGAAACTTTTATATAATGACTTTAGACCTTGCTATTAATCCAAAAACCATGGAATCACTTGGTAAATTCTTAACATTTGGCAAAATAAATAAAAGTGAAGAAAAAGAAAATTATTTAGGCAAGCTAAGCGAATACAAATATAAAGCAAAGCAAAATAAGAGCGATCCTGATTATGTTAAATTAATTAATGAAATTGAAAATGATGAGAAGTCAAAGAAATTTTGTTATGAAATTACAAAAATGAACCTTTTAGTTCGTATAATATATATGACAGATTTACATGATAACTCAGGTAATTTTGGATTTATTATTGATGATCAAGGCGGTCTAAAAGAATTAAAAATAGTTGATATGCATGCTTGGCTTGGAGATCACCCAACATCTGTTAAATCTTTCATGACAGGTAATGGAATATTCGTAGCTGCAACATCAACACCATCAGTAATTTACGCTTTTAAAGCTAGAGACACTAAGTTGCGTTTACAAGATGCTCAAAACATTATGTATAATGAGTTGAATAATTTTGAAAGCGCATTAAAGCAAGCATATGATGAAACAGTACCAATGATTAGTAAGCATTATGAAGATGATGCAGACAAAGCAGAAATAGAGATAGAAGCATTAGAAGAGAGATGTAAAGGAATTTTAGAGAATTACGATACTTTGCAAAAAGAAATCCCAATTGCATTAACTAAACTATCTACTAGCTCTTAAAAAGTAGCTTAGTGAAGAGCAATAAAGTTATAACTATTTACGCTTAATTATATTCGACTCTCTCACATTAAATTCAAACACTTCAATTTAGTTGATATTAAGTGATGTTATTTTAAGATATTTTAATGGCAATACACTTATGTTTAAAAGCTGAATATCATATAGAAATATGCATAAATAATATACATGTTAAAAATTCATAGATTCAATACCAACGCAAATAAATCAATTTTGATATTACAATGCATCATTTAATCTGTAAAGTGAGTTTTCAAGAGAACATGAAATTATATTAAGCTGGAGATTTATTTAGTTCAGTTAATGCAATTGGGATTCCATCTTTCAAAGCATTATAGTTTCTTAAAATTCCATTACATCTCTCTTCTAATGCTTCTTCTTTTTCTGTATCTGCATGATGTTGATTAATAATTGGTAGAATTTCATTATATGCTTTTTCTAACATATTTGAAAAACCTTTCAATTCATTATTCATAATTTTGTTGGCATCTTTTAAACGCAACTGAGTATCTCTAGTTTTAAAAGCATAAGTTAGTGAACTTGCTGAACCTGCAGCTACGAATGTTGAATTTCCTTCGATGAAATCCTCAGTATCTGTTTTCTGGTGCGTAAGCCAAACATGCATATCAACTATTTTTAATTCTTTTAGACCGCCTTGATCATCAATAATAAATCCAAAATTACCTGAATTGTCATATAAATCTATTATATGTATTATACGAATAAGAAGGTTCATTTTTGTAATTTCATAACAAAATTTCTTTGATTTTTCATCATTTTCAATTTCATTAATTAATTTCACATAATCAGGATCGTTCTTATCTTGCGCTCGGTTATATTTATACTCACTCAGCTTGCCTAAATAATTTTCTTTTTCTTCACTTTTATTTATTTTGCCAAATGTTAAAAATTCACCAAGTGATTCCATGGTTTTTGGATTAATAGCAAGGTCTAAAGTCATTATATAAAAGTTTCTCTCATCTCTACCAAAAAAGTGACTTTGTGGGCCAACACCTAATTTCTCTAAAAGTTTATATGTTAATAGCTCTATATAATTTACTGGCTGAGCAGATCGTGCTTCACTTGGTGCATCTTGAAACGTTCCTTCAGAGTGTGTTTTAGCATAATAGGTTAATAATTTACCTGTATCAGTATTTACTTTTACTACATACCCTAATTGCCTTCCCTCTTTTTTATTTTCAAATTTTACATCTTGTGTTTTCATTTTTTGAGCTCTTATACCTTGAAGTTCATATTTCATTTCTTTACAGTAATTTACAACGTGTTTTGCTAACCTTTCTGATGGAACACCTTGTGCTGAAATTTGTAATAAAGATATTTGCCCTACTAATGTGTTTATATTATTACGTTCATCGATATCTATAGACTTTCCATATAAATCAGCTAAATATTTTTTGATTATGTTAATATAGTTACGCTTAGTTGAATTATCAAATTCAACAGACATATCACTAAGCATGTTCCAAGCTGTTATTTGTGCTGTTTCTGTATCCCCTAACTTTGCAAGCAATACATTCATGTTCTTTTCACCTATAGTACTCAAAAACATAGCTTTATTTTGAAATAAATTAGCTTGAAGTTGTGATACATCTTGTCCAGGAGTTGGGTCAAAAGCAATAGTAGGTTGATTAATAGGAGTCAAATGATTTGATGAAGCTATTCCTTGATTTGGAGTGCGAAGTGGTGAAGCTGCTATTGTTGGAGGTGCTGCTGGTGGAGTATGCATCATTAATAAAGAAGCAGCAAAAGCACCTTTACCATCACTAAACAATTCTCTAGCAGTTGAAGTTGATCTATCAGGAGTCATGTGATCATCATTTCCTGCGTTCATTAAAGAAATAGTAAGAAAACTTAATAATAATTTCATGTTCATATATGTATTGTAGTATAAAAATGCTCAAAATCAAATTAAAGCGTTATGAAGTACTTAACTGAACTTTTTTAGTAAAGAGTATCAAGGTCTTCATTATTTGATGTCTCTGAATCGATTTCTGACATTTGATCTAAATCATCATTCAATTCCTCAGAGCTAATTTTTGATATTTGATCTACATTTTCATTTATAAATTCTTTAGTTTCATTTTTACGTAATTGCTTCTCTTTTTTAGATGATTGAGAGATTGATCTAGAAGCTCTTAATTCATCTTGTTCTTTATAATACTCCTCTTCTTCCTTATCTAATTTTGCATAATATTCATCTTCTTCTTTGTCCAATTGTGCATAATATTCTTCTTTATCTTTATCTAGTTTCTCATAATATTCTTTTTGCTTTTGATAAAACCTTTCATCTTGCTTTTCTTGTCTTTCATCTGATTTTTTATCATATTCTTCTTGCTCTTGATCTTGTTCATCATATAATTCATCTTGTTCTTTATCTAATTCATCTTGTTCTTTATCATGCTCTTCTAGCTGTAATTTTTCTTCTTCAGATAACTCAGACTCATCTTTTTGTAGCTGCTTTTTAATAGCTATTTCTTCTTGTTTAATATCTAATTCTTCTTGTTTTTGATCATGCTCATCTTGCTTTAGATCTAATGCATCTTGTTTTTCATCTAATACTTTATCTAACTCATCTATTTCTTTATCATGTTCATCTTGCTCTTTATCTAATGCATTTTGCTCTTCATTTAATTCTTTTTGTGCTTTATCAGATTCTTCTTCTACAGATAATTCAGACTCATTTTCCTGTGGTAAATCTTTTTGACTATATAGTTCACCTTGTTTTTTATCTAATTCATCTTGTTTTTTATCATACTCATCTTGATATTCATCTGACTTTTTATCACGCTCATCAAATTCCTTGTCTAATTCATCTTGTTCTGTGGTTAATTCATCTTGCGCTTCATCTAATGTTTCTTGCTCTTCATTATATTCTTCTTCTTTTTCTTGATCTTCTTCAGATAATTCTTTTGCATATAATAAACTTATTTTTTCATCTAATGCATCTTGTCTTTTATCTAACTCTCTTTGTTTGTAAGCATACTCTCTTTGCTTTTTTGTGTGCTCTTTAAATTCTTCTTGTTCTTGATCACATTCTTCTTGTTCGATTCTTATTTCTTCTTGTTCTTTTTCGTATGCTTCTTTTTCTACTCTCAGCTCTTCTTTAATTCTTGCATCTTCTTCTTGCTTTAATTTGTTTGCTATAATAATTTCAGATTTTTTCTGATCATCATATAATTTGAAGTCAATTAATTTATCAAACATTTGATCTAAGTTAGCATGTATAAATTTTGCAGATTCATCTTCTCCAAATATTTTTGCTATACCAATATAGTCTTGAGTAATTTGCTTTGCATTATCTTTCTCTTTTAAGTCATATAAAGCAGCGATAAACACAGCCTTCACCAATACGTTTAGATTATTCCATTTCCATTTTCCTATTAAATGTACTTCGGCAATCTTTTCTAGACCATTTATATCCCTAATGATATATGTGAAATCTTGAAAAAATTCTTCTATATTTCCAGTATTATCTACTCTATTTTGAAATTCTGATATAACTAATGCTGAATCCTTTAAGAGTAAGAATTGATATAAAGCCTGTACTTTCCAAAATCTTGTTTGTTGACGTTTTAACACATCAACATTCCACCATTAATATGAGCTGTTGTTCCTGTTGTATAAGCAGCTTCTTCACTAGCTAAATATAGTGCTGAAGCAGCAACTTCTCTTGCTGTCCCTGCTCTGCTCATAGGAACATTGCTTAATATTTCAGGGTGCTTTTCTAACAAATCATCTGTCATTGGAGTTTGAATAAAACCTGGAGCAATTGCATTTACTGTAATATTTCTTGATGCAACTTCTTTTGCTAATGTTTTTGTCATACCTAACAATGCAGCTTTGCTAGTAGAATATGCAACTTGCCCTGCGTTACCCATACAACCAACAATAGAAGATAATGTTATTACTCTACCATAACGCTTAGAAATCATACCTCTAAGAGCTAATTGAGAAAGCTTAAAAACTGAGTTCAAATTGATTTGCATATTAAAATCCCAATCTGCATCAGTTACTCTCATAAATAGTTTGTCTTTTGTTATTCCTGCAGAGTTAACCAAAATATCAACTTGACCCAACACTTCAACTGCAGTTTTATATAATGTTTCAACTGCTTTATTATCTGACAAATCAGCTGTGCAGTAACCAATACAATTATCACCTAATTCATTTTTCAATGATTCAAGCTTTGTATTTTCCATGCCTGTAATAAAGACTTTTGCACCTTGACCAACAAACACTTTTGCTATTTCTGAACCAATTCCTCCAGTAGCTCCTGTGATCAACGCAGTTTTTCCTGTTAAATTAAACATCACTCAACCCCTTTTTTTAATTCTAATATAGCATCTATATGATTTATAGTCACCGACTTCATGCCAGATTTTTCAGCTAATTTAGATAAAACATTTCCAACACCTAATTCAAACAACATATTAGTGTCATTTTCTTTCATATAACTCATAGTGTTTGTCCATTTTACACTGCTGACTACATGATCAATAAGGTTCGCTTTAATAACATTAGCATCAGTTGAAGCAACTCCAGTTTTATTAGAAATTAAAGGTATTGTTGCATTTTGGAAATCCACACTAATAATTTCAGCTGCAAGTTTTTCCTGACAAGATGCAACTAATGAGGAGTGAAAACCTCCACTCACTTTCAATTGTATACATCTTTTTATACCGAACTCTTTATAAGATTTATTGATTGCCTCTACAGCATTTTCATCACAGCTAATAACAATTTGTGCTTCATGATTATAGTTTGCAACTTCACAAATCAAACCAGTTTCTTCTCTAATATGAGCAGTGAATTTCTCTACATCATCAAAAGCTCCAATGCAAGCAAACATTGTTCCACTACATTGAGCCATTAATTCTGAACGAATTTTGACTAATTTTAATGCATCTTCAAAATTTATACACCCAGCAGCGTAACATGCAGCATATTCTCCAATAGAATGTCCAGCAATATATTCCGGCTTCAAAGTATCTTTCAATGCATCCCAAATTGCAACAGACACAACAAATAATGCTGGTTGAGAGTATATAGTATTACTTAACTCTTCATTTGTCTTATTTAATATTGATTTAAAATTTGGATACACGCTTTCAGCTTTATCAAAAATCTCACCACTGATTTCAAATAAATCTGTACCCATTCCTTGTTTTTGTGCTCCTTGACCAGGAAACACTACTGCATATTTTTCCACAAAAGAATTATATACCGATGCCTCTCAGTTATCTACAGTTTTTCTTTGATTTTTCCTATCGCTAAATATTTATGCAATATTTTAGGGTTTATTAACTTTAATGTAATGTAATTTTCACATGAAACAACCTGATTTGCAGAATTTATTTTCGTATTTTAGAAATTCAATGAGTTATTTATTACAAGAAGGTGAAGAGTTTGCAGGAAAATATCCCGCAATTGCAAAAGAATTGAATTTTTCATCTAACAAAATTTCTGACCCTCATGTAAAAAGAATTTTAGAAGCATTTGCATTTTTTGATGCTAGATTACAATACCAAATTGATGATCAAATGTCAGAATTAAGTAGTCATTTATTAAATGCATTATACCCTCAATTCACTTCTCCTATTCCATCTTGCACAATAGTACAGCTCAGTAAAATTAAAAATATTACTCAAAAAAACAGCATATTTGTTCCTAAAAACACACAAATAATCACTAAAAACACAAATAATTATCAGTGTACATTTTCTACAACATGCAATGTTAAATTGACCAACACTAAAATAACTACTGCGCAATATATTAAAACAGAGCAAACAAACCTTGATGCAAAGCATAGTTTTATACTTTCGTTAGAGGCAACAAATATCAATCCAAATCAAGAAATCAGCATATTTATCAACTCAGATTCTTTTTCTGCATTATCTTTATATGAAAATATTATTGCGTATGATTCAGATTCTCCAACACCTATTTATATAGCAAATATGAAAAATGAACTTATTACAACAAAACCAATTGGTTATATATATCCGAAAGGATTTGAGAGAAATGAAAGTTTATTTGATATCCCTCAATATTGTAATGATTTACACAGGACACTTTTAGAGTATAGCTGTTTTCCAGAAAAATTCTTTTTCATAGATATGAAATTTAATGACTTTCAGCTTGATATGAAATCTGGTCCATATCAACTATTGATTCCTTTAAGTGAAAAAACTAATCCTAAAATAGTGCATTTACATAAAAATATATTTGCAACAAATTGCGTACCTGCAATTAACTTATTTAAAAAAGGATCGGAACCTTTATTGTTAAATCATCAAGTAGACAAATATAAACTTATGGCCAACCAAAGTGAAGAAAATTTTGAAATTCATAGTATCAAAAGTTTATTCCAATATGATGAGACTAAAGAAAATAACAAAGCAGAGTATAGTCCATACTTAGGTTTTTATAATTATGAAGAAGAATCTAAGAAACATTGGTATTCGATAAGGGAAAAATCGAAAATTGGAGGGTCAGATTTATTTGTTTCATTTGTAGACCCAGAAATGAATCTGGTAGAAGCTCAAGAAAGCACAATATTTGCAGATTTACTATGTACAAATAGAAAACAAGCGTCAGAAATAAAGGTTAACACTCAATTTCAAGTTCAAAAAATTGAAGGAATATCATGTCAAAATATTATTCAACCAACAGAGGCAGTAGATGCGGATTTAAATGGTAAAAATCAATGGAGAGTTGTATCAAACTTATCTTTGAATCATGTTGATGTAGGGATTAATCAAAAAAATATCAAAACACTGCAAAAAATGTTTGATATCTATAGTCTTAGAAAAGATATAAAACAACATAACAAATCTATTGTGAAATTAAATTACACTCAATCAATTGGAAGAAATCCAAATATCTCATCTGTAGGATCAGTTCCAAAAATAATATTTGATTTAACTTTGCATAATTATACTCCAGAAGTATTTTTATTAGGAACTTTATTAAGTCATATATTATTACAATGCGTCCCATTTAATACATTTGTTGATGTAAATTTATACGCAACATCAAATGAGAAAAATGTATGGAAAACAATGAGATTATCACAATGAATCTAATTCAAGATATATATAACACTCCATGGCAATTTTCTTTACATCAATTTATGTTTTTGACAAAAAAGCTTAAAGACAAAAATAAAAAAATAAATTTTAAATTTAGAAGCACAGTGGATATGAGCATTAGCCCAAGTGATATCAAAAGTATCAAACATCATGAAAACACTAATGAGATATTCATAAATGGAGTGAGCTTACTAGGAGTTCAAGGAGCTTTACCTATTTATTACATAAATACGGCAATGGATAGAAAGCGTAAAAAAGATCATGCATTAGAAGAGTTTCTAGATATTTTCAATAATAAAGTTATTCAAAACACATATCTTATTAAAAAGAAATCATCATTTTGTTTTACAAATACAAAATTAAATAACACTACAATAGGAAAGATATCTAATGCTATTGGAGTTGGAGTTTTAAATAACCAAAATAAAGTAACTAGGGATATTAGCACAGCTTTTCCAATTTTATATTGGTCTCAGAGAACTCCACAAAATTTACAATACTTATTAGAGGCTTTTCTTAAAAATGCGAAAGTATCTTATAAACAGTTTATAGGAAAGTGGATAAAAATAGCCAAAAATGACATGACAATATTAAAATCAGATTGTTCCAAAGCTAGTTTAGGTAGAAAATTTCTTGGAAAAACATTTTGGAATGGAAACCATGGAATTAAGTTAAACATTACGACACGTTCTAAAACACTTTATAGTAAAATATTGCCTGGTGGAGAGATGCGTAAAGATTTAGAGATATTAATTAAATCATATATCCCATTTCATTTGCATTTTTCAATTGATTTAAAGCTAGAATATGAATCACAACCAAAGCTCAGACTTGGAAATCAAAGTATATTGTCATATTTTAGCTGGTTAAATAAAGATGATAGAGGATGTTTTTTGCAATAATAAATATATTTTTCTGCTCTTATATGATAAAAATAAAGAATGAAGATAATGAAATTTATTTCTGTTTTGTTTTTGACTGCATTTATATCAGCAGATACAGAGCAAAGTTTATGGATCAAAGCTAATGATTTATTTAAAATGTCAAAATATTCTGCAGCTGCAAAAACTTTTTTGAAAATTGAAGATTTATATCCAGCTTCTCCAAAATTAAAGCAAGCATTGCTATTTGCAGCTAAATCATTCTTTCTAAGCAAGAACTATGTAAAAACTATTGAAATTGCTGACTTATTAAAAGAGTTAGACCCTCAATATAGTGAAAAAAACAATGTGGATGAATTATTAATAAACTCATATTACAAGTTACTACAAAGACCAGAACGAGAAAATAAGTATTTAAATTTAATAATGAATTTATCTGATAAAGACAGTGCAAAATACAAACAAATCAGACAAAAATGTATTGATATTCTTGCGTATGATAATTTAACAAAAGGACTTCTATACTCCCAAAAAGGAAGCCATATAGTTGCATTAAAATACTATGGGAAAATTATATTAGATCATCATCAAAGCAACTTTACAGCAGAGGCTTATTTTAGATGTGCAGAAATATTTCACCATTTAAACTTAATCTCGGATAGAGATAAATGTATTAAAGCATTATCTATAAGATACAGTGCATCTACTTGGCATGATGAAGCTATCAGATTATTGGAGGCAAATTGAGCCAAGAACTCAAAAATGAGTGGAAAAAAATTGCAAAACAAATCACAGCTTATGATAAAAAATACGCTCATGGCAAGCCTCTTATAGAAGACACATCATATGATGCGTTGAAATCTCGACTTCGTGATATAGAAGACATTGTTGGGAAGCAAAAAAATAGCCCTTTAAATCAAATTGGAAGCCTTGAAGAGGAAACAATAGCACATGAAATACAAATGCTATCTCTTGATCATGGGTATGGGGCAGAATCAATTTCAAAATTCTATAAAAAATTACACAATGCAATTAAAGAAGTTCCAAAAATAATATTGGAGCATAAAATAGATGGTATTGCAGTTTCAATTAGATATAAAAATGGCAAAATAGAGCGAATTCTTACAAGAGGAGATGGATTTCAAGGAATAGACATTACAGCTCAATCAAAGTACATAGCGCATATCCCTCAACAGCTTTCTATTGATACATTTGAAGTGCGTGGTGAGGTATATATGACTTTCAAAGATTTTGAGTCTACAAATGGATTTAAAAACCCTCGCAATGCTACAGCTGGTATTTTAAGAAACAAATCAATCGATTTCATTGCTTCACATAATTTACAATTTATTGCACATGGTTTCATTGGATTTGATGATTTTCAATATTATGCAGATGGAATTAAATTTTTACAAAATGCTGGTTTTAAAACTTCAGAATATTTTATCAGTAATTCAGAGCAAGAATCTATAGAAATATTTGATAAAATAGATCGTGAAAATATTGAATACCCAATAGATGGAGTTGTTTTGAAAGTGAATGATATGCAAGTTTGTAAAAAATTAGGAAATCACCGTACTGCACCTCGTTACGCATTTGCAGTAAAATTTCCTCCAAAAAACTCTTATACATTCATCAAAAAAATTGAAATGCAAATTGGAAAATTTGGAACCATTACACCAGTAGCAGAAGTTGAGCCAATTGAAATTGATGGAGTCACAATTAAAAAAGTCTCTATACATAATATGCAGGAGTTAAAAAATAAAAATTACCATATTGGAGATAAAATCATTCTCGCAAGAGCTGGTGATGTTATTCCATATATTCTTGAAAAAGTAGAATCCAATAGTGCACATACCTCCCCTGCTATGCCAGTAAAGTGTGTATGTTCTACAGATTTGATTTGGGATAGCGTGACTATGAAATGTACTAATAATTGGAATTGTAAGGCACAAGCATTATTGAGAATTGAACATTTTGTTTCTAGAAAAGCTATGAACATTAATGGACTTGGAAGCAAAAATATAGAAAAATTATTTGATTCTCAAATCATTCAAAAGCCACATGATATATTTAAAATTATAGAATTAGTACTTCAAAATGATGATCAAATTAAAAAAATACTTGGTACGAAAGTTGCTCAAAATATATATAATAATATTGAACAAAATAAAAATATTGAATTGCATAAATTTATATATGCGTTATGCATCCCTAATGTGGGATATGGAAATGCAAAAACTATTGCTGATAATTGCATTGATTTTGAAAACTTTATCAAAACTTTTTCAAGTGATGATATTCAAATTAAGAGCTTAGGCCCTGTAATAATTAACTCTATCAAAAATTTTATTGATAAAGAAAAGTGGATTTTTGAAGCATACAAATGCTTGCAAATTATATAAATAAACCTTATTTAACAGTGCTGTCTTTAAGGGAGAATGTATATCCAAAACCACCAGCTTTGTTACCATCAGCTTTGATTTTGCTGTATTGCACTCTTCTTAATTCACATGCAAATCTAATAAATTGGTATGTACCAAAATTATATGTAAAGTGCACAATATGACATTTTTGATAATACATATTCACAACGTTTTGACGTTTTTCATTAATAACAATTGTTTTGCAAATTTCTATTTGATCAATAGTATTTGCTCCCAATCCTTGTTTTTCAACTTTAGTTGCTGTTAGTCCGTGAGCCAAATAAACTTCTACATATCCAGTGCTAATTGTACCACCAGCTGTAGTTCCATCTTTTTGAGCTTCTTTGTGAACATTATTATTAAAAGATTCACTACCTTCTTTTAGCAAAGAGTAATTTTCATACCCTTTAATATCACTACTAGTAAATCCATCTATTTTAATAAATAAGTTCGAACCTACAGTTTGATCATCATCATTAAGTAATCTTAGATTATCATGACCTAAGATTGTATATTCTTCTGACATTTCTCACTCCTTATTCTTGTGCTGGCAATTTTGCCACTAGTCTCAATGAGACTTCTAGTTCTTCTAATTGGAAATGAGGTCTCAAAAACATTACTGCTTTGTAAGATCCTGGATCTTCGTCATTAGATACAACTTCTATTGATGCTTCTCTTAGTGGGTACTTAGACTTAACTTCTTGACCACCTTCATCAGATAGGAAAATATAATCTGCAATCCAGTTATTCAAGTAACGTTGAATATCTTTAGCTGATAAGAATGATCCCACTTTATCTCTCATTAGCATCTTTGTGTAATGTGCAAATCTGGATACATTTAACATGTAAGTTAACCTTGCAGATAGTGCAGCATTTGATGTTGCTTCTGGAGTGTTATATTTCTTTGGCCTTTGCGTACTTTGTGCACCAAAGAATACAGCTTTATCTGTACCTTTATTATGACAAGCTGCAATAAATCCAAGATCACTTAACTCTTTTTCCCTACGGTCTGTAATCATAACTTCAGTAGGACACTTCAAAGACATATCACCATATGGTGTTTTAAATGTGTAAGCAGGCAAATCTTCAACAAGACCTCCACCTTCTACACCTCTAATTGCAGCAGTCCATCCGAACTTTGAGAATGCAGTTGTAATTCTTAATGCCATTGCATATGCTGGGTTACCCCAACAGAATTTACTGTTATCCATTCCATCTACAGATTCATTGTAATTGAATTCTTTAACTGGAATAGTGTCTTGTCCATATGGCAATCTTACCAAAATTTTAGGTAAGAATAAGTTTACATATCTTGAATCTTCTGTATCACGGAAACTGTTCCATGCTGTTAATTCTGAGTTTTCAAAAATTTTCTTTAAATCACGTGGAACATGCAATTCTCCAAAAGTTTTCAAGTCAAACATAGAAGCGTTTACTGCTGCCAAAAATGGAGCATGAGCTGCAGCTGCAACTTGACTAATTTTCTTAATGAAAGAAACATCACGGGGACTTCTTCCAATGTAGAAATCACCTAGTAAGCAAGAATATGGTGCACCACCTAGTGTTCCAAACTCTTCTTCATAGATTTTCTTAAACAATGCACTTTGATCAAACTCTACAGCGCGCTCTAGATCTTCTTGTACTTCATCTCTAGTTGCAGCAAATAGTTTGATTTTAAGCATGTTTCCTGTTTCACTATTCATTACTAAGTAGTGCAACCCTCTCCATGAAGCTTCTAACTTTTGGAATTCAGGATTATGCAATACTTCATCCAGTTGTAAAGAAATTTTTGCATCAATTTTTGCAATTTGATCCATCATGAATGGGTAACAGTGTGACACTTCACCTTCAAGATCAGTCAAATTCTTAGATAATGCTGCAATCATTTTTCTATATTTGAGCATTTCTTCAGCATTTTCTTTAGCATTTTCTACTAATTTGCTTTCTGTAATGATTTTATCCATTTCTGGAGCAGACTTTGTAACATCTTTTGATTCTGAAACAAGTTTTGCAGAAATAGCCTTATCAGAAATAGCTTTTGCCAACACATCATTTAAGTCAGAGTTTGAATCTAACTTTGTAGATAAATCAACTAAACCAACACGATCTTCAAACAAAGCACTTAAAGCTGGGCTTCCTTTGACTAAGGATGATGGATTAAAATCATCCATGCTATTGAAAACTAATTCTAATGGAATTGTTGCTCCATCATCAGCTTTAGCCGCTTTTTTCTTATCAGCAGCGCTTTTTTCGCTAAGCATATCTCTTACTGAAATATTTAGCTTAGGGGAAATAGATTGCATTACATCAACAAAGTTATCTCTATCTATTGTAACGAATTTCCTGTCTTTAAAATCTATACGCTCCTCTTGTTGTCCATATAAATCTGAAATGATTCCTAGAACAAAAGGTAGCTCTTTCTTTTGAATAGCACCACCTACTTCAACATCATAAGTTATACGAACACGAGGAGGTCTAATTCTTAATAACGATTTTTGTATACTTTCTGTCATTTATGAACCTCTCTTATTCAATTAGAAAGCAATATCCTTAAATTTTTGTCAAAATATTCTTCATAAAGGAACAATTTTATCTATTTTCACAGTTTAATTAAAGTAATTTTATTATTTATTACGTTTAGTTTTGAAAAAATCATGAATTATTAAGTTACAGTGTGTTTCTCTAACACCACCAATGATATCTGTATTTTCAATAATACAGCTTTTAGCATACGATCCAAAAATCACTCTTTTCACTCTAGATAAGTGAATTGCTGCCATGCACATTTTGCAAGGCTCTAATGTACAAAATAAAATACACTCATTCAAATATTTGCTATTCAAATATTCCATCGCTTTATTGATTGCTAAGATTTCTGCATGATTTAAAACATTTCGATTTTTTTCAATATAATTTGAACTTTCAGATATAATTCGATTTTCATACACTATTACACACCCGACTGGAACTTCAGAAGCAATAGAATTTCTTGCAATCTCAATTGCACGATCCATAAATTTCACATATTTCCCTGATATAATATTCATGTTAAATCATTTACCTTTATATTTAATATACTTATAAGCTCTTAATCTTATTTTATCCTTATTTTTTATATCTATTTCATTATTTCTTATTTCATGTCCACACTCACCACCTACATCCCAAGTAGGTATTAGGAATCCTTTATAATATGCACTCTTTACAAAAACAGGTTCATTGTTATTTAATTTTTTTTCTACTCTTATATCATGTGCTCTACTCTGATATAAATCAATGCAATCTGGCTTGTAATATTTCTCATATGGAAGCGAATCTCTTAACATACGAACTCCACCACTACACCAACCCTCGTCAAGCCAATACCCTATATGTTTCTCCCTTCGTATAAAAATTCTATGTCCACCAATATATCTTTGTGTGCTTTGTGTGCTTAAACGAGTTGAATACATATCATTTGCCACTTCGTCAGGATCATACTTTTCATAATCCTCCTCTGTAGGCACATATTTATCAGCAACCTCTTGATCATATGGAGCCCCCAAATATTCGCTAGACCATAAAATATAAGATTTACATACAAATGCACCATACATTGAAGCAAGATGGAACTTAGAAATATAAAACACCTCATCATCAAAACCTCCACCTTGAGAATTACTATCAGAAATATCTTCCATATAAAATCTCCTAGAGTCATCTGCATTACATTGTTTTGCTTCAGAATATTTTGCACTATTATTAATAGGGTATCTTTGTCCAAATTTAGTTAAATGACCACCGCTTCTACCATGACTCACAAGAATTACAGCAATGGTATCTCGAACTTTAAATTGATCCATATTATGTAATTCAGTATAATTTTTATATAAGCTGTACCTGACATACTCTGACCTTTCTTCAGCTAAATCTTCATGCATCATCAAAACTAAATATGACTGCAAATGGGATAACTCCTTACCCTTACTATACAAACTTAATTTACTATTCACCCACCCTGTTAAATCAGGAATACTCGCATGATAATATAAATTCGGATGAATTGATCTTTTATAATTAACACCTTCTTCAACCATACATTTAGGTGGTACAATTTTTTTTACAGTTTCATCATTAGCGTACATTCTAATTGAGCAAAAGTTACATATCTTCTTAATGTGAGGATCATCTGATTGTGCTAAATGAGGATTAAGATATTTATTATTTCCACCAGGAAAATCAAAATCAAAATCATATTTTATTCTTTGATCAGAGTGAGATAAATGAAGGTAATCTTTTCTTTTCCCTAAAATAGGATTCATCGCATATGTAAAATAATTACCATTCCCATCTTTAACATCTTTTTCATTCAACCCTAAAGTAGTATATGGAACAATACCAATACTTTTTTTATCTAAAATTGTTTTTTGCACATTATTATTTATATTTTTATCTTTATACACATTTTGATGAGCAACAATTTCATCATCACTAATTTCGCCACTTGATATCCCTGGTACATCATTTTTATCATTCGATGGCATATATGGATATGGCAAATAACCATGATGATTAATAAAAACACCTAAAGCTTTATAAATTCTCTCAACTCTTTGTTTTGTAATGTTTTCTTTATCTACACGAAGCATCATATTAATAGACTTAATAAATCCATAAGAAGCTACACTTAATACTATTAATAATATAGATATTTCAAAGAGAGCAAATGCTTTGAATTTTGCATTTTTAAATTTTTTGCTAATTATATTATTCATTTTTAATATGTATTAATCGTATCATCGTAAGAAGAAAGTACTTTCCCCGGTGGATATTCAATTGGAGGGGCTAAATATTCAAGATCCCATAAACTATGAGATTGACAAACAAAACCAGCATACATTGATGCAAGATGAAATTTAGAAATATAAAACACTTCATCGTCAAATGAATTTTGTGCATCAAAATCATTACTATTTTCTGCCATATAAAATTTCCTAATATCATTAGCATTAGCTAGTTTAGCTTTTGACTCAACTCCATTTTCAAAATGTATAGGATGCCTTTTTCCTGACTTTATGAAATAACCACCGCTTTTTCCATGGCTCACTAAAATAACAGCAATAGTATCAGAAACTTTAAATTGCCTTAAATTATCTAAATCATATTTGTTATCATACGTACTATAATATCCATTATCCTCTTCTTCTTTTGACATTCCAACTGTATAGAAATTTTGTATTATATTATAAGAAACATTGTACCCATCTTTATTATATAAAGTTAGATGACTACTAACCCAACATGTTAAATCAGATATAGCCGCATAATATTGAATTTTGGGATTTGGAGACCTTCTATATTCAATTTTTTGAGTCATTATATTAGGTGGTAAAATTTCACGCCCAGTTTGATAATCAGCATACATCCTAACTGAGCAGAAATTGCATATATGCTTTAAACGTGGATTATCTGCTTTTGTGAAATATGGACTCTTACCTGATTTTTTACTATTTTCTTTTGTGCTATCTACTTTTAAATCAAAATCAAAATCATATCTTATTCTTGGATCCGAATGAGGCAATTGGATGTAATCTGACCTCTCTCCTAAAATAGGATTTATTGCATATGTAAAATAATTTCCATTCCCATCTTTAACGTCTTTTTCATCCAACCCTAAAGTAGTATATGGAACAATACCAATACTTTTTTTATCTAAATTAGTTTTAGACCTAACATCATGCTGTACAAAATCATAACGTTTACAATGCTCTACAATATCAGCATTATTAATTGCACTAACTGATATCCCTTTTTCTTCTTTTATATTATTAGAAGGTATATACGGATATGGTAAATATCCATTTCTAGCAACAAACAACCCTAAAGTTTTATAAATTTTTTCAACTTTTTGCGCGGTAATGTTATTTCTATAGCGAGCTAATATAACAGTTGTTGACTTCAAAAGCCCATATGAAGTTAGACTCATTATTATTAAGACTATTGATATTTCAAGAAGCGAAAATGCTTTGAATTTAATTTTTTTCATATTTTAACGTATATGATGAATGAGGAACTTGTATCTCTTCTACTATGATCATTATTTAAATTTACAAATGTATTAGGTGATTGTTCTTGATCATTTTTTACCAATATTTCTTCACTACATTTATCATTGATAATCATTGCTTGCTGCATAGAAAACAATCCACCTACAGAGCCATTTCTTACTTTATTAGCAAGTACTAAATAATTTTGATTATCATAACTACATACGCTATATACACCACCAAAAGGAGTACGTGGAATATTGTCATGAGGAATAGAAATTAAATTTGATTGCTTTAAATGCAGCCAAAATAAACTAGTAATTTGTGCAAAAGAAAATTCGCTGCTACCAACAGGCCTATCTCCACTCAAATTTCCTGACCCATTACCCTTTTGACTAAATACTTTATGGTCACAACTACCTGGATAATCACCATATTCTTCTCGAAAAGCTAAAACAGCATTAGAGTACATTTCAATTTCTGTAACAACTCTATACAGCTTTGCTTTTTGAACAAGCTCCCAGCCTTTTAATCCACCAAAGACGAAAATACCCATAATCATTAATACAAAACTGATTTCTAACAAACTAAATGCTTTAACAGTGCAGTTTTTTATAGAAAATCTCATTATGGTCTTTTTAACATATATTTCATTTTCGTGAAAGATTACTTAACTTAGTTGACATTCTTTTTCTTACATAACGCAATCTTGTTGCATATTTATTTGGACTAATAGTTATTATAGTCCTATAGTTTCTATAAAAGTCGAAGTCTAAAATGGTCATAAAACCCCCGTATGATTTTATTGTAACTAATGAAAGTAAATTTTGAATTTTCATCAAACATTTTTAGGTAAAAAATAGTAATCTAACCATTTATGCAAAAGGTAAAAATTATGTTATTATGAAAAGATAATGAAATTTAACTATAGTGAAAAATCAGCATGTATAGATCTAGGTTCAAATTTATGTAGAATGTTAATAGGATTTTCAAATCGAAACAAGGTTTTAGGATTTTCTATCTTAAAATCTGTTGCAAGCGCTGTCAGACTTGGTGAAAAAGTATATCAAACTGGAATTGTTCAAGAAGAGTCAATTGATAGAACAATCGTGTTTTTAAAAAAATGTTTACAAATATCAAAACAGTACAATGTGAAAAACATTGAATGTGTTGTAACTGCAGCATGTAGATTAGCATCAAATAAAGAACACTTACTAAGCAAAATCAAAAAAGAAACTGGATTGAATTTTAGGGTTATAGACCCAGATGAGGAAATTCACCTTTCTTCATTAGGATGCCTTGAAATAATGCCATATAAATATTGTTACGTGGTAGATATGGGAGGGTGCAGCACTGAAATAGGATTATGCTTAAAACACAAACAATCTATTTATGTAAAAGAGTGGATTTCCCTTCCTATAGGAATATTAAAATTTCTTGAAAACAACGCAACATATTCAATGGATTTAGATAGTGAGAATATAATAAAGCAATTTGGAAGAAGATGCATGAAATATAAAGAAAACTTTCCTATTATTATTGCAAAATCAGGAATTATGAGCACTTTAGCAAATCAAATACAATCATTAAAAGATGTAGATATTAAAGTAATGCATGGAAAAATCATTCCTGTAATGCAAGTAAAGCAATCATTAAGAAAAGTAGTTTCAGATATAGAAAAAAGTGAACATAAAACTCAAAAATGCATTACAACTAGAGGTAGTGCAATTTTTATGGAAAAACTTCTTACTTTGCTTCCAAATCTTGAAGTTGCAATATTGTCAAACTCTGGTTTGCGAGAAGGCTTGCTATCAAAAACATGTGCTGGAAAAGTTTAAAAAATCAACTTCCTTTCAAAACAGCAGATAAATTCATATAAATTTCAAAGAATAATGTGATTTATTATTATCAATAAAGTAATTTATAAAAATCCAAAGCATAATGTGATTTTTTCTAATAATATACAGTCTTTTTCATTAATTCAAAAAAGAACAATACTTTCATTTATAATAGTTACAAATTAATCTTTTGAATGACTTTTATTTAAAAAGTGAACTTCAAAAATCTGATTTACTAAATAAAAAATGTATTTTTTGTATTTGTATAAAATGGGCGCAATAGGGATTGAACCTATGACATCTACGATGTCGACGTAGCGCTCTACCGCTGAGCTATACACCCTTAAGTCTAATCTAACAAATTATTGCTTTGTTAGTCAAATTCGCATTGCATAAAAAAATTTAAATTCATAAAAACAAAGCACATTGATCAATGTTCATTATGGTAGTAGTTATTATTTTATATGGTGTTTGTTGATATATTAAATCGTCAAATATATCAAATTTGTCTCAAAAAAACGTGCATTGAGTAATCACATAATTAAAATGCTATAAACTTATAATCAAACAAGCAAAATCAGAATGGGTTACTTTGCATTTTATCAATTATATGTTAGAAAGAGAGTCAGGGGCGTTTAGCTCAGTCCGGTAGAGCATCTGACTCTTAATCAGCTGGTCGTAGGTTCGATTCCTACAACGCCTGTGATTTAATCACCTGACCCCCTGTAAATTTTCATTTCATTTTATATATATTTTAAATTGAGAACACTTTATACAGTATTTTATTATTGTAGCATCTGTGGTATTCACTAATTATGAAAAAAATGTTTTTAACTTCTGTAGGAACAGTTTTAGAATATTACGATTATGTTTTATTTATGGAGCTTTCTTATTTCATGTCATACTTGTTTTTCCCAGGTAATATACAAAGTGCTTTTTATATTTTCTCATTGGGATATGCAGCTAGATTAATTGGTGGACTATTAATAGGGTTTGTCAGTTATGATAAAAGTAAAATATTAAAAGTATCCATATTATTAATGTCAGCATCCACATTAGCAATTGCAGTAATGCCTACTTACCATTCCATTGGAATCATTGCTACATATATTTTTGTGTGCATGAGGTTTATACAAGGAATATCATATGCGGTTGAATTTCCAGCAGCGGTTTCAGTAGCTTCTGAATCTAAAGGTAAGAATGATAATGAAGATAATACAGATAAAAATCAAAGTTCAAAAATAGGGGTAATAATTTCTAGCGCTACAGTTGGAGCAATACTTGCTAACATATCATCTGTTTTACTTGTATATTTCTTCACAAATGAACAAATTATATCAGTATGGTGGAGACTTCCATTTGCAATATCAGGAATATTAGGTCTTTTGTTATTCAAATGCAGGTCTTTTAACAACAACTCAGAAGAAGTATTTCAAAGCATTAATATACTCAATTTAAAAAATCAAGTAATTTCAATAATAAATGCAGTAAAAATGCATATATTTCCATCTTTTTTAATTATAATGTATATGTATTTCCCTCACTTTTTCAAAAATCATGGATATGAAAGCCTATATTTTATCTATAAATACAAACTATTAATTCTATTTTCATCAATCATTTTCGTGACTTGGATAGGCAAAGCAATGGATAAAGAAGATGTAGATATGATGCAAATGCATAAAATTTTCATTGTGGTTTGGAGTGCCCTAGTTGTATTATCTAGTATCAATAAATATGGAGTAGCACTTTTAATGCTTTTTACTCAATTTAGTATAGCGTTTGCAATGCACTGTTCATTAAAAAATCTTCTCAAACAAAATAAAGAATCTATATTTATATCTTATAATATGAGTTTATTTCTTGCATCATTAATTGTTCCACTAATAACAAGTTGGACTGCTATGATAATTGTTCCTTTAGCATTATCTTCACTATTTGCATTAAACAGTTATATAGAAAACATCAAAAATTAAATGTATTCATACCTTTGCCATAATATAGTTCCTTTCTATATTTTACCTTTTTTCGGGTTACAGATTTTATTTTATAAATTATGGACAAAAAATAAAGATTTTTCATCTGTAACATTCATAATATTCGGAATTATTTCATACGCATTTTTTATTAGCCAAAAAATTATGATCACTTTTATATTATGGGAATTTATTACGTGGATTTCTTATTTACTCCTAAAATCTAAAAACAATAGAAGTGAAGTCAAAATTATATTAATTAACAATATTATTGGAGGATTGGCATTTGCATGGGCAACATGTATTTTGATACAACAGTGCAAATATTGGTCTGATTTATCTAACGTTTCTTTCAACAATAGCCAAATTTTACAATTAAACATTTCTTTGGCAATCACAATTTTAACTAAATCATCACAGTTTCCATTTTCTTGGCTTACATTAACAGAAAAATCATCATCTCTCGTTAGTGCATACCTTCACTCCTCTACTGTTGTGCAGCTTGGAATGTATTTGATCATGCAATTATTGAATACAGATATTAACAATCACTTATTCAAGCTAATCCTCATTACATCTAGCACGATCACTATAATTATTTCATTTTTACAATGCAAAACTAAAAATATAAAAACTTTAATTGCATTAACATCTCAAACACATATTTCATTATGTATAGTCACAATTTTATGTAATGACATAAGGCTTATTAAGTATATGATTTTTTCACATGCGATATATAAATCTGCACTATTTGTTGTGTGCGATTATTTCATGAAAAAACACAAAACATATTCATTAGAAAATATATCCATTATTCCTTCAAGTATTTTTATAATTTTAATAGCAGCAGCGATACCAATGTGTAGCGTAGGAGCATACATAACTAATTTGAGTAGCAAAATAAACTTATTAACTGGTGTGATGGTGAAAATAATAAATTTCATAGTATGCATACAAATTTTTCAACAAATACGAACAGTAAGTAAATTTTACCTACCTCACATATTATTTTTACCTATATTATTTTTAATTCCACATTCTATTGCGATAAAGCCAATATGTTACTTTGCAGCGATAGGGGTTATAAGTTTTGCTTTATATAATTTTAAAAGTTTATTCATAAAGGTCAGTATTAATATTGCAAAAAGCATCTACAACTTATTAAACAAAGTTAATGCTCCAAAAAATGAAATATCTATTTATATCTCACTAGCTATTTTCATATGTTATTTTACTCATAAATTACATGTTTCATACTTCATACCTGAAATAAAAGCTAACGCATTATATTTATTTATACTAATGGTTGGATGTATATCAATTTTACAAAATTCGAAAGCTAGCATTTTGATAGGGTTGAATTTAATTAGCCTTTGTGTAACAAGTTTTTATATAAAACATGGTGGTGTAGATATAGCAGTAACAAATATTTTAGTAGATATAATCATAACGTATTTGATCATCAAATCTGGCTTGGAATTTAAAAATAATAAGTTTAATTTCATACATTTTTTTATTGCAATTTGCATTTCCCTGATTTTATGTTCAATGTTTTTGAAGTGTTCTTATGGGATAATTTACCCTCATGGAACAATCGTTAATGATGTTGTAGTATTTTACAGGTTATTGGATACATTAGGTGAAACTTTGGTGTTTTTCGTACTCGCATTATGCATTAAGTCAAGATAGTAATTGCAAAAAAATCATGGTAAAAATAGACATGTTTAAAAAATATATTCTTATTGCATTTTCACTTATGCATCAAATTTCAGGTAATACAAATAGTGTGAAAACACAGAAAATTAATACTAAAAACTCAAGTCAAAAACATAGTAATGTAGAGTTAAACTATATTTTAAATGGATCTATTAAAACAATAGATGAATGGGTATCTGAGGTTGTAAAATCAGATCATTACATCCAATACATAAAAAGCAAATTAGCAGCTTCTAGAGCAAGGAATGCATCACAAGTCATAGCATTTCTTCCATCTTTTGAAACTTCTTTAGCAATTAATCACAAATATTCTGAAAATGGACAGCCAACTAATAATAAGCTTAAAATGAAGTTAGATTCAAAAACATTTACAGTAAATTGGTTGAAATTAAAAGGTACAATTATAAGTGATATTGCTGCTGCTAAAATTAAATCTAAAGCTGATTTAGAGGAATATTGGCATGATTGGTCTAAATTTTGTTTAGATGAAGTTATTAAAGTTTTAATTGAGTGGATAGCACAAAAAGCTACTGTTCAGTTAAGAATGAGAGTTGTAGAAACAAGAAAGCACTTAGTTAAGCAAGTAAAAGCACGTATTCAAACTGGAACTATGAGCATGACAGACCTACATTCAGCAGAAGGTAATCTTTCTACGAGTGAAACTGAGCTTTTCATAGATCAAAATAAAGAAAAAGTTTTAAAACATAAGTTAAGAGAGTTTGCAGCAGAGATGCCATTGCCAGACAAAATAGGATTTATACCAAATCTTGGAAGTTGGGAAGAAAATAGAGCAAATATTTTAAGTAAGTCACATAAGCTTTTGCATTTATACCATACAAAAAGACATACAGTAGCTGATGCAGCAACGAAAATTTCAAGCGTCTTACCAAATGTTCAAATTTCATCAGTTAGTTCTAATACAAAAAGAGGATCAGATAAATTAGAAAATACCAAATCTTTCCAAATCTCTGCAACTCATCATTTAGGATTTGAAAATATTACAAATACTATAGAGGGTGGAAAAGCTATTAATGCTGCAAAATACCAATACTTGCATGAGGTAAGAAAAGTGATTTCAGAGGGATATGAAGCATTTGCTAACTTAGAGAACAGTAAGAAAGAATTGAAAATGCACCAAAAGTCTCTTTCTCACTATGAGTCTGCATTAAGATCTAAAAAATTAATGTTCTTAAACGATATAGACTTAAACAACAAAAGAAAAATTCACATCGACGATATTATTTATGCTCAAAATGATGTTTCATTTGGATGTACAAAAACAATTGATGCATATAAAAAAGCTGCTCAATTCTACTACACACTACTTCACTTGCAAGGTGAATTAGCAAATCAAATTGGTAATAGAAAAGCTTCAAACAGACAATTCAAAAAGCATATTCAAAGATTGCAAACCTTCAATAATTAATATAAAAGTGCATAAAGGGGAAACCATGAAAACACTTAATTTTAATTTTGAGACTCATAAAAACACCAAATATAATTTGCTTAATATAACAAATTCAGATAAAAACAAATTTGAAACAGTCAAAAATCAAGATTCCACTATAGAAATCAATTATTTAACTGATAAAAAAGAGCACTTATTGATTGGTGTGAGTATTGGGCAATATTTAAAATCAGAAAATATAAACATTGCAATTGATGCTTCGAAGTTTAGTGAGAGTAATTTATCAGATTTATGTGAAGGTATATTAATAGGAAATTGGGAATATGAAGGTCACAAATCTCAGAAAAAAACTTCAGAGCAATCTGTGACAATAATTACGCAAAATAAAAATGCAGAAGCAATTTTCTCAAAAGTTCAAAATTTAACCAATGCAACATTTTTAACTCGATCATTAACAGAGAAACCAGCTAATTTACTTACACCAACAATGTTAGCTGAAATAGCAAAGGGAATTCCGGGACTAAAGTGCACTGTAGAGGAAATGAAATCAGGAGGAATTTGGGAAGTTGGAAAAGGAAGTGTAGAACCATCATTACTCATTACATGTGAATGGGAAGGTGAAGGTGGAGAGCCAATTGCACTAGTAGGAAAAGGTGTAACATTTGATTCTGGAGGATTATCACTTAAACCACCAAAAAGCATGGAAGATATGAAAATTGATATGTCTGGAGCTGCAACTGTATTAGGAATTCTACAATATGCTGCTGCACAAAAATTACCTAATAAAATCATTGGAATCATACCTTGCGTAGAAAACATGCCATCTGCAAATGCTCTTAAACCTGGTGATGTCATTACATCTTTATCAGGGCAAACAATTGAAGTATTAAATACTGATGCAGAAGGAAGATTAATTTTGGCAGATGCTTTGTATGTTGCACAAGAAAAATATGGAGCAAAAACAATAATTGATTTTGCAACATTAACTGGCGCAATTGTAGTGGCATTAGGAGAATTATATTGTGGATTATTTAGTAATGATGATGAATTATCTACAAACTTAACTGAAGCTGGAAATAGTGTTTTTGAGCCTGTTTGGAGACTTCCATTACATGAAAAATATGATCAATTAATGGATACACAAATAGCTGATATGTGTAATATACAAAAACCAGGATCAGGAGCTGGGAGCATTACTGCAGCACAATTTTTACAAAGATTCATAAATAATGACGTAAAATGGGCGCATCTTGATATTGCTGGTGTTGCTCGTACTGCTAGAAACTCCATTCTTGGAATCAAAGAATCAACTGGTTTTGGTGTACGTTTAATTGAAAGATTTTTAAGAGATAGTAACAAACAATAAAGTAAGTAACTTTAACATTTTTCTTCTATACATAACGCTGTTTTTTGTTTGCAGTTTCATTTAAATAAATAAAATTTATATATTAGTGAAAAAAATACGATTTTTACTAAAATTTTCCTAATAAGCCCTTTGCATTTTCTTTTTTTTTTTGTATTATTAAGGTGTTCTTTTCGAAAGGGGAATTGAAAAATGAATAAATTAACAAGCTCATTAGTAGCACTATTTTTAGTATCTTCAGTATCAGCAAACGTTTCAGTAAACGTTGGAGTTGGTGCAGTAGCAAGAAAAACATCTTTAAAGATTGAAGATGCAGCTAAAACAGAAGTAGAATTCAAAAAAGATGGAAACAAAGGATACTTTGCTGGAAGAGTAAACGTACACGCTTTCTACAACATGTTTGGTTTGAGAGTTTCAGCTGACGCTGGAAGCGACAAAAAGACAGCTACAGGATACACATCTAAGTCAAACTTCACTGCACGTGTTGCACCAGCTGTACAATACAATGTAGATAAGTTCAATGTTTCCGCAAGCATTGGTGGTGTTTACAAAAATGTAAAGATCATCAAAAATGCAGTAGCTGTTGATTCTAATGCTAAACCACCGGTTGTTGAGGCTTCTGATGCTGCAAATGCTGCCAAAAATCATAGCTTCGGTCTTGGTGGACATGTTGGTGTAAGCTACGCTATTAACAACAAAATCTCTGCTTTT
This sequence comes from Rickettsiales bacterium, assembly GCA_965233535.1. Classification (GTDB taxonomy): domain Bacteria; phylum Pseudomonadota; class Alphaproteobacteria; order CAJXXZ01; family 1604HC; genus Cytomitobacter. Next base: position 470,083 of record OZ247489.1, read on the forward strand.
GTTGAAGCAAACGCTGATTACATGATCAAAAGAAACAACAAGTTTGGTGCTGTAGATTTCAAAACTAAGTCAAGCATTGATTTCGCTGGTTGTGTTGGTGTATCCGCTCAAATTATTGGTTAATTCATCTGAATAACTACTGATAAGTATTATATTAACTATTTTATATAGAAGATATAATGGATTATAAAATGCCTTAAGTAGATTCGTTTACTTAAGGTTTTTTTACGTCAAAACACTATTTTCAAATACTCTTTCAAATAAATTGGCTAGGTATAAATATAAAATCTTCTGTCTTTTAGAATTTCTTAAACAAAATTTAAAATAACAGTTAAATAATTAATCAGATTTTTTGTATAATCTAAATTTTCACTTATATGAACAAACTTTTCAAAAAAAATTTCTATCAATTAATCAATTTGAACAATAAAATAACTGAGATATTTATGCAGTATATAAATTTGTTTAAATTAACATTTTATAAATACAATAAAGTGATTATTCTTAAAAGGAATAAAAACAATGAATAAATTAAAAATCGCATTAATAGGATTATTTGTGGCATCTTCACTATCTGCCCAAACTTCTATGAATATTGGAGTTGGTGCAGTTGCAAGCAAAACATCTTTAACAATTGAAGATAAAAATAAAACAAGCTTTGACTTCGAAAACAGTGGAACAAAAACACACTTTGCTGGAAGAGTAAATGTACATGCTTTCTACAACATGTTTGGTTTGAGAGTTTCAGTTGATGCTGGAAGCGACAAAAAGAAAATTGGTGCATTCATATCTAAGTCAAATTTCACTGCACGTGTTGCACCAGCTGTACAATACAATGTAGATAAGTTCAATGTTTGCGCAAGCATTGGTGGTGTTTACAAAAATGTAGAAATCAAACATATACACACAGTTGCTGATAAAAAGCATCACTTCGGTATTGGTTGGCATGTTGGTGTAAGTTACGCTATCAACAACAAAATCTCTGCTTTTGTTGAAGCAAACGCTGATTTCCTGTTGAAAAAAGATAACAAGTTTGGTCCAGATAACTTCAAAGCTAAGTCAAACTTAGATTTCGCTGGTTGTGTTGGTGTATCCGCTCAACTCATTGGTTAAGTAATATAAAAAATTCACTTTGATGTGAATCAGTTTTCAAAACTCTTTCTGATATTAAAAATTAATTTTCCTTAAAGTTGTATAAATGTTATATACTTTTCTTTTTTAATACAGTAAGATATAATTCTTTCATGAATAGATTAACAAGCTCATTAGTAGCATTATTTATGATATCTTCAGTATCAGCTAAAACTTCTGTAAACATTGGAATTGGTGCAGTTGCAAGAAAAACATCTTTAATATTAGAGTCAAAAGACAAACAAATCAGCGAAAATAAAGAAGACTTTAAATTCAAAAAAAATGGAAACATTGGATATTTTGCTGGAAGAGTAAATGTACATGCTTTCTACAATATGTTTGGATTAAGATTTTCTGCAGATGTTGGAAATGATAAAAAACAATTTACAAAAGAGAATATAGATATGAATATAAATGGAAAAGATCTAAAATTAAACGCTAAGGCAATAGCAAAGTCAAACTTCACTGTACGTATTGCCCCAGCTGTACAGTACAATGTAGATAAGTTCACAGTTAGCGCTAGCATTGGTGGTATTTACAAAAATGCAAAGCTCTCTGTGACAATCAAAGAGCTCAATAGTGTTAATATATTAGAAGAAGGAGATGATCAAAATAAGCATAACTTTGGTTTTGGTGGACATGTTGGAATAAATTACCACTTTAACAGCAGAATATCTGCTTTTGTTGAAGCAAGCGCTGATTTCATAATGAAAAAAAATAGCGTACTTCCACACAAAGGAGAAGATAAGAAAGAGTGCTTGAAATTCACTTCTAAGTCAAGTATTGATTTCGCTGGTTGCGTTGGTGTAGCTGCTCAAATCATTGGTTAATCATCAAATCAAACATTCACCTTGATGTGAATGAATTTCAAAACCCTTTTTAATATTAAAAATTAATCTGACTTAAATGGAAAAATTAAGTTATGAGTTTATATTGTATAAAAATTTAGTATATGTGTTTATTTTTCAGACAAAAGCCGTGATTTATAATGCAGTAAAAATCCAATCAAAATCATTCCCAAACCAAAAATTTGTCCGTATGTCATGTTTAATAACATTGAAGTTTCAGTTTCCCTAAAAAAGTCTAATATAAACCTAATCAATCCATAAAAAATCATAAATAAGCTACTTGTTGATAATTGAGCTAATAGTTTCACTTTGCTTTTATATTTAAGTAAGAAAAATAAAAATATACCTTCAAACAAAATGCTATATAATATTACAGGATGCCTATATTGAAAAATCACTTTCCCAGGAATTTCATCATTAATTAAGTTTGCAATTCTCCCAAGGAACAATGCTATTGGCAAGAAAGATGCAATATTGTTTAAGAAGTTATGAAAATTCACCTTCTCAATTTTGCATTTAATATATAAAAATATAAAACCTCCTATAAAACCTCCATAAGCAGCCATTCCACCATTCCATACTGCAATCAACTCTGAAAAATTCAATAGGTTATTAGTATCATAGGCCACAACATAACCTACCCTACCCCCTATAATCATGCCTAAAAATGTAAAATTCGTGATTTTGTCTACTATATTAGCGCTATATTTTGAAGATAAAGATTGTTTGAGATAAAAATTAATAATCAAAAATGAGAAAAAGTAAGCTAATCCATACCATTGAACTGAAAAATTAAAAATCGTAAATGCTGTAGAGTCCATAATTGAAGATTGTAAACTTTTTTTATGAAATAAAAAATATGCTATGGAAAATAGCAGTTAAAATATGTATATCAAAAATTGATAGTATGAAGTTTTTACTTAAGAATTGCTTAAGCAGTTAAATAAATATTCTAAGTTTCTATTAAGACATACATAAACATCACTTAAAAATTTCTTTGTATGTATAATAATAACATGATCAGAAAAAACAAAATTATATACTTTTGAACCTTGAATTTGAAATGTGAAATCAGGATAAATATTCACTACAATAATCAAAAGCATTACTGTCAAAAGAAATGCTTTCACAAATCCAAATATAAGACCTAAAAATCTATCTAAAGTTTTGAAATGGCTTTTCTTCACAATACTGGATAACTTCGCAGATATGCTTAAAAGCATATATCCAATTAATAAAAATACTATAATAGGCAATCCTACAAACAACACAATTTTAAGCCATTTGTCCCATTTATTGCTTATTTTGCAAAGTTTATAACCAGAAAACAAAGATAAGAATAAAGATGAAGATACAGAAAGCATTTTTGTAACTTCCCATACAAATCCTCTTATAAAGCCTGAGATTATAAAAAAACCAAAAACTATAAAAATTCCAAAATCTAAAGATTGATACATAACAATATCTCCTAATCTAATAATAACATATTTGAACAGAAAATTATTAAAATTACATTATTAATTATATAATTTCACTTTTTTATATATGCTTTTATATATTAGATTGCTCTCTTAGCCATGTTTGAATTTGTTTAACATGAGAAAATTGTGTAACTTTCATAGAATGTGAAAATTCACACCCTTTTGGTATGCAAGCTTCATTAAATCCTAATTTTTCCGCTTCTTGCAATCTTTTATCTACATGGGAAATAGGTCGAATTTCACCAGACAACCCTACTTCTCCAAATGCAACGCAATTATTAGGAACTGCAACTTTATACCAAGAAGAAAGCAATGAAATCACTACTGCTAAGTCAGATGCAGGTTCTACCAATCTAATTCCACCTACAACATTCAAATAAATATCTTTTCCTGACAAGACAACTTTACATTGACTCTCCAAAACTGCAGAAATCATAGCTAATCTTTGTGCATCCCACCCTACAACTGCTCTTCTAGGATTTTGTAAGTATGAATTTGAAATTAATGATTGAATTTCAACTAATAAAGGCCTATTTCCCTCTACCCCTGGAAATACACATGATCCATGTATGATAGATCTATTTTTCAAGAATGATTTTGAGGCATTAGAAACAGGCATTAAACCAGAATCTCTCATTTCAAAGATACCAATTGAATTTGTAGGTCCAAATCTATTTTTGATAGAACGTAAAATTCTTAATGAATCAGAACCTTCAAAATACAGAACTGTATCAACCATATGTTCAAGTACTTTCGGACCAGCAATCATTCCTTCTTTATTAACATGACTAATAATAATTAAAGGAATTCCTTTACTTTTAGACCATTGAATCAACTTATTTCCACATAATCTAACTTGAGCTACACTTCCAGGGGTAGTATCAGAATAACCATCATAAAGCGTTTGAATTGAATCAATCATAACCATTCCAGCATCTGTATTATCTAAGGTATAAAGTATAGGCTCTAAATTCGTTGCATAAGCACACTGTAAATTATCTAAGCCGAGTTTCATTCTATCTGCTCTAACTTTAATTTGTTCTATGGATTCTTCACCTGAAACATAAATAATTTTCTTATTGAAAGCATTACAAATTTGAAGTAAAAGAGTAGATTTTCCTATTCCAGGATCTCCACCAATTAAAATAACAGAACCCATTACAATTCCACCACCACACACATAATCAAACTCTGAAATTCCTGTTTTAAACCTATCAACAGGCTTTGCATCACCTTTTAGTGAAGTTAATTCCAGTGTATTAACGGATCTATTTTGACTTGCATTTTCTATAATACTATTCCATGAACCACATGAATCACATTTTCCAGTCCATTTAGCATAAAAAGCCTGACAATCTTTACAGACAAATTTCCCAATTTTCATTACTTCTATGTTAACAGAAAGTCTGCTTCAACAACATCTATACACTAATATAAATCTATAAATAAAATAATAGAATTAATTTTCTTTAAAATGGTTAGTATATTAGTTTTGTTAAGTTAAAAAATTACATAAAAAAAAGATTAGCTAAACCTAAAAAGGCTCAAACTAATCTATGAAAATTCAAAAGTATGTTTTAATTTATTTTAAAACGTATTTTGTAATTGTTACAACTCTGTTGCCTTCATGTGAAGATCCACCAGGAAGTTTTGATTCTCCATGGCACTTTGTTGTGATTCTTGACTTATCAATACCGTGATTTACGATGTAATCAACAGCTGACATAACTCTCTTTTCAGATAGTTTCATGTTGTAAGCTGCATTTCCTCTGCTGTCAGAATGTCCTTCTAAAAGAACTGATGAGTGCTTATGGTTTTTCATCCATCTAATTACTTTATCCAACTCGTGCTTTGAGTTATCTGTCAAACAGTGTCTGTCAAAACAGAAACAGATTGAACATGTACCTGATTCTTTTTTAACTTTTGCTCTGCATACTTTGGTAACAACTTTTTTACATGTAACTGCTTTTTTAGCTTTTTTAGCAATTTTACATGCTCTTTGCTTCTTAGCAATAGCGCATGGGCTCTCTTTTTTCTTTGGACAACTGTTGTTTTTATCACAACAACCAGCTAGCAAAAATGCAAATGCTGCTAAACCTAATCTCATAGATGACTTCATTGTCTTCCTCCCTATTTCCCTTAGTGTATGCCTAATAAGTAAAGATGTTATTAAAAGACATACGTTAATGTTAAAATTTTATACAACATATCAGAAAAAATCAATAATAATTGCAGAAAAAATACTTGCAATCTGCTCTAAATATATTTTGGATAAAATGTTAAATTACTTATATGAGTAAAATAGTAATATACCTTACCCCAAAAGAGCATGAAATATACAATCTAATAGAGCCAGAGCTTAACCAAAAAGGTTATAATATTAGAATGGTGCAACTTACAAATACTTGCAACATTAACACCTTTCAAATAAGCATCGAAACTCAAAGTGGTTCACCTATCACACATGAGGATTGTATTGAAGTAGGTAATATATGCACTACTACACTAAAATTAGAATCAAAATCTATTCCATTAGAAATCAGTTCTGCTGGAATTAATCCAAATTTAACTAGACGTGAAGATTTCGAAAAACATATTAATTGCAATGTGAAAGTAAAGCTAAAAATAGAAGTTGAAAATCAAATGAATTGGACTGGGGAAATAAATGATGTAAATGAAGAAGGTATAGAGTTAAAATGCCTTTCTAAGAATGTCTTTATACCTTACAATCTAATTAGGAAAACTAAAAAGGTAGAGAATAAATGACCAAAACAAATGATGAATTAATAGATAGTATATTTGCATTATCTCAAGAAAAGAGATTAAGTACTCAAGTATTGCTTACCGCGGTTGAAGAATCAATTAAAGAAGTTGTTGGGCAAACAAAAGGAAATATCCCTATAGATGTCACAATTAACCCTGATACTGGATGTATATATACGTATATAGTCAAATCTGTAGTTGAAAATCCAGAAGAGATATACGAAATATCACTTGAAGATGCTCTCAAAACTAACCCTGAGGTTAAAGTTGGAGAACATATAAAAGAATTACTTGAATCTGGATCATTAACATCTATGACGTTTATGAGAACAGCAGCATCTTCTGTTAGAAAATTAATGAAAGAAAAAATTTCAAGATTAGAAAAAGATAGAGAATATGAAGCATTCGAGAATCAAGAAGGAACCATGACTTTTGGTAAAATCAAAAGATTTGAATTTGGAAATATTATTTTAGACTTAAAAAATGGTGAAGGATACTTGCCATCAGCTGAGCTTATACCAGGTGAACATTTTAAAATGCATGAAGAAGTGAAAGCTTATATATACCAAGTTAAAAATAATGACAAAGGTCCTCAAGTTTTATTATCTAGAAAACATCCAGGATTTTTAGAAGGACTTTTTGAAGAAATTATACCAGAAGTTAATGATAAAATCTTTGTGAAAGCAATTGCTAGAGATGCAGGAAGTAAATCTAAAGTTGCAGTGATTTCCACAGATGAAGATATTGATGCTATTGGATCATGCATTGGTAAAGGTGGAATGAGAATCAAAACAATCATGGATGAAATTTTTCAAGAAAAAATTGATGTTGTGAATTGGTCTGAAGACATTGCTACTTTTGCGGTCAACTCAATCGAACCAGCTAAAGTTGTGCGTGTAATTGTAAAAGGCGAGCAAGATATTGAATTAGTAGTGAATGATGATGATATTAGCATTGCTATTGGTAGAGCTGGACAAAATGTTAGACTTACCAGACAGTTAATTAAATCAAAGTTAACAATTACATCTGAATCAGATTATGAAGCAAAGCAACAACAAATACTTGATGATGCAACTGAGCAATTTTCAACTTTAGGTTTGTCAGAAGAAAACATTCAAGCTTTAGTTGCAAGTGAAATTGTATCTTTTGAAATTCTAAAAGGTTGCTACGTAGAGGACATTAAGGAATCTGGAGTAGATTTGAGCGAAGCAGAGATTCAAAGAATTATAAAAGAAGCAGATAAGAAACATATTGAATATTGCCATAAAAAAGCTGAAGAATTGGGAAGTAAAATTAATTTAGGTATTAGCACATTAAACATTTCAGATGCTGCAAAGCTTGCAGAAAGTGGAATTTTGACTGATGAAGCAGTTGCCGATTTAGATACAGAAGAAATGGCAAGTATTTTGAGAGATTTAAGAAAGTTTCAAATCAATGAAATCATAATGGATTACAGAAGAGACGCTTATGACTTAGAAACACACGCAGACTCTGCAATTAATGATGAGGATACTGAATCAGATGCAATAAGCGATGAGGATCAAAGTGAAAATACAGATTCAAATGAAAATGATCAAGTTTTAAGCGAAAACAATGAAGATGATGCAAATCAAGATTTGAACTAAAAAAATAAATTCATCAATGAAAATATATAAAGTGCAAATCATATTAAAATGACAAACAAATGAAAACATACAATTAAAATACAAGCAATCAAATTGCAAATAACAATGAAATTAGTGGTTTTTTATCAAATTCAATTAGAGAATAAAAATGGAGACATATAATAAATCATGAAAACCCAATGATGTGATTATTATTAAAAACTAAGTAGACAAATAACATGAAAAACACTGAAACTTACACCTATTTTTTCATAATCATTTTATTTATATTAAAAGCAATTTTTCACTATAACATTAGAGTTTTCATATAATTTTATACAAAAATCTCATTCATTACTGTATATTAAAAGTAATTCATAAATAAGTAAAATAACGAAAAGTGCAATAATGTAAAAAGTATTAAAAAATTACTATAGAAAAATGAAACACAATAATCTTTATATATTTAAATCACACACAAATAAGCAATGTTAAAAAAATCATAACACATCAAGAATAATTATATAAAAACACTAAAATTATATATTTTGTCAAAATGCTTTCATCAAATACTTTGCAACAATTGAAAAACAAACCATCTTTTTCTAAAACAGTTTGCAAATAATTTAATATGATTTTTTGATTTTATAATAAATGGAAATTATGAAGAAGTAATTCTTCCGCTTTTAGCTTCTTTAACAAGAACATGTTTTCTAAGCTTAGGGCTATATTTCTTTAGATCAACTAATTTTTTACCCTTCATTCCATGACTTTTTGTTCTAACTCCAAAATAACCATCACCAACTAAAGCAATGAGACCTAATTTACTTTTCTTCTTAGCCATTTTAAAAACTCCTAATATGCCTAGAGCCGGAATCGAACCAGCGACACGTAGATCTTCAATCTACTGCTCTACCGACTGAGCTATCCAGGCAATATAATTATTGTAATATAAAAGATAAAAAAGTCTATAGATATTCACTAATTAGTAAGTAAAAACAAAAGAGAAAATCTATAAATCTTCAAATTCACTACAAAAATAGTAAAAGAGAAAATTTATAGATATGAAAATTTGCTATATGATATAGCAAAGGGAAATTCATTTTTGAACTAATAATCGAAATTATATTCAAAGTTCAAGAAATTAGTTAGCTTTGTATAAGTCAGCTTCTGTTAAAATTTCTTGCATTACATTTAATACGTACATTTCTTCTAGATCATATTCATTATCTTGTCCTGCAATATTAATACCATACTCACTAATCAAGTGGGCATGGAAGTTCAAGTTAACTGAATGTGCTTTGAATGCGCATTTTTTCATTGATGAATCAACATTGTTTAACAAGTAGTTGTATACTGTATTTACATTTTCTTTTGCATCTTCACTACGTGTTAAATCTAAGCTTACAGCATCTCCATTTAAGAACTTAATCAAATCTGATGATTCTTCAAATTTCCCAACAAATTCTTGAACATATAGCCTGCTTACAAGGAAATCCACTCCATCATTTTCATTCTTATATGTTTTAACAAGTAAGTCAGCAAATGCTGGGTTGATCCACGGGTTAATGTTATCTCCATTTTCATCTTTAGTGATTAACTTGGAGTAAAATTCACTATTCTTTCTTACATTCAACCATAAGTAAGATACTGCATTGTCTTCTGAAGAAGAGAGCAAGTTATATAGATCTTCATCCATTTCTTTAAGCAAGTTACTTAATTCAGCAGACATGACTTTTGGCACTTTAACTTGAATAATTGATGCATTGTCTTCATGATGTACTAAACCATATCGTCCATTACCACCTTGAAGCTCTTCTCTCAATGTTTCTTCTTTTTCATTTGATAAGTGATTACCAAGCACAAAAGCTGCTGTCACTTTATGATCTTTAAACAATCCTGGATTGTTTTTCATAAATTTAGCATTAGCTTCTGAAATTGTGAATTCTTCACTTGCATCAACTATAGTTTGACCATCTTCTAATGCATTTTTCAAATCTTGAAGCCTTGTCTCTACATTATTTGCTACATCTGTTGATAATAGCTGTTTAGCAACTTCTGCTAAGTTTTCCTTAACAGAAGCTTCAACTTTAACTGGATTTACTGTGCTAGCAATCTGAGCTTTTGCTTGTGCAATAAGATCAGCAGCTTTGGAAGCCCCTTTTGGAGATGCTGGTGATTCTAATGCAATTGCCTCTTGCTCAACACTATTTGATAAATCTGACTTATTAGATGGTGAAGCTTCTTGAGAAATAGTTTGTGGAATCTCTATCTTTAACTCAGAACCTGCTGTCTCATTAGCTGCTACTGCACCTTCTGCAATTGATGCATCAATTGATGAAGTTGAGGGCCTGTGAGATGGAGATGATGAAGCTCTTAATGCCTCAATTTCAGAAGGACTGAACACTTTTGAAGTTGCATCTGGAGCACTCATTGCTGCTGGATGTTTGCCTGTTCTAGACAATACACTTGATGATCTACTTGAAGAGCTTGAAGCAGGGCTAAGAACTTCACTATCAAGAGCTAAAACACCTAAACCATCATTAGATTGTGGGCTACTTGATCCTGAAAGAACATTAGCTGCATTGCTTGCTGGCAATCTTCCAAAAGAAGCATTGTCTCTCAGAGTTGGACTAGCTGGACTACTTGGAGCTGGACTGCTTGCTACACTTAATGATGCATGAGCGGGACTACTTGGAGCGCTAGATTGAGGGCTACTTGCTGTGCTTACAGACGCTCTTTCAAAATTATTACTTTTAAGAAATTCAGTAACTGACTTTTCTACTGCTTTATAACTCTTCAATGCAATAGGAGATTCAAATTTATAGTAAAAATTTTGAGCATTGTCTGTATCAGCTTTAAAAATTACCTGACCTTCAACATTTTTACTTTTATTATCACCATGAATTTTTTGATTTAAAAATCTAAACCTATATATTGATTGAGAAATTATATTAATACTTTTAGTATTATCATTAAACTTTTGATCAGTTATCTTAAAAACCAATTGTTTTGTTTCATTAGAAATAACAAAATCAAAATTAACTTTACCATCTGTCATTTTTCTACAAGCTAAATATGCCTCTGTAAGATTATATTTAAATACACTACGCATAGCTCCAAAGATAACACTAGATTGCTTTTGTAACTCTTCATCAAATTTAGTTTTAAAAGCATCTAAAGCACTCAGACTAGAAGACTGTGCAGCTTGAGCACTTTCTTTCAAACCTGCTGGCATAGATGATACTTTCATTGTAGACAACATTAAACATAATAACACAAGATGTGATTTCTTATTCATTTACTACTCCTTATTTCCTAGAGCTTAACCAAAGATAATTAACAAACTATAAATTTATAGATAATTTACTCTAAATATCTCTTAAACTTTCACTTATCTTACATGGCAAAAGTAAAGATATGATTTAACTTTAACAGTACTATGACAACAAATGCTCTTTATTTGCACAACTATGATTTATAGCATTAAAAAATATAGAAAAGCTTCAATATTGAAAAACTCACAATTGCTATTGCATTTTTTATTATTTGCGATATAATAAAATTTATTTGTGTTTTCAAAACTAAAAATGAGACAATGATTTTGGAGGATACAATGAAAGAACAACTAACGCAAAATTTAGCGGAAATGAAAAAGAAATTTATACAAGACTTAGATCAAATATATCAAAAGGCATTAAGTGATGGCTTGTTATCACAAGCATTAAAAGCTAAGGAAATGCTAGCAAAATGCCAAGGGTATTTTTCAAATAAAAGTGAAAAACCAAATAAAATCTTAAATGAAGGGCTAAATTCTAACAATCTAAAGCAATTATTAGAAGAAATACAAAGTGAATTAATACAAACAAGCAAATCAGAGTAAAAACACATCGTGATTTACAAATAAGCACTATTTAAAACATTTCAAAACTATATACTCAAGTAATGGATGAAATCTTTTTACCACCTTGGGATAAATTACTACAACAAAATACAAACAGCAAAGTGTGGAATCCTGATTTACACAACAAAAGCCAACTTAAAGTTTATCAGTTAATTGAGAGTGCATTTCCTAATGATAGTGAAAATTTCTTCTTAAGTTTTTTGTGTTTTGGAAGAAACTACTTTGCACCACCAAGCACTGAAGACGAATCATATAAGATGTTAGAAAACATGGAAGGCAAGAGAGTTAAGGTCTTTTTTGCATTGAAAAAAGCAAATCATAAACATGTAATTGGAAATGAATGGTTTTTACTTAAAAAAATGCATCATAAAGAAAGATTATACTTTTCAAAGAAATTTCTTGACTACCAAACTTTTATAAGATTTTCAGGCCAAGCTGTTATTGTAAAATCTGGAACACAAAAAAGTGCATTTAACTTATTATATAATAACAAATTTTTAATTGAATAAATTTTACAAACTCAACAATCAATTCTAAGATTTAATTGATTGATTTTACTAACAAAAAGACATAATCAGGAATTTAATATAGTAGCAGGATCAACGTACTCTTTGCCATTCCAAATTCGCATAAAAATACTACCAGACGATTTAGCTAATTTATCACCTTTTTTAACGTGATCGCCTTGCAAAACATTAATAGATGAAAGACTGCTATATGTAATTATCCAAGATGCATTGTTTATATTACGTTTTACATAAACAGACCTGTTTGCATTATCAACAAAAACAATTTGCCCATCACATGGAGCTAAAACATCCCCTGCATTTAAAATATAAACTCCATCTTGTCTTTTTCCATGTTTTTGAGAAAAAGGCATAGATTTATCAATCACTCCATTTTTAATTGGGAAAAGGATATCCAATTTAACAGTTTTTATCACTTCAGGCTTTGCTTCTTTTGCTTTTATATCTTTTTCTAACTTTTTATCCATTGCTTCTTGTTTCTTAATTTGCTCTTTTTGTTCTTTTTGATGCTTATGGCTATCTTTAATGTTTTGCATATCAAGCTGCTCTTCTTTGGCTAACTCTTCTTGAATCGAATCGTTTAAGATATCATTTGTATCTGTTTGTGGATCTACTTTCAAACTTTCTAAGCTAAACAAATCTACTTTATTCTCACATACTACAGGTTCTGGCGATTTTTTCACAGATAAAATTTTTGTTTTTCTTTCCACTGTATAGTATTTTAAAGCTTGCCCTGAACACAAAGCATATGGAGCTTTCAATTCGTTAGAAGTTATTAGATGTTTCTTAGAAATATTATATTTTTCACATATAATTTCTAATGTTTCACCCTCCCCTACTATAATAAAATTAGCTTTTTTCTTTTCACATCCGGACAAAAACAAGCCCACCAATAATATATTTCTTAAATTTTTCAACATTTATATTTCTCCATTCCTACATAATCTTGCAAAACACTTGGTATGTATAAGACCCCATCTTTATAACAATTCTCTAAAATAGCCGCCAAAGTCCTTCCGACAGCTAAAGCAGAGCAATTCAGTGTGTGTACAAAATGCTTTTCTGTACCCTCAACATAACGTGTATTCATTCTTCTTGCTTGAAAATCTACACAATTTGAACAACTTGCAATTTCCACATATTTATTCGCTCCAGCCATCCATACTTCTATGTCAAACTGTCGGTTTGCTGTAAATCCAATATCTCCAGAGCAAATTTCTATCACTCTATATGGCAATTCCAAAGCTTGTAAAATACTTTTTGCATGTTCCAACATAAATTCATGCTCTTTTTCAGAATCTTGATTAGTAATTGATACTATTTCTACTTTTTGAAACTGATGCAACCTAATCAAACCTTTTGTGTCTTTTCCAGCAGAACCAGCTTCTTTTCTAAAGCAATGACTCAAAGTTGTAAAACGCATTGGCAATTCTTTAGATTTTAAAATTTGACCACTAACCATATTAACTAAAGGAACTTCTCCAGTTGGAATTAATGCTTTGTCATTAAAAGTAAATAAATCTTCTTTAAATTTAGGAAGTTGCCCAGAATTATATAAGGCTTCATTTTTTGCAATAAATGGCACAGAAACTTCATTAAATCCACTTTTCACATTAAAATCTAACATCCATTGAGCAATACTTCTTTCGAGTTTTGATAAAAATCCCGACATAATAGCAAATCTACTTCCAGAAACATTAGAAGGATCATGCCATAATTTAAAGTGTTGCATAATTTCATCGTGAGTATGATCTTTTTTCACTGCAGAGCCCCAAGTTTGCATTTCTACATTGTTATCTTCACTATCTCCAATAGGTGTTTTGTTAGAGATAATATTAGGCAACCTGGACATTTCATCATTTAACTCGGTATAGGCATCTTTTACTTGCATTTCCATACTGTTTATTTTTGCTTTCAACTGCTTTCCTAAATCAAAATCTCTTTTTTTAGCTGCTAATTTACTTTTTTGCCTCAAATCATTTAAAGAAGAAATTAAATTTCTCCAAATTTGATATAATTTTAAAATAGATTTAGATTGCTCTTTCATCTTTCTAGCAACCAAATTTTTATCTAATGCATCAAGATTATTTTTAATCCACTTTATATCCAACATATTTATATAATAGAATAATTTTTTCAGCATTGACATATATCTTGGGAAATAAGATAATTTGATCATGTTGAATACTGTTGTTCAGTCTGGCGGACACCAATATATAGTCAGTGAAGGTTCTATTATCAAGTGTAGTAGTGTTAACTCTGAGGTTGGTCAAATAATAGATCTGCAAAGCTTGGGTTGTTTTGGTAAAGAAAGAAAAGAATGTGATGTTAAAGCGGAAGTTTTAGAGCACGGAAGAGATAAAAAGGTTATTGTTTTTAAGAAATTAAGAAGACATAACCATAGAAAGTTTAACACTCATAGACAAGGTTTTACTTTGCTAAAAATCAAAAGCATTGAAGTAAAGGAGTAAATAATGGCACAGAAAAAAGCTGGTGGTAGTACCCGTAACGGCAGAGATTCTGCCGGTAGACGATTGGGAGTCAAAAAATTTGGAAACGAAGCTGTAAGAGCTGGAAACATTATCATTAGACAAAGAGGGACTAAATTTTATCCTGGCGCTAATGTTGGTATGGGAAGAGATCATACTTTATTTGCTCTTTCTGATGGTACAGTTGAATTTGTATACAGAATGAACAGAAAATTCGTAACTGTCAAATAATATACATTAGTTTGTATAAATTCAAAAATATTCATAAAAGTTTTAAATTTATAAGTTGAAAATTATTTGAAGTTTATATTAAAAAAGTAAAATAAGTTTATATATAAGCAGTTGATATGATATATAGCAAATCAATATTTTGTAAAATAGACACAGGTTTAAGTCATAAATATAATTATCATAATTGCAAATCGATCTACTATAGTAATTTATATAAAAAATACTTATTTGTTTTAATCAATATGATTTAAAAAACAATCATTACAAATATGCTATGAGGGATCATATATTGAACAACTAAAAACCAGTTCGCTCACCCTGAAAAGCATTTTTCATTTATATTTAAAGTAGATTTCAAGCATATAAATTGCCGATTTTTACATTTAATCATAATCCTGTTTAATGCTTTGTTTGTTTTTATAAATGACAAATTAAACTGCATTGAAAATAACACATATTCAAAAATACAAAAATATTAAATGCATTTAAAGTTCTCATAAAGCAAAGATTAGAACTGTTAAACAATACAGAATTATTGAAATTGAAAGAAAAATAATTCACCATTTATTCATAAAAACCAATTAGCTCATAAACAAAAATTGATCATAAAATTAAAGCTTGAGCGCAAATGATTTTTTAACTATGATGAGGGTAATGGGGGATAGTTTAACGGTAGAACTCTTGACTCTGGATCATGCAATCCTGGTTCGAATCCAGGTCTCCCAGATTCATTTATTTCTAAATAGCTTTAAGATTTTTAGGCTGTTAACTTTTATCTCTTGTGATTTTAAAAAAATAATGGAATAATTTCCAATTATTTGTAGTTATTTGTAGTTAATTAGTTAATATCGGAGGATTATATGAACGGCTTTGTACATGATCAAGCAAAAAAAGGCATGGGAAGTTGTTGCGATATAGCGAGTGATATCCCTAAAGCGCATAATCAAAAGGAGTCAAGTCACTCTATAGTTAAAACTTGTACAGTCAAATGGATTAAAAGCACTATGGGGTATGGATTTCTAGAAGCAAGTGATATTTCTGCAGACATTTTTTTACATGCATCTACTATTGATAAATTTGGTATAAATGTAAATTTAATGCCAGGAGATTCAGTAGAGTGTGAGATTAAAATGAACGGACATATGCAAAAACCACATGTTGTTAAAATTTTCAAATGCATGAGAAAAAATGCAGATTTAAAGAGCTTAACCAAAGAAACAGCACATGTAAAATGGTTTAATGTAAAAGCAGATTATGGGTTTATAAACACTGGTGAATTTGACATTTTTGTATCTGGGAAATTATTAAGAGAATCAGACATCGTAGTAGATAGTTTTTATGAAGGATTGCATGTTGAATGTGATTTTATGAGTGTTGGAGATAATAAAGTAGCATATACTATAAAAATATTACATGATGATGATCAAAAACTTTATGCGTAGAATACAAAACAAACTGATATATTATATGAGCATAATCAGCGCTATAACCAATAACAAAACAGCTTATATTAATTTTACTAAGGATTAAAAATATATTTTCTTCAAACTTGTTTTTCAAAGCAAGCAAATAACAATTGAAATTTTACCTAATATTAGAATTTTATAACACTAAATATATCTTGATCACATTTATAAAAAATTGTAGAAATATGTATTGCCGAAATAGCTCAACTGGCAGAGCGCCTGATTCGTAATCAGGAGGCTGGGTGTTCGATTACCTTTTTGGCATAAACTTTTACTTATAATTTAATCAAGCATATTATGAAAACAAAGCATTAAAGTTAAAAAGTTAAAAACAAAACTTAAGTTTGTATATATATAAATTCGATACGTAAGTTTTTAATAATTTATTATAAAAAATGCAACTTCACTTCTATAATTAAAAAAACAATATTTAATATATCCGGTATGATTAATTTTAACAAAACGATGTTCAAAGAAAATTTTGCCTGTAATTGATTTACCTCCGGAGAGATTTGAACTCTCACATCCATAAGGATAGCAGATTTTGAGTCTACCGCGTCTACCATTCCGCCACAGAGGCAATACATTAATATAACCTTCTTCATGTACCTTCTGCAAGTCTGAACATAAAATCCATAATTTAATTGCATATGATTGTGTAAATTTTATATCTCTGTTTATAATTTTGCTTACTTACTAATTAACAAATCATCTTTTAGACAGCAGTAAATATAGTCTTTTTTTGAGACGCATGATATTATTTGCTTCTATGACTTTTGCATTTTTATTAGGTGGATTTTTAATCACCAAATTTTGGCAAGATACTCTGATGTTATCAATATCAGTAATGTCTCCATATATCGGACTTGTAACTAAAATTATCAGTAAATCCGTAATTTTCTCATCAATTGGATTAACAGCGGGAGCTATGATTGTAGGTCCACTTAATGATAGATTTGGACCAAAACGTACTTTTCCTCTATATTTAATTTTCACTTCCCTTTTCAATATTCTTTTGCTTTTTAATATGAATGTGAATGTATTAAGAGCTTTATTATTATTACGTAGTGTGTGTATAGCAGGATCTATTAACAACACATACGTTGGAACTTCCCTTTTATATAAAGGAGATAAACTGCCTCGAATGACATCTATTTTATATATGGTGTTTTTTGGGTTTAGCGCATTATTTCCAATCATTTTTGCTCAAGTAGTAACAATATTTTCATTTCAAGCCTTAACAATTGGAAGTGCAGTATTTTCAATTATTACTGCATATTATTTATATAAAAATTTACCTACAAAAGAGCCAATCCAAATTAATTTTGCAACTTTCAAAACATGGAAAAACTTTTTATCTGATTCAAGGTTTTTGGCTATGTCTAGCGTATCAATGATATGTATTGGTGGTTTTTATGGTTTTATTGCTGTTTATGCATACCAGTTTGCTCAAATTGTATCAGCTGGTGTGAAGTATAAATTATTAGTTGAATTTTCAATCACACTTGCATTAATACAAGGAATTGGACGTTTGTGCACGTTTCTTACAACTAGTATGTGTTCTGTAAGATTGAGCTTAGCAAACATTGGACAATATTTATCTATCAGCATGATGGGAATTTCTATTGGAATGCTTTGGATGTTTATAAGTGCTGTGGTATTTAATAAATTAATATTATTTGGAATGTTTGGATTCTTCTTAACATGTTTAGCTTCAGGAATAGCGCAGCCAGCAACTAAGTTAGGATTATTAACCATTTTTAAAAATTCAGCAGGAAGTGGACAATCTTTAGTTGGTACAGGAAATAGTGTGTATGAGGTTATTGCAATGATGTTTGTATTTAACATACCTTGCCAACCTTTAGGTGGATATTTATATCTTTTATTAACTGCTATCATCACATTTATTTTGGCAATATATTTTAGGAATATGAAACAAATATGACAAACTTAGATCTTATGTTAAATACAATTGAGCTATCTGGTCAATTAAATTTATCTGAATATATAAAATCTATGTTTCCCAAAGGTTGCACTATAGTTGCTGCAATGTCTGGTGGTGTAGATAGTTCTGTTACTGCTGCAATCATGTTAAAAGCTGGGTACAAAGTTATAGGTTTAACATTAAAGTTACATGACAACCCATCTACAAATCACAATATACGAGATGCAAAAGCAATAGCAGACTTTCTAGGATTTGAGCATCATGTTTTAGATTTAAGAGATGATTTCAAAGAACATGTTTTGGACAAATTTATGTCTGAATATGAAGAAGGGAAAACACCCAACCCATGCATGAGATGTAATAAAAATATTAAGTTTAGTGGAATGGTTGGTTATATGCACTCAATCGGAGCTCAAGGATTAGTTACAGGACACTATGTTAAACGTGCAGTGAAAAATGGAAATCATGTCATAGAGATGGCTAAAGATTTTAGTAAAGATCAAAGTTATTTCTTATCAATGATTGCGAAAGAGCACTTGCCACATATAGGCTTTCCTCTTGGTATTATGACAAAACCTGTTGTCAGAAGAATTGCAGCATTTTGGAATTTATTTGTTGCTAAAAAAGCTGAGAGTCAAGATTTATGTTTTGCTGTAAGTAACAAGTATTCTGATGTTTTAAAAAATATGGGAGCTGCAGACATTTCAGGTTCTATAGTTGACCTTGAAGGAAATGAATTAGGACTTCATACTGGAGTATCTAAATTTACCGTTGGCCAAAGAAAAGGATTAAACTTATCTGGTGGTCCATGGTTCGTAAATAAAATTGACAAACCAAATAATAAAGTTATTGTTGGAAAATATGAAGACTTAGCATGTTACGACGTATGGTTTGACCAATTAAACTTACTAGGTGATTTTGCTTTAAATGATATAGAAAATTTGAAAGTGAAATTAAGAGGAAACCATAGACCAATTCCATGTTCTGTTGAAGTTTCTGAAGATGGGACAGGTAAAATTACATTGAAAAATCCAGAATATGGAGTTGCAAATGGCCAATTTTGTGGTTTTTACAAAGGTGAAATGTTATTAGGTGGTGGTTATATCATAGATAGCAAATCTCAAGAAAGAAATTCCACTAATACTGATATGCAAAACGATTCATGATATTTGGAATTGGAGTTGACCTTGTTAATCAAAGTAGAATTGAAATTGTATTTCAAAAACATGCACAGCGATTAATTAAAAAAATTCTAAGCTCAGTAGAAATGGAACAAATGATTCCGTTAGAAACCAAAAATCATCATTATATAAAATTAATCACAAAAAAATTTGCAGCAACAGAATCATTAAGCAAAGCAATGGGCACTGGGATTGGAAAATATTGCAAATTTCAT
This sequence comes from Rickettsiales bacterium, assembly GCA_965233535.1. GTDB lineage: Bacteria > Pseudomonadota > Alphaproteobacteria > CAJXXZ01 > 1604HC > Cytomitobacter. The sequence continues at coordinate 489,868 of OZ247489.1, forward strand.
GATGTACATTTAACACGTGATAAGTTAGGCAAGCCAATTATGGAAATTTCAGGAGATACAGCAAAATATTTATCTAAATTTGGAGCATATAAAATAAATTTGAGTTTTAGTGATGAAATCATTGAAAGTACAAAGCTAATTATTTGCAATCTAATTATCGAAATTTAATTATTAAACAATAAAGTTCTTAAATATAGTTATAAATTTATAAAACACAGCAAAATACTACAAAAAAACCCATACTTATGGTATAAAATAATAATGTCTAACAATAAAATTGGCTTCATACCTTTGGTGTCAATAATCATAGGAAACATAGTGGGAAGCGGAGTTTTATTACTTCCAAGAACACTATCTAAGTTCGGAGTCTTAAGTTTATGGTCTTACGCAATTAGTGCGATGGGACTTTTATCAATAGGTTTAATGTATGCAAAAATGCAAATTTGGCTAAAATGCGAAGGTGTCCATGGTCCAATTTTGAAAGTATTTGGCCACAAATATGGTAGAGTAGCTGCATTTCTATACTGGATTTCAGTTGTCGCAGGAAATAGCGCAATGCTTACAAGTTTATTCTCATACTTAGGATTTGTTCATATTTCATTCATGATGTGCTTTTTGCTATCAAGTTTTTTCTTATCTCTTATCACATTATTTAACTGCATTGATATTCGAATGATTAAAATTGTTGAAGTTGTGGTTGCTGTAGTAAAGGTTGTTCCACTAATCGGGCTTCCATTATTTTGTGCATACAAAGCATTTTTATCTGATATAGATATATATAAAGTATATGAAACAATCAGCTTCAACAGTGGGATTGCTCAAACATTACCTCAAACATTATGGGCATTTTTAGGAATAGAAACAGCTGTAGTTGTTGGAAGTAGAGTTTACAGGCCAGAACGTACAATTCCAAGAGCAATGATCTTTAGTACAATAATTATTACATTCATTTACATATTAGGAATGTGGACAATGATGAAATTATTACCTGATTTATCAAATTCTACTGCCCCATACAGTGATTTATTAAAATTTATCGTTCCTAATAGTTTGAAAGCATTCGCCTCCCCTTTTATTACAGGGTTAGCAGTTTTCCTTATAATAGGATCAATTTATGGTTGGGTTTTCACTACAGGTGTCATAATGTCTGATTCATCTAAGCAAGGGTTATTCCCATCTATATTTAAACAAAACAATAGATTTGGAGCTCCTGTTAAAGCTTTAACTATTTCATCTATATTATCTGTAATGTTTTTATTGTTAACTCACCAAGAAAATTTGGCTGCACATTTTAATACTATGATCAATTTTTTAACATTAGTAACTTTTTGTATATATTTCATGACAAACATCGCTTTTTTGAAAACTATATTTAATCGAAAAATCACATTTTCTAATATCTTCATTGCTTTAACATCATTTATTTCAACTATAAGTGCTATTATAATTATTGCTAATAATATTCTGTATTAAAGTGAATTTTCTAATGGATATTCATTTATCATGTTTTTAAGTCAAATTTAATATTCTTTGTTTGATGTCAAAATAATCACCTTGCTTAACACTTAATTTTTATTGCTTATTTTATGTGAGATTTTAAAGTTAAATGTTGCATAATATATTGAATTATGAAATTGTACAACCTGCGCAACAATCATCTTGGTTAGTGCCTTTAGGTAAAGTGCTTAGATTTTTTCTATTAATAGCACCATTAGTTGCTCCTGTCCCAGCTTCAGTTACTGTTCGACCTGTCAATTTTGCAAGAGTAGTATCATCGTTGCCAGTTTTTGAAGCCACTGTACCTTCAGCTTTCTCTGCAAATACCTCTGTTGCTACTTTTCCTCCTGCTGCAAGAATAGAGTCCACAAATGAACGATTTTGTGAATCTGTATTTGAGCTCAGTGAGCGATTTAATTCTGCATCTGGCTCCGTCACTCTCACTTTTCTTACTGTTTCAGGAGTTTTACTACCAAAAAGAACTTTAGCATTCGGACCCTTTCCTTTACCTACAGGATTACGTGGAGTCTTTGGAGTGGATGAAGAATGAGACCTTGGACCAGATTGGTCTGGAGTATGTGGATCATTTTTATGATTTTTGTTTGGTGATTCATCATAGTTAATAACAGGACTTTTAGAGTCATCATAATCATTAGTATCTATAGAACTTTCTGAAGCATTATACTTAGGGCTCTTAGGATGTGTAGGCTTTAATGATATAGCCGTTTTATTTAAACCATCCATTAATGCTTTATTACTTGGCATATTTCCAAGTAATTCATCCTTAACACTTGAATTTGCTTCAGATGGGTAAATTGAAGAGGCTCCATCCGCATCTCCCCTTCTTTCCCAATCTTGTGAAACTGTTCCATGAGCATAGGACCTTACAAATAAACTAGGATCAATTGATTCTTCTTCACCTTGCTCTGTTGATGCGATAGAAGGAATATATTTTCCCTTTTGCCCAGTTTTAGATTTTGATATTTCAGAAACATCAGATGGATAAGCTGAAGATGCTCCATCTGCATCTCCTCTTCCCCAATTCATATTTCTCTCTTCTTTGTTAAATTGCATAAATAGGCGGGGATCAACTTCTTCCTCTTCACCTTGCTCTGTTGATGCAACAGAAGGAATATACTTTCCCTTTTGTCCAGTTTTGGACTTTGATATTTCAGAAACATCAGATGGATAAACTGAAGACGCTCCATCTTCATCTCTTCTTCCCCAATCTATATCTGCTTCAGATGCATACACTGAAGATGCTCCATCTGCATCAGCACCTCGCTCCCAAGTTTGTAGCCCAGGATTTACTGCACAAATTTGAGTCCCTAAAAGTAATAAAGCAACATGTTTTAACATAGATTCACCTTCCGTATATTGAAATAATATGAACAAGAAATTAAGAACATGTTAAGATGAATCAAAAATAAAATAACATTAGTATAATATAACACAAAATAACACACTTCTTACAAAATTTCTATCTATATATAAAGGTGTACTAAAGTAATTTATTGCAATACAGCAATAGAAAAAACAAAATATAAATTATAACAAACCATATATATAGCTTTTTCATTATTATAAAAAAATGTTTTGATTGATTAAAACACGTCTTAATTTAGTGTATTAAAATATAAAAAAATTTAATGAATATACAATATAAAATCACATCATATAATGTATAAATTATACATACAATTTATTCCATAAATTATAAAAAAACTGTTTTGATTTAAAAAAAAGAAGTTTTTCAATGATTGCAGAAAAACTGTTATATAAGTTTAATATTAATAAATTAATATTTTTATTACATGGATCTTGAGTATAACTCAATAACCATAGGCATATCCATTATAGCAGGATATGGAATTTCTTTGATATCATCAGGCAACTTTAATAATGAACCAGTAATTCCTTCATCAGATACTGAGAAATATGCAGGAACATCACGTTCTTTCAAATCAATCGCAGTTTTAATAATACCTAAGTTACGAGATGCTTCCTTAAGCTCAATCTTATCTCCAGGAGAAACAAGGAAAGAAGGAATATCAACTCTAGTTCCATTAACTAAAATGTGACCATGAGTAACTAACTGCCTAGATCCAAAAATTGTTGCAGACCATTTCAATCTGTAAACACAAGCATCTAATCTTCTTTCAAGCATTTGAACCATATTAGTACCGGTATCACCCTTTTTATTACTTGAAATCTTAAAGAATCTCTTAAATTGATTTTCTTTCATTCCGTAGTAATGTCTAAACTTTTGCTTTGCTATAAGTTGCAATGCGTAGTTAGACAATTTCTTTTTTCTTCTACTACCATGTTGTCCAGGTCTGCTTTGTCTTTTATTATAAGGACTTTTTTCTCTTCCCCATAAATTAACTCCAAAAGCTCTATCTACCTTAAATTTCGCTTGTATTAAATGCACTAGACCTCCACGCGCCATTTCACCATAAAGGCAAAAACAATAACTATCTGTAACTATAATAGCTTGTTCACTTTTTTTGTCAATTCTGAACCACAATTAATTTCAGATTTTTTATACGCATCCTTCAAAATTTGTGCAAATTTATTTTGTGCAGTAAAAATATATAGCTGTTCTTTAGATCTTGTAAGTGCAACATACATAAGCCTATTGGCTTCATGATCCAGACGATTCTTATATATACTCATAGCATTTTTGTACTGACTATTCATTTTATCAGGAAACAAAATTTTACCATCTTGCATCAAAATTTCAGATTTATTTTCATATTTATTATTATCAAAAACAATTACTATAGGTGATTCCAGTCCTTTTGATGAGTGTATTGTTTTGATTTTAATCCCATCCGACGAGTTTTGAGTATTTTTTTTACTTTGCTGTATATAGTTTATAAATTCAAACCAAGAGTAACCAGGAAAATCATTTACTAATTCCCAAAATAGCGAAATTGAATTATATGCAATGTTCACCATAAATTTACCGTACTCACTGTCAAAAATCAGGCTAGAGAAGAATTGTACAATATCTTTAAAATATGCACGCCATGCCTCTATATGACTGCGTAAAACTAAATATTTTGCATCAAAGTCAGTGATTTCATACTTCTCAGAATTATCTATTTGTGATTTTGCAAACAAAGATTCTAAATCTTTATAGCTCCAACAGAAAAATGGCCCTTTAAGCAATGCTGCAAGTGCAAGCTGATCATCAAACAAAATATATTTTGCAACATTTAAAATATCTTGTACAACCTCATCTTGCGCAATATAAAAAGGATGTTCTTGCACTTTAATGCCAGCTTTCTTCAATTCATGTAAAAGACGAAATGATGATTTGTTTCTTCTTTTAATGAGTAATAAAATATCTTTAGGTTCAATCAATCTGTTTTCTGAAAACAAATAACAACCATCAAGCAAGCTTTTTAATTGAGATATAAGATCAGTAAAAACACTATCATCAGATAAAAATTTCACTTCTACTTTTCCATTAAAACATAAGTCAGATTCATGCTTAGTATGATAATTTGTAACAGACATCACTTTATCAACAAAATTCAATAAATCCTGAGATGTTCTATATGATTTGTTCAAATTAATATGCTCAAAGATAAGGTTATAATCATGTGCGAACTGTTTCAAATATTGATAAGTTTTTTCAAATAAAACATGATCAGACCCTTGAAACCCATATATGCTCTGCTTTTTATCACCTACAACATATAAATCACAAGTATTACTGGAAGAAATTTCACGATATAAATTCAAAATCACATTCCATTGAGAGTCAGATAAATCTTGCGCTTCATCAACAAAAATATACTTTATTTTCATAATACTGTTTAAAACATTTAAATCTTCGAAATCAACTTTTTTCAATAAGTCATTGAAATCCATCACACTGTTTTTCATCTTCTCTTGCTCATACTGCAGCTTCACTTGGTAAATAAATTTTGTCATTGATTCAGATCTTAAATTACTATTAAAAGAATTATATTTATCAAACACATCATTCATTGTTTCAAAGTAGTTATTTAACCAATCAGCAGATTTAGGAAATTTCGCTTTCCATTTAACTGAAAAAAGTCTTTTTCGCAGATCACCATCTTTAGTAAAAATATTATCAAATATATTTTCTAAATTATCAAATTTAATTCGTAGTAATTTTTCCTCCAAATTAGCACCGTTTTTCAAGTCTTCAGTTACAAATTCAGGAATGACTATTGGAGTCCAAGTAAAATCTTTTTGCTCTGGAAAATTAAAAGTTATCTCATAATTTTTTTGTATAATTTCAATAATACTATTTATAACATTTGCCCATTCATTGATAAGCAAAAAAGCTAAATTAAACCACATATCTTGCTGAAGAAGGTTGTCAATTATTTTTTTAATCAAAGTTTCAGATTCTATCCCATCAATGATTTTTATATCTGGGAAAAACATATTACAAAAACTATGTACAGTCTGGCAATTAACATCAGAAGAAAAACCCTTCAACCTATCTTTCATCTCATTTGCAGCAGCATTACTAAAACTTACACACAAAATTTCATGACCTTGAACGTTATTACTTAATAGGCTTTGAATTTTTTTAACTAAGCTATATGTTTTTCCTGTACCAGCAGATGCATCAACCCACGTTATCATAAGACCTCATTATGTTAAGGAAACACGATGCATTCGCATTTTGTAAAGTCAAAACACTGTTTTCCAAACTATAATTCATACTTTCTTGGCTAGGATTAATTATGCTATAAGTTTGACAATGAATTTTATATTCTAGGTCATATAGTGAAATTTGCGATAAATCTACACTAAACAAATCATTCATACCAATAAAACAAAATTCTATATTTTTGATATTATATTTTTTCAACGCTTTACTAAAAGTCAAAATCAATACGTTAGAGTAATAGTGCTTTAAGTATGCAATTTTAGATTTTGACACTTCATAATCATTAATCAATTTAACAATTACAGCAGAATCATCATTTATAAAAAGCATATCGTAGTAAGAAACTAAATCTAAAGAGTGGTGAGCTAAATGTAAGTTTGCCTTTATAAATGAGCTCGATACTTTCAATTTTTTATCTTGAAAATAATCATTAATTCTTCTCATAATATCTGGCATTTTTGATTTAATTTTTAATTGATCTAGCAATGGAAGATTAGTGTGTTTAAAATATTCTTCAACAACCCCAACATTAAATGAATTTAAATACTGCAAAACAATTTTGCAAATGTGCTTAAAAGTATATTCTTCTGTAGAGTAATTTACAGACTTTAAACTCAATATACACTTAGAATAAAACGACATAACATTATTATCCCCTCTTGCTATATCATAAGACCTTAAAATTTTTGGCATAGCTTCAGAGTTTATATCAGGAAATTGATAATTCACTTCCAAGTCTGGGGTTTTCTTTGTTTTTTTATGCTGAACTATCACTTTCATACTTGCTATATTTGATAAGTTTAATTGATCAGCACAGTGGTATGAAACAGTATGCCCACCATAATGTGAATTCATACTGCATAACAGCCTATCATTTTCTCCAAATTTATTAGCAAACGCAGCTATATGCAAATGATCAGCTTTTAACCAAGGAATTGATTCAAATGGAATAATACATTTCATTTTTTTTTGCTCATCTTTCACACTATAATTTATGATAACTTTCATTAATAAATTATAATAATCTTTGCTATCACTAATAGTGATTTTATTATTCTCTTTACAGTATTTCTCTATAAGTGAATTGATTCCATCTGTATATTTTGTTTCCAAAACATTGAGTTTTTTAATTAGTGAAAAATGCTTGTTCCAAATTGCACTAAAACTCTCTTCAGCATTAACATCTAAAATTTGAATATAAGAGTCATCTAATTTATGCAATTTCAATAATTCTGTGTTTTCATAATCCCTATTCAAGCCTAATAACATCTTGGTTAGTTTCTCGAAAACATATGCATGATAATTATTGATATAATTTTGCTTTTCAAAAGAATGTAATCTAGGGTTCATCGCAAGTAATGTGTTATTTAAGACTTGATTATTTGACGCGACATAATAGTTCGAATAATGTGTCATATGCTCAGTAATGTAACAGGCTTCTTCAAATACATCTTTAAATTCTAAGCAAACTTTCAAAGAATTGACTTCTTTCAAAATAAATACTTTGTTTTCATCAATTGAATTTAACTTTTTTGCTTGAATTTCGGTTAATAAAATTCTCACATTACTTTTAGAATAAATTTCACAATCAACATCTTGGCAATCCATAGGGTTATTTAAGTAATTTATTACTTTGCTTTGCTCATAATAAGCAATTTTCAAATTCGGCAATGCTTTTTGAATCCAGACGGTAAATAACTCATCAGTAATAATTAAAATTTCAGTACTATTGATAAATGATACAAAATCTACACTTTGTAATAATGCAACCTTAGATATACTCATAACACCTCTCTAAAGTGATTTTGACAAAGAATTTATTGAAAGGTAAGTCTATTTTTCTATCTAAATATATGATTGGTGAATTAATCAAATCACAAACAAAAAATTACTAAACCTAGGAGCACAACCTGAAGAATTTAGAGCGTAGGGTAATCCAAAGAATAATGGATTGAACAGCGCAAATAAATATATAATTCTCCACTTAAATAAAATTTCCAAGTTTAATAACTCAAAAAACAGCTTTAATGTAAAAAATTCATTCAGAAAATATTTATTAAAAAGATAGTAAGCACTATCTTAAGGTTTAAGAACCAAAAAACAAAGTAATCATAAGAATCGCAACGATGTTAACCATCTTAATCATAGGGTTTAATGCAGGACCAGCAGTATCCTTGTAAGGGTCACCAACTGTATCACCAGTAACAGCAGCTTTATGAGCTTCAGACCCTTTACCGCCATAGTTACCTTCTTCAACATATTTCTTAGCATTATCCCAAGCACCACCACCAGTAGTCATAGAAATTGCTAGCAATATACCAACTAAAGTAACACCAGTAACTAAACCACCTAATGCAGCAAATCCATTATGAAATTTGTTTTGCAAATCTACACAGTAAGCTATAAAGAAGAAACCAACAGTTCCACCTAATGCAACTAAAACAGGCGCAAACATAGATTTGATAGAACGCTCTGTCAACATGTTCACAGTGCTTTCATAATCAGGCTTTTCAGCACCTATCATAATTTTTGGGTTGTTTTTAAATTGAAGTCTCACTTCTTCAACTACAGCTTCTCCAACTATAGCAACAGATCTCATTGAGAAAGAGCTATACCAATAAGTTAAAGCTCCACCAACTAAAAGACCAGAAACAACAAAAATGTTATCAAGCATGAAAATTGTTTTAGGCAACTTTGCTAGATCAAATACATCTTGAACATAAGTGTACAAAATAATAATTGAAGCTAGTGCTGTAGATCCTACTGCATAACCCTTAGTCAAAGCTTTAGTAGTATTTCCTAAGGCGTCTAATTCATCAGTTCTTTCACGAACTTCAGATGGTTGATTAGACATTTCAGCAATACCACCTGCATTATCAGTAATTGGCCCATACGCATCTAGAGCAACAATTGAAGTGATCATTCCAAGCATTGAAATAACACTAATTCCTACACCTGCAAGTCCAAATGTAGAATATGAAATAAGCATGGCAGCAACAATTGAGGCAATAATACCAAAACATGCTTCCATTGAAACTGATAATCCAGTAATAATATTCATCGCATGACCAGATTGTGATGCTCTAGCAATTGATTGAACAGGGCTACAATCACGAGAAGTATAATAGTTAGTAATAATTACTAATGCAAAAGTTGCAAAAATTCCCATTACAAATGGAACAGATGAAATCAATACAGATGCCATAGATCCCATTATATAATATGAAACAGCAATATTAAGTATAATGCTTAACAAAGCAGATCTAACTAAGACTGTAGCTAAAGTTTTGAACGGAGTTTTGTTCATCTTTTTTACAGACAATAAAGCGATGTAACATCCAGCACCACAAACTAATGCAACAATAAAAGGGTAAACAATTAAAAATCCACCATCAGAAGCAGTTCTTGCAATACTACGCATAATACATAAAACAGCCATAAAACCTACAATGTAAGTTTCAAATAAGTCCGCAGATGTTCCTGCGCAATCTCCAACGTTATCTCCAACGTTATCAGCAATCACAGCTGGGTTTCTTGGATCATCTTCAGGAATGTTTTGCTCTATCTTACCAACTAAGTCAGCACCAACATCAGCAGCTTTAGTGAAAATTCCACCACCTAATCTAGCAAATACAGATACAACTGATGCTCCAAAACTTAATCCAAGAAATAGATTTACTATTTTATCTAATGAGACACCACTAATCAAAAGAATGAATGATATAGCAACACACATGAATGAAATTCCACCAACAATCAATCCAGTAGATTTACCAGCACGTAATGACATTTCAAAAGCAGCTGCAAGACTTTTCTTTGCTTCTTGAGCAGTTCTCACATTACTTATTACAGCAATATGCATTCCGATAACACCGCATAATCCTGATAAAAAGCTTCCTAATACAAAACCTGTCACCACATACATATCAAATAAGAAAAACATTACAAATGTGAACAAAGCTGACACAATTGCAACATAAGTATATTGCTTTTTTAAATAAGCGTATGAAGCAAGTCTGATTGCATCTCCGATTTCTTTCATAGGTTCATCATCTACATTGATTTTTGCTATCTGTGAGTAGTAACAGTATGCATGCATCAAAGGTAGAATAAACCCTAACCCAAAAATTATATAAATATAATTAAACATTTTTAGCTCCTTTATATAAAAAGATTTACATACTAACAAAAAGTAATCAAGATTATCAGAACAACAAACACTTTTTATGCATAAATTTATTATTAATAAAACGCAATAAATATATAGTGGCAAATCATAACTTTTTGCCCGCTTTGCAGTTGATAACCCCTCATTCTTCGGGCTTACCCTGCGCTACGCGGTTGATAATCCCTCATTCTTCGGGCTTACCCTGCACTTCGTGGTTGATAATCTTTCACTTCTTTCAAGCTTACCTTGCACTTTGTGGCTGATAACTCCTCATTCTCAATAACATATGCTTTGCACCACCTGCTAATTAGTTGCATAAAAATGAAGAACAAAATTTGTGAAAAAGTAAAAAAATCACTATAAATTTATACAATTATAGAAAACAAATGAAATTTCATGCCCTTTTTTAAATAAATTCACTTTCTTTCCCATAATTAAATATTGTACACATCACTTTGTATGCGCTCTTCTTTCTTAATTACTCTCAGATTAGAAAATGTTTTGCACAGCCTGTGGAAAACTCTGTTGATAACTTCCCACCAATTCCCATTGACTCCCTATCTTGCCCTATGATAAATTTTTTGGGTGAGCGTATTTCTTTCTACTTATGACAAGAAAATAGATAAAAAAGGGAGAGTGTCTACTCCTGGAAATTTCAGGAATATTTTATCTAATGAATCTTTTAATGGATTCGTCGCATTTAAATCTTACTTTTTACCAACAATAGACTGTTTTGGAATTTCAAAAATGGAAAAATTGAGCAGTAAATTAGAAAATGATAACCCTTTTGATAATTCTCAAAGTAGCATCGAAGAGAATGTATTTGCAGATGCTATAATGATACAGTTCGACAATGAAGGAAGAGCTACTTTAAACAAAGAAATGCTTGAGCATGCAAATATTAGTAGTGATTTGATTTTTGTAGGTAAAGGTTCTACTTTTCAAATTTGGGAACCAGCATTATTTCAAGAGCATCAAGAAAACATTCGAAGAAGAATTAAAAAGGAAATATAATGTCACATATTCCTGTATTTTTTGAGGAAGTTATTAATATATTACAACCCAACCCTTCTAAACATTTTGCGGATTTTACTTTTGGACTTGGTGGACATACCAAAAAAATTCTTTCATATGGAAGTCACGTTACTGGAATAGATAGAGATTTGAATTCATATAAATATGGTAAATTTCTTGAATCACAAACAACGCAATTTCAATTTAAAAGATCTAAGTTTAGTAATGCTATGGATAAAATAGGTCAAATGGATGGAATTTTGATTGATTTAGGAGTTTCATCTGTTCAGTTAGATGAAGCAGAAAGAGGTTTTTCTTTTATGAGGGACGGACCTTTAAGCATGGAAATGGGTTTAAATGCAATGTCAGCTGCTGATATTGTAAATGGATTTCAAGAATCAGATTTAGCAGATATTCTTTATTATTATGCAGATGAAACTAGATCTAGATCTATTGCAAAACGAATTGTAGAAGCAAGAAGAAAATCATATATTTCCACTACAAAACAATTAGTTGATATTATTGGTGGGAGACAAGGGAAAACTCATCCTGCAACAAAAACATTTCAAGCTTTAAGAATTGCAACAAATAATGAACTAGAAGAATTATGCATTGGACTTGGAATAGCGGCAAAAAAATTAAAAATTGGTGGGAAATTAGTTGTTTTAACATTTCACTCTATAGAAGACAGAGTTGTGAAGCATTTTTTCAAAAAATCTGGATTTATATTAAAAAAGCCACAACCTATATTCCCTACTTCAGAAGAAGTAAAAAGTAATTCTAGATCTAGGTCAGCAAAGCTTAGATGGGGAGTTAAAAAATGAATGGAATAATGAAAGTTATAAAAATAATGATTGCTGCATTAATTCTAAATTTAATTACTACACACTATTCAAATTCTAGAGTAAAAAGGAAAATGTCTGATATTCGATTAAATATAATTAAGCAAAAAATCACATTGAAACATAAACAAATTCTACTTGCAAAAGCTAGCCATCCTGAAAGGTTAACAACCCTATGCAAGCAATACATCAATTACAAACCAACTACTATCGAACAATTCATTAGATAATGAAAAAAAGCACTTTTCTTTTTACAACCATTTTTGGTCTTTTTTGTATTTTAATATTTAGAATTTTTATGCTACATAATGATCAAAGCAGTAAGTATCAAGTAAAAACACATAAAATAAGGCAAGAAATTCTTGATTGTAATAGAGAAATTCTGGCTTTTACACAAGTCACTAATTCAATATATGCAATACCAAATAATTTAACTAAGGAGTCAGTTGATTGTATAAAAAATAATTTTAATATCAACATAGAAAATTTACAAAATTCTACAAAATCATTTGCATGGATCAAAAGGCATATTTCAGATGAAGAAATAGAGATTATCAAAAAAAACAAAACAAAGGGCATTGTTTTAGGAAAAGATTTTCAGAGAATATATTCTCACCCAAGAACAACTGCTCATATTATAGGTTATTGTGATAGAAATATGTATGGAAAATCTGGTGCAGAATTAGCTTTTGAAAATGAATTATATTTAAACCCTATTCAACTTACTATAGACTCAAGAATTCAAAACATTTTGCATAATATTATTGAAGAAATTTGCACAGAATTTGATAGTGAAGATGCATCGGGAATTATTGTTGATGTAGAATCAGGAGAAGTACGTGCTATGGTATCTTTCCCATCACCGAATTCAGATTTTCCACAAACTTTCATGCAAAAAGAAAATAAAAATCACAATTTATCAGCAATAGAAGTTGGCTCTATATTAAAATTACAAAATGCTGCAATGTGTTTAGAAAATAGAATTGTAAATTTAGATACTGTTGTAGATGCGACTGGAACTTTGCAAATTGGAAAATATGAAATCACAGACTTTTTTGGAAAAAACTCTAAAATGACATTCTTAGAATCAGTACGTTTTTCTTCTAACATTGCAACAGGAAGGTTAGCCTTAGAGGTAGGAGCAGAAAAGCAAAAAGAATTTTTCAGAAAAATTGGATTCTTATCGAAAATAGAATGGTTACCAAATCATTTTGCATCCCCTTTACGCCCAAAAAGATGGGGGAAATCCACTACTGCAACTTTATCATATGGGTATGGGATTGGTTTAACATCTTTACATGTAACTCAATCTTTAATGAGAATTTTAACTGGAACTTCTAGAAATCTTTCATTTTACTATCCGAACAATCAAACTGAAGAAACAAGCATTATAAGTGAACATACAATTGAATCTGTTAAATTAATTATGCGACAAATCATTAAATCTGCTTACCGTAGTATTAATATAGAAGGTTATGAAATTGGTGGAAAAACAGGAACTGCAAATATTTGTGAGAATGGAGCATATATAGAAGGGAAAAACAGAGTGTCGTATTTGGGAGCATTTCCAATACATAAACCTAAATATGTTTTTTTAATTCAAAGCACTAACCCTAAGAAATCCAGATTGAAATATGGTCGCTTCACAGTTGCCGCAAATGTTTTGACCCAAAAAGTCAAATATGCTGTACAAGAAATTGCTTCTATTGAAAATGTTGCTCCTGTTTCTTAGTTTAAAACATACAGAATTTCACTTATACAGCTAGATAATTATACAAGTAGGGAATAGACTAAAATTAATGGAACAAATACATAAATTGAAATTTCAATATTTAACAACTCAAAAATTAACAACATGTCATTCTGAAGAGAATTTACCTATAGAAACAGTTTGCAAGCATACTGATTACATAACTCCAGGATATTGGTTTTTAGATGAAAGAGGAGATTTTAGTCAAGAAGGAATTAAAGTGATTGGTAAGAATTCACCATTAGTAAAAACTACGAACCCTAGAAAAACCTGGGCTGAATTGTCATCAATAGCATTTCAGAGAAAGCCAAACTTCATTGCATTAGTAACTGGGACAGATGGAAAAACATCTACAGCTTGGATTACATATCAAATTTGGAAATCATTAGGAATCAAAGCTGGATACATAGGGACATTAGGTATTTTCAACCACCATACAAAATATGAATCAAGTTTGACAAGTTTAGACAGTGCAGATTTACATTATCACTTGGAAAAAATGTATGATAACGATGTACAGTATGTTGTTATAGAGGCTTCTAGCATTGGACTAGATCAAGATAGATTAGAATTTATCAGACCTAAAATTGCAGTGTTCACAAGCTTCGCATCAGATCATATGGATTACCACAAAACACCTGAAAATTACTTAAATGCGAAATTAAAAATATTAAATAATCTAAAAAAACATAGTAATTTATTTATACATGAATCTATAAGAGACAATAAAACATTCAGAAAACAATTCAATCAAACTGATAAGTTTCAAGTTTATGGAGGAAATAGTAAATATAAATCTTACTATACAAGAGAAAAAACATGGCAGCTAGAAATAGATGAAAACGAGCATATGGTATATAACGATTTAATTGGATCTTTCAATGGAGACAATATGTTAGCAGCATTTATAATTGCAAGAAAAAGTAAATTTGCAGAGCGAAAAATCATACAACAGTTAAGCAAATTAAAACCAGTTCCAGGAAGATGTGAATTAGTAGGAAAACACAACCAAGGAGATATTTTCGTGGATTTCGCACATACACCTAATGCATTGGAAAAAACTTTGAAATGTTTGAATGAAATTTATAAGAATGTATATTTGGTTTTTGGTTGTGGAGGAGATCGCGATAAAACTAAAAGATCTCTGATGGGAGAAGTTGCACATTTAAATGCCACAAAAACAATAATTACAAATGATAACCCAAGATCAGAAGATCCAATGTACATTGCAAAGGAAATTCAAACAAAATGCCCTGAAGCTCAAATAATATTAGATAGAAAAGAAGCAATTCAAGAAGGAATTAAATTGTTAGAAAAAGATAGCGTATTGTTAGTTGCTGGAAAAGGTGAAGAAGGTTTGCAGATTTTTGCAGACAAAATTGAAAACTTCCATGATGAATCTGTCATTAATCAAATTTTACAAACATTAAAATAGGAAATCACCTTGTTGAAAGAAAATTTGAAATAAATTGTAAGAGAAGTGGCTCTAATCTTGTATTTATGATCATGTTAATATAGAATTTTAACAGAGGTTTATACACCATGAATAAAAATGAAAAAGTTGCAACAAAAAGCAAGCATCCAAAAACTTATACAGTAAAGATAGTTTTAACAGATGGATCTTCAATTGAGTTAGTAAGCACTGCAAATAAAAAAGAGATGCATTTGGATTCTGATCCACTTTCTCACCATGCATGGACAAAAGAATTCAGATTAGGTTCTGAAAGAGATGGTATGGCTGCTAGATTTAACAAAAAATTCCCTGGAATGATGTAATCTCGCAATACATATTGCTAACAAATTTCTAAATCACTAATTTTTTATTTCTTATGTAAGTTTATTAATTAGTTTAATATTATGGCTTTTTGCCATACACACTTCATTTATAATTATATTTCAAAAATAATGTTATGAACTGTTGTTACTTCAAAACAAGTTTGATTATTTAATCAATTTGCTAGAAATTTTCTCAAAACTAAATATAGTAATTTGGCACATAAAGTTAATTACTTTTTACTTTAGATACCAAGAGTTTATATTTCTAACTTTATAAGTTTGCATATTTATTAATTTGAAAATCAACCATACTATATGCTTTATAAATGCTTGAATATTCATATTATATAATTTACTAACAATACATATACAGTTATAACTGATGCTTTTTTAAATCATTTAGCTCTATAAAATGCCTAAAGCTTTTACTTTCACAGCTCATTATTTCTTATAAATTACATTATATATATCAGTACATTTTATATAAAATGGCGAATGTTTTGGCAATATCTTCATAGCTTTCTTTAAGTATGTTTTTGCTTTTTCAATCTTATACTGCGCAAGAACATATTCTGCTTTATAATAGAAAAATGCACCTCTATTATTCTGTTTTGCATAATAATAAGCAAATAAATTCCATACTCTAATATCAGATGGGTTTTGCCTTTTATAACATTCAATCTCCTCTAATGATTTTTTATTAATAGGACTATGCCTTAAACTTAATTTTAATTTCTCGAAATGAACTAATGAGCTTTTGGTATTTTTCCAGACTTCATCCATATAATATATAGCATCTTGGAAATTTCCCTGTTTTGCTAAGATTTTTGCTTTCAAAAACAATACTAAGTAATATTGGATATTTTTTTCTTGTTTTGCTAAAATTTGATCAACTAATTTAGTGTTATAATTTTTGTTTAAATACTCATTCCATGCTTTTTCATATAAATTACTAGGTAAGTATTTTGGAAGTCTACCTTCATATAGTCCTTTTTTAATTCTAGATTTTACTTGATCATAAGCTTTAGTAATATCTTCATCTAGCTTATCACTTACAACTATATGCTTTTCTGCCATTTCTTTTCTGGATGAAGACCATGGATGAGATGAGAAATAATTTTTATCTTCTTGATAACTCCACTTTTCAAATAAACCTACTAAACCTTTCACTGGCCATTTTAATTCATTTAGTCTGTTAAAAGCATATAAATCAGCATCAACTTCATTTTGTTGTGAGTAAAGCATAATATTATTCATTTCAGATGAAAGCAATAAAAGTGCAATAACATTTACATATGGTATGGACATTAATGCAGATAACAATTTTATCCCATGCATCTTCTGTTCTATTAAATACATAAAATTCACTACATGTTTATGGTGTATATGACCTATTTCATGACAAAGAACACCAACAAATTCGTCTGCTTTTAATGATTTAATTAAACCTGAATATACCGCAATTATTGTGTTTCCATTTTTATCTATAGTAGTGAAGGCATTTTGAATATCACTATCAATGATCAATAAATTATACTTTAAATTTGGTTTGATGATTTTGACTATCTTGTATACTAGGGTATTAATTTCTATGTCATTAATTAAATTAGCTGCCTCAACTTGTGTGTGAAAACTGAATATAGCAAAGCAAGTAAAAATAATTCGTAAAAACTTCATAGTAATATGGTATTCTTTTTTATGAAGTAAATCAAAATATTTTACTATATCAAGTCAACTAAATTGGAATTTAAAAATCTATTTTTTCAAATCTCCCTTTTTTAGTAATGTGTAATTTTCGCAATTCTTCTGAATGATAATCTATTTTTAACTCAATAATATCAGATAAAAAACTTAACTCTGGTAGCTTTTCAGCCCACTCTACTAATAAAATCCCATGATCAATTTCATAAATACACTCTTGTAGTGGATGAATGTTATCCATTTGATATAAATCACAATGCCAACAACAAAGGTCACCTTGATAAGTTATGATTTTAGAAAAAGTTGGGCTACCACAATAATCAAACCCTAATGACTCTATAACAAATTTCGAAAATGTACTTTTCCCAGCCCCTAATTGACCATTTAATAAAATCATATCCCCTGGCTTCAATGAAGTAGCAATTTTTTCTGCTAACTCTTTGATTTGTTGTAAATTATACAGCATAAGTTAGTATTTATTCTTCAGGTTTAAATAGTTCGTCGTGTACAAAATCCAGCATTTGATTAATACCTTTTTTCTCCCAACTTGCTATACAGAACACTTTCCCAAATTTCTTTCCAAGTTGTTTAACTGCACGACTTAATTCTTCAACGCTAACTAAATCACACTTTGTTAAACAAATACAATTTACTTTCTTCAGCAAAGAAGCATCATACTCTTTTAATTCATTCATTATGCATTTTATATCTTCTTGAAAATCTGGATTACTCACATCAGCTAAATGTAACAATATTCTACATCTTTCAATATGTTGTAAAAATTGATGACCTAGCCCTTTTCCTTTATGAGCATCTTCAATTAATCCTGGAATATCGATAAAAGTAATATCTTTATCATGATGTTTAACATGAGCTAATTTGGGTTGAATAGTACTAAATGGGTAATCTGCAATAATTACCGGAGCATTAGAAATCACATGAACTAAAGTGGATTTTCCTGCATTAGGCTTACCGATAACTCCAACATCAGCAATTTGTTTCAAAATTAGTTTTAATGCTTTTTCTTCACCTATTCCACCATCTGTCGCAATTCTAGGAGTTTGAAAATCAGATTTTGCAAACCTCTTATTACCTAAACCTCTTTTACCACCTTTAGCTGCTAAGAATTTTGTTTCATCTAAAATTTCAGTAATTAATTTTCCATCTTCATAAATTTGTGTCCCTAAAGGCACTAAAACAACCAAATCATCTCCAGACCTTCCTGTACAAAGTGTGCTAGATCCATCACGACCATTTTCTGCTTTCCAAACTTTTTTATAACGAAAATCAATTAAAGTGTTAAGATTATGATCACCTTTGATATATATGCTTGCACCAAAACCACCATCACCACCGTCAGGACCACCTTTTGGCGCCCTGCACTCTCTTCTAAAACTGATACAACCGTTACCACCGTTACCTGCTTTGATTTGTATTTCTACTTTGTCAATATATTGGCTCATACAGTCATTATATGCCATCAAGCAATAAATTGCGATTTAAATAAAGAGAAACTTTTCTCTAATTATACATTATATTACAAACAGAATTGATAAGAACACATCAAATGTTATTAAGTGGAAAAATTCATCAAATATACTGCAATTTCTTGCTTTTACAAAAAAAATATGTATACTGACATCAACAATTAGGGGGTTGTATGACAAATCGTTTTTTATTAATTTTATTGTTTAATGTAATTGCTTTGGAGGCTTCTGACAAAATGATGAATTCTTCATTCGCAAGTTCGTCTTCAAATTTTACGTTAGATGGGTTAGAAACTGATGAAAAAACACCATTTACGATAGGTGAATGTGCGATTAATGCAGAGCTTGTAAATTCATATCCAATTCGCTCATCTTCAAACTCTACGTTAGATGGATTGACTACAAAAGTGCTGTCACCAGCTTTATCAGCAAGCTCTCAAGCACAATCTGAAAAAAACTATAGCTCTCAAACCAATGGGTCTGAAGATGCAAATGATTTTGTAGTGATAGAAGATTATAAACCGAAATCAACAGAGGAAAAGTTAAAGGAGGCTTATCAATTGCACATAGCAAATGCTGCAAAGATGGCTGTGTTAGAGGAAAAAGGCAAATGGCAAGAGCAACAAATTCAGTTGTTGGAGTTATATAAATCTGATATTGATGAAAAATTAAAAAGTAAAACCGAACAATTAACTGAATCACAAAAGGAAAATGAGAAGCAGATATCAGAATTAAACGTTGAAAAAAATACATTGGTTGATCAATTAAAAGATACATCTGCAAAATTCCAAAAAACTGAAGCTAACCTTACATGTGTAAAAGATGCATTAAGCAAAAGGATTGATTTAACTAATAATTTATATGCTGAAACAGCTAGTAAAGATAAACAAATAAAAAACACTAAAATTAAACTTACAGGTGTACAAAGTGAAAATGATGCATTATTTAAACAGTTGAACAAAACAAACAAAGAGTTGGCAAACACTCAAACAAACCTTTCTCAGACTAAAGAAGCATTAACTAAATCAACAGACAAACTTGCAAAATCAAACTGTGAAATTGTGGAAAAAGAGAAACAGCTATCGAAAGTGAAAGATGAAAAAGATGAATTATTTGAGGAATTAAAAACTACAAAAAACAGTTTAAACAAGCTCAATGAAGAATATCAAAGTTTCCTTGACACTATAGAATATAGTACAAAATTAGATATAGCTAAAACAATAATTCAGTTGCATGAAAATAAAATTATGAATCACAAAAGTATAAGCAATGAAGCACCAGAAGATAAAAGTGCAAAGTTTTTTATAACTAAAACATATAATATACAAAGTTTTATAGATAATCCAAAAGAAAATCATGAAGTATTTCTTGCATATTTGCAGCACAATTATTATAACATTCTTAAAGGAAGTCCTAGCAAAAATTTATCCAGTTTGCTTAAAAAATTAGGAAATAGGGGTGTCTTCGAACATGCTGAGCAGTTATCACAATCATTTAAAGACTTAAAAGAATCAAAAGATGAAAATAATCATAAATGTCTCTCAGCCTTATTACAATGTATATTAAGAGAATCAATATATATGAAGGAGCGTATTATAAAAAACATACAATTGATATACGAACAAATAAAGAATGCTCCTGTTTTAATTTTGGATATATCAGAGGTAGAAACTGCCATGACAAAGCATTATACTTATGAAAGTGAAGCATTAAATGATTTAGCACATAACACAATTATTATAAACAATACTATGCAAGAGATACGAGATGGCATGGATAAGGCAAGCGATCAGTTTCCTAAAGACAAAAGATTGTTTTAATATGAATAATTTAAGTGATTTTATGGATTAAGCTTAGTTTATTTTAGATTTTTAGAGTTGAAAACCATTGCTTACTTAGGTTGCTTAAAGTTATGAATTTTCATATTGATCTTTAGATGTCACAACTTAATCTAATATACACACCCATATTTGCTAGAAGATTTATAGTAAATTTGCCATCACTGATTTTCTATAAATTTCACTAAAATGCTTGCTTTTTATGTGTGTTTTGTATAAATTTCAACAAAGCGAGGCTAAATGAACGTTTATTATGTTTATTGTTAGTACAAATAACTGCAGGAAGTGATGGAGATAATTCATTACATACTGTAAGCACTGAATCCGGCAAATCACTTGTTATGAGCAATCACAGTAAATATCCAAAATCTACTGAAGGTGATCTTGTTGATGCAGGATTTCATATGAGCATGCACCCTCCACTTTTTACTAACCCATAAAAAGCTCCTTCTGAAGTAGTTTTAGTTGATCAACAAAGTGTACGTTCTATGTCTACACACCAAGCACATGACTCTATTTGTGAAGGGGTTGTAGTAGAAAAGTCTCAAACTTCTGCTACTAATCAACTTGCAGAGTCTATTCAATCATTCGTACAAGAAGTAGTGAATAGATCTATGGCTTCTAAATCTGCAGAAGATAGCAAATCAAGCAGTAAAGAGGAAATTCAACCTAGCAATCAAACAGTTCCGGATATTGAAGATTGGAAGTCTGCTCTAGCAAATGCCAGAGCAGGCGATAGCACATCATGCAATATTTACAATTGTTCTATTACACCAAGAATTAAAATCAAAGCAGAAGGTGAATTTTCTGAAATGTGCGCTCTTATACAAAAATTAAAAGATGAAGCATTCATTCCATCACTTGATAATGAAAATTTGGATTTAGAGGCATTTTTGGATTTAGAGGCATTTATTACAGATAAAGAATCATTTTTTTCACGTCTTATTAAATCAACTAAAAGATCTGTGCAAGCAAAAAAAGATTTGTGCAATGAAACATGGAGTGCTGCATATGAAAATCATGAAACCAAAAAGCGTGATGCAATTAAACATGACGCATTAGAAAGTGAACGCAATTTAGTTGAGCAATATGAAAAATTTGAATGGGACGCTCTTATGCATTATAAAATGTTAGAATTCTTCCCTATCAAAAATAAAGAAATAGTAAGTACAGAAGAAATAGTAAGAGCTCATCATGATTCACGAATGGAATCTACATTTGTCGCATTCAACAAATTATCGGATAGTTTGAAAAAAGTAGGTAATGAAATATATAAGCTACAACAAGATGAACCTATAAATCGTCAAGAAACTTTATCAGAAGAAATGTCTGAGTGGCATATAATTCTATTTTCACAAGAGTCCGACCAAAGATTGATACTTTTGGCAGAAGAAAAATCTGTAATGTGGAGTAATGTGAGTGATTACCCAGATGTTTATAAATTAATTACCGAACGTAGAGAAAAAAAAGAACGAGCAAAATTGTTTAATCAAATGGAGAAAGCATTGCCTAGTGTTTTGGTACAAAGTAACAGCACAATGTTCGCAATGCTACTGAAGTGCAATCAAGTAATTGAAAATCAACAACAGGAAATAGAAAACTTAAAACTGCAACTCGCACCTAAACTACCTTCAATGCTTGAACACGAATCAGATTCTGATTCTTCTACAGTTATAAGTTGTTCTCCTTCTGATTTAATGATGAGAGAGCAAGATATGAACGAACTTGATACTGAGTCTGACTTCGAAGAAAAAGATGTCACTGATTCCGAATCTCAAAAAAAAAATTAGAATCTGAATTAAATAGATCACATAATGAAATGGATCAAACATTCATTACATTGAAAAACAAATTGCAATCATTACAAAGTGAATTAGCTATATTACAATCTGGAATCCTTAAATCAAAAACTAAAGAAATCACAAAAAAATCTTTAATTGATCAAATAAAGGATGTGAAATTAGAATTTTCAGCTAAATTTGATGCATTAAAAATCAAAAAAGAGGAATGCGAAGCTAAGTTAGAAGCTGAGGCCAAACTTAAAGACCCTGCACTTCAAGCGGAGTCAGCAAAAAATGCTGCGCTCAAATCTATATTATCTGAATTAGATGAATTGAATGTTGAGAAGCATCATGCAGAAGATCAATTTAAAAATGAATTACATGAGTTAGAGGTTAAGTTAATTGAAGTAAAAGGAAAAATTATTGAATATGAGAAAAAACTAAACACTGAAGACACATCAGAGGTTGTATCAAAATTAGAGTCTAAGAAATCTGAAGAAAAAGCTCTGATTAATCAAATAAATGAAATAAAATCACAACTTATAACTATGTCAAATGAATTTGAAACACGAAAAAATGAATGTGAAGCAAGTTTACAAACTAAAATAGATGCAATATTGAACAAACCAAATGATAAAGAATCTACAATAGAATCAAGCAATGAGTCAAAATTTGAAGATGAGAAATCTGAGCATAAAAATGTAAAACCTACGTACTTAGAAGTTGCAAGACGCGCATTAGAAAGCGATAAAAAAGGTAAATCTGATTCTAAAGCAAAAGAAAGTGATGTGGATTCTTTAAAAAGTGAACAAAGCTTAGAAAATGAATCAGACGAAGCTATAAAAAGTGAATCCAAAAATATAGATATAACACAATATGAATTACAATCCATAAAAAATGAATTGGAAATAAGGATTATATCAGATAAAAAAAGAGCTGAAATAAAGGCTATAGCAGCTGAAAAAAGAGATAAGTTAGATACTAAAATAACGACTAAACAAGAAGCTAAAGTAGTTGAATTACGTGCTGAAATAGATAAGGAAGAGCAAATTGAATTAGACAAGGTAGAGGAGTTGAGATTTGAATTAGAGGCTGAAGCAA
Source organism: Rickettsiales bacterium (assembly GCA_965233535.1). Lineage (GTDB taxonomy): Bacteria > Pseudomonadota > Alphaproteobacteria > CAJXXZ01 > 1604HC > Cytomitobacter. Next base: position 513,483 of record OZ247489.1, read on the forward strand.
AGGCTAACATAAAGGCTAAAGAGGATATTGTAATGAACGTATCATTTAAATATATAAATTCACATTTCTCAAATGATTCTAGCTCAGAAGATGAAACATCTACAGAATCAAGTGAAGATTCAAAATCTGAAGGTAAGAGGTCAGAAGCTGAATTAGAACCTAAACGTGATGAATTAGAGGCTCAACATTCTGAAAAAATAGCTGAAGCTGCAAATGCTATGTTGAAGGATAAAGAAACTGCTTTTAAACATGCTGAATTTGAAGCTAAATTAACTAAACAAAAAGCTGAATTAGAGGCTCACAGGGATGAGTACACTAAAACAGTTGAAAATGCTCAAGCTGAATACAAACTAGCTAGACTAGATATAGTAGAAGAATCTAAATATAGCGCTAAACGTAAGAATGACATTGCTAAATATAATGCTGAATTAGCTGAAGCAAAGGCTAAACATGAGGCTAAAAGAGCTGAAGATCGTGATAAATATAATGCTGAATTTGAAGCTAAAGTAGCTGAATTAGAAATTAAACGCGATGAATTGAAAGCTAAACATGATAAATCTAAGGCTAAAGTAGCTGAATTGGAAGCTATAGCTAAATCTAAGGCTAAAAAATTCAACATATGATATAGCTGAAATACAGGCAATAATGGATGAAATAAATGAAATTGTCCCTCTACACCATAAGTTAACTAAAATTAGCAGTATAGAAGGTAATAATATATAAGAAGCTACTAATATACTTATTAGAACTAATGCATTATTTAGTGAAATAGGTTATAAAGCACTTTATTTAACGATAGGTTATGAAGCGCTTGATTTAAGAAACACATAAAACCTATCCGGCTTGGAGATATAGAAATATATTGTTACAATCCTACAAATTAATATGTTATTACTTTATCCATTATTTTGGTTATTATCAGGTGTGATTTGCGGGATCGGTACATATTTATTTCTTGAAGTCCCAAAAATTCTTTACACCCTCATCCCTATAATATTTGCTGTACTAAATCGCAAAAATCACTTCTCATTATTATTTTGTATAGGGTGCGTAATAGGGTTTTCCAGGATCAGTTACAAAATATACTCCTTGCACTACCCTCAACCTACATTTACATCATTTGAAGGTGAAATCGTACGATTAACAAAGAGTTATTCAAGCAATAAATACAAAGCTTTAATTCAATTAAAAGATACAAATTATTATATAAAATCTAATTTAGATTATAGTCAAAACTTGGCACAAAATAATTATATATTTGGGGAAATCGATTTATATGGAATCCCTGACCCATGTTTACCAGAAGCAAAAGATATAAGGTATAAAGAGTTTTTTGCTAGAGTTATTTCGCATGGAACAATAACTTCATATGTGACTTCTCCAAGTACGAAAAAATCATTTGTACACAAAATTGAAGATCAGATTCAAAATCACTTCCCATATATAGAGTCTACATTATTACGATCACTTGTTTTGGGTAAATCATACACAATGCCGCAAAGTATTCGCAATGCATTTCAAGATGCAAACTTAGCCCATTTATTAGCCATTTCTGGTTTACATATCAGTTTAGTAGCGTCTTGCTTTTATTTGTTCTTCAGATGGATAGTATGTTTTGCAATTTTTAGATATGTGTCAATTCCATTAGTTTCATTGGCTAAGCTATTTTCTGTAATTGGGGTTATAAGCTATTTTTCACTCATTGAAACAGCTTTTTCCTCAATACGATCTGTAATCATGTTTTTGTTTCCGCTACTTTGTTATTTTTCATCCAAGAAAAATCTTGCTTCTCATTCTTTTATGTCAGCAGTATTATTAATATTGCTAATTTGGCCAGAAGCATTATTATACCCAGGATTTCAATTTTCATGTTTAGCAGTATTCAGCTTAATGAACTTCAGGTTTAATATCAAAAACTACTTTGTAAGCATTTTAGCAAGTACATTTGTGTGCTTAATCACAATGGCCCCATTTTCTATATATTGGGTCAACAAATTTCCTATTCAACCATTTTTAGCTAATTTAATATGCATTCCTTTGATGTTTGTCATCATGTTTTTAATTATAATATGGCTTTTTTTATGCCGTATTAACATTTCACTGATGATATTGAATAAATTATTATCTTTTTGTTTGGGATTCATGATTGACATTACTGTTGTATTAAAAGATTTATTTAACCACACAATGATATTTCACCAAATTCATTACATGACTTTAGCATTCTGGATGTTAGGTTTAATTTTACTACTACATCATAAAAAACAGATAAAATATTTAAGCATACTTTGTGCTTTGCCATTTTTATTTAATATATTGAACAAACCCAAAAATATGTTTGTTATTTCTAGATCTGGAGAAGTAGCTCTTTTGGAAAATGGAAATCTATATGCTCAAAATGAAACATTTACTACAAGCTGTTGGGCTCAAACATTAGGAGCAAAACTTATTATCAATGATATAGTTAGCGAACATTTCACTACTATAAAACGCAATAACAGGATACAAGAAATAAACTTCCACAACGGAGTGAAAATTTCAAAAATGCGAATGAACAAAGGCTCTTGTAAAGTCAGGAAATAGATTTAGGATAAAATGAATGGAGATTAATGTGTATAATCAAAATAATATATTTGCTAAAATTTTAAGGGGAGAAATTCCTTGTACAAAAGTTTATGAGGATGATTATACATTAGCATTCGAAGATATTAACCCTAGTGCAAAAATCCATATACTGATTATACCTAAAGGTGAATATTCCAATTTTACAGACCTTTTAGATGCTAATTCTGATTTTATGACAAATTTCATGCTTGGTGTGAAAAAAGCAATTAAAGCTGTAAATGTAGAAAATAAAGACTATAAGCTTCTTACAAACAATGGCTCAAATGCAGGTCAGGAAGTTTTTCATATGCACTTTCATGTTTTAATAAATTAACAAAAAACATGATAAAACAAAGGCTATAATAGAGGAATTCAAGGACAAAGCAATAGCTGAAGGAGAGGATAAATTTATTAAAGTTCAAATTTAAAGGCATTGAGATTTTTATGTGAAATATATTGATAGTTCTAACAGTTATCGAAAAATATAAAGGGGCATCAGATTTAAATGTGTTTGATTTGAAATTCTATTTACCTACTATAAAGTCAGGTTTGCATCTTCAGACTATCAATTTTATAGGCAGCTAATGTTCCTTCTTCGTAACTAGAGTACCAACCTTTTTTAGCATATAAATATCCTGTATAAGCAATCATCAACCCATTATCTCTACATAATTTTGGGTCAGGCATAAAAAGCGTTTTACCATTTTCTATACATAATTTCTGAATTCTCTCTCTAATAAACAAGTTAGAAGCGACTCCACCTACAAATGCCCAAGATGTGATGTCACTTTTTTCCCATGCATTTTCCAACCTACTTTTAAGAGATTCATATACTATATTTTGCAAACTCATGCACAAATCACTCTTAGTTTGTTCAGATTTATCACTTTTTTCCCAAAATCGCATTGCAGCACTTTTCAGGCCTGAAAAAGAAAAATCAATTGAAGTGTCTTTATATAATGGGATAGGTAATTTTACTGTGTTTTGAGCATTTTGAGCACACTTTTCCATATATGGGCCAGCGGGGTTAGGAAACCCTAAACAACGCCCTATTTTATCAAACATTTCACCAACAGCATCATCCATTGTTGAACCTAATGTTTCATATTTAGCTAAATCATGCGCTGCTATTATAGATGTATGCCCTCCTGAAACTAACAAAACTCCAAAAGGAAATTTCAGCTCACTCTTCCACTTTGCAACAATTAAGTGACCTTCTAAATGGTGAACTCCTATCCATGGGATCTTCAAACTCCAAGCTAAGGTTTTTGCATATGTCACTCCTACCATCAAGCTTCCATGTAAACCAGGTCCTTGTGTAGCTGCTATAAAATTCAAATCAGTTAATTTATATCCATTATTCTTCAGCACTTTACTTATCAAATTAGGAAGTACGTCCATGTGCTCTCTAGAAGCATATTCAGGAACAACTCCTCCAAATTCAGAGGAATCTTGTGTCACAATTTCATTTGCTAAGCATTCCTCATTAAGCATAAGAGAAACTGCAGTATCATCACAACTTGTTTCAATTCCTAAATACAACATAAATGTAAAATAACATGAATAAAAATAATGAAGTAGATTTATATAACTTTTATAAGTAAAAAATTTATTGTAAAAAAATTAAGATAAGCGGGCGAAGAGATTCGAACCCTCGACCCCAACCTTGGCAAGGTTGTGCTCTACCACTGAGCTACGCCCGCATGCAAGTAATTATGATCAATCATATCAAAAAAGTAAAGACATGCAGCATAAAGAAATCGCTCAAATAATAGAAACACAATAAGATTTTTTAAACAAATTTATATCAACTCATAACACTATATAATAATATTGAGTTATTAAAATTATTTACCAGACCTTTTGTTGGATTATAAAGAAAATGTACTATAATAAATTTATATGAGCTTAGAATTTTCAATTTGGCGTATCATTCCTATAAAAGATAAGAAGGTATTTGCTGAAGACTTAATTAAATTATATTATTTTATGCATAACCAATCGGAGTTATGGAATCAAATTCCATTAAATTCTAGGGGATTGTTTGATTCTGGAGAGTTTTCTCAACTATTTAAAATGGTTGTGCAAACTGTATATGAAAAATGCACATGGCAAGATTTTAATTCTTTTATTTCTCAAATATATAGTAAGTGCATAAAAAGCTCTGAATATGTTTCAAAAATTCAAATTACTTTAGCTAAACCAAATGAAAAGTTATCAAAAGAGTTAAAATCATACCTTGATAATATGTTTGGTGATCAAACTCAAGTTGTTACAAAATACAAAGCTTCATTATTAGGAGGATTTACAATTGACTTAAGCTCTACCAGAGTAGACGCTTCTTATGTTAATATGTTGAGTAAATTTGTTGGAGAATTGAATGCGTCATTTAAAGTCTAAAGATATTGAGAGTGTCATCAAAGGGACAGTAGAAAACTTTGATAAGAACGTAGATATTTATGAAACAGGAAAAGTTGAAAGTGTCGCTGACGGCATATGTGAAATCTTAGGATTACATAATGCTATATATGGCGAAGTTGTTATTTTTGACAATAAACAAGAAGGTCTTATTGTTGAATTAAGTGAACATGTAGTAAAAGTTGCTATATTAAGCGCTGAACCAAAAGTTGTTGTTGATATGCCTGTATATAGAAGTAAGAATATATTAAAAGTAGGCGTAGGGAATGAACTTTTAGGTCGTGTTGTAAATGCGTTAGGTCAACCTATAGATGAAAAAGGTGATGTCAAAACTAAATTTGAGAGAATCGTAATGCAAGAATCACCTCAAATAATTGATAGAAAACATGTATCTGAACCTATGTATACTGGTGTAAAGGCAATTGATGCATTAATTCCGATTGGGTTTGGACAAAGAGAGTTAATTTTAGGAGATCGAAGAACTGGAAAAAGCACAATAGCAATAGGGTCTATTTTAAATCAAAAAGAAAGATATAAAAATGGAAATCCGGTTTATTGCGTATATGTTTTGATTGGTAAAAAAGCATCTGATGCAGCAAAATTAGCCTATCAACTTGAAAAAGAAGGAGCAATGGAATACACAACTATTGTTTTAGCTTCTGCTGATGATCCATCTATTTTTCAATACTTAGCTCCTTATATTGGAACTGCAATAGCTGAACATTACAGAGATAATGGAGAGCATGCATTAATCGTATATGATGATTTATCCAAGCACGCGATTGCATATAGAGAAATTTCTCTATTATTAAAACGTTTTCCAGGTCGTGAAGCATATCCTGGAGATGTTTTTTTCATACATTCAAGTTTATTGGAAAGAGCAGCTTGTATGAGCGATGAAAAAGGTGGTGGTTCTTTAACTGCATTACCTATCATTGAAACTCAGGAAGGTGATATTTCATCATATATTTCAACTAATGTAATATCCATAACTGATGGACAAATCTTCATGGATAACAAAATGTTTCTTGAAGGTCAAAGACCAGCTATTAACACAAACATTTCTGTAAGTAGAGTTGGTGGAGCTGCCCAAACACAAGCGATGAGAAAAGTTGCTGGTATGATGAAATTAGAGTTAGCTCAATATGCTGAATTAAAAGAGTTTTCTAGATTTTTAACTGATATTGATGCAACAACATCCAAAGCTCTAAAGCGTGGAGAAGCTGTAACACGTATTTTAAGGCAAAGTGCAAACCAACTGTATTCTTTTGAAGATGAGATATTAGTTATTTTTGCATGTAACTTAGGATGTTTCGATAATTACCCATTAGATCAACTTGATAAAACTGAACAAATTTTCTTATCTGAATTTAAAAAAGAACATTTTAGAACTGTTGCTAAGCTAATTGAAACACAAACAATTGATGATGAAATTGATTCAATTATCAAGAAATTTGTTAATCAATTTAAGGAAAAAGCATAATGAAGCTACAAACATTACAAGAGAAACAAAAAAACATATCAAACATAGGGAGAATCACATCTGCAATTCAAACTATTTCTATGGTAAAAAAACAACAAGCTAGCAAAGCATACAACAAAACTTTAATCAGCCTTTCTGTGTTAAGGAAAGAAGTAAATAGGCTAACGTTTTCTGATTTTAATCAAAATGCACTACATATAGTATTTAGTGTGGATAAAAAATTCTGTAGAGACTTTATATATTTAGCTTCTAACTATGTTTCTAAATTACAATATGATCAAAATGATACTTTTATATCGTTTGGAAAACATGCTATAGAATCATTGAAAAACTCTAATGCTGAAATAAAAGTAATGGAAATTATACTTTCTTTGGAAGATGCTTATTCTGCAGCTATATTAGCTATAAAGCATTTAATGAGTGGACGTGAGATTATTATGCACTTTTACTCTGTTAATGAATCAAAGTTTATTAACTCTAGCGTTTTCCCAGGAATTCCATCATTAAAAGATAAAAACATATGTACATTATATATGGCATATTATATATATGTATCAGCAATTGAAACTAGTATGATTGAAAATTCAAGTAGAGCTGTAGCAATGGCTCAAGCATCAGACACTTGCAAAAATATGCAACATGAATTGAAATTACAATATAACCGTTTGCGACAAGAAAAAATAACCTTGGAAATGAGTGAAATTATAGGAGGCTTAGGTATATAAATGAATATTAAAAATAATAAAACAATTAAAAACACCAGAAATATAGGTAAAATTGTTTCTGTTAGAGGTGTTGTAGTTGACATACTGTTTGAAAATACAGTTCCACCAATTTTAAATGCTTTAAGTGTGCAAAATGAATTAAAAAAATCTACTGCTTACTTAGAAGTTTCTGCGCATTTGGGGAATGGAATTGTCAGAGCTATTGCGATGTCTGACACTATAGGCCTTAAAAGAGGCTTGGAAGTTATAGACACAGGAACTGGTTTGGAAATACCTGTAGGTCGAGAAACATTAGGTAGAGTATTTAACGTTGTTGGAGAAACTATAGATGGAAGAGAATCTTTAGATGATAGCGTTAAAAAATGGCCTATACATAGAAAAGCTCCTCCATTTTCAATGCAATCTGTAAAAACTCAAATTTTTGTTACAGGGATTAAAGTAATTGATTTATTATTGCCGTATGTTAAAGGTGGTAAAATTGGATTATTCGGAGGTGCTGGAGTTGGAAAAACAGTACTGATCATGGAATTAATCAATAACATGGCTCAAGAACATGGTGGAAAAGCTGTATTTGCTGGAGTTGGTGAGCGAATCAGAGAAGGTCATGAATTGTATAATGAAATGATCAATGAGGGTTTAATTGACTTGAATGGAGACACATCAAAAGTTTCATTAATATACGGTCAAATGAACGAACCTCCTGGAGCTCGATCCAGAGTTGCATATGGTGGAATCACAATAGCTGAATACTTTAGAGATGTTGAAGGTCAGGATGTATTCTTTTTTGTAGATAACTTGTTCAGATTCACTCAAGCTGGTGCAGAAATTTCTATTCTTCTAGAAAGGCTCCCTTCTGCAGTTGGATATCAACCAACTTTGGCAACAGAAATGGGTTCATTACAAGAAAGAATTACTAGCACAAAAGCAAACTCAATTACTAGTATTCAAGCAATTTACTTGCCTGCAGATGATAGTACAGACCCTGCCCCAGCTTCAGCCTTTTCTCACTTAGACTCTATTACAGTATTAAGCAGATCTATGGCTTCTATTGGAATATACCCAGCTATTGATCCATTAGCATCTTATTCTAATGCATTGAGCCCTGAAATCATTGGAGAAGCACATTATTATGTTGCAACTGAAGTTATTAAATGCCTACAAAAATACAAAGATTTAAGTGATACTATCGCTGTTCTTGGTTTAGATGAATTATCTCCTGAAGATCAGATTATAGTAAAACGAGCAAGAAAAATGCAAAGATTTTTATCTCAACCCATGTTTATGGCACAATCTTTTAGTTCTATGCCAGGAAAATACATAGAAATTGAAGATACAATCAAAGGTTTTAAAATGATTTTGGAAGGTGAATGTGATCATTTACCAGATAGTGCATTTTACATGATTGGAACTATCGAAGAAGCATTTGCGAAAACAAGTAGGGCTGGATAATGTTTGTATCCTTGGTATGTGGGCAACAAGAAATCATTCATGAAAAAGTGTGCATGTTAGGATTGCAAACTTATGATGGAATGAAAGCAATATACAAAGGATATAAGGATGCAAATATACTATTAAAACCTGGAGTAATATTCATTTTACTTAAAACAGGTGATGTAAAGTATAATATAGGAAATACGTTTATGAAAAAAACAAATGAAAGTATTTATATTGTAACGAATTACATTAACACAAATTCAAATGTCAAAATTCAACCACAATTACAAAAAACATGGTCAGAAGTAATCAATAGCTACAAAAAAGAATGGACTGATTACAATTGGTTCGAAGATAATAAAGAAAAAGCGAATGAGCTCATTCAAGAATAATTTTGTTAATGATTTAAAATCTTCTGTTAAATTATCTGAAGTTGTAAGAAAATATATTAATTTTTCTAATCATTCTGGAAAGAAATTCTATATTGCATGCCCTTTTCATAATGAAAAAAGTCCATCGTGTGTTGTTCAAGATGATATAGGACTGTTTCATTGCTTTGGGTGTGGAGCCAGCGGTGATTTAATTAAGTTTGTTGAAAAAATTGAAAATATACAATTTATAGATGCATGCAAAAAAATAGCTGATTGGTTTAATATTAAATATTCATTTGAAAAGAAAGTTCACTCAGATTTAGATCATTCCACTTCTTTAACAAATTGGTTTGTAGATAGTTTGAAACATAATTTAACAGCAATTGAGTATTTAAAAAACAGAGGATTAACCGAAAAAACCATTTCAACATTTGAGATAGGTTGGATTCCAGAAGCTAATTCAGTTCTCAATTTTTGTAAAAAACAAAACATTTCTAATGAAATTATGCTTAAGATAGGATTTAAGGATTCTATATTAAAAATCTTTCAAAACAGAATTGTATTCCCAATATATGTACATAATAAAGTGTGTGGTTTTGGAGCAAGGTATATTACAAAGCGGTTTGGACCAAAGTATATTAACAGCCCTGAAACAGAATATTTCAAAAAATCAGAGATATTATATGGAACAAAATATGTAGACAAATACAAGCCTATTGTTTTGGTTGAAGGATACATGGATGTAGTTGTGATGCATCAATTCGGATGTAATGCTGTTGCTGCATTAGGAACTGCAATTTCTTATAATCATGTAAATCAAATTTTCAATATGGGACAAGAAGCAATAATTTGTTTAGATGGAGATGAAGCTGGGTTAAAATCTATGAAAAGAATTGTAGAATTAGTTTTACCACATTTAGATGAAAAATCATTGATATCATTTATAATATTACCAGACAAAGAGGATCCCGATAGCTTTTTATTTAAATATGGAAAAGATAAATGGGATGAATTACAAGAAAAAAGAATACCTTTGGTTAAGGCATGTTGGGATTTATTTTTAAATAAAAGTGACATACCTGAAATTCAGTATAAATATTACACACAAGTTTTAGAATTGGGAAACACAATTAAGAATCCAAATATTAAAGAGTTATATAAACAAAAATGGCGTGAATTATGGAAAAGTGAAATTGTAAAATATAAAAAATATGGCAGTCATGCTAAAGCATATTTAAAAAAGCCTGTTCCAAACTTACAATCTACTTATGAAAAGATTTTAATTGGTATGATTTTAAAAAGCCCTGAGATCTATGATTATATCTGTGATGATTTTTTAAATTTAGAATTATCTAAAGAAATAAGAATAATGCAAGATTTAATACCAAAATGGATAAAGAAAGCTGAATACAATCTTGACTTTTTTGCAGAAACAGGATCTACTGACATAGTGGATTCATGCCTCTCAGATAACATTATGCAAGTAGCGCCGTTTATGTCTTCTGAGCAGAACAAAGAAGATTTAGTCAGAATGTGGCAGTTTATATTCAACAAAGGGAGTAATTATGGAAAGAAAATTAGATAATTCTTTTTTTAATAAAGATGATGTATTGAATAGCAAGGATGATGTCAATAAAGGCGATATCAAAGTTTTAGCTGAAGAAAAGCCTAATGAGGAAGATATTATTTTTGAAGATTCTAAATCTGCTCGAGGCGCTAATCATGACGACCCAGTTCGTATGTATTTAAGGGAAATGGGAAATGTTCCTTTGTTATCTCGTGAAGAAGAAATCACAGTAGCAAAAAAAATTGAAGAAGGTAGTGGCATGATGATCAGTGCAATTTGTGAAAGCACTATCACGCCTAAAAGGATACTGGAATGGCATGAGGCTATACAAAATCAAAATATGCACCCATCTGAATTAATTGATATAGAAGAAACAGAAACAGAGACTTCGGAAGAATCAGCATGTTTTGAAATTGATGAAGACTCAGAAGAAGATAAGTATGACTTAGAAGCTCTAGAAAAAAACATGAAAAAACTTCAAAAAATTCATAAGAAATTCAAGAAAATTCAAGATCAACAATTTGAATATATTGAAAAAGATGAAGATGTTCCCACTGCGTTAGCAAATAAATACAAAGATGCTCACAAAGAATTAACACAGTGTGTTATAGATTTGCGCATTAATTACACTTGCATAGATAAGCTGATTAATGAAATGTATTCTTTGAATAAAGAAATAATAAAACGTGAAATAGATTTAATGAAAAGAGCTGAAAAACAAGGCATTAAGCGAAATATTTTCATTGCAAACATGAACAAAACGCCAATAACAAATCAAAAAGTTAAGGATTTCTTAGAAGCAAACTCTGGATTTATTAGAGAAAATAACTTAAAAATGCAAGAAATCAGCAAACATATTAGCTTGCCTTTAAAAGAGTTCAAAAGAATTATTAAAGCTTTGAAGCATGGTGAAAAAGTCATGTCTCAAAACAAAAACATAATGGTTTCAGCTAACTTACGTCTTGTGATTTCTATTGCTAAAAAATATACAAATAGAGGTTTACAATTTTTAGATTTAATTCAAGAAGGAAATATTGGATTAATGAAGGCTGTAGATAAATTTGAGTACACTAGAGGTTATAAATTTTCTACATATGCAACTTGGTGGATTAGACAAGCAATCACAAGAGCTATTGCAGATCAAGCAAAAACCATACGTATTCCTGTACATATGATTGAGACAATCAATAGAGTTGCAAAAGCTTCTAGATTATTACTTCATAAGAATGGAAAAGAACCATCTCCAGAAGAGATCAGTAAATTCCTGGCCATTCCTATTGATAGAGTCATACGTGTTCAAAAAATTGCCAGAGAACCTGTAAGCTTGAACTTATCAGTAGGAAGTGAAGATGGAGAATTGGGTGACTTTATTGAAGATAAGCGCGCTGTATCCCCTATGGATTCAATGATGCAATCAAGCGTAAGACAGGCTATCGCAAAATCATTTTCAACCTTAACAAGTAGAGAAGAAATGTTGTTAAGATTAAGATTCGGACTTGGAACAAAAAGCGATCACACTTTAGAAGAAGTTGGAGAAAAATTCAAAGTCACTAGAGAGCGTATTAGGCAAATTGAAGCAAAAGCAATTAGAAAGTTATTCAACTTAAAAACTTTAAGATCTTTAATTTAACAAAACTATTTGTAAATGAAAATCTTATATAAATCATAGGATTTTTTCGTCACATAAGTTTATATTATGCGATTTGATCATTGTGAATTATGCATAAATTTTCATTAAATTCATTAAAACAAAACATTTTTTACAATATAATAAATCATGTTAAAAACAAACAAGACTTTCATTTATTTATGCAGCATAGCATTTTTTGCAAGTCACACCCATGTAATGCCTGATAGTAATTCATCTTTTTGCAGCACAACACATGATAAATTCATCACTGCAGAAGAAACAATGCGTGAATGTGAGACAAAATATGAAGACTACAAAAGATCACAATTACTTGAAGACTATTTTAGTCAAAAACACAAATCACAGGCAGAGACGCCTCAATTAGAAGAAAGAGTCATACGCGAAACTTTATGCTTAGAAGAAAGAACTTTTATACTATCATTAATGATGGATTTTTTATCATTAAAAGGAATGAATATACTTATAGAAGAAATGCTTAATCAAAACAATTGTATAGATAGTTGTGCTAGTGATATAGACACTTTTATAGACAAGTCAGACTCAGAGGGAGATTGTGAAATGCCGCGATATGAAGAGGAAGAATGTGAAATAAGATCGGAACAAGATTATGAAATCACAAAGTCAGAACAAGATTATTAACAAAAAAAACATTAGGTAAGCTTATCTATTATTAGGATACTATAATTTTCAATCTTTTAACTGATTTATTATTTGCAAATTGCTCATCAAAATCAATCAATAGCAGGTCTCTATTTGAGAAAGTACAAACAAAATTTATTTATTATGCATCCTCTTCTAATTGATATAAATTATCAAAATATATATGCAAAATGCTTAAATATAACTATACTATTTGCTACAAATTTGAAGAAAATACTTAGTATATTACATTAATATTTCAGACTTCCAGATAACAAATAAAAGATTGTGCTTTACTATATAACACTTAATTGCTTCATTGAAAGATTAAAACATTATTGTTTTATAAAAACAACGCTTATTTGCAAAAACATTATACTCATCTTTCTATGACAAGTCAATAGCATTTGCTTTTCAACAAAAATTATGCTAGCATCCAAATCATAAAGGGGACACATGAATAAATTTTTCATCTCTATATTATTTATAATTTCTGGAGCATACGCTATGCCTGACTTAGCTGAATCTGCTATTTTAGATAAAGCGTCTGAAACAGTAGCAATAACAGACAAGAAGGATGTCATTGATTCTGAAGAAGCGCTGAAAAATGTTGAAGCGCCCAAAATTGATGCACCACGACCAAGCAGAGTTCTAGATATTATGATGCAAGCTTCAAAATTAATACTTAAAAATCAAGAAGGAGAAGTTTCAGACGAAGCTGCTCTAGCATTTGTAAATGCAAAAATGGATAATAAATATGAAAATCATTCCATAAATAAAGAATCAATAAGTGATAGTGATAACTCATATAATTTTGAACTTCACAGTTAAAAGCTAGGTTACGTATAATCAACAATAATTAAGCATATTTTAAATTAAATTCATCAACGCTTAAAGCATTCAAAACACTACAATTTTAAATCAAAAAGCTACTTTTATAACAATCAAATCAAAATATTATATATTATATCAATAATTGAAACTTAAAAAACAAACATATGAGATATAAAAATAAGTAATAATAATTCATGATATAAAATTAATTTTCATCATATATACCATCAAAAACACATAATTTGCATAAACAAAACACAATGACACTCAACTTTTAAATACATAAATTAAATACTTACTTCAGATATTCAAATTTAAAAACATTAATTACTAAAAGCAAGCTATGATATAGTCAGTGTGTATATAACAATATTATTTATTTTACACGCACTTATACCAACAACATATTAGCAAAAATTTAAAACTAGTAAAATAATTTGATAGTTTATATCATATAAGCAAAAAAAATGATTTTTCATCAAACAAAACATGTATTATTTTGAAATATCATATAAAATGTATAGTGTTTTGATATCAAAAAATGAAGCTTATGAGGCCCATTTATTGAACATATTTTTAATACTTTCAAAAGAAGCTGTTTTTACAGGCTGTCTCTTGCCTTTGTTTAAATCATTTAGAGAAGACCATAATTCAATTTCTTCTTTTGTCATACCTTTTTTCTTTGGAGTAACAATAGTGACTTTTACATATAAATCACCTTTGTATCTTCCAGTAATCATACCGTAGCTGCTAACTCTCAATTTGGTTTCTGACTGAATTCCCTCTGGTATTGTAATAGAAATCTCTCTATCTGCAATAGATTTAATTTCTATTTTCCCACCATGCACTGCAATTACAGGGGAAATTTCTACTGAACAATATAAATCTGATTTCACCCTAGTGAATTGAGCGTGAGGTTGAATATTGATCCTAATGTATAAATCACCATTATGACCTTTTGCACCTTCATCTCCTTCGCCAACCATTCTGATTTCTTGCCCATCTTGAATACCTTGTGGAATCGTCACATCAAGCTGTCTTTCCTTTTTGATACGACCTTGACCAGCGCATGATCTGCACTTGTCTTTAATTGTTTTTCCATTTCCAGCACAAGAGCTACATGCTTGCTCAACATGAAAAAATCCATGTTTAATATGAACAGTTCCTTTTCCTTGACACTGTCTACATATAATTGGTGGTGTAGTTGACCCTACCCCTTTGCAAGTTTCACATTTGAGCAAACGAGGTATTTTGATTTTCGCTTGATAGCCATGATAAGCTTGCTCTAAAGTAATATCAATATCAAATCTTAAATCTTGACCACGTTGATTTGGTTTTTTAGATTGAGAACCTCCAAAAAAACTTTGAAAAATATCGTCCATTCCTCCAAAAAAAGATGAACCATTAAATTGATTAGGATCAAATCCAAATCCATCAAAACCAGCTCCACCTTGATCATATTCAGTTCTTTTTTGTTGATCTTTCAAAACTGTATATGCTTCAGATATTTCTTTAAATTTTTCTTCTGCTGCTTTTTTCTTATCCCCAGCAAATCTATCAGGATGATGCTTTTTAGCTAAAGATCTATATGATTTAGTGATCTCATCTTGCGATGCATCTTTAGCAACCCCTAAAACATCATAATAATTTTTTTTACTACTCATTTAAATTTGTTTCCCCTGATTTTGATTTTTATAATCAAAAAAGGCTAGATTACTCCTTATCCTTTTCTGTGTATTCAGCATCTTGCACATTATCTGAATTAGGCTCATCACTCTTTTCAGAATCAGAACTTTTTTCAGATTTTTCTTTTTCTTGCGCTGCTTTATATGCAATTTCACCCAATTTCATTGCTGAATTAGAAAGTGTAGAAATTGCTTCTTCTAATACCTTAACATCATCTGAATCTTTTTTACTTTTCAAATCATCCAAGGCTTCTTCTATCTTAGTTTTATCTGCTTCTTCTAATTGTGATCCATGATCTTGCAAAGCTTTGTCTGTGCTTGCAATTAGAGACTCAGCTTTGTTTTTTACTTCAATTAATTGAACTTTCAACTTATCTGCCTCTGCATGCTCCTCAGCTTCTTTAATCTTTTGCTCGATCTCATCATCAGATAAACCACCAGAATCTTTAATAGAAATCTTTTGCTCTTTATTAGTTGCTTTGTCTTTTGCAGATACATGAACAATTCCATCCACATCAATATCAAATGTAACTTCAATTTGAGGAATTCCCCTTGGCGCTGGAGGCAATCCTGTTAAATCAAATTGACCTAATAGCTTGTTATCTGCAGCCATATTTCGTTCACCTTGCAAAACTCTAATAGTAACTGATGTTTGATTATCAGCTGCAGTGGAGAATGTTTGTGACTTTTTAGTTGGAATTGTTGTATTTCTTTCAATAAGCTTAGAACAAATTCCACCTTCAGTTTCAATTCCCAAAGAAAGAGGTGTTACATCTAGAAGAAGAACATCCTTAACATCACCTTGCAACACACCACCTTGGATAGCTGCTCCACTTGCAACAACTTCATCAGGGTTCACACCTTGGTGAGGTGTTTTTCCAAAAATTTGCTTTACCTTTTCAACAATTTTAGGCATACGAGTCATACCACCAACTAAGATCACATCATCTATATCGCTAGAAGAAAATCCAGCATCAGACAATGCTTTACTGCAAGGAGACACTGTTCTTTCAACCAAAGATTCAACCAAAGATTCAAGTTTTGCCCTAGTAATCATTACATTTAAATGTTTTGGACCAGATGAATCAGCAGTAATAAATGGCAAATTAACTTCAACTTGGTTAGCAGAAGAAAGTGTGATTTTTGCTTTCTCAGATTCTACTTTTAATCTTTGTAGTGCCATTTTATCATTTCTTAAATCAATTCCATCTGATTTCAAAAATTCATCAGCTAAGTAATTAATAATAGCTTGGTCAAAATCTTCACCACCTAAGAATGTATCTCCATTTGTAGCAAGAACTTCAAAAACACCATCATGAATTTCAAGAATAGAAACATCAAATGTTCCACCACCTAAGTCATATACAGCAACTTTTCCTGATTTTTTCTTTTCCAAACCATAAGCGAATGCAGCTGCAGTTGGTTCATTAATAATTCTTTTAACATCTAAACCAGCAATTTTTCCTGCATTTTTAGTTGCATTACGTTGAGCATCATTAAAATATGCGGGAACAGTAATTACTGCTTCTGTTACTTTGCTACCAAGATATTTTTCCGCTGTAGCTTTTAATTTTTGCAAAACAATAGCACTGATTTCTTCTGGTCTGTAAGTTTGATCCCCTACTTTAACACAGGAATCTCCATTACAATCCACAACATCATAAGACACTAAACCTTTATGCTCTTGTGTCATTTTATCGCTATACCTACGCCCAATTAATCTTTTTACTGAGTGAAACGTATTTGTTGGGTTTGTAATAGATTGCCTATTTGCTGCAGCACCAACTAATCTTTCATCATTTTTAAAAGCGACTACTGAGGGAGTAGTTCTACCACCCTCATCATTAGGTATAATAACTATTTTTCCACCCTCGAGCACAGCTACGCACGAGTTAGTTGTTCCTAAATCTATTCCAATAATTTTATTCACCGTTGCCTCCTATAAACATATTTATTAATAATTGTATAAAAATTTATTAATAATTTCCAATTAACAAGTAAGTATATCAAACATTAAGTTAGAAATCTACTTTTGCCCTTTTGAAACAGATACTTTTGCATGTCGCAAAACACTTCCGTTTTTCACATAACCTTTAAATTTGATTTGCTCTATTGTGTTTTTTTCTTTATCTGAATCAATTTCTTCTATAATTTCATGCTTTTCTGAGTCAAACATATCACCAGGATTAGTATTTATTTGAGTAATTTCTTTTGCTTCTAAAACAGAAATGATTTGTTTATAAACCATTGAGATTCCCAAATGAATATTTTTGTCAGACTCAGCCGCTCTTAATGCTAATTCTAAATTATCTATAACTTCTAATACAGATAAAACAAAATTGTTAACCGCATACTTAGCATATTCTTTTGAATCTCTATCAAATCTTTTACGCATATTGTCTTGCTCAGCAGCAGATCTAGCTAATAAATCCTTTAATTCAGCAACTTTGCTTTCTAACTCAGCCACTTCATTTTGAACAGGAGCTTCACTAACTTCATCCTGCATATCGCTATTTAAATCTTCATCTTTTGTCAATTCAACCTCCAAAACACTGAATTATACCAAAAAAACATATTGAAATCCACTCCAAAATTCAAAGCAGCTTAACTTAATATGTTTTTCTCTTTACATAAACTACTCTTAATATTTTATCAATCATTATTTATATGACTTTAAAAGCAACAAGAACTAGATATAAACTTAAATTTCTGGGATAGTTAATTTAGAAATGTTAATAGAAATCAAACCAATGCCATCTTACGCAAGAGATTGGACTGTAACTACAAAAAATGTACCAGATCACTTGTACTTAGCGGTAGAATATATATCAAAAAAAGCAATTGCATTTAAAATCAATATGCATAATCAGGATATTTTCCTAAATATTGAATGCGTCAGCAGTAGATATATGAAATATTTAAACAAAACACATGCAAAGAAAAATAAAGTTACAAATGTCTTATCTTTTCCATCAGATTTGATGCCACCAAACATGAAATGTCCTCGAGTGCTTGGTGATATTTATTTATGTATAGATTTTATCAAAGAAGAAGCTGAAGAGTTGGGAATTACTTTTGAGTCTCACTTTGTACATATGGCTGCTCATGGAACTTTACACCTTATTGGGTATGATCATGAGGATGAGAATGACGCATTGATTATGAAAGATGTTGAAAAGAAATTACTAAACAACTTCGGAATCCAAAACCCTTATAGCAGATCAAAACATCAACTTACCTCATTATAAAACCCAAATTATTTCAAATATTTGAATGTGAATTTCATATGATAACTTAAATTATTTGATATAAATAATAATTTGCTACATTTGATTTTTCTGAATTTTAATATAATGAGCGAAATTCATAGTTACCTAGAATTTTTATTCTGCTACTTAATGAAATTTATTTTAATACTAGGAAATAAGCCCTTGCGCTCTTGCATTTTCTACATGCTCACTAAACTCAACATGATGTAAGAAGGCTGCTATTTGTTAAATTTTCACCATGCTCAGCAGTCACTAACCATATCTTCTAGCATTCCTTCAGAACATTCAGAGCTTGCTTCCTGCTTCATTTCTATTTTTTCTTCTATGGTTAACATAGCATCAAAATTACTTAGCAAGTTGAACAAACCTTCAAATACATTTTCATAACATTTTTCGACATGCTCTTTCATATTTGTCAATCTACTTTTAAATGCATTTATAATCTTTGAATTTTCAGCATAATCATCATGAGTATCATCTAGCTGCACTTGATTTATTTTCTCTAATAACAATGGGGCTCTTTTTTCAATGTTATTTCTAATTCTACATGATGCAACTACGGAATATCGTAAGAATGTTTTTAAAGCAACAAAGTCTTCACAAAAACCTAATATTCTGGCCGCTTCAAGTATTGCAAAACTATACTCAAACAATTCAGCATTGTGGTCTTTAACAGACACATTGGCTATTTTGACTACTGTTGCCCAATGTAAATCTGCATACATATTATCATCTTCAGTTAATTGAAACTTCTCAAAACCAATTCTCATTCCAGCTAAATTATCTTCATTTGCGTCATTTGTAATATTAGCAAAAGTTTCAAGTACAGACATGCCATCTGAAAGTGATTCATGATTTTGACTTTTAAAGAACCTCTTAGCTATATTAAACATTGGCGCAAAATTAACACTAGCTTTTGCGGGCTCAGTCTTCTTTTGTTGTTTAAAATAATCTTTATCAACTGCTTTTAACTTTCTAAAATAATGCCCTTCAACCAATTGCTTAAAACCCTCTGCATTGTTTTTTGGATCTCTTATAACGCTTTCTATAGTTTGTTTATCATGTGTATAACTATCTGGTGCTAATTTTGCTTTATATACATCAAGCATTAATTTAGCGACATCAACAATATCATGATATTTGTGGCTCTCAACATCATGCTCAATTGAAATATTTCGTACATCCAACTCTTCTATTGCCTTTTGCTGCTCATCATTTGTCTTTGAGAGAATTCTTAATTTTTTATCCTGTTTTTCCATTTTTTGTGTATGTGAGCTTGCTACTTCTTTGCTCTCACTTTCTAAATCTGCTAATTTCTTAAATTGCATTTCTACCACATCTCTAGTATTGGCTTTCAACTCTTCTAACTTTTCTGATTGCGCAGTGTATTTTTCTTCTAAATTTACTGATTTGTCAGTTTGCTCTTCTAGTGCCTTCATACACAAACCTACTATCTCTTTAGTATTGGCTTTCAACTCTGCTAACTTTGCTTCTTGATTATTAACTAATGAATCTATTGCCTTTTGCTGTGCATCATTTATCACCTCTAAAGCAGATATTTTTTCGTGATATGAATTTAGCATTTCTCTATCTTCAACATGCTCATCCTGCGCCTCTTTATATGCATCGAATTTTTCTATCTTTTGCATGTGCAAATCTACTGCTTTTTTAATTTCAACATCCTGCTCTTTTAAATCTTTTAATTCATTTTCTCTTTCAGCACCCTTTTTTTCTAACTCTTCCGCTTTTTTTGTTTGTTCAGCATTTTGTTTTTCCAATTCGATTATTCTGCTTTGTTGCGCCACTTTATCTTCAGTCAAAGTTAGCAACATTTGCTCTAATTTTTCGAACCTGTCATTATTATTTTTATCACATTCTTTTCTATGCACTTTGTTTAAAATATTCACAGAATCATACAAATCATTCCATTCTTTCGCTTCTTCACTTTTAATTGTAGAAACCACACTAATTTCCTCTTTAGACAAAACCTTTGCAATCGCCCATTCAATTGCTCCCAATTCATATGCATGTTCAATATCTTGCCTTTGAGATGGCTCGTCTGTATTTTGAATCTTATGCATATGAAGCAATGAATTTTTAACTCCAAACAACAACGTAATTGCAACATCTGCACGATCTTCAATTTCTTTAAACTGTAGTGATAAAAATGCAATATTCCTAAAATCAATCACTTCTGACCTAGTAAAACTTTCATAATCGTTAATATCTGATTGTTCAAGCTTTCTCAACTCAGCTGCTTGTAATGCTATTTTTTCTGTAAGTTCATCTTGACGCCTTTTTCTTTGCGCCATAACTTGTTCTTGCGCCCCAACAGCAGATTGATTTTGCGCGTTACTTGCACTCTCTCTTTCATGCAATGAAGGTAATGTGTTTCCATTGGCTGATTTTGTATCTACTGCCTCTACTTGTGATAAATAATGAGCAACAACATCAACTTGCTCACCATTAGCAGATGCGCATGGACCTTCCATCATTCCTGCATTCACAGCACATGGCTCTTCGGAAGCATTCGCAACAACATCTGCTGATGAGCTGTAAGCCTTAACATTCATAGTTGTAGACGCGAGATCTTCTGATGCATTGCAAGCTTTCACATCCCAAAGATCCTTACCATCCATCGCAAATAGCTGCATAGACACTAAAGCTGTAAGTAATTTATATTGATAATTCATTTTCTACCTTTTGGTTAAAGTACACATTTTATCACAAGAGTTCAAGCCTAGCTCTCTCACTAAAATATTGGGAGTTGTATATTGGAATTTCACATTTTTTAACACTATATATTCATAGTATTTCACACTACTTACCATTTAAATTACTATTATTTTCTACTTCACTTATCTCATCATTTGAATTCTCATTTTCAGAAAGTACTGATGTGACTATAGAAATCATTTCATCTTTGTTTCCATGAGTTAAGTCATCCACGGTTATTGTACAATTGCTAGCGTATTTCTTACAATGAACATTTAAGTTGTAAATTATTTTTCTTGATTTACACACAAAAGCGTCTAACTCTTCGCACATAGTAAAGAAATTTGGATATAGGTTTTCATTTTCTTTGCTTTCTTTATTCATTATTTCTATAAAGTCGTCTACAGATACTTCAGTAGGAATTTTCTTGAAAAATTGATCAAAAACTGGGCAATGTATTGCTTTTTGTATGTTTTCCAATGAACCTCCTATGCGTGACATGCAATTTTCCCTAAACATTGCATTTTCTATAAAAAATTCCAAATAGTGTTTTATTGATTGATAGTTATAACTTAGTTGCTCACGTAAATTATGCACACCACGCTGTATACGTTCTTTTAAATTATTGTGATAATTTCCCATAGACACATTCCAATTTCTCACATCCACAGCCTCTTGCGACAAATCAAAATAATTTGTCATTAAAAACTGTTTAAATGTAGCTCTATGTAATTTTGGCTTTTGCACAAACCTTTTCAAGAACTCGATATCATGGATATCATGCTTAACTAATTTTCTCTCACATGCTTTAATCAAGAATTTTGCTATTTTTACATCTTCACAACACAGCGCATTGACTATATCGCATATTTCTTTAAGCTTATCTTCCATGACAAACATACTTTGAGATTGCGCCAAACAATCTAATAAGCTTTTATATTTGTAAGTTTCTACTCTTGATAATACATATTTGGACCTAGTCAAAATACCTTCTATTACATCAAACTTTTCTAAATCATCTGGATTTACATCAGGAAGCCTTACCAATCTATTCTCGAATTCTGAATATGATGTATGGCAAAATGATCCTAATTCTTCATTTGATACTAAGTTTTCTTCTGACTCATCAGACCATAAATTATATGTAAACTCTTCACTTGATTCTGACTCATTATCTAATTCACCAAATGGTTGATTGCTCACATTTTCCATTAATTGCGCTGTTTTTGATTCTATATATTTTATCTTTTTCCATAACAATTTTGCTCTTCCCTCTAATGGATTATGACTAAATGCCTTAATAGAGCTTTCTAAAAATATTTTCAAAGAAGACATGTCAGATGTTTCAGATAAAACTTTATATGATTCAAGAAACTCCTCATCCGTATACTTACTTATAATATGCGCAAGATTCTCATATTTTTCTTGTATTGGATCAAAGTAATGTTTATATAAAAATCCTTCAAATTGATCATAGTTTAATGCAGGAATTTTTATAAATTTTTCCAAAAACCTTATGTCATGATTTGCTATATTTTTCTCACAGGCTTCAATTAGTAATTTTGCTACCTCAATACTGTTAGAGTAAAGTAAAGTTTCTAGCTTTGTAAATTCACTTAATACACGTGATACAGTATCATTGTAATCGATTAATTTTGCAAAACTTTCTAACATGCTATTATATTTATCATTTTTGATTGTTAATAGTTCTTTTTCAATCCAAGTTATAACTCCACTTATATGATAGTGCTCTATTAATATATCTACCTTTGGATGAAATAATTCTGGCAATTCAAATATGCTTTCCTCCTCACCTGGCAATTCAACTGACTCTATCTCTGAATTCATATTAAACAAATCAGGAAATTCAATTAATTTTTCTGATTCAGTCTCAGGATAGGAAGGCAGCTCACTTCCTACACTACTTATCGAAATTGTATCAGCATCACAGTCATAATTGTGAGTAGAATTTTCATCATACCAGTATACTTCTGAATAATTACGTCGAACCAATCTAAACATAGCTTTTTCTTTTTTCATCATGAATTTTATATCTACTTCAAATTTATGGACATATCGCTTTGATTCACTCAAAGCGTATTGTAAAAATGTTTTCAAAGAAAAGAAACTAAAATCATCATTTTTCAATACTTCTTTTGCATAATGAAATATATCACTTTCTTTATATTCTTTTAATATTTTGTCTAATTTTGAAAAAAAACCTCTATAAGTTTTTTCATCATCAGCCTTATGCCAGTTCAATAAGTTCAGTGTATGGATATGATCCACGTAATGCTTATCTGTAAACTGTTGAAATGCACAATCATTCAGAATTGGATTCCCTATAAAATTTTCCAAAAACACTTTATCATGATCAACTAATTTGACATTCAATTCTCCAACACACAACTTCATATTACATGCTTCAAGGAGTAATCTTGCGATACTAAGATTGTTAGAGTGCTTCTCTTCCATAGCACCAATCAGAGCTTCTGCTTTCAATATTTTCATAACACATTTTTGTAATTCATATACATTAGTGGAGCTTTCTAACATCAGTATATTGGCATCATTTAAATCAATTAGTTTGTTATTTGCAAATTTCACTACATCTTCTCCCAGTGTTAAATCAGATTTCCAAGATTCCAATTTATCGTTCAGTGGCTTCATTTTGCTTTTAATAATATGTTTGGAACTCCTCAACTGCTCAATAAACAATTCTAAATACATTTTAAAAATCGTAAAATTATTATGCATAGACAATGTTTTTACAAATTCACTCATTGTTTTCATACTTACTAACACATTATTTACATTGAGATCATTTATAGAATCTTGATACTTTAATATCTTCCCCTCATCATTTTTTGCTTTAAATTTTAAAAAATAATTTTCATTAACAAAATCAATAAATTTCAAATAATATTCTTCAGGATCTTTTATAAAAGACTCTATAAGATCTTGTTTGTTTTTATTAATTTCAACATCTAATGCTTTTTGCTTCTCTTTAAAAAACTCTACATGTAGCTCGAGAAGTAATTTAGCCACCTCAATTTTATCACTATATTTTCTCATGCTGATTTTATGCTCAAGATCTCTATTTTCCAATTTTAAAGACTGTGTTTTTTCTAACTCTTTTGCTGTTTTATTCTCAATTGCTTCATGATTTTCGATAATATTATTTACAAGCTTATCAAGTTTTATACCATCTAATAAATCACTAAACATTTCATTTAATTCAGAGTCTCTATTAGATTGAATTTCCAACCTATCGTAATTTTCCCTATTTTTGATTTTTACTTCTTCAAGCTTATAACAATTAATTAGAGTTGAATTGAACTTCTCACTGTTCACACAATTATTTTCCTGCAAATTAGAATGCTCTTGTGACATAGAAGTTGACTGCACAGCACGTGTTTTGCAATCTTTATCTACATTGCCAATGTTCGCACTGTCCATAGCAAATAACTGCAGAGATACTAAAGCTGTAAGCAATTTATATTGATAATTCATTTTCTACCTTTGCATTACGTTACATACTTTACAAAAGAAGTTCAAGCATTACTTAATGTGAAAAAATAATTTCATAAATTGTTACAGATAATAGTAGAAAAAATGTAGCGAAGGAGGGGCTCGAACCCCCGACCCGCGGATTATGATTCCGCTGCTCTAACCAGCTGAGCTACTTCGCCTCGTATTTATTTTGCATTGTTTATTTATTTATGGCAATGGTCAGTTATAGTTAATCATCCATAAATTGCATTTTATTTTTAAAATCACACTACAAGCTTTATATGCTAATTATTTTTCTTTTATAAGCTGTGTACTCACTTTGCATTTCTTTCAATTCATCTGCAGAAATTCTTTTATAAAAACTTTTTATTGAATGCGGATGAACATAATTGCCATTGACTTTCATCTCATAATGCAAGTGTGCAGAAGTAGTAATTCCTGTATTCCCTACATATCCGATTATATCACCTTTTTTAATTCTTTGATTTTTCTTAAGAATCAACTTAGTTAAGTGAGCATATGCAGTTGTCATTTTTGCATTATGAGTAGTATGAGATATTTCAACGAAATTTCCATATCCTTTACATACAATTGCTCGAAGAACAGTACCATTTGCTACAGCACGAATTGGAGTTCCTAAAGCAGCAGCATAATCTATTCCTCTATGCATACGATTTATTTTAAGAACTGGATGCATTCTCCACCCATAGTTTGATGAAACTCTACCAATTACTGGCCTACCAAGCTGAACTAAATCATTATAAGAGTATACATTGTGTGGATCATATAATTTATTTTTATGACTCAATAAGTATTTTGATTGCCCAAGCTTAGTATCTAAACGTAAGAATTTCACTTGAGGCATTTTTCCTTTTTCAGAATAAGATTGATAACCTATTTGTATTTTTGCAATGTTTGCGCTGTTAAACTTTGCTTCAGAAATTAATTTTGATACTTGTTCAGCAATGTTTTTAGGTAATTTATCTAATACAGACAGTTTGAAAGAACCTTTGACTAGATATGCTATGATGTTTTTTGAATCATTTTGCATCCACTCAAGTATTATGTCATCACCTACAGACTTCACATATACTTTAAACCCTAGCCCACTAATATAACATTCTGAGAATTTATACCTTTTGTTTTCTTCTAACACTTTTGTAGAAATCATTGCTTGACTCAAGTATGTATCTGGAATGAGCTGATTTACAGCTTTCGTTATTTTCGTCACTTCATCTAAAGCAATTCCTTCTTTTGAGAATGACAATGAAATTCCTTCAGGACCAACTTTATGTTTAATCATAATTTCATTTTGAGGAGCAATTACAACTGGTTGTAATATTATATTGTCCTTTGGGGTATATGCGACTTTCAAAAAAACCATGCATCCAAGCATGAAAACACATAACCTAATTAAGGAAACTAATTCGAGCAATATGTATATAAAGTTTAGGAATATTGGCATTACTTTCACGAAACTAGCAACATACTTGCTCCAGAAGCTTATTTCATATATAAAAAACTTTACAACTATCGATACCACGGAACAAATGATAACATTTTTTGCGCATTTTACGCTACTTATAATAGTTAATAACTTTTCATTCATTGCATGTTACTCAATAAGGTAGTAGTTTTTTATCCATTAGAGGTTATAAATGTTAAGATATTTTGTTTTATGCATTACATTTCTGCATTCTGCTTATGAGATTGTAGATTCTTACATGTACACATTCAACGTTGGACAAGGAAACTGCCAACTGGCGAAGTATTATTTGAGGGATATAGAAACTAAACATAGAAAAACAATTGGATTCTTAGTCGACTGTGGAAATAGTGAAATGAAATATGATGAAAGATTTAATTATATACCAGGGCATTATGTAAAAATCATTGGAAAAAACAATCCTACTGAAAATATAGGTACGTTTAAAATAAGTAATTCTGCATCTCATACTAATGGAACAAATGATAATAAAAAACAAAAGCAAAAAGACCATGCATTTGAACATGTAGCTCATTGTTTATCAGATATTGATTTATTAATAATTTTATTATCTCACCCAGATGGAGATCATATTAATGAGCTTGCTTCTAAAGTAATGAATATTAATGTTGACAATATTAAAAGCGCACAAAAATATGCAAGTAAAGCTCAAGCACAAATACAGGAAAAATATAAAGAAATTCAAAGTATAATTGATAAAAGTACAACAGAAGCTATCAATATTTTTTATAGCAATAACAGCCCAGTTAACAAAATAAAAAGCATAATACATTTAATAATAGGAAATGTAGTTTCTTCGTTAATTCCTTCATTCATTTTGCACTCAGAAATATCTGCAACAGAGCAAAAAAGAATAACTCTAATAAAAGAATCTAAAAATGCAAATTGCTTTGCTGCAACAAAAAATGCAGAAGCTATAAGAGCTAAGGAAGCAAATAATGAAAAACAAAAAGAGTTCAATCACGCTAAAACTGAAGAAGCAAAAGCTAAAATAGAGGTTGATAAGAATAGTGCCAGAACAAGGAAAGAAACAAAAGATAAAAGACAAATTGCACTAAAGAGCGCACAAAATCACAGAAGAATAAAAGATGAAGAACTAACAAATACAACAGATGCAATGAATGCTGCTAATAATGAATTAGCATTAGCAAATGACACAGCTATAAAAAAAGCAATAGACATCATGACGTTAGAAGCAAACACAGAAATAGATAAAGCAGATGGAGCAGTAAAATCTGATATAGAGCAAATGTTAAAAGAAGGTAAAATGTTAACACCTATTCAGCAATATATAGAAAATGCAAAATCTTCTAAAACAGAAATCATATCATTTTTGTGTGGAGATTGGCCAAAAGGTGATGATAATAAGGAAACTGATGAGAGTAAGAGCGTATATAGATACTTATTTGAAAAAAGCTACATGTTTACTCCATATATTTGGAATAAATCTTCTACAAAGGAGGATGCAACAAACTTCTTTTCAGGAAATTTAATGCAATTATTAGATAAATCTAAGGAGTATTACTTTGGGAAAAAGAAAACTCAATACAATAAAGCATTAAGCAACACTTTTAAAGAGTCACTAGAAGCAATCAAAGATTATGTTCATATTTTTTCTATGAACACTAAAAGTGATGATGCTAATACGCAAAGCACCATTGCTCAATTTATGTTTCCGGATAAAAATCAACCAAACCATTATACAGAATTTATTTGCACTGGTGATGCTGAATTAGAAACTGTAAAACAGATGCAAAAAGGCCATAATACAAATCACTTTGAAAATAAGAATGAAGATAATAATGGTCTAAACGAAACTCTACATAAGAATAAATTGAAGCTTTTGAAAAAAGAATATAAAGGTTTAGGTTTATTAATGGAGTCTTCAAAAGAATCTCATAAATCTTTGAGAAGCTTAATGCCAACATCTGATGTGATCCTTACCATTCCTCATCATGGATCTGTAAGTAATAATCAAAATGATGCTTTAAAAGTTCTGATTGATGTTTTCCAAGCTAATGCTTTGACTGTCTCTGCTGGAAGTGGTTGTATGCATGGAGGCCACCCAAGGCAAGATTGCATAGATTTTGTCACTAACAACACATCAAACAGTCAAATTATTAAAGAATTTCACCAAAGAAATGCAGAATTTTGGGGTAGAAGAAAACAATACTTTGATTTTGGATTGCTTGCTTTTGGAAAAGGTACGCCAACACAAATCACATTCAATAAATATATCTGGTCAACATATTATAATGGATCAATTATGTTTAATGGTGAGTACCATGTAGATGGGCCTTCAATTTTAAGATGCCCTTACACTGGAAAGCCAGTTACAAAAGCAGATCTAAACACCACAGCATCTAATCAAGATGATGATCAAAGATATTATACAGTTAACTTCACACAAACCTCTTCCAACAGATCTGGAAATAAAGTTAGATGTGTAAATAATAATGATTATCATGACATACAGCTATTACCAAAAGAATGCACTTTATCTTTTCAAAAAGTTAGACCATATTGGGTACTTAATAAAGCTATATTCGCATAAAATATTATTCAGCACTCAATGTATAATATTTAAGAAAATCAAACAGTATAAGGTGGTTTGATATATGGGGATTCAGAAAATACATTTTTACGAATATGTAAACTTGCTAATGCTGCTTCAGAAAATCCACATACAATTAAATTTTGTCTATTTTGGTAATAACTAGCATCTCCCACAGCATATATTCCCTCTAAAGATGTTTGAGCAGTTGCGGAATCAGTTTTAATTTTCGTACCATATAAATCTACACCAAGCTCATATAACAAATCATTATTACTTTGTAATCCGTAACATGGAATTAATGTATCAATTTCAATATTTTTCAATTCATCTGTATTTTTATGTTTCACTGTCAAAGATTTGATATTAAATTCTGGACAACCTTCAAGTGAATCTAATGCATATGGAGTAAGGATTTCACATTTTCCTTGGGAGGCAATTTCATACAACTTATCTAATGATCCATCCATAGCTCTGAATTTATTTCTTCTATGAATCAAAAACACTTTTTCTGCATGATTAGAAAGGGTTAAACACCAATCAACAGCAGAGTCCCCTCCCCCAACAACTGCAACATTACCAGTAAATCGTTTTGGGTTTTCCAATTTATAAAACACTTGCTTATATTTATCTATATCAGGTAAATCTGGTTTCTTTGGGGCAAATGATCCAGCTCCTGATGCAACGATTATTGCTCTTGTTTTAATTGTTTGATCTTTTAATTTCAATATGAAATGCTGACCATCTTTATTGATATGCTGGACTTTCGTATCTAACATAATTTTTGGATTATATTGAGACATTTGATTTGTCAATCTATCTATCAAATCTTGCGCATATACATTTTTAAACCCAGCAACATCATATATATATTTATCTGGATATAATGCAGTGCATTGTCCACCAAGCTCTGGCAATGAATCAATTAAAATGCAATTCAGGCCAACTTGACCAAGCATAAATACACTAAACAAACCACTTGGCCCACCACCAACTACTACAACATCAGTTTCAATCATATACATTATTTATACATTGGTTTGACAGGTTTAACAAATAATTTGAAAATGAAGTAATATGCAAAAACAAGATGTTTATGAAATGTCAGAACAAATAGAGAAATATTTAGACTTTTGGCAAAATAATATTAAAAAAGAAAATGTGGAATCTAAGATAGCAGACCTAGAAAAGCAAGCTCAAGATCCTGATTTATGGAATGATCAAGACGTAGCAAAGAAAACTTTACAAGAGTTATCTAAGTGCAAAAATATGTATGATGAGTTTAAAAGTGCTAAACAGGCATTTTCAGATATACAAGACGCAGTAAAAGAAGACTACGATGCTTTCGCAGAGATAATTCATGATGATATAAATAATTTATTGAAAAAATCTGAAGCTTGGTATATTCAAACTTTATTTTCTAATGAAGCTGATTCTCTAGATTGTTTTATTACATTTAATGCTGGTGCTGGTGGAACAGAAGCTCAAGATTGGGCTGAAATGTTACTTAGAATGTATATTAGATTTGCAGAAAAAGGTGGATATAATTGTGAAATCATTGATCAATTAGTTGCAGAAGAAGCCGGAATCAAGTCTGCTACATTAAAAATTTCAGCTGCTGAATCATCTTTCCCATATGGTTGGTTACGTAGTGAATCAGGAGTTCATAGATTAGTAAGAGTTTCTCCATTCGACTCAAATAATAGGCGTCATACAAGTTTTGCATCTGTATACGTTACTCCTGTAATTAATGATAATATTAAAATTGAAATTGAAACAAAAGACATTAGGTTAGATACTTATAGAGCATCAGGAGCTGGTGGACAACATGTTAACAAGACAGATAGCGCTGTCAGAATCACGCATATTCCTACAGGTATTGTTGTTCAATGTCAAAATGGAAGATCACAACATAAAAACAAAGATGAGGCTATGAGTATGTTGAAATCTCGCTTATATGCTTTTGAAGAAGATAAAAGAAGACAAGCAGCATCAGAAGGTGTCGCATCTAAAAAAGATAATGCTTGGGGAAGCCAGATTAGGTCTTATGTTTTGCATCCATATAAAATGGTTAAAGATTTAAGAACTAGTTTGGAGTCTACTCAAGCTGATAAAGTACTTGATGGTGATATTAAAGAATTCTTAGTTGCTTATTTAAAATCATAAATTATTTATAAATCTATATATTGCATTTTATTTTCATTTGTACTTTTGAAAACTTGAAATCTTATATAAAAACCGATAGTGTAGTCCAAAAGGAAACAAATGAATTATAAATATAACTTACTTATGATATTAACATCTGTCAAATTATCTGCTATGAATCGGAACACAGTTTCAATTGAGCTACATAACAATTTGCATCAGGCACCTATGCAATATGCAAATCAGCATGTACCTGCGCGAGAAGCAAGTCAAAGTGTAGAAAAAGATTACTCTGTACACACTGAAATAGCTGAATTAATAGTTGAGGCATATGATAAAAAATTAGTAGATTACAACATGGAAGAAAATCAACACCTTGTAAAAAAATTCATTGATGATCCAAAGAAAAATTATTCTGATTTTATGGAATTATTGAAAGTTTATTATTTTGCTACTTTTGACCAAAATGGAGAAGAGGAAACTTATTTTGGAAGCATATTAGATATGGCTGAAAAAAATCAAGATGACTTTATTGATGCAAAAGCTATAATAAGTTCCTGCAAAATATTAAGTAAATCTCCAATAAGCTCAAAAGGTAGGCATACTCCAGGAAAAGGTAAGCACATTCCTGGAATGGGTAAAAAAGGTAGCAGAGTAGTAGCTGGAACAATTCAAAGAAGTGGTGATGTAAGGGCGCTTAGAATGTTTTTAAGATCTGCTATAATTGAATCTGAAGATTGCCGAAGACACAAACAAAACGTTTTGTTTGAGTTAAAAGAAATTAGAGATACAGAGATGCTTGATTACTCTTTTCGAACAAGTTTTACTAGAGAAGATTTAAAAAAATGCATAGAAGATGTAGAAGAAAATTATCATTACCAGTATATATCTGAAGGCTTATATTGCTTAATCGATGATGCCTTTGACATTAATGAAAGTTTAGATAAGGCAAGAGCAATGGTGAGTGAAGAAAATCGGCAGTTCACAGCAGAGAAGATGAGGAAAGAAAATGAGGAAAAAGAAAGATTAGAGAGAAAAAGATTAAAGAGAGAGGGAGATAATTATTTAAGAATTCAGATAACAGATAGTATTTTATTTGCAAATAAAATTGCAAAACTTCCAAATGATAAGTATAGTATGAAAGTAAAAAAACAATGCTTTATGAAATTTATGAGATGTAAGCATAATGAACCTTTCGGAAGCGAAAGGCTTTGGAGTGTTTTTGTTAAATTTATGGCAAATCCATCACAATATTATTCTGAGTTTGCATCAAATAGATCTACTTTTATAGAATATGAGGATTACTGTCGTGACAATGCTTGCTGCATTGAGTTTGAAAGTGAGTGTTGTATTTCATAAATAGAATTAAAATAAAAACATAACAGTTAACATTAAAATAAATTTTAATAACAACATACGTCATACTTGAAGTGTTATATAAAAAATCATACTGTAACTAAAAAGGAAATCAATGAACTATACAAAACTATTAATAACTGTAATGTCTATTCAAATATCTGCTATGGATCGTAGTCATATATTTGGAACTCAGTTAGAAAACACGCCAAATGAATCAGGAAACACATACTATCCTCCTGCTAGCGCACCTGAATTTCATTCATTAGAACCATCAAATGAGAAGTACTCTGTTCATCTTGATATAGCAAGATTAATATTAGATGCATA
Source organism: Rickettsiales bacterium (assembly GCA_965233535.1). Classification (GTDB taxonomy): domain Bacteria; phylum Pseudomonadota; class Alphaproteobacteria; order CAJXXZ01; family 1604HC; genus Cytomitobacter. Next base: position 546,283 of record OZ247489.1, read on the forward strand.
TGATGCCAAGCTTATAGACTATAATATGCCAGAAAATCAAGAACTAACAAGAAAATTCATTAATGATCCAAAGAGAAATTATTCTGATTTTATGGAATTGTTGTCTGTTTTTTATTTTGCAACTTTTGACTCGAATGGAAAAGAAGAAACTTATTTTGGTGAAATCTTAAATACAGCCCAAGAGTATGATTTTTTTAGTAATAAAAAAGCTTTGATCCGTTCATGTACAACATTAAGCAAAACTACAGCTAAAGGAAAAGCTTCAAAAGATGATTATTTAAGAGCACTTAGAATGTTCTTACAATCTTCTCTTAGTGATTCAGAATGTTGTAAAAAATATATAAGAGAAAGCATATCTGAACTAGAAGAAATTATACTCACACCCAATTTATCCTCTATATCTTGCAAGATGAAATTTTCTCTAAAAAACACAGAAAAAAGTATAAAAGCTATCAAACAAACAACAGAATATCACTATCAATATTTATCTGAAAGTTTTTACAAATTAATCACTAATTCTATAAATATAGAGGATAATTTACAAAGAGCAAGGAAAGTAAAAGCAAGATCTATAAAAGCAGAGGAGGAAGCGGAAGTGGAAGCTATGAGAGCAGAGGCGGAAGCTGAAGAAAAAGCTGAAGAACTGTTTTGTGCTAACAAAAGAGCAAAGGAAGTAGCGGAATTTACAGCGAGAGCAGAGGAACGCAAGAGAAAAGAAGTAAGATCTCAAGAACTAGCAAGAGAGCAGAAACGCGTTAGAGCCCAAGAATTAGCTAGGACACAGGAACGCGAGAGAGAAGAAGTAAGAGCTCGAGGATTGGAGATATCAGCAAAAGCAAGACAGGAAGAAATTTTAGAATATGCGAAAAGTGCTTGCCAGGTAATAGCAGTGATGTGCACTGTTAGAGTTACATACTATATGCTTCAAACAGCCTACCTATCCTTCCTTTTCATAATAAGCCCATTTCAAACAGCCTACCTTTTCATAACAAGCTGTTTTCTTTGATAGAAGTTATGATATGAATCATTAGCACTATATTTACTACTGCAATATCACTATAAATTATTTTTGGAAAAAATGTTAAGCCATTAAATGAAAGGGGTTGTATTTAATAGCTTGTGTGCAGTATCACCCTACACTATTAAGAAGTTGTTAATTTTGGAGAATTTTGTACTGGCATATAAACATATAAAGGTTCTTGAATTACAGAAATGTTTTTCTTATTCATTCGTTTTCCTAAATCATTTATGATATTTTGTTTCAGATTATCGTAATTTTCTAATGTAGTGTATGTTTTGTTTTTATCTAAATCACAAGCAAAAACTGTTTTCCAATCACCATCATAAATTAAATATATATTCTTATTCAATTTAACTAAAACTGTACCCTCACATAACTCTTCCAAAGCAAATGATCCACATTGCATAGATGGAAAAACTTGCTTCACAGCAGATAATGTACCATAAACAATCCTTAAACTTGAGAATGACCCTGGCCCCGCAATTGAATAAAAACGTTTCAAATTTTCTAACTTCAATGAATGCAAAGCAAGTAAATCGTCAATTGCAGTTAATAACTTTGTGTGATCTTCTACAACTGATTTACATAGCACCTTATTCTCACTCCATAATTCAAGAAAAAATGTTCTTTGCAAGAAAAATAGCGTTAAAGTAAGCATACTTCATAGTAAATTATTTAAACCATTTGCTCTAGATATTATGTAGATGTAGAATAAACGCATGGATAATAAGCAAATACATCAAACTGAACAGCAAATGAAAACATTATGGGAAAATGCAAATTTATACAAGTCAAATGTTTCTGATAAACCATCATATTGTATCTTAGATTTCTTTCCTTACCCAAGTGGAATTGGGTTGCATGTAGGACATACGCTTGGATATATGTCAACTGATATTTTTGCTAGATTCAAGCGAATGCAAGGTAATAACGTACTTTATGCAATGGGGTTTGATTCATTTGGTCTGCCAGCGGAGCAGTTTGCAATACAAACAAATCAGCATCCCGAAATCACAACCAAAGATAATATTAACAATATGCGAGAGCAACTTGATGCACTTTCTTTAAGTCATGATAAAGACCGAACTTTCTCTACTACTGATCCAGAATACTATAAGTGGACACAGTGGATTTTTCTTAAGCTATATAACAGTTATTACAATAATATTTCAAATAAAGCAGAATCAATCAGTGAATTAAAAAAGAAATTAGAATCTAAAGAATTTAGTATTATAGATGGAAAATTAGTTCAAGAACTAAATACATATAATAATGAAAAAATTCACACAGCTCTTCAATCAATGCGATTAGCATATATAGATAATGTAGAAGTAAATTGGTGTCCAATGTTAGGAACTGTTCTGTCTAATGAAGAAGTTAAAGATGGAAAAAGTGAACGTGGAGATCATCCAGTTGAAAAACTACCTATGAAACAATGGATGCTTAGAATAACTGCTTATGCAGATCGTTTAGAGTCTCAATTAGATAATGTAGATTGGCCAAGCAATATTGTTACAATGCAAAAAAACTGGATTGGAAAGCAAGAAGGTACAAAAATACAATTTGAAACTACGCATGGAAATATAGAAGTTTTTACTACTAGACCAGAAACATTATTTGGAGTTGCATTTCTTGGAATTTCACATCAGCATCCAATTTTGAAAAAACTCGGAATACAAAGTGCTGAAGAGCAAATGGTAGGCTATGCAATTCATCCAATCACTAAAAAGGAAATACCGATTTGGACAACAGATTACGTATTGCAAGAATATGGAACTGGCGCAGTTATGTCTGTTCCAGCGCATGATCAAAGAGATTTTGAATTTGCAATCAAACATAACATACCTTTTAAAGCAGTCATCAAAGCTACATATGCATGGTTAGTAGAAAATTATTCAGGCGATATGCCAAACAGTCAAATTTTAGACTTATGGAAAAACAGCCCTGAAAAGTTTGATAGTGCATTTCAAAACAAAGGCCCCCTCTTTGACCCTACGCAATTTGAAATCAATGAATCTATTTCTATAAAAAAACAAATTAAACAAGCAATTCAATTTATCGAAGATAATAATGCAGGAAAACAAATAACAAATTATAGGTTACGAGATTGGCTTTTCAGTAGACAACGATACTGGGGAGAACCATTTCCTATGGTGTTTGATGAAAACAATAATGTATATCCATTACATGAAAGTTGTTTGCCAATCACTTTACCAAAACAGTATGATTTTAAGCCAGTTTTAAATCAAGAAAATGCTGAACCTCCACTTTCAAAAGCTAAAGAATGGAAAGTAGTTCAAGGAATTATTATGGATGATGGAAGTGTCAAAACTTTATCAGAGTCTGAAACTCACCCTGATGCAAAACAATTTACTAGAGAATTGAATACTATGCCTAATTGGGCTGGATCTTGTTGGTATTACTTAAGGTATATGGATCCAAATAATAGTGAAAGTTTAGCTTCAAAAGATGCATTAAAATATTGGTCATCCAAAAATACTGGAGCAATTGATATGTATGTAGGTGGAGCAGAACATGCTGTACTACATTTATTATATTCAAGATTTTGGCACATGGTAATGTTTGATTTAGGCTATGTCCCTAATCCAGAACCATTTCAAAAGTTGCTTAACCCAGGAATGATGACTGCAGATGCCTACAGTGATGAAAGAGGATTCTATGTAGATATAGAAGATGTTGAAATTAAAAATCATGAAGCATTCCAAATTTCTACTGGTAAAAAGTTAAATATAGAACCAGGGAAAATGGGTAAAAGATATAAGAATGGACTAGACCCTCGTAAGGCATGTGATAAGTATGGAATCGATATTTTTAGATTACATGTAATGTATATGGCGCCAATTACTCAAAGCAGATCATGGGATAGCTCAACAATTAAAGGTATGGAACGATTCTATAAATCTTTCTACACAAAAGTCACAGCATGTATTGAAAAGAAGGCAACTCAATCTACATCAAAATCTGAGTTACATAAAACAATAAAATTTGTTACAGAAGAGATAAGTAATATGCGTTTCAACACTTCGATTGCTGCGTTAATTAAATTTACAAATAATATGGAAGATCTTACATTAGAAGACTGCTCCACCCTATTACAAATGCTATATCCTTTTGCTCCTCATATCAGCGAACACTTATATCAAAGTATTAGGAAAGATGTAAATGGACCAGAATTTCTAGAGAAAATTGAGTGGCCAAACTATGATGAAGCGCTATTAATAGATAAAGAAATAAAATTACCTGTAAGCATTAGCGGTAAAGTACGTGATATTTTGACTGTTGATAAAGATATTACTGATGATGAAATAAAGTTACTTGTAGAGAAAAATGAAAAAATTCAAAGACATATAACTGGAGATATTAAAAAATATTTGATTATTAGAAAAGACAAACCTGTAATGGTGAACATAATCTTATAATCTAGATAAAAACTGAAATCACAAAATTTTAGTAGGATATCTCAGATTACTATTAATTCATATCAGTGAATTATGATAGTAAAAATGATGCAATTAGTAGCAATGCTGTATATCCCATCATGTCAGTTGTTGCAGTTAGGAACGATGCAGCGCTTAAAGCTGGATCCATACCCATTCTATGAAAAATCATTGGTAAAATCATGCCAATAAACCCAGACCATACAATATTAATCATGACAGAAATTCCAAATACTATTGCAATCTTTTTTGAGATAAAGAAAAATGCCATCACACCAAATAAAATTGCAAATACAAAACCATTATGAAAACCTACAAGTAATTCTTTTCTCAAAACTCTCCAAATGTTAATTGTACTAATTTGATTATTAGATAATGCTCTGATAATAACAGCAACAACTTGCATTCCAGCATTTCCTCCAATTGATGCAGTTATAGGCATCACAATTGTTAAGGCATGATGAGTCGCAATCACACCTTGAAACATTGCAATAATAGTTGAAGACAACATAGCAGTACAACTAGATACAAATAACCATTTCAATCTAGCTCTAGCAGTTTCTGCAATTTCAGAGTGGAAACTTGTGTCTTCCACACCAGCCATATGTAGCAAGTCTTCTTCACTTTCTTTAAAGATAATATTTACAATCATATTTGCATTGATTATACCTACAACCTTTCCTGTTCTATTTACAACTGGAGCTGTAATTGCAGAATATTGCTTAAATAATAGCGCTACCTCTTCTTGATTCACACTAGTAGACACCTCAAATAATAGAGGTTCCATACAGTTATACAAAATATCTGGTTTGTTAAATCTATATATATCTTGTAATTTTATACTCCCAATTGGTTTGTTAAAATTATCTACTACAAAAATAGAGTAAAAATCATCCGGAAGATGTTTAGCTTTAGATAAGAATGATCGTGTTTTTTCAATAGTCCATGTTTGAGGTAATGCCACTACTTGATAGCACATCAAACGACCAGCACTTTTTTCTGGATAACTTAGCCCCTCTTCAAGAAAAATCCTAACTTCTGGCTTAATAAACCTTAAAATTGCTTTTCGTTGTTCAAGATGTAATTCAGATAAAATTTCCAATGCATCAGACTCATTAATAGAGCTTAAAGCATGTCCAAGCTGATCATTAGCCCAGCTATCTACAATATCTTCTCTTACTTCATCATCTAAGAAAGCTAAAATATACGGATCAAAATCAGATTTCAAAACGGCTAGTAACTTTGACCTTAAAGATGGAGATAAATAATGCAAAACAATTGCAGCATCAGATGCATGCATATGCTTGAATATATTTTTAGCAGTAGAAGAGCATCCACTATTTAAGCTAGATATAATGAGCGCAATTCTACGTTGCGAACTTTCGTATCTATTTACCTCAATTGGTAATTCTGCCACTTGCAATACCACTCAAAAGTAAAGTCAAATAAGCTGCATTTCGTAATCCAGCCTTGCACTCCATTTTGAAACCTTCCTCAAATGAAACTCTACCACAGAAATCATTTCTTTTTTCTAAATCTCTACACTGTTCTAAGTCTAATACAGGAACTTGTGGTAAATTAGTAAAATTCAATTTTTCTCTAATTTCTTTTACCATAGGGTTTCCATTTGCACTGTAAGCAATCCATGGCTCAGACTCTAGCCCAAAAATCCATACTAACTTCTCACCATTACATGACTTTTCTAATGGAATAACTTTGTGAGCAGATGAAGTATTACTATTCACTTTGATTTCCCAAGAATCGAAAAAGCTTTGTGATTCTGGTAATGCTGTTAAGTTTAGCTCTGTATTTGAATTATGAATTGCAAAGTATTTTTCAGAAAACTTATTTAAAAATTTCTCAATATATCTACCATACAACGCTGGAACTGAACCACCTGCATTAGTAGAAGCTTTTGCAACTGCGCTTGATACAATAAGCCCTAATCTCTCATCTAAAGCAGCAGGAATAATATGCTCTTTATCAAATTTACTATCTTGTCTTGCAAGTTCTGCTATTGCATTAATGCATGCTTTCTTCATTTCTGAATTAATGCTTGTTGCTTTAGAATCTAATGCACCTCTGAAAATATATGGGAAACATAATATATTATTAACTTGGTTTGGAAAGTCTGACCTTCCAGTTGCAATAATACAGTCTGGTCTTGCTTCCTTTGCAAGGTCTGGCATTATTTCTGGATTAGGGTTTGCAAGCGCGAAAATAACTGGATCTCTATTCATATCCTTCAGCCACTCAGGTTTTAAAACATTTGCTGCTGACATACCTAAGAATATATCTGCTCCTTTTAGAGCTTCACCCAAAGTACATGCATTAGATTTAGATGCATATTTTGCTTTGTATTTATTTAAATCAGCTCTTTCATGATTAATTAAACCCTTAGAATCAAATAGTGAAATATTGTCTTTGTTTAAACCCATATTTACCATGGCATCTAAACAAGCAATTCCAGCTGCACCAGCACCATTAGCCACAACTTTTACATCGCCCCATGATTTATTAGTTAATCTCAATGCATTTTCTATTCCAGCTGTAGCAACTATAGCTGTACCATGCTGATCATCATGGAATACTGGGATATCCAAATCTTGCAAAGCTTCTTCTATAATAAAACATTCAGGAGCTTTAATATCTTCTAGGTTTATTGCTCCAAAAGATGGTGAAATTCTTCTAATCAAACTAATTAATGCTTCGGGATCTTTCTCATTAACTTCAATGTCTACACCATAAACACCAGACATCTTATTCATCAAAACACATTTACCTTCCATAACTGGCTTTGATGCAATCGCTCCGATATTTCCTAATCCAAGAACCGCAGTTCCATTACTGACTACAGCAACCAAATTTTGCTTAGCAGTATACAGTTTTGCATTTGCAATGTCTTTCTCTATCTCAAGACATGCATTAGCAACACCTGGTGAATAAGCAAGTGCCATATCTGCATGTGTTAAAGGTTTAGTTGCATGCATACCCCATTTTCCATTAGGAAAACTGGAGTGATATTCTAATGATTTCTTAAATTGATCTGACATAAATTACCTCTTCTATTATTAGCAACTATATAACAATTAAACTGATTTTACCACGTACAAAACAACCACATTACAATCATATAAAATCAAACAAAGAAAATTAGAAAATGCGGTTAAGAAGACTTGAACTTCCACAGATTTATCATCCACAACGACCTCAACGCTGCGCGTCTACCATTCCGCCATAACCGCTTAAACTCAATGTAATATATATCTAGGGAAAATACAATTGGACTTGTAATTACAAAATTTATTTATATAGCTACAATCAAATCTAAATTCATCTTCACTTTAACTTAAATCACTTTCTTCTAGCACACACTATAATTTGGTATTAAAAGATATATTTACAGTGCTTCAAAATTAAATTTTAACATTGATTGCTTTGTTACTTCTTTGCCTTACTATTTTATCTGCCATTTCACCGACTTTTATAAATACTAACAATACTAATATACTATATTCTTTTATATCCCTAATCTACCTGCGCCTGCTAATGCTCCTCTTTCAGATTCTCTTCTTGCTCTTAGTATTGAATCTGCATTTACGACTGTATTGCTTGAAGAACTAGACTGTTGCTGAACATCTCTTCTAAATAGCGAGGTTTGCTGTGCTGAAAAGGGAGATCTATTTAAACTAGCACAATGCCTTTCTCTTTCATGTTTTTCTCTGCTCATCATTTCTCGCAATTCATGTTCTGTATATGGCTTTATTTCTTCTGAACCTCTTAGCACTCTATCTCTTGCTTCTTTTTCTTTACTTAACCTATCTGTGACCTCTTTGCTCAATATCACACTGTCCAAATAACTTGATTTTCTAATTTCTTCTGATCCACTTATTAGTCTATCTCTTTTTTCTTCTTCCAATTTTGATTTTCTTATTTCTTCTATTGCTTCTTTTTGCATACGATCTGCACTAACTTCAAATATAAACTCATAACTAATGAACGTGCATTTATAGTGTGCTAATTCATTATCACGCATTATCCCTACATATATGAAATCACACTTACCATCAATAAAATCATTAGAAATAATCAACTTATTCCACTGTGTATACAAACCTGCTTCTATTATACGATAATTTTCACCAATATTTTGTTCTCTCCTTGACCAATCAACAGTGAAAAAACCATTAGCTCTATTTGAAGAAACATCTAGTTTTTTTATCAGTGCGTCATAAGTTAATGCATAATTACCGTTATCAAAATTTCTCAAAATAGTGTTTCCATTGATATTAAATGATTCACCATCAAATTGTATAGAACCATTATAATATGTAGACCAAATGTAAGGACAGTTGTAACTTACATGAGGATTTTTAGCAAATTTTTTATCAAAATTATATGAAAGTGGAAGTGTAAATTTTTCTTTATATGAAAATGTCTTATATCTCTCTTTAGTTTTTTTACCAATATCGTTGTGAGGTCGTAGTACATTCACAAAACCAGAGTGAGGATGAGGATGCGTTGACCCAGATCCAGCTGATACAACTAATGCGTTTGGATTGAAAAATTCACACATTTCAGATAATGCAGCAAGACTTTCCTCTGATCCAGAACCATGATGCGGAGCAATGCATACTATCTCGCTTTGTAATTTAGAAAGCATATCTTGTTCTTTTTTCACATTTTCAAATGTGGTTCCTTCTGCGTCTCCCGTACAAATAAATGACACATCATTCACATTAAATGAAATAACCGGACTCGCAGCATTTTGATCGTCACTGTTTTTAAAATCTGTGTTCATGGAAAAAATATTCACTTTGTCTAATATTTTTGTATTCATACCTAGCAACTTAAAATTTTCTAATGCGTTGTACTTTTTTAATAACTTAAATAAAGATCCACCTTTAAAAGCTTTAGTTTCTTCATTCATATATGGCTCATAAACAGTGATCTTATTATCTTTAAAATACGTATATGTATTAATTGCTGCAGGGTTTCCTTTGCTTTTCCAATCACCACATACAAATGCATGCACTTTACTTTTATCAAACCCCTTCAATACTTTTTCTACTTTATTAAAATGATCTGTATCAGGGTGTGATAAAAATAGTATCAAAGAATTCACATCAGATAAACTGGATGCTATTTCCTTATATTGATCTTCTTTATCCTGATCGCTTATACCTCTTTTTCTACTTGCCACTCTACTTTCATTTAGTTTTCGAGTGGACTCTTTACTTTTTGTAACAAATAATTGAGAAAAACTTTCAGATATTTTAGTTATTAGTTCTTCAGGAATTTTACTTATTACATTACTTTCAACTTTCTCACAAAATGGGAACCAACCTTGATTCGCAAGTGGCACATGTAACTTTTCATCAGGACAGTTTTCACTACTACCGCAATCATACATAAAAGCCACGTAATCTTCTGTAACATCGTTATAATACTTCGCAACTTGGCAGTTTCCTTGTCCAACTGAAAAAATATAAAATTCATCTGGTTTTGCAGCAAAACAAATGACAGCAAAACATGGTATAATTCTAGTAAATATGTGATTTAACATGGCTTAGAGTATACAGACTCTCGCAAAACTTACAACAAGTGATTACGAAAATTTACTAAAATCGCTTTTTTATGATAAAATCGGTTTGTTGTAGTGAATAACTGCAAATATGGTAATAAATGTTAAATTGAGTAGATTTGGCGGACTCGGGGGCGGAACCCGACATCTCCATTTATGGGGATGAATTAGAATAGACGTGACTTGAAAGCTTTAATTTTTACCCGGATTTGTTTCCCGTAATAAAGCTAAAATGATAAATGCAAACAGTAATGTTAGCTCACCTTTAGCACTAGCTGCTTAGGTGATTTGTAATTAATTTGCCACAAGTGAATTGATAACAAGTAAGCGGTTTGTGGAGTACCGAGCAACAGAAACTCTACACATCAAAATTGCTAAACAAATAAAAGAAGTATATAATTTCTCTAAGTAAAACTGGCGGGGGCTTAGTGCAAGATTATAAAACAAAACTACAAACTTATTTAAGAGTTATGGTGAGAGATATTTTGCGTGATGTAACAAAATATGGATTACATGGGGATCAGCATTATTATATTGCATTTTCTACAAAACATCCTAATGTTATTATTCCAAAAGCTTTAAAAGAAAAGCACCCTAGTAACCTTACTATTGTGCTGCAAAATGATTTTGAAAACTTACAAGTATTTAATCAAAGCTTCTCTGTTCAATTAACTTTTGATGGTGATAAGCAGCAAATTTCTGTACCTTTGAACGCATTAACATATATTACAGATCCATCTGAGAATTTTGCATTGGAATTTAACCCAGATATGGAAGAAATAAAAACAATAGATGATTGTCAGCTACATGATAACCTAATATATTTTCCATCTAGAAACCCTCATTAATTTTCAACTATTAAAAACCACTTCAAACTAAATATTTGAGCAAAATAATATCAAATTTATAAAAATTGCACCATATGCGTAATCAAGTTTTATAGTTAATCATTAGAGCTGCGAAAACAATTTAAAATCAAAATAGCTTTGTTTTTTAGCAAAAGTAGTTTGTTTTGCATATTTATTTATCTTATTAATTTATATAAATACAAATCAAATGATACAAACAAACTGAATTTATCGCATATAAATTGCACCATGTGAAAAACATTATAGTTTTTTGATAAATCTTGCTATGTAAATATAAGAATAAATTCAATAATATCGTATTATGCTTTATAACTAATTTTTTTGGTTCATGATTTAAAAAATAAAAAGTATTTACGCTCTACAATTTTATATAAAACAACATCTCTACTTTATGATTTTTGTGAAACAAGCTATAAATGCCCAATTTTGCAACAAAATCATATTGGTTTAACTATTTTTTTAACTTGCCTTTGAAGTGCACCTTTTAAATATGAGTGCAATGATTGAAAAGTATGATCTAATAGCTCTTTTCTAGCTACAATTACGATATCTTTATTGTTTAGTAAAATAACATTGAAAATAGAATCAAGTGCATTTTTTATCCTACGTTTGCACTTATTACGTATAACAGCATTACCTACTTTTTTATTAGTAATAATACCTACCCTTACATTTCCAAAAGTGTTTTGGACACATCTCATAGAAAACATAGGAGTAAAATAAGGTTTAGATTTTTTGATCTCTCTGAAAGACTTGCTAGACTTTAAAGATAAATATTTACGCATAAATTATGCAGAAATCTTTTGTCTACCTTTTCTTCTTCTTGCAGACAAAACATTTCTTCCATCTTTAGAGGACATTCTAGTCCTAAACCCATGTCTTCTTTTTCTGACTAACTTACTTGGTTGATACGTACGTTTCATGCCTAGATTATTTCGTCTTTGCATACTTCTGTCAATAAGTTATACAAACAAAATAAGAATAAATGCATATTCATAGCAATAATTTAGAATATATATTGTAAAAACTATCAATTGAATGTTAAAATGCGATTGGAGAGGTGGCCGAGAGGCTTATGGCGACGGTTTGCTAAACCGTTATACGTTTATAGCGTATCGAGGGTTCGAATCCCTTCCTTTCCGATTTACAACAAAAATCAAGATTTACATTAAGGGCAAAAGCTTAATTGAATGAAGAATGAATGAGATAGGCTACATCCCTTCCTTTCCGATTTACATAAAAATTTAGAACTACATTAAGAAGGGCAAGAGCTTACGAATGAAGAATGAATGAGATAAGCTACATCCCTTCCTTTCCGATTTACAAAAAATTTTAGAATTAATATTTGTAATAATCAGTTAAATATCATGCTTAAAGCATACATGTATATATGCATAAACTCTTAAGATTGATCGTATAAATACTGATTTATGCTTCAAAGATTGCTTATTATAATTCAATAAAGTAGCATTTGACACATTAGGAGTTAAATATGTTACGGTATTTTATTTTATGCATTACATTTCTTCATTCTGCTTATGAAATAGCGGACTATGCGATGTACACATTCAACGTTGGGCAAGGGAACTGTCAGCTAGCGAAGTATCGTGTACAAAACACAGATGACGACACACATAAAATCATTGGATTCTTAGTTGACTGTGGAAAAAAAGAAGTGAATTACGATGAGAAATTTGCATATATTCCAAACAATTATGTGAAAATCATCGAAAGTGGGAAAAGCTCACCTATGGACAGGTCAAACCCTACTGATGTGAAGGTTGATTATAGCTCTATCCCACCTACAGATATTCAAGGTGCAACAAACAGTAAATATTCAGAAGTAGTATTTGCAGAAAGTGCACAGCATGATAATAGAAAAAATGATAGGCAAAGCAAATTGTTTGAACATGTTAAAAGCTGTTTATCAGACATACACTTACTAATAATTTTCTTATCTCATCTAGATGAAGATTATATTAACAAAGTAAAAGATGTTGTCATTCAATTAAATGGAAAACCAAGTATTATTTCATTTTTATGTGGAAATTTTTTGGAAAACAGTACAGGTGATGTGCAGAAGGTAAAAAATCACTTAAATTCAATATCTTGCATGTTTTATCCATATTATTGGTCTGGTGAAAATGAGGATTATTCTGATTTTTTTTCAGGCAACTTAATGAATCTGTTAAATAAAGCAAAGCAATATAGGCGCTCTAGCTGTACTGGGGACACAGACAAACAAGCGCAATATTATAAACAAATGAGAACTTATTATAACAATGTGTTGGAGAGTTTCAAAAATCAATTAGAAGCTATGCAAGATCATGTAAATATTTTCTCTATGAACACTAAAAAGGCCTCAACGGGCACTGAAAATGCGAAGGCTAATCCATGTAGTACTATAGTTCAATTTACATTTCCAAACAAAACGCCAAATCACTATACAGACTTCATTTGTACTGGTGATGCAGAGATCAGCACTGTAAATGAGATGCAACAAGGTCATAACAAAGAACATTATGAGAATATAAGTCAAAACAACAATGGTTTAGACAAAACTATTTTCAATAGTAAATCAAATTTATTGAAAAAGAAGCATTTATATTTAGGTTTATTAATGGATAATTCTAAAGAATCTCACAAATGTTTAAGATTAATGATGCCAACTTCTGATGTAATTTTAACTATCCCTCATCATGGATCCTCAACTAAAAATCAAAATACTGCCTTAACAAGTCTTATGAACATATTCAAGCCACATGCTTTGATTGTTTCCGCTGGTAGTGGTAGTAAATATGGACATCCTGATACTGGCTTTGTAAATTTATTCTCAACGAATGATACAGAAATAACCTCATTCAAAAAAAGGCATAAAGAATTCTTAACAAGGAATAAACAGATCTTCAAATTTGGTTTAGTTGACTTCTCAGGCAAATCACAATTTAATAACATAACATTTGGTCATCAATATATTTGGTCAACATATTACAATGGTTCAATCAAATTTCATAATGGCGACTACTTAGTCGATGGACCTTCAATTTTGAAAAACAGCACTGGAAAATTAATAACCCAATCAGAAATAAGAGATTATGTGAAATTTTTACACAGTGCCGATATAAATGATAAAAAAGGTCATTATACAATAAATTTAATTAAAGAAATTCAAGCAAATGCAACGCAATCTTATGATGTTCTACAAAAATATCCTATATTACAAAATTGCTACACAATAAAAACAGATGCATTAAAATATAATTTACATATGAATGCAGATTTAACTAGAGGAATTATATTGCAGAATAGCACTTGGTACATTTTAATAAAAAAGGATTTAGTAAAGGGTGAGTTTACCAATGTTTTTAGAATTACTAAAAGTGTGATAAACAGATATTTAGAAAAAACAAAGAATCAGTATGAATCAATAAATGGTAATTGCTCTTACTTACTTACAAGGGCTTGCTCTACTATATTATCAGATGGGAAACCAAAGGTTGATTTTGACATTGTCCACTCGATTCCTGAGTTTGCGTACCTTAGCAGCAACAAAAATGTTAATAGTGATTTATATATAGCAAAAACTCGAGATCTGTCCTATGGATTCAAATGGATAAATGATAAATGGTATTTAATTGAATTAACAGAGTCTACAGCGCTAGATGCAATTGACACTTCAATTGAGGCTATGGCTGCAAGAGGAAATACAGTTCAAGCAAGTGCACAAGTTACAACAGCAACTGAAAGTTTGTCTTCAACACTTTCAGCTCCAAATGATGCTGGACAATCAACTTCATCAATCACACATCAAGGTGTACAGCATTTATCTGGAAACACTTCTCCTAGAGGGCCTTTTCCAGCAGCTCCATTGTTGAGCCCTCCTCCAATTCGTCGATGAAGAGCATAAAGGCTAAGAGCTTTATAGTAAAGCTTGAAGTAATTTAAATATATAAATTTATTTGATTTTTTCATTTTACATATCTCCTGTATATTCAAAACATTCAAATTCTCCAATTTTGCTAAAACCAAGGCATTCATAAATACGATACCCTGAATCACTTGATGCAGATAATGTAATAGTTTTACAGCCGATTTTTTTTGATATCATCATATCACGGCCATAGCCTTTCCCACGCGAATGCTCATTTGTGATTAAGCTAAAAATACCAGCACTGTTCTTGCGACAGAACAAAATCCCTATGGTTACAGGTACGCCATTTTCGTATCCAACAAAAAGTTTTTCATCTTTGTTAAGGAATTTCCTATCTATCCTGTTATAGAACTCATTTACACAAGAATCATACACTTTTAGAACTTTTAGAAAATCACTAAGCAAAAGATTACTTGTCACAGGAGTGATTTTTAAATCTGTTTTTTTCTCGTGTAGAATATTAACTGCAGCATTGCAAATCATGGCATGTTCAGTTGTTTCAACTTCAAGCCCAGATTTAAGTAAGATTTCTGTAACGTCTTGTTTATAATCATTTGGAGGAACCCACCATGCAAATGATTGGCCTGCAAAAGCCTTCTTTATCTCCTCGATAGAATCGGATATTTTAAGCGACCTAGGTGATCCGTAAGCAATATTAAACATACTGCTTTTTAGTCCGCAGTTAATAATTGTAACACCATTAATTTTTCTTATATCAAAGCCAAGTAGTTTTGGAAGGTATGCAAAATGACCTAAATGATTTTCTTCTATAACTTTTAGAGATTCCACATCCTTAGCACAAAGAGCATTGGGGTTTAAGTAATGATTCACCATGACTTGCCTCCCTAGTAAAAAAGTTTAAATGTCAATTTTATTTCACACCAACATAAATGTCAAAGTGCGCATTATTGCAATCGTGAGTTTTGTTATCGTAAATTTCGAAATCTGCAATATAACTTCTCTCACTTCCAAAGTCTTCTGAAGTCATTGCCCAAATCTTCTTCCATGACTCAACACATACCTCAGGAATAACACCAGAACGTATATCAAACTTCGTGTAATTTTGCTTAGGTATAGTTAGTGTTTCAAACATAGGATCTACATTATCAAAAGACTCAACTTCCTCACCAACAAAATAAGTGTACTGACCCATTTTATCACTTTCATAATTCGTATAAACAGAATATGTTACGCCTGGATTTACTCTTCCTGTAATTTTACTAAACAGTTGCTTTTCAAAATATCCACCGATAGTTGGTCCAATTTTAGCTGTTGTAGGGTTCATTTCTGCTACATTGCTAGTTCTAGCTGAAACTCCTACTAATTTAATTTCCTTCAAACTTGTTTGAGATTTTTTCATCATATTTTGTACCTCTTAAAATAAAACTATAAACTATTACATTAAATTTACTAGCATGTTTTAGCAAAATTTATCACAACAAATATCTATGATGTTATGTACGATTTATTGATTGTATATTTAAATTTATTTAATTGATTTCTTTGATTTCGTATTCTTTAACTCCACCAGGTGTACGAACTTCAAAAATATTATCAGCTAATTTTCCTAATAAAGATTTCCCTAAAGGTGAGGAGATTGATATTTTACCTTGATCTGGATCTGATTCATCTTCTCCAACTAATGTATATGTGCTGTTTTTATCTTTATCCAAATCTACTAAAGTTACAGTAGCACCAAAACGTATTACAGAATGATCTTCAGATGCTTGCAAAACTTTCAACAATGGAATTCGCCTACGCAAATAAGAAATCCTTGAATCTACAACACCTTGTCTTTCTCTTGCTGCTTTATATTCTGCATTTTCAGATAAATCTCCTAATGCTCTAGCTTGTTGGATAGCCTCTACTACCTTAGGTCTTTCATCTTGCTCTAAGTGGTTTAATTCTTTTTTTAACCTGTTAAATCCATCTTGTGTAATAGGAATTGAAACATTGCTCATACTATCTCCTTTCTTAGCTGACCAAACAATTCAGCTTATTTTTTTATAATATGTTTCATTTTACCGCAATTTATGCGAAAATGTCTACTAAATGCGATGACAACTTTCTGTGGAGTGTATTTAGCGTAAAGCTCGTCTCAGTGAAATAAAAGTAATTGATGGTGCATACATTCCTAATCGCAATTTAACAGAAGGAGAATAAATGAATATTCAACAACCAACTGATCAAACAATTGCTAAGGCTGCAGACGCTGAAGTAAGTACATCAGAAGCGCCTGAGAGCGCACAAAATGTGGAGTCAATATTAAAGTTCACTTTTTCAAACTTGAAAGATGCTGGATTACACTTTGGACATAAAACAAACAGAGTGAACAGAAATATGATGACATACATTTTTGACGAAAAAGATGGAATCCATATCATTAACTTAGGTAAAACATTTCAACTTCTTAAGTCAGCAGTTGCTGCAATCAGAAAATGTGTTGCCAAAAATGGAAGAATCTTATTTGTAGGTACACAACATCAATCTAAAGATGCTGCTAGAGATGCTGCAAAGCAATGTGCTCAATATTTCATCGTAAAGAAATGGCCTGGTGGATTTTTAACTAACTGGAAAACTATGTCTAAATCCATTCAACATATGAAAGATTTGGAAAAGCAACTTGATGAAGGTTACTATGACAATCATAAGAAGCATGAACAAATCAAAATCAAAAGAGCTTATGATAAAGAAGCTGAATTGTATGAGGGTGTTAGAGATATGCGTGGACTTCCAGACATGCTTGTAATTACTTCATACCATGAATTAACTGCAGTAAAAGAAGCTCAAAAATTGGGTATCCCTATAGTATTATTATTAGATACAGATGGTAACCCTCAAGGAATTGAATATCCAGTACCTGGAAATGATGATTCAATATTAGCTGTAGATTTATTCTGCACACTATGTTCTAGAGCTGCTCTTATTGGTATTCATGATGAACAAGAAATTCTAAAGCAAAAAGAAGAAGCTAAGAAACAAAGAGAAGAAAATGCAAAAGAGGAGTCAAAATAATGGTCACAGTAGCACAAGTTAAATCTTTAAGAGCACGTACTGGTGTTGGACTTAATGCATGTAAAGATGCATTAGTTGCATCAAATGGTGATGAAGAAAAGGCAATTGATCTTTTAAGACAAAAAGGAATTGCTTCTCAAAACAAAAGAGCTGACAAAGATGCATCTGAAGGTATTGTTGCCATGAAATTAGATGGAAATGCTGGTACTTTGCTTTCATTACGATGTGAAACTGATTTTGTTGCTAGAAACGAACAATTTTGGGGTGTTGCTAGAGACTTATGCTCTCTTTCAATAGTTAATTCCAAAGAGTTAGAGCATCAAGCACTTAATGGAACAAAAGTTTCTGACAGATTAGCAGAGTTGCAAGTAGTTACAAAAGAGAATGTTCAATTAGGAGAAGTGATCACTCTAAAAGCGCAAGACAGTACATTTGTGCATGGTTATGTACACGGATCTGTAGGTTTGGCTAAAAACATCGGAAATTTTGGTGTATTAGTTAGAACTTCTAGCGCAGATGTAGAATTTGGAAAATTCATTGCAATGCACATTGCAGCAATGAACCCTGAAGTATTAGCTGATTCTGACTTAACAGAGGAAACTTTGGAAAGAGAAAAAGCAATTGCAATGAGCCAAGTTGATGCTAACAAACCTCAAGAGATCATTGAAAAAATGGTTCAAGGAAAAATACAAAAAGCTTTGAAAGACAGAGTATTGTTAAATCAACCATATGCGTTTAATACAAAGTTGACAGTAGAGCAATTTGCAAAAGAATCTGGCATCCAAATTATAGAATTTAAAAAGATTATTATTGGAAAAGCTTAATGTTTTCAGGGTGTGGTTTAATTAAGATTTCTGGAGCTTATTTTAATGAGCACTTAAAATCTCTTATAACCTTCCTTGATAACAATAAAAATCAAAATCTAGTTTTAATGGTAGGTGGAGGCAATATTGTGAGAGGTAGGTCTTTTACAAATTCCAAGAGATTGCTAAAAGACAGAATGGGTATTTTAAGCACTTTAATTAATGCAATTGATTTAGCTGATAAACTTTCTGAATTAAACATTGAGTCATATATAACATCTCCAATTTGTAATGAAGATGTTATCAATCAATACAATCCTATTGCTATCAAAAGAATAATTAACCAAAACAAAATACAAGTAATTGTGTGTGGAGGTTTAGGTTGGTGTGGAAATGTAAGCACAGATACAGCTATGGTGATTAGAGGCTTAGAATTATCTTGTAATTGGGTATGTAAAGCATCTACAGTTGGTGGAGTTTTTGATGATGATCCACAACATAATTCATCTGCAAAATTATTAAATCAATTAACTTATGATGATGCTTTACAATATAATGCATATGATAAGTCAGCTGTTCTAATAGCTAAAGAAAACAGCTTGCCATTAGTAGTGTCTAGTTTAAGCGAGCTTACAAAAGCTCTATCTAATCAAGATGGAAATTTCACTATAGTTAATTAACTATATTTTTCACTTAAAGCATATATTGGCTTTAGAATTTTGAAAATTTTCTTTTAATGAAGAACAGTGTTCTCTCAATTCGCAACACAAACAAACTCTTTTCTACCTTACATAATGCAAATTTTCTGTACATATACTAGAATAGTGGTAGTGAGTTTTATTGTAATAGCAAATTGGAAAGATTCAGGGAATCAGTTATCTATTGATCAAGCATCATACTATAAAGGACATGCAAAACTAGATTATATTTTATGCCCTAATGAAACTTTTATTCAAAATTTATCAACTAAGTATTTATCACTTTGTATGCAAAATTTAAAAGAATGCTGTGATATAAGTTCAATATATAAATATGTTTTATGTAACCATGCATCTCATATTACAGGAAATTATGATGCAGTTAAAATTATTCAAAAAATAGACACAATTGGATTAGTTCCAATTATTTTTGTGAAAGATTATAATGAAGCAGTTAAATTATGCAATATCTCTAATAGGGGAATCATTGTTTTCGAGTCACATGAGTATATTGGACAAGATAATAGTATGAATTTAGATGATGTACGAGAAGAGATTAACCAAATTAAAAGCATAACAGATAAAAAAATTTGTTATGGAGGATCATTAAACGAATCTAATTATAAAAATTTTATTCCATATGTTGATGGATTATGTTTTGGTAGGTTAAGCAGATCTCCTATATTTAATAATGTTTTAGAAGATTTAAGTGTTTTAGTATGAAATTAGGGGAAATAGTAGATATTTTCTACCCAAAAGTATGTTATTTATGCAATTGTTTGCTACAAGAAAATGGATTGTGTCATTCATGCTGGAGCAAAGTTGTATTTATTCAAGATCCATCATGCATTAAGTGTGGAATTCCTTTTGAATATGAAATAGCAGAAGGTATAATTTGCGGGAAATGTATAGATAACAGCAACAACTCTTATGTTGACTTTTCAAAGTCTGTAATGAAATATGATAACAATACAAAAAAGTTGATTATGGCGTATAAGAATCATAGCTGTTTTTATTTAACAAATTTATTTACAACATTTTTAGAAAATGCAGGTACAAAATGGTGGAATGAAATCGACTATATTATCCCAATTCCTTTACATTATTGGCGTAGATATTGGCGTGGATATAATCAAACAGCTCTACTAGCTAATGAGCTATCTAAAAAAACTAAAACAAAGTGTTTGGAAGATGGCTTGTTGAAAGTGAAGTTCACTACAACACAAAGTAAATTTAATAAAGCACAAAGATGGCAAAATGTAAAAAATACATTTGAAATTAATTGTACATATGAAAACGTTATACAAAATAAAAATGTACTGCTTTTAGATGATATGACTACAACTGGGGCTACATTGAATTTCGCAGCTCTAGCATTAAAGAAAGGTGGGGTTTCAAAGGTATATTCTTTGACTTTAGCTAAATCAATTTAGAGAAATATATTAACTCTGATAAACTAATTTTCTGAAATATAAACTGAAATCAACCAATAGTCACTTGCACAGTAATGCGATACAAAATATGATAAATATAGGAGAAAATATGGAACAAATGAATGTACAACACTTAGAAGATAACTTGTCTAAAGCTGTGAAACACTTACAAAGTAATTTTGCAGGATTAAGAACAAATGTAGTCTCTCCAGATTTTTTGAGCCCTGTGCAAGTTGAAGCACATGGACAAATGGTACAACTTAAAGCTGTTGCCAGCATTACATTAAGAGATTCACAAACATTGCACGTGCAAGTATGGGATAAATCTATTATACGTGAAGTTGAAAAAGGAATCAGAGATAGCAATTTAAATGTAAACCCAACATTAGAGGGAGATGCGATTTTTGTACGTATTCCACCTCTAACACAGGAAAGACGAAAAGAACTTGTCAAAACTATGAAGGAATATAAAGAAAGAGCAAAAATATCTATTAGAAATAATAGACATGACATAATTGCATTAGTTAAAAAATCAGAAAAAGATAAAGAAATTTCAGAGGATGAAGCAAAAAAATCTGTGAAAAACATTGATGAGATAGTGAAAAAGCATATTACAGAAGTAGACAAGCTATCAGACAAAAAAGAAAAAGACATTATGGGTTAATCTCGTATAGTATTTAAAGACATTCTTCAAACCTTATACATATATATATGATAAATAATATATAAAATCAATTACTCGCTATATAGATTTAATGTATTTATATAGTTTTCAATGATAATGTAGTAAAAATATTCAATTTTACTATCAAAATCAAAAATATTATTCATTTGATACTTGATTCTAGCTCTCAGTGCAGTATAATAATCATGTTGCCCTTATCGTCTAGAGGCCTAGGACGCCGCCCTTTCACGGCGGTAACACGGGTTCAAATCCCGTTGAGGGTAATGCTTTTTTGCATTACACTAAACAAATTTGCAACATCATATAATTTCAAATTAATTATTATACAGTAACTTCAAAAACAATGATAAATCTAATTTTATAAATAAAAGCTTAAAAATCATAATGTTTCGTATCAAATATTATAAATCAAACTAAATAATAGAATAATTAAGAGTTATTTTGCTTTGTCATAAGTTCACTAGTAATATGCTGACAAATTATTTGCTCTCTAAGCATATAATTTTCACAAGGAAGTTTATTCTCACAAAATAGCAGCTCATATTTTTTGAACAATTTATGCCATTCATTAACATTAGGTTGCTTTTTGTTTTTGTAATTATTTTTTATATCATCACAAAATAATGAAAAATCCGTATTAACATGAGGACATCTCAACATCATGTTTTGAAATTTCCATCATTTTTGGTGCATTTATTATACTTTGCTTATCACTTATAATAACACAAGTGCATACATATAGCATTGTCATCAAATTCACAATATTTAATAAATCACAACCAATCGTAGAGATTAAATAAAAACATCCTATAAATTTGCAACCTTTAATAGGGTGAGAAGAGTTATTACCATATTCTGTTTTTAATATAATATTAGCAGGAACTTTTGATTCATTCTTAAAAATATATTGAGTATCACCAAATTTTCTTAACCTATATAAAGAATTTAATTTTTCACTAGATATATTAATTGTATTGACTGTATTAATTCTCAAACTATAATTAATTGACCTAACAAATGATAAAAATAAAATATCTGCAGTACTATTACCAGTTAAAGTGATATTTTCAACATGAGATATAGCACCATTTTTTATCTTATATTTTTCTTTTAAAGAATCTTCATGGCACATATCAAAATATATATCTAATAATATTTGCCTACTATTATCTTCAATCTCATCTTCAGCAAATAAAAATGACATAATATGTTAGCAACATCTTTATTTAAAGCATTGATTTGTTTATATATGTCATCCTGCTTATACGCACGATACTCAACAATAGAATACCCTATATAATCAGGTTTTTTATAAGTTTTTACAGCCATTATAAATCTTCTATAATATTGTTCCAAAAGGTATTTTTTAGATTCTGTTTGATTTTCATAATCAGATTGATGGCACCATATAAGTGGGTTTGTTGGCTTACCCTCTAAATCATGTATTTCTAACCCAGAAAAAATATTGACTACCATACATATCAAAAGACTTATAATTTTATTCATGACTAATAATAAGTGTTTCGCTTCTTTCTGCTATAATTTGATATTACATAGGGTAACACTTTTTCAAATAAATTCAATTAAGAAAAATTATCATTTTATTTGAGTAATTATTGATTGATAAGTTGAAAACAACTCAATATATTAGAAAATACTTTAAAAATAACAAAGTGTTTTTAAGATGTGAAATATAGAATTGATAATTTATATTTAATAAATTAAGCAGATTGCTCACTACCTACAATTTTATTAAATTCTACACCTCTTCTAATAGAAAGAAGTTTTGGAGATTGTATCATAAACAATCCTTTAAACAATGCTTTAACAACATTATAAGGGTTATTACTTCCAATCACTTTAACTACAGCGTCTTTTACACCCATAGCTTCTAAACATGATCTTACTACTTCACTAGCAATAATTCCTGTACCAGGCCTTGCAGCTCTTATATTTATTTTTGTTGCGCAATATTTTGCTACAGCATCATGATGAAATGTTGTCCCAGCTTTTAAAGAAACTTTAAACATTGAGCTAGATGCCTTATCAATAGCTTTTCTAACTGCATCAGAAACTTCTTTAGCTTTTCCTAATGCATAACCAACAGTTCCATTACCATCACCAACGATAACAAAAGCACAAACTCGTTGTCTTTTTCCACCTTTAGTAACTGCAGCAATCCAGTTTAAAGACAATACATTTTTAATTAAATTATCTTGTTTTTTTCTTGGACCATCATATCTTTTATGCTTATTCATAGGTCTGCCAGTATTTGTATTACTTGTATTATTTGTATGTACCATTAGAAATCCAATCCATTCTCTCTTGCAGATTCAGCCAAAGCTTCAATACAACCATGCATCTTCCACCCTCCTATATCACATATGACTTTTGAAATTCCATCTTTTTGTAGTTTTTCAGCTATTACTTTACCAACTACTTTAAATGCTTCAACACCATATGGTTTGATATCTTTTGGGAAGTCCTTAGAACTGGAACCAAAAGAAGCAATTGTTGAATGCTTTTGATCATCAATAGCTTGTACATATACAAACTTATTAGACTTAAAGATAGAAAGTCTAACTCTACCACCAGCATTTCTAATTTGCAATTTATATCTTTTTCTTCTTTGCCTTCTTTGAAAGGCTACGCTCATCCTAGACATTATTTCTTACCTGCTTTCGGAGTAACTATTCTGTTACCCAATATTTTACCACCCTTATATGGAGTTGGGACACGATAAGACTCAATCTCCGCAGCAACTTGACCAACATCTTCTGATCTAATTCCAGTGATTTCTATAAATTGTTTTGAACAAGTGACTTTTACTGAACTTTTAATAACATGCTTTATAGGGTGACTATAAGCTAATGCCATTTCCAAAACACCGTCATCATTCATAAATGCCTTGTAACCAGTACCAGACAATTCTAAAGTCTTTTTATATGGTGTTGTAACACCTTTTATATAAGAAACTATTTTTGCTCTAATTGTTCCAAGCATTGGAAAATGCTTTCTCTTATATTTATCATCCATAGACAAAGCTATTGATTTTTTATCTACATTTAGGTCAATGTTCAAAAAAGATGGAATATCAATAGAAATAGATCCTTGAGGACCTTTTATAGTTAATTCACTGCCATTTAAAACACATGAAATAGAGTCAGCAAATACAACTGGATTCCTTGCAAGTCTAGACATCAGTAAACCTCACACAAAAGTTCGCCACCAATGCCTTTAGAATAAGCAGCATTATCAGACAAAACACCTTGAGAAGTACTAATTATAGAAAGAGCAAAGTTTTTTCTTCTTAAATTCTTCAATTCTTCAGATTTAACATATACTCTCCTAGAAGATTTTGACTTTCTTTTCATTTCTCTAATTACAGGAACACCTCTAGAGTCATATTTCAAAGAAATAATAAGCTCTCTGTCTCCTTCTTCAACTCCACTAATAAAACCTTCATCTTCCATGACTTTTAAAACACTTTTGATAAGCTTAGACTTCTTACTTGCAACTGTAGTTTTACCTACTAATCCTGCATTTCTTATTCTAGCTAAAGTGTCAGATATTATATCGTTATTCATAATTAACTCCTCACCAACTCGCTTGCTCTACACCAGGCAAAAACCCAGCAAGTGCAAACTCTCTTATTTTATGCCTACAAATTCCAAACTCTCTATGCACACCCCTAGGCCTTCCTGTTAATGCACATCTTCTTCTATATCTAATAAGAATGCTTTTTCTTGGCAAAGAATTCAATTTTTTTATAGCTTCTGTTTTTTCAGGCCAAGCTAAATTTGGATCCTTAATTTGCTTTTTTAATTCTTTTCTTTGTTCTAAGAACTTTAAACCTAATTCTAATCTTTTAGCATTTCTGCTATACATACTTTTCTTAGACATCGTGAGTCCTTTCTTTAAATGGGAAACCTAAAGCAAGTAATAATTGCTTACAGTGCGCATCCGTAGTTGCTGAAGTAATTAAAGATATGTTCATTCCAAAAGAAAACATATCTCCACTTTCCAAGAAAACTTCATGATCTTTAATACCAAAGTTATAATTACCACTACCATCAAAAGAGTTAACAGAAACACCATGGAAATCTCTTACTCTTGGCAATGCAATGTATACCAACCTGTCAATAAAGTTATACATTTTTGCACCTCTTAAAGTAACAAACACACCAGAACTCATACCTTCTCTTACAGAGAAACCAGCAACAGATTTTTTAGCTTTAGCAACAACAGGCAATTGAGCTGTCATTTTTTTGATTTCTTCAAACATATAATCTATTTTATGTTGATCTTTCAAATATTTTCCACAACCAGCACTAACTACAACTTTTAATAATTTTGGAACAGCTAACGCGTTACTTAAATTCAAATCTTTTTGCAATTCTGCAGTAATTGAAGATGTAAACAATGACCCTAAACGACTACTCATGATCTAACCTCTTTACCAGAAGACTTAAATACTAAGCTCTTCTTGTCCCCATCAAAAACATATTTAGTTCTTGCAGGCTTTCCTTCAGAAATATGTGACACATTAGAAATATCAATAGGTCTTTCTACTTCAAGTATTCCACCTTGAGAGTTGTTATCACTTTTTCTATGAAGTTTTTTAATATTAATTCCTTTTAACAATACTTGCATTGCGTTCTTATCTACTTTCAAAACTTCAGCAACCTTGCCTTTGTCTTTTCCAACAGTAACAATAACTTTATCGCCTTTTTTAATTCTTAAACTAACCATTAGTGCACCTCTTGAGCTCTGGAAACAATAGTTGGATCAACATTTTTACATTCTCTAGCAACAGAGCCTAATACTCTAGTTCCAACCATTTTGCCACTTTCTGACAGCAAAACTGCAGCATTATCATGACTCATGAATTTAACTCCACTTCCTCTAGAAGTAGCAGCTTTAACTCTAACAATTACAGCTTTATGCACAGTTCCTTTTGCCACATTAGAATTAGGCTCAGCGCTAATAACGCTAACTTTAATTATATTCCCTACTCCAGCATGACCACGAGGACCAACACCTACTAAACCGATACATCTGAATTTTTTAGCTCCAGAATTATCCGCAGAATTAAGCACTGTGAATTTCCATATCATGAAATCACCTCAACAAACAAATTAGATTTCATTTTTGAAACAGGCGCGCAAGATTGAGCCTTAACATAATCTCCAACTTTACATTGTTCTTTTGGATCATGAATCATGACTTTTGTGAATCTTTTCTGTATTTTCCCATATATAGGGTGTGCGCGTCGTGATTCTATACGAATCGAAACTGTTTTAGCAGAACTGCATTTCATAACCGTTCCATATATATACCTAACCATTCTTCACCTCTAAAGTTTTTGCCTTAGCTATTGCAGCTCTCGCGCGTTTCAATTCAGAAACATTCGGAAGCTCTTTTTTAGCATGAAGCATCTTTAGCCTTAGAAAGTTACTCATTAGTTCTAATAAATTCTCAGACATACTTAAAAATTTACTACAAATTCCTCTCTAAGTCTATAAGCCAATTCAACAAAATATAATAGAAAGTCATAAAATTATATATGAACTGAAAAAGGAATTAACTTTATAATTATTAAATACACTTGAGAGTGCATAAAGGGATTTTTTAAATTTATAGCAACAAAAACTCATCATCAAATTTTTAAATTATCTTTTTCACTTATTTCTTATAAAACATATGCTGTACAAACGAAAGTAAGATTCCACTTCACTTGAGATAAAACTTAATAAGAAAACAAAAACTTTAATGCAAAACATGCCCATTAAGAACAAATATTTATTTTCAATTAAACGCTTAAATTTAATTCACAGTGAAAAATGATACATACTGTTTAATTAAATTAACAACATTAAAATATGCCTTTAACTACAAATTTTGTAGCCATAGGCAATTTTGCAGATGCAAGCGCAAGCGCATCTCTAGCATCATCTTCTGGAACACCTTCAATGTCAAATAGAATTGTTCCTGGACGCACCATAGCAACATGTCTATCGATACTTCCTTTACCTTTACCCATTCGAGTTTCTATAGGCTTAGCACTAATAGGCACGTGAGGGAAAATTCTAATCAAAAGCTTTCCTGCACGTTTCATACTACGTCTAATAGCACTACGACAAGCTTCAATTTGTCTTGCAGTTACTCTATGATGCTTTAAAGCTTTTAATCCAAATGAACCTTGAAGTGTGCATCCTCTAGTAGCAATACCTTTTGGTGGTTTCTTTTTGGCGTATTTATATTTTCTTTTGTTAGGTTGTAATATGTTCATGCTCTCCTACTTCCCTTATAAATCCACACCTTTACTCCACAAATACCAGAGTTAGTATTTGCCCCAATAGAAGCGTAATCTATATTAGCACTAATTGTTTGTCTTGGAACACTTCCTAGTGCGATTCCAAATTTTCTAGCAATTTCAACTCCACCCAAACGACCAGAGCATAGGATTTTTATACCCTTTGCGCCAAATCTCATTGAATCTGCAATATACTTTTTAATTAAAAACTTATACTGCTTACCCTTAGAAAGATCATAAGCTATTTTTTTCGCAACAGATGTAGCGTCTAACTCAGGCTTTCTAACAGGGTTTACCTGTATTTTAATTTCAGGCTTGACTTGATTATTCTTATTTTCTGCATTTTTTGCAACACATTGCATATAAGACATATGCGTGTTCAATTGCATGCTAGAAATAACTGCTTTGATTTTATCATGCAATATTGCTAAATCAGTACCAGTTTTACCAATAATTGCACCAGGCTTCAATGCTATTATCTCAATTTTAATTTCATTTGAAATTCTTTCAATAATAATTTTGGAAATTCCCCAATGATATTGAGAGTCAAGACGCTTTAAAAGCGACCTTATTTTATCATCTTCAATTATATATTCAGCATATTTTCTATAAGAACAAAACCAATTTACATAATAGTTTTTGCCCCACAAGTCATATAAAGCTACCTTATTACCCATTTGTTAATACCACCCTTATATTAGAGAAAGGTCTGTATTTTGTACCAACTCTTCCTCTTCCTTTGAACTCTATCCTTTTAAGATATTTTCCTCTACCAACTACAATTTCACTTATCTTCATTGAACTTTCAATACCCTTGTCCATGGCATTGGAAATTGCAGAGTTAATAACTTTTTTCAACACCATAGCATATTTACCAGGCATATGATCCAGTGTGCTAGCTGCCTTATAAGCATTCATGCCAGAAAGAGATCTAGCTAGCATTTGAAAACAAAAAGGTTTTCCGTAAATTTTATTACTTTTTGCTATTATAAAATTCATCATTTTGAAGCCCTCTTATTTCCGCTATGAGCCACAAATTTTCTAGTAGGCGCAAATTCACCTAATTTATGACCAATCATACTTTCAGTAACATGTACTGGTATGAATTTTTTACCAGTGTGCACCAAAAATGTCAATCCAACAAAAACTGGCAATACAGTAGATCTTCTTGACCAAGTTCTAATTGTTTCTGTTTTCCCAGCTTCTCTATGTTTTTGAACCTTATCTAGTAAATGAGAATCTACAAAAGGCCCTTTTCTTAACGATCTACTCACTTGTTTCTCCTCTTCACAATCATTTTGTTATACTTCTTTTTACTTCTAGTTTTTTTACCTTTAGCAGAAAGACCCCACGGTGAGCAAGGATGCCTACCACCAGAAGTTTTACCTTCACCACCACCATGAGGGTGATCAACAGGGTTCATAGCAACACCTCTTACATGAGGTCTAATTCCTTTCCACCTATTTCTACCAGCTTTTCCAATCTTTTCATTTTTATGATCCAAGTTAGAAACAACACCGATTGTACATTTACAATCACCCAAGAATTTTCTTGTTTCACCAGAACGCAATTTCAAAACAATATCAGCACCATCACGACCTAAAATTCTAGCATAAGAACCAGCAGATCTCGCTATTTTAGCACCTCGCCCAGGAACAAATTCAACATTATGAATAAGAGTACCAGAAGGCACGTTTTTCAAATAAGTTGAGTTTCCAACTGAAACTGAAACTGATTCACCAATTTCAATATTATCACCAACTTTTAAAGTGTCTGGAGCTAATAAGTATTTTTTCATACCATCAAAATCAACCAAAGCAATGAAAGCTGTTCTACCAGGATCATGTTCAAGCCTCTCAACAGTTCCAGATTTACCCCATATGGATGCATCATTAAATGAAACCATACGCATAACAAACTTGGAACCACCACCACGATGCCTTACAGTCAATCTTCCAGCAGAGTTTCTTCCACCTTTTCTAGCAACAC
This sequence comes from Rickettsiales bacterium, assembly GCA_965233535.1. GTDB lineage: Bacteria > Pseudomonadota > Alphaproteobacteria > CAJXXZ01 > 1604HC > Cytomitobacter. Next base: position 576,085 of record OZ247489.1, read on the forward strand.
CCTTTACAAGTGTTTTTAATGGCTTACCTTTCCACAAAGAACTTTTATCTACTAAAATAGTGCCTCTTTGGGAAGGAGTCACAGGATTTAAATATTTCAACGCCATTATGCCTCCTCAGCCATTTTTGCAGCATCTTCTGCAGACACGCGCACATATGCTTTTTTAAAGCTAGCTCTTTTACCTTTAACCCCTTTAAAAACCTTTGTTTTTGCTTTTACATTTAAAGTCCTTATAGAAACAACAGAAACACCAAGCATATTTTCACAAATTGATTTGATCAAATTTTTGTGAACACTTTTTGCAAATTTCAAAACAAGCACTCCAGATTTAGCCAAACTTATAGCTTTTTCAGAATATATACTACCGTCAAATTTTTTCAAAACACTATTTAACAAAGTCAATCCCTCAGTCATGACACACCTCTAAACATGTGAAATTCATTTTAATTCCATCCTTTCATTGCTTCAAGAACACCTTTGTCAAAAACAACAAATTCATGCTTCAAAATAGAATAAGTATTTAAACCAGCAAATTTCAACAAATTCACATTATACACGTTAGATGCACCCATTTTAAATTCTTCAGAAAAATCATTAGCAACAAACAAAATTTTAGATGAAGCAGATTTTTTCAAAACAGAATTCAACATTAACTTAAAATCAGAAGTTTTATGAGAAGAATGATCTGCCACATTATTTAAAAATACAAGCTTATCAGAAGACACTTTTTTAGAAATAGCCATCTTTAATGCAAGCCTTCTAACTTTTTTATTCACACTAAACGCATGAGATCTAGGCTTAGGACCAAAACAAACACCACCACCTCTAAAGTGTGGTTCCCTTCCATCACCCTGTCTAGATTTTCCACTTTCTTTTTGAGGTCTACTTTTTTTAGTAGAACCAGCAACATCAGAAACACCTTTTGTTGAATGAGTTCCTTGTCTGTTTTTTGACATATGCCATCTTGTAACTTCATACATTACAACATTATTTGCAGCAACATCAAAAATAGATTTAGATAACTCTAAGCTTTCAGAAATTTCTCCATTAATGCTCAAACAATTTTTATTTAAAATGTTTTTGTTTACAATATTCATATCTTGTCTCCCAAGTTAACTGATTTATAAACACTGCAAAACGCACCTTTTGGACCAGGCACAGCTCCATGAATTCCAATAATAGAACCATGTTGCAAAAACTCTACTTTTTCTTCTAAATAGCTAACTTTTATATTTTTGACAGTTATGGTTTCTCCACCATATCTACCTGGCATTTTCTTTCCTTTAAACACTCTGCTAGGAGTTCTAGATCCTGTAGAACCACAACTTCTATGAGCTTTAGACACACCATGAGTGGCTCTTAAACCACTAAATCCATGCCTTTTTATACCACCAGAAAAACCCCTACCTAAAGAAGTTCCTTGAACATCAACCAAATCTCCAGTTTTGAAAAATTCTTGAACAGAAAGTGTTTTTCCAATGTCAAATTTAGACAAATCATTCACTCTGAATTCTTTGATTTTTTCAAAGACTCTTTCTTCTTGAGAACAAAGAACATGTTGAGATTTATTCCATTTTTTTAGTTTAGAATAACCAAAACCAAGCAAAACAGCTGAATAGCCATCTCTTTCAATAGTCTTAAAACCTATCACTGTAGGATCTTCAACATATAACAACGTTAAAGGTAAAAAATTACCATCACAAGTAACTTGAGACATCCCAATTTTCTTGCATACAAACCCAAAATTCTTCATGTTTTTATCTCAATCTCAACAGTCGCAGGAATAGAACAGTTACTATCTAATATTTCCATAGCTTCTTTAGAAGCAGGCAAATCAATAATTCTAGTTCTTACAAATCTTTGAAGCTGTTGTCTAGCTTTTTTGTCAATATGAGGACTTGTTAAAAGAGTCCACACTTTTCTTTTTTTAGGCAAAGGTACTGGCCCGACAACGCCTGAAACACCGCTTTTCTTCAAAATTGCCACTAAATCTGAAGCCGTTTTATCCAAAACCACGGGGTCGCTAGCTCTCAATACAACCCTAGTTGAACCTTCTCTGAGTTTATTCACAGCAGGTTTTGTAGAGTTGTTATGAACCTTTTTATCTTCTATATTCTTTTTCAATAACATAAGCAATCCTTTATGAGATTATCGCATATAGCAGAATAAATCAATGTCACTTTAAAATACTTTCTGCCAAATTTTTTGGCACAGATCTGTAGTGATCAAATGACATAGAGAATGTCGCTCTTCCCTGTGTAGATGACCTTAAATCGCCAATATATCCAAACATTGATGACAAAGGAACAGAGTATTTAATAATATTAGTACCACCAATTAAACACTCCTTATTAGAGAAGATTCCTCTTCTTTTAGTAAGATCACCTTCAATGCTACCTATGTAATCTTCAGGAGCAATAACTTCAACTTTCATCACTGGCTCTAACAATACTGAATCTTGAACGACAACTTTTCTAAACGCCTCTTTAGCAGCAATTTCGAAAGCATACACACTTGAGTCAACATCATGATAACTACCATCAATCAATCTAACCTTGAAATCAACCACAGGATATCCATATTTACCTGATTGCAAAGCTGACTTAAGACCTTTCTCAACACCAGGAATATACTCTTCAGGAATTGCACCACCTCGAATTTCGTTAACAAAAACAAAACCCTCTCCTCTTTCAAGAGGCTCAAAATGCATTTTAACCTTAGCGTATTGACCAGCTCCACCACTTTGCTTTTTGTGCTCATACAAAACTTCAACAGCCTTGTTTAGAGTTTCACGATAAGCAACTTGAGGGTTACCAACAATAGCATCAACTTTAAACTCTCTCTTTAACCTATCTACAATAATTTCTAATTGCAATTCACCCATACCATGAATAAGAGTTTGACTTATTTCATGATCAGATGAAACTCTGAAAGATGGATCTTCTCTAACAAGAGCTTCCAAGCCCTTAGCAAGGCGATCTCTATCAGCTTTTGTTTTAGGTTCAATTGAAAGAGAAATAACTGGATCAGGAGCAACGATAGCCTCTAATACAACAATGTCTTTTGCATCACACAGCGTGTCACCAGTAGACGCATCAACACCACAAAGCGCAATAACATCACCAGCACTAGCCTCTTTAATGTCTTCTCTATCATTAGCGTGCAAAACCAACATTCGACCAACACGAACTTTCTTACCACGACTACTATTATAAATTTGATCACCAGATTTAATTGTACCTGAGTAAACTCTGAAATATGCCAAAGAACCAACAAATTGATCGCATGTAATTTTAAATGCAAGGCCAGAAAAAGGATCACTAACATTTGATTTTCTAGTTACCTCTTCACCATTTTCACTAGTTCCAACAATGTCGGGCAAATCAAGCGGAGAAGGCAAATAATCTACAACAGCATCAAGCAATGTTTGAACACCCTTATTCTTAAACGCAGATCCACAAAACACAGGAAAAAGCTCAGATTTTATAACAGCAGATCTAATCGCACTTTTTATCTCAGAAACAGAAATTTCTTGCTCTTCCAAAGATTTGACCATAATATTATCATCAAATTCAGACAAAACATCTATAAGTTTTTCTCTGTACTCTTTAGCTTGCTCTACCAAATGCTCAGGAATCTCAACAACTTCAAATGAAGCTCCCAAATCATCACCAAGCCAAACAACCGCATTCATTTCAACAAGATCTACAATTCCCTTGAAATCAGCCTCAGCACCAATAGGCAAGTTCATAACTACTTTTTTAGCTCCAAGCCTAGAATCAATCATATCTACACATCTGAAGAAATCAGACCCAGCACGATCCATTTTGTTTACAAAACAAATTCTAGGAACAGCATGCTTGTCAGCTTGCCTCCAAACAGTTTCAGATTGAGGTTCAACACCAGCAACACCATCAAAAACAACAACAGCTCCATCCAAAACTCTCAAAGATCTTTCAACTTCAATAGTAAAATCAACGTGACCAGGTGTGTCAATTAAGTTAAATTGATACCCTTTCCAAAAACATGTAGTAGCAGCAGAAACAATTGTAATTCCACGCTCTTGCTCTTGAGGCATCCAGTCCATAGTAGCACCACCATCATGAACTTCACCAATTTTATAAGTTTTACCAGTGTAAAACAAAATTCTTTCTGTTGTTGTTGTTTTTCCAGCATCGATATGCGCAACAATACCAATATTTCTACGCAAATTTAAATCATTATTCATTATTTTTACCTTTTTTCAATTACCTAAAATGCTCAAAAGCCTTGTTTGCTTCAGCCATTTTATGTGTATCTTCTCTTTTTTTAACAGCAAAACCCTTACCGTCCAAAGCATCTCTGATTTCCAAAGTAAGCTTTTCAGACATAGAAGTTCCTTTTCTAGCCCTAGCTCCAGTTATTAACCATTTCAAAGCCAACATTGAAGCTCTTTTAGGCCTAACCTCTACAGGAACAGGATATGTAGAACCACCTACACGCCTAGATTTAACTTCCATAATAGGTTTGATTTTTCCAAGAACATCTTTTAAAATTTTCCCATCTTCAGAATTAACTTCTTCAGAAATATTTTTTAATGCTGAATTCACTATATTTTCAGCTAAATGCTTTTTCCCATCTTTCATCAATCTCTTGATCAAACATTGAGTAACATCTCTATCGACTGACGAAATATGTCTAGCCTGTATCTTTCTTTTTCTACGTCCCATAACAACTCCTTATTTCGGTTTAGAAGTACCGTATCTGGAACGAGCACTTCTTCTTGATTCAACACCTTTGGTGTCCAGAATACCTCTGACAACCCTATAGTTTACACCAGGCAAGTCAGGTGGTCCTTTTCCTCTCACAAGCACAATAGAGTGCTCTTGCAAAAGATGACCTTCACCTGGAACTGCAGCTGTAACTTCAAAACCAGTTGTAAGCATAACTCTAACAACTCTTCGTTGCGCTGAGTTTGGTTTCCTTGGGGTCATTGTGAAAACTCTCACACATGTACCTTTTCTTTGAGGTGACATTTTTAAAGCAGGAAATTTTACTCCACTAGCCTTAACTTTTCGTCCGCCATTTTTACCTCTACAAAGTTGCTGTAAAGTCATCAAACACCTTTCTTTCTATATCTTTCTTTAAGCCTTGCCTTCTTACCCTTTAGATCTCTTAGATAATACAATCTAGCTCTACGGACCTTTGAAGACCTTATCAATTCAATTCTATAATTAGAATGCAATGGGAAAATGTACTCTACTGCACCATTTCCAACGACTTTTCTGATCAAACATCCAGAAGCGCTCTTTCTAATACACACGCCTACAAAAGGTCTGGCATTTTTTTCTCCAGATTGCACGTGAGCAGAAATAGTATCACCAGCTCTAAAATCGTCAGAATTTAATCTAGCTACTGCTTCTTCACGCTTTCTCTTCTCAAACAAGTCAAGAATGTACATTTGTCCCCTTCTTTCTAATATATTCAGCCCACAAATCAGCTCTTCTATCTCGAGTTAAGTCTTCGCTATTACGCGACTTCCACTCTGAGATAAGTTTATGATTCCCAGACTTTAGAACACATGGCGTATTGTACTTCATTTTACTGTTGTTTGGAACCCAAACATCTGGCCTTGTATATTGGTCGTGTTCTAGCAAGCCATTAGAAAAGCTATCTGAGCTCGCAGACTCAGAATTACCAAGAACTCCAGGGATCATTCTAACGCAAGATTCAAGCAAAACCATCGCTGCAACTTCACCCCCGCACAGAACATAATCGCCAATACTAACCTCTTCAATATCCCAATGTTTTAAGAGACGAGAATCAACACCCTCATACCTACCACATAAAATATACAAATCTTTTTTTAAGAATCCTTCAACATCACTTTGCTTCAAAGTTCTGCCTCTGGGAGACATATATATAACTTTGCTTTTTTTGACATGTACTTCAGATTCACTCAACCAGCGATCTAAAATATCACATTTCATTACCATTCCTGGGCCACCACCAAATGGAGTGTCATCTAACGTTTTGTGCTTGTCTAAGGCATATTTGCGCAAATCACTAACTTCTAAGTTCCACGATCTGCCAATTGCCTTTCCTAAGCAAGAAATACCTAATGGGCCAGGGAAAAGATCAGGAAATATCGTTCCTATATTTGCTTTCCAAATTTCACTTTGCATAAACTGATTAAAACATGAAAGCTCATGAACTAAAAGAAGATTGGTCGGAATTGTAAATTGAATAATACAGTCAAGAAACTAATAAAAGTTTCGCAGTCGTAATGAAAATGACTTATAAAAATCAATCAGCAAAACATAGCATTAATACAACACCTTCATTTTATATAAATCATACTGCATAGAAAACAACTTTGTTAGCAATAAATATAATGATTCATTTTAAAGATACGCGTTAAATTCAATATCAAACTCTATGCCTAAATTTTGCATTTTCTTGACAAATTTCTTTTCAGCAACAATTCCACAAAAATCTGAACCTTTCCAAACTTCTATGTCATTAACGCTATCTCCTATATACATAAATTTACTTCCAGGTGCATATTTTTTGATTGCTTGCAATTTGTTTTTTGAAACGCATTTAAACATTCCATGTGAACCTAAAACATCTTTAAATATAAATGACAAATGCTCATTTAATTTGTATGCAATTTTTATAGGAGCCCCTGTAGCCAGCACAACTGTTTTTCCTTCAAATTTCTTCATATTAATAAACTGCATTAACTCATCATGAAAGCATACTTTTGTAAAATCTAAATAATCTACATTTTCATTTAAAATTTCTATATTTAATAAATTTTGCCCAATAAGCAAATTGAATACCATTTTTAAAGCAGTTAGAGGTTTTTTATATATAATTTTTTTAAATAAAGACATACAAACATCTTGCTTTACTAAAGTTCCATCCAAATCTACAAATATATGAGAGTAATTAACTTCTTTCATATCTAACGGCAAACCATATATGCGAAAACATAGAAGCAATGCAAATAAATATCTTATAAAAAACATTAGCCAATAGTATTCTCAACATTTAAATGTGTCAACAAATTAGTTTTTTGATGAAAAAGCAGATTTGAAAAGAAGCTTGAATTCTAATCCTAAATTTTGCATTTTTTTAACGAATCGTTTTTTAGCAACAATTCCACAAAAATCTGAACCCTTCCATACTGCTATATCTTGTGTGCTATTTCCTATATACATAAATTTCCCACCAGCAGCATATTTTTTTATTACTTGAAGCTTGTTTTTTGAAACACATTGAAATAGTCCATGAGATCCCAAAACATCTTCAAACATAAATGATAAATATTTATTTAACTTTGATGCGATTTTGATAGGAGCACCAGTCGCTAATACAACTATTTTACCTGCTGCTTTTTGCGCATTAATAAATTGAATTAAACCTTCATGAAAACACGCTTCTGTAAAATCAATATACTCTGCATGGTCATTTAAAATTTCTATATTTAACAGTTTTTTTCCAACAAGTAAATTGAATATCATCTTCAGAGCCGTGAAAGGTTTCTTGTGTATAATTTTTTTACATAAAGCTAAACTAACATCTCGCTTCACAAGAGTTCCATCTAAATCTACAAATATATGAGAATAATTCATTACCTGTAGAATATATTATGAAACAATAAAATGCCAATGTTTGTATAAATTTATATTTATGATAAAATTTATAATATTTTAGGAGGTATTTATTATGAACAGTGAAAATCTGGTACATTCTGATTCTGGTTTAAAAAGGTATTTTATTAACATATACCACAATGTAGCTTTAGGTTTGGGTCTTATGGGAGCAGTAGCATTTGTAATGCATACTTTCAATTTATACCCAGTCGGTGGAGTGGGACTGTTAATTACTTTTTTGCCATTGATGATCAGTTTGGGAATAAATATGAATATTAGAAATATTACATCTGAAACAGCTCAGTTACTTTATTTTGCATTTAGCGCATCACTTGGGATGTCACTTTCTCATATTTTTGCTATTTACACGGGAGAGAGTATTTTTAGCGCCTTCATGTCTACAGCTGTGATTTTTGCAGTGTTGGCATTTTACGCAAGAACAACTGATAAAGATTTAACAAAAATAGGAAATATATTACACATGTCTTTATGGGGCCTAATATTGGTTAGCATAATTAATATATTCATAGGATCTTCTTTAACTAGCATAGTTTTATCCGCACTTAGTGTAATTATCTTTTCTGGATTCATCATGTATGACCATCAAGTTTTATCAAATTTGTATTATTCAAAAATAGATCATGAGTCTAGAGAAAAGATTGCAATATTAGGGGCATTATCTTTGTTAATTAATTTTGTAAACATATTTATCTCTTTATTAAGACTTTTTGGTGACCGTAGAAGAGATTAGTGCTTGCTTTGTAGCATATATATAAAATAAAGAATGGGGAGAAAATGAGTTTAGATCATAAAAATTTAAATTATAAAAGGATTGCGATAGCAACAATGCTTGTAATATTGGGAGGATGGTTTTTAATTGGAAATAAAAAAACAGCTAAAAAATCTCAAATTGAAGCAGTAACATTAAATGCAGAGCGCATTAAAAAAGGTGATTTATCAGAACGCAGAGTGTTTCCTGGAGTTTTGAAAGCTGAAAAATCTGTAAATTTAACTACAGAAAGATCTGTTACAATTAAAAAAATCAAACAAGAAGGTGAGTTCATCAAAAAAGGTGACTCTATCATGGAGCTTTATGACAGCAGTGAAAAAAATGCAGTTCTGAGTGCTGAAGCAATCATGTTGGAACAAAAATCACAATTTGAGAGAGCTAAGGAACTTTACAAAGAAGATGTTATTTCTGCATCAGATTTAAGTAGCAAAGAAAGTTCTTATAAAAAAACTTATGCTGACTACCAAAGAGCTGTATCAGAATTAGACAAAATGAGTTTCAAAGCTCCTTTTGATGGTGTGTTAGGTTTAATTAAATTTAATGAAGGCGCTGTTCTTCCATATAATCAAGAAGCAGGAGTGTTTATTTCTCATGGACCTCTTTTGGTTCACTTTTCAGTTCCTGAAACAAATGCATCTGAAATACACAAAGATTTAGAAATTGATGTATACCCAGACACTCCAAATGCACTTCCAAAAAGCGCATTAATATTTGCATATGAGCCTCAAGCAGATTTAACACATAGTGTTGCTGTGAAGGCTAGACTTTCTGAGGAAGATAGAAAGCTTATAGCGGGTCAATTTGTTCGTGTAAATGTTCCTTTAGGTGTAAAAAGAGGGGTTATTATAGCTCCTGAAGCTTCTATCAGAACTGACCATGGAAACTCTTATGTGTTCAAAGTTGAGAATGGAAAAGCAAACTACTCACCTGTTAAAATTGGAATCAGAGATGAAGGTTATGTAGAAATCATAGATGGCTTAGCTGAAAATGACATCGTGATCATAGAAGCTGGCGATAGTTTGTCTGATGGATTACAAGTTAAGCCTAATGTCATTGGAGATGAAAATTGAAAAACAAAAGTAGCTTCGCGTCGTTTTTTATATCTAGACCAGTTTTAACATGGGTGATAAATATTTCTGTTGCTTTAATTGGTATGTTTTTATTAAGGTCTGTTAATTTAAGAGAAAATCCTAAAGTAGAAACACCTGTTATCCAAGTTAGCATGGAATATCCTGGAGCTAATACACAAGTTGTTGAGTCTCAGATTGCCAACTTAATGGAAGAAGAGTTAGCAGGTATAGAAGGCTTAAAAAGCATGGAGACTTCTATTTCTAAATCTGGAGAAACAAAAATATACTTGAATTTTTCTGGAACTAGATCTGTGGATGTAATTGCATCTGAAGTTGAAGCAAAAATGAGAAAAATCAAAAACTCTTTTCCTCAAGGGCTAAAAGATCCTTTAGTAAGCAAATCACGTTCTGATGATAAAAATTTGATTACATTAGCAATTACTGGTGGAAAATATTCTGCATCTGAGCTTTCAGATATTGGATATCGTTACGCTAAAAGTGAATTTGAATCTATTCAAGGTGTATCATCGGTAAATGTATCAGGTATTTCTGGAGAAGGTAGAACTTTCAGAATAGATGTATGGTTAGATCCTGACAAACTTTATACATTTGGCTTAACAGCAATGGATGTGTTTAATGCAATTGGAAAGCAATCTTACCTACATCCTGCTGGGCATATTGAAATAAACAACTTAAGGTACAACGCTACTATTGCCAATGACTTAAAATCTGCTGAAGAATTTGCTGATGTAGTTCTAAAAGATAAAAATGGAAAAGTCATAAAAGTTAAAGATGTTGCAAATGTAGAAATGCAAAATAGTGATGAAGATGTAAGAACAAGATATAACGGACGCACTGCATCATTTATTAATATTGGAATTCAACCTCAAGCTAACCAACTTAATGTTTCTAAAGATGCAAAATTGAAATTAGAAGCAATAAATAAAAGCTTACCTGAGGGTGTAAAAATAGAAACTATTATGGATAACTCTGAGCCAGTTAAACAGTCTATTTATAGAGTTGTACAAGCTATTTTTGAAGCGATTCTTTTTGTGGTAATTGTTATGTTACTTTTCTTGAAATCATGGAAAGCATCTCTTATTCCACTTATCACAATTCCAATTTGTTTGCTTACAGGTATAATAATTATTTCTGTATTTGGATTTTCAGTTAATATTATAACTCTTTTAGCTATGGTATTAGCAGTTGGTTTGGTTGTTGATGATGCAATTGTTGCGATTGAGGTTATAGAACGACGAATCAAAAATGGAGAAAAAGCTAAAGACGCATCAATACATGGAATGTCAGAAATTCAATTCTCTATCATTGCAATGACACTAACTTTAGTAGCTGTTTATGCACCTATTGGGCTTTCAAGTGGTTTAGTAGGTAAATTATTTACAGAATTTGCAGTGTTACTGAGTGGTATGGTTATCATGTCTGGTATTGTTGCTATTATTCTAACACCTGTGATGACTAGCTCATTACTTGAAAACGATAAAGGTTTAAACTGGACAGTCATTAATAAATTTAATGAAATTTTGAATAAAGTAGAAGCAAAATATAAAACATACTTAAAATATGTAATTGACTATAGGCAGTATGTAATGCTAGTGGCTATGTTAATTGGTTGCTTAGGGTTTATTACCGCAAAATATGGATTACGATACGTAATAGTGCCTGAACAAGATAAAGGAACACTATCAGTGATTATGCAACCTGCAAGTGGTGCAAATGTGAAATACATGGAACATTCTATTGCAAAAGCTGAAACAATCATGAAAAAGCATGGTGGAATTAAATCTGTATATTCTAGCTTTTCTAGTGGAAGTGGTGAAATTACTTTGTTTGGTATATTAGACTCTTTCAAGAAAAGACAGTCATGTAAAATTGTAGCTGCTGACTTAAATAAAAGTTTGAATGCATCTCTTCCTGGAAGTAACTTACAAGTTAGATGTAACTCAGGCTCTTTCAGTGGAGATAGCAATGAAATCAAACTAGTTATTAAAAGTAATAAATCTTATGATGAGCTTGAAAGATTAGGAATCAAAGCTGTACATCTTTTCAAACAGCATGAAGGTGTTGATCCAGGAATAAAAGTTAGCAGAGTGACTCCAGAAAAAACATTTAACATGGAAGTAAATAGAGAGCGTGCATTATCTTTAGGTGTTGACTTAGGTGCATTAAGAGATAATGTAGCAATTATAATGAGAGGAAACCCACCTGCAACCAGATATGAAAGAGGTGGTAAGCGTTACCCTGTAAGTGTATGGGCTGATGAAAAATTCAGAAAAAACCCAGAGGGTATTAAAAGGTTTCATGTGTATACAAGCCTTGCCGATGATAAAGATAGAAGTAATCGAAAACTTATCTCTTTGAAAGATATAATTCAAGTTGTTGAAACATCATCCAGACCTTTGATTTTTCACCAAGATGGAGTTCGATCATTCTCCATTTTTGCAAGATTAAAACCTGGATATGACGCGCTATCTGTATATAAAGATCTAGAAGATAAGGTTTACTCTATTTTGCCATCTGGGTACTCTGCTTCACCTGGATTAGAAGTGAAAAACTTACAAGAAGAAGGTAATAACTTTACAATCATACTGGTTCTATCATTGATCTTTATTTTCTTGATCATGTCAGCGCAATTTGAAAGTTTTTATGATCCTCTAATAATCATGACTTCTGTACCTCTTGCTCTTGCAGGTGCTGTGTTCACCATGTTTTTGATTCCTGGTTTGACTTTAAATATTTACAGTCAAATTGGATTAGTAACTTTGATTGGTTTAATTACAAAACATGCTGTTTTGATTGTGGACTACTTTAAAAAGGAAAAAGCACAAAAAGTAGATACCATAACTGCTGCTATAACTGCTGCAATGTTGCGTTTAAGACCTATTTTAATGACTACATTTGCCATGATCTTAGGTGCAGTACCACTAATTTTAGCTGGAGGTTTTGGTTCTGAATTCAGACGAGAAATTGGATGGGTTATCGTTGGAGGTATGTCTTTTGGTACATTTTTCACATTATTTGTGGTTCCTTCAGCATGTATAGTGTTTGCAGACTTGCGAATTATGCTTACAAAAGCTAAAATTAGTAAAGAAAATGGGAGATCATAAATGTTAAAGATGAGATTCGCTAGAGCAGGAAGAAAGAAAGACCCTGTGTTTTTCTTGGTAGTTGCTGAAAGCAAATCACCTAGAGATGGTAAGTTTGTAGAAAAGCTAGGAACTTATACACCTAGATTTAAGGATGATGCTAGATTCATATTTAATGAAGAGAGAGTAAAATACTGGCTTACAAAAGGAACACAACTTACTGACAGAGCACAGTACTTATTAGGAACTAAAGGTATCGTTGAACCTGTAGCAAGAGCTAAAAAAGTTGAAGCTGCTTCTGATGTAGCTGTTGAAACAGTTTCTGATGCAGTAGTAGCTGAAACAACTGAAAATTCAGCAGAATCAAAATAAATGATAATTGGTAGAATTATCAAGCCACATGGACTTGCAGGATCTCTTAAAGTTCATTTATATTCAAGTGAATTTGAGTATGACTTTGTTTTAATTAATGATAAAAAATTAGAAATTGAAAAAATAAGTATAGGTGCAAAATCTATCATAAAATTCAAAAATTTGGATACTATAGAATCTGTAGAGTGTTTTGCACAATGCGATGTACACGTGGATAGAGAAGAATTAAATGACAATGAAGTTTATTGGGAAGACTTAAAAGGAATGCAAATTCAAACTCCAACTGGAGAGCAAGTTTCCTATGTAACAGATGTAAATGATTATGGTGCTGGATTAGTTTTAGATACTGATTTGGAGTATATGATTTCATGGGAACAAGTAGAAAAGTTTGATAAAATCAGAAAAACAATCATCTTAAAACAATGGCCTTTGTAGGCATTTTTCAAAAAAGCAATTTGAACTTATTAATCTAACAAAGCTTAGCTTGTGAAATTCATATGCAATCTATGCAACTTAATTCATTAATGATTTTTCATACAATCTAACAAAATACAAACAAGTGAATCATTCCAATCTTTTTAAAGTTTTAAATTGTGGTATGTTGATGTTAAATATTCTAAGAATTTAATAATAAGTAATTAAACTTTTTCATCAAACCATTGTATGATATGCTCCTAAATATGAATTACAAAATGATTTTAACTTGCTTAGCATTTTTAAATATTAATAGCGCTGTAGAGGTTTGTGGCAATTTCTTAGAAATTAAGAATGTAATTGAAAATAGTGATATTAGCGCAGAAATAAAAGAGTCTTTGAAACCAACAATGTTTGATAATTGTTTTTTAAATATAATAAACAAAACTCAAATAGATAGCAGGTCTAAAGGCCTCATCAAACAAACAGTGTTATTGTCAAAAGCATACCAAACATTACAATGTACAGATGATGCAAATGTTTCAGCTTTATATGCGCAATTAAAATCTATACAAAATTTTCAGTTCAAGATCACATTTGAAAATGATTATAAATGGGGAGAGATAGATTTGCTTAGCTCCTTTTTAAATTCTTATATTGCTAAATTTCCCTCTGAATTAACTGTTGAAATCTTAAATAATAATAGCGAACAAATAGTGAACCTAACTGAAGTCTCATTTGTTAAAGCATACCTTTCTCCTTCAGAAACAATATCTTACACTCTTTAATTCAATCAAGAATCACTAGGTTAAAAATCATAACTTAAATTTTATTAACATAAGAAGTTAATTGCTTAATAGTAAATGGCTTTGCCAAAAACCCATCATATTTCTGGAAATTAGCTTTTATAGAGTCCTCACCATATCCAGATACAACTAGAATTTTTATTTCAGGGTATAAAGCATTGATTTGAGCAGCTAATTTATTGCCGCTAAGTTCTGGTAATGAAGCATCTGTAATTACTAAAGAAATTTCTGAATTCTGTTTTAGTTTTTCCAATGCTATCAAACCATTATATGCTTCAACAACATTATGCCCATGTCTAGTTAAAGCCTTCACCATAACTTTTCGTACACCAGGTTCATCTTCAACTACTAAAATGTTTTTAGAATCATGAGTTTTTATTTCTTCAACTTTATCATTTGTTTGTGAATTATTTACAACCTTAGGCAATAAAATAGTGATTGTAGTTCCATTTTCATTACTTTGCAAATCTAGCTTTCCATTAGCTTTTTTAACGATTTGTGCAATGTTTGATAACCCAAGCCCTGCTCCATCTTTTTTAGTTGTAAAAAATGGCTTAAGAACTTTCACCTGATCTTCTTTTGCAATCCCAGATCCATTATCTTCAACAGAAATCGACATATAATCTTGATTATTATACAAAACAGAATTTTTTAATGTAATCACAATTTGACCATTTTGACTAATTGCGTCTCGGCTATTAATAATCATATTAATAATCATTCTTTCCAAACTACTACTTGATAATCCAATGTGTAAATCACTATCTTCTAAATCAAAATTAATTGTAATATTATCTCCAACTAATTTCTGAGCAATACGGTTTAAATCAGATAATACTTGGTAAGCTATGCAATTTTCAACATCATTACTAGAAACAAATTTTACTAACTGCTTTGAAAGGTCTTGAGCACTAGAAATATGACTCATAATTTCTCTTACTTCTTCATATATTTCTGTGTTTTTAGTCTTTTCTATCAACATTTCACAAAACCCACTAGTTGCTGTAAACATATTATTAAAATCGTGACTTATACTAGCAATTAAATGACCTAAAGATTGTAAGTGTTGAGCTTTGTTCATTTTATTTTTAATTTCATTTATTTCACTATTATCAATCAGTGAAACTGTCCACATTGAGCATCTAGTTGGTTTGTATTTGATAAGCAAAGAGGTATCTTCATCTAAATTCACTTCTTGTGATGTTTCAACATTACAAAGTAATTTTTGTTTGAAAGCAAATAAGCTAGATAAATTAGAATTTTGTAATACAAAATCGAAATAATTTTGAAATTCTTTATTAAAGTGAATTACTTCTCCTTGCTGGTTTACAATTGCTAAGGGAGACGGAATGTTTACCAAAAAGTTGTCATTAGAGTACGGGAAAAATAAAACATGATATTCACTTTTAGATATTTGAAAGTAATTTAGTTCCCATTTATTATTAAAAGACTCTGTAATGATTCGGTGGTTATCATTTGTAATATTTACTATATCGGAAAATACTTTACTACTTTCACAGTCAAAGCTAGCTTTAAACTCTGAGTTTGAGTTTAGTAATATTCCATCTTGTGAAACAATAGCACATGGATATGTAAAACAGTTGTTATATCTTTTTGTTTTGAATAGCCAATTGAAAAATCTCATCATAAAGCAAATCATAACATTTTAATAAACAAATAGGATTAATTTTAATACAAATTATTTGCTATTTTTTTGAATAACTGGATAACTTATACGCATACTGTTATCATATATACATGAAGCCTTCATTAGTATTATGGGATTGGTTAGGCACAATAGAGAAAACTGAAAATGCTCATTTCTTTATTACGAACAAACTATTAAAAAACTCAAATGCTCAAACTTTTGAAGCAAATGAATCAGATGAATTACAAAAATATTGGAATAAAATCTCTTTTTCTGTAAGAAATGCAATTAAATCTAGATTTCCATTAGAAATGAAAAAAAATGCACCTTGGGTAGCTCCTTATGCGATCGGGTTAATGAAACATTTTCATGAAAATAATATCAAGCAATGTATTATAAGCAATGGTAATGGAGCGGAAGTAAGAAGAATTTTACACGATATGAGATTGGAATATTTCGATACTATTATAGGAAATGAAGATGGCTTTCCTCTAAAACCTAACCCATCATCCATACTTCACTTATGCAAAAAATATAAAATCAAAAATGATGAAAATGTTTGGTTTATAGGTGATTCAGACCAAGATATAGAGTGTGCTATGCATGCAAGGGTACGTGGAATTCAAGTAACAAAAGATCTTTCAGTAGTATGGGATGCAATCAACGATAAATAAGCTAAAAAGGTCTACCAAAATTTATTTATTCCATATATCATTTTAGTTATGCATATAAATCCAAAACCATTATACGGAATCAAAGAAGATCAAAGCATCAATGTTTGTTTCGTTTTTCCTGATTCAAGTGAAAAAGAATGTGTAGCAAATATAGGGGAAAATTTACTCAATGTAATAAGAAATAATGATATCCCTATTCCATGTTCATGTGGTGGAGCATTAGCTTGTTCGACATGTCATGTTGTTTTAGATAAAAAGAATTTTGAATTTTTAAATTCTAATGGAAATGAAGCAAGCGAAGATGAAGAAGATTTATTAGAAGTAGCTTCTGGTTTAGAAGATACATCAAGATTAGGGTGCCAAATTGTTTTGTCAAAAGAAATGAATGGCATGAAAATATACTTACCTAAATAATATGTTTAAAGTCATTGGAAATGGATCTTTCGGTACTGCTATAAAACATATCATTACTAATTCTGGTTTTGAGCTATCTGAACAAGCAAGATTCATTATACCTGCCGTACCTTCTTATGCAGTACCTGATGTTTTAGGAAACATATCAAATCAAACTATAATATTTGTATCAAAAGGATTTTTACCAAATGGCCAATTGCTTGGAGAATGGGCAGATGAAAGAAAAATTGATTGGGCTGTATTAGCTGGACCACACTTTGCTTCTGAAATCATCAAAAATCTTCCTACTTTCTCCATTATGGGATATCAAAAAGAAATAGAAGAATTTAAAAAATGGAAAAACATGAACATATCATTTTCTACGAATAAACTAGGTGTGCAAATTCTCGGAGCATTAAAAAATATCTTTGCATGCTTTTTTGGAATCATTCATGGATTGAATTTAGGAAAAAATTTTTCTGCATCTATGATTGTAGGTGTTATACAGGAAATCAAGCAAATCTTCAAAGACTTAAACTTAGATACAGAAATCATTAATAGTCCAGCTGGAATTGGAGATTTAATACTTACATGCAATAGCATTGAATCCAGAAATTTCAAGGAAGGATCTGACAGAGTTAGTGGAATCAAAACAACCCATTTAAGTGAAGCATGTCACTCTGCTATAGCATTTGAAATCAGAAGTAATGGTCAATATAAAATTTGTAGGTTTATATCGGAAATAATGAAAAATGACCTTAGAAGTTATAAAGAAATAAATCACCTCTTTTTACAATATAATTTTATGAATTAATCTGATATATAAAATAATTTAAATGTGTTTATTCATTATTATTAACATAGTCACCATCTTCATTCATAAATTCTCCACCATGACCTAGTGCATACTTTCCGCTACTACTTCTAATGTAATATTCAGAACCACACCCTAAAAGATGCCCAATACAATAGCACATTATTATTTTTTCACCCAACATCATATGATAAGAATAGCAAAAAGATTCTTTAGGGTAATAGTTTAAATTCTCACGTAATTCATGATGATAATGAACACCTTTGTATCTTTTGCTAATTATTAAGTCATAAGTAAATGGCAATTTATCATATATATAATTATTGACCAAATCATAGAAAATTTGTCTATCTTTTCTGTCATAGTAACTTTCTAGCCTAATTTTATAGGTAGAATATCCCAATTGTTTTTCTAAGAGAGTTCTTAAATCATTAAACATAGGGTCAACACTACCAGAAGTAGGCTCATTGCTTTGCTTTATAGAGTGATATGCTCGGGATATTTCAATTATGTCATTAATATGCGACTTAGACTGATGTTTTATATTGCTTCCAGATACATTCATAATAAACTTTTTATCTTCATCAGTAATTGCAATCTTATCTTGCAATTCTTTTGAAAAATCTCTACTTACTTCATAAAGTTTTTCTTTTACACCATCAATGCTACCCTCAGTATTAAAAGTAAAATTAGAATATTCTATAGTGCTATGAATATTCATAAATACTAAGAAGCTACAAATTATTTTGTAAATCATGTTTGTATATATGTCATACAATTTTCTTTATATCAAGTTTCAAAAGCCTTATTTGCAAAACTGTTAATTACTCAGTCAGTTTATATTGGTTTATAAATTTGAATCAATAAAAATGGCAGAAGTAGTTTATAAATAGTCTCTTTTTAGAATATAATTTTATGAAATCATCTGTTTTTCTAGCTTGCAGAAGAGTTTCCTAACTATCAATTTGGAAGTATTGGTTGTATTGGCTCATGCTGATGAGCTCCAGCATCACCTTCTACACATGTTCTAACTTGAACTCCTGAATCACCACTTGTACAACCATAACCAGGCTTCATAACATATGTAGGATGTTTAATAACATACTCTGTACCTTCACCACAGCTATAACATAAGAAACGGCAGCAACAGATCAGATCAAAGAAAATATCTACATATTTACAGCAAGAAGAATCAGCAGGGTAATTTGTTATATTCTCACTTAACTCCTTATCATAATTTCTACCATGATATCTTTTAGAAATAAAAATCACATTATTATAGTCACGTGGAAGTGTATCATGTATAACATTGATCACATCATAAAAGCGCTTTCTATCTTCTTCTGAATAATAACTTTTTAATTTTATGTGATATTCACCATTATTTAGCTCAGTTTTTAACACATTAAATAAATCATCAAAAGCATCTTTATTTTTATATAAAAGAATATCTCTATTAGTCCTTAACTCCACATTCTTGCTATGATCTATAATATCAAAAGTAGGAGCTGAAGGCTCTTCCTTCTGTGCTTTTATATTACGTAAACACTGTATATATATTGCCTAATAAAACCCTAGAATCATGTTTGATCTTACTATCATCCAAAAGAGAGCGGTAACCAGGAATGCTTCCAACCTCCTCAAATGCATCACGTACTTCTTTAGTAAGCTTACTCTTTGCTTCACTAAATTCGCTCATTACGTGATCAAAGCCACCATTGTGACTATAAAATTCTATAGTGCTATTAATATTCATAAATACTAATAAGCTGAAAATTATTTTGTAAAACATGTTTTCATGTATGTCATATAATTTCTCATATATCAATGGCTATTTTTCTACAAAATCTAACTAAACTAATTTTGAAATACATGTATATTACACAATGATTTTCTACTTAATTACCCTATTACTTAAACTTAATTATACAGAATTACTCAATGGACCAAAATTCACACCAAATACTTCATCTTCGAATTCTATCATCCCACTAATTTTCACTTGAACAGAACATTTTTTGTCATCAAACTTATCTATAGAAACTATCGGATTTAAAAGCCTTGGTTCATATTCTTCAATTTCATATTGAATTCTAGAGGAAAAATCGCTCAACATACCTTTTGAATATGGATTAATATATGACAATTTGCTTTGAATATTAGATTCATCTAATGAGGAAATGGATTGCCTATCCAGTATGCATAATATTTCTTGAAAAATAGAATCATATAAGTCATCTACTGTATTATATTTAGAGACTGGCTCTTCTTGGATTCTTTCAAACAATGCAGGTTTCATAGTGGTTTTATATTGCTTTGGCATTAATAAATGATTAAATATCACTCACAAACTGATAGTATATATAGAACTTTATGAATAAATAATAATAATATTTAATTTTTTGTTAAAAGGGTATAGACAGAATATAAATAAATTGTTAGATTATAGGTGTTGGTTGTCATAGCGGAAAAGGAACACTCGATCCCATCTCGAACTCGGTAGTGAAAGTTTCCAGCGCTGATGGTAGTGCGTCTTAAGGCGTGTGAGAGTAGGACGCTGCCAACATTTTCTTAAATTTTATTTTTCCAATTTTTACTTTTTGAATAATTTTGTATTTAAATAATATGATTTTGTATAGCTTTATGACTATGTTTTTCCTTATTATGTTATGAATACACTTACGCCATTTCATAGCAAATAAACTTTTATACTTTTAAGATAATTTTTTACTTCATATTATGTTTGTAATGGCAAATAAGAGTGATTGTTGAAAGTCATTAGAATGAAAAATTCTAATGTTACAACTATATTAAGCATTCGCTTCAATAATTAGTATATAGCGAACAACAAGTTTCAGACATAATTTATCACAATATATAATTTAAAAAAGAAACTATTAATTCAAACAAATGTGCATTTGTACAGTAAGATATATAATTTAAAATTTATATTTTCTCATGCAAAACAGTAAATTATTAGATATCATCATCTCCTCCTCTAGAATAAAATTCACCATATTTATCAATATATTGATATGGAGCATAAGAATTGCCACCCCCACAATCATTAAAGTAATAATTTGAGCCACAAGCACATGGAGTGCGAGTACAAATCCATGTGAAAAATATACAGTCATAGTACAAGGCTCCAAAATGTGCAACAATATGATGCGCTTTTATAATGCTTTAACTCTCTGATTAATTCGCTATCATAACTCTTACCTCTATAACGTGTAGTAATAACAACTGAGTAAATACGTGGCATAGTATCATAGATATAGTTGTTTATTAAATCATAGATCAATCTTCTATCTTCTTTTTTATAATATCTCTTAAGTGCAACTGAATACGTAACCTTTTTTCTCACTACATTACACAATTCCCCTACATCTGATTGATATGCTCTTGACATAGTGACTATGTGACGAATCGTAGGTTTAGAATCAGATTTGATATTACTTTGACTCACACGGTCAAGAAAATCTTTATCAGCTAGAGTCAATTTAGCTTTATCTTGCAATTCTTGGCTAAGAGAACTATTTACTTGATCAAATTCTTCGACTATAGCATTAAAATCACCAAACCCAATTGCGCAACGAACACCTACAGCACTATGAATATTCAAAAAAACTAAGAAGCTAAACATAATTTTATACCCATATAACTTTCTTTATATCAAGCTTGCAAAAGCATAGTGAAATTGATTTTTATAGAATTTTATCAAAGCTAACTCGTATGACTTTTTTCTTTATTTATTTATATTACAATCAGCGCATGAAATTATTACAGTCTTTATTTTCAGTTTTTACATTCAGTATTTCTACTGTGTCTTTTGAATTTTCTGATACACATTATGGTTATGTTAAAAGTATTGAGCCGCAAGATAGGGGGTTTATTGTTTTAGGTCTTCTTGCTCTTGAGGAAAAATATGGAGATTCAACTAATTGTGACCCATCTAATTTATCTATTAATTATGTATTTTTGAATGAACTAGTTTTAAAGATTGCTGATAAGTGTAAGAAATCTCAGTTTGAATCATTTCCAAAAGTGGTGAATGATTTAAATGAGAACTTTTTTTTAACATTTACTTCAGATTTTTGGAATTTAGATTTTAAACAAAATTCTGATTTGCTTTGTATAGGTGAATATCAGTGTGATGATGATGCTAAAATCAAGAATTACTTATTTGCTGCTTATTGTTTTCATATGAATTTGAATGTTGATTTAATGCAATTATACCAAATTAATAAAATTCATTTTTCTGATTCTCTTTCCTGTTTAGTGATAGATACTTTAAATGTTGTGACTTTATATCAGATAGAGAATTTGTTTGGTACTGAAAAAAGAATAAACTGTAAAAAGATACAATTAAATGCCAATAACTTTGGTTTAAAATGTGAAAAATTCACTATAGAAAAGGCTATAAAAAAGATGGAATTTTTTCTATCTATTATTAGTGGTTTAGAATGTTTAGAATATTCAAATAGTGATTATAGTGAAAAAAGTAATTTATTCACTGAAAAATTGCATGCATTGTGTTTAAAAAACAATGTTTGTTTAGATTTCAGGACTACAGGTAGTATACCGGCACATAGTTCGGGTTTTATAGCTTATAATTTTGAAAATTCTGAATTTGCTAAAATCTGCACTAAGCTATTTTAATACTTAACTCATATTTTATACACATAAATCATTTGCTATTATTGAATATTTTAATTAATTCGTCACAAAATCTTATATCTCATTTCTTATGCAATAAATTAATTGTCAGACTAACTTTAATGTGAAAAACGATAAGTACGCTCATAAGTGATTTTATTTAAGCAATGTCAAGATCATAGAATTTTGTCATAGAGTCTTCGAAACCAACTTGAACATTTTTAATTGGACCATGTCTTTGCTTCGCAATTAAAATTTCAGCTAAATTATGTATCTTATCCATCCTTGCTTGCCATGCTTCCATTTTATCAGAACCTTCAGATGGTTTTTTTCTTGCTTCATAATAGGCTTCTCTGTAAATAAACATTACAACATCCGCGTCTTGTTCAATCGTACCTGACTCACGCAAGTCAGCTAATTGTGGTCGCTTATCATCCCTTTGTTCAACAGCACGAGAAAGCTGTGATAAAGCAAGAACTGGAACTGAAAGTTCTTTTGCAAGTGATTTCAGTGATCTTGTAATATAAGAAAGCTCTTGAACTCTATTATCTTGCTTGATTCCTGCACTCATAAGTTGTAAATAATCTAAAACAATTAAATCAAGTTTTTCTTGTCTATGAAGTCGCCTTGCCCTTGTCCTCAACCCCGCAACACTAAGCGCAGGAGTGTCATCTATAAACAACGGGATATCTAGCAGTTTTTGTGAAATTTTTGTCAAATCATGCATCTCATGCTCACGAATTGCTCCACGCCTAATTTTATCAGAAGGTATTTTTGATTCAGATCCTAATATACGCATTGCAAGTTGCTCTGAAGACATTTCAAGAGAAAAGAATGCAACTTTTTGTTTTCGCATTGCTGCTTGGAATGCAATATTAGTAGCCAATGCAGTTTTACCCATCGATGGCCTTGCTGCTAAAATAAGTAAATCAGATTTATGCAAACCTCCTAATGCTCGATCTAAAACATGCAAACCAGTGGGCGTTCCTACTAAATGGTCTGTACTACGAAATGCAACTTCTGCCTGTTTAACAGCTGATGTTAAAGCTGAAGAAAAAGAGATATTATTTTGATTAGTTCCTACAGTTGCTAATGAGAAAAGGCTATGCTCCGCTTTTTCTATTTGGTCTACTCCCTCATTTTGAATGTTCATATCATAAGCTTCATTAGTGATTTTATCTCCAATTAAAATTAATTGCCTACGAACATAACGATCAAAAATTTGCTTTCCATAGTTTTCAGTGTGACTTAAAGAAATAATATACGATTCAAGCGTATTCAAATATTCTTGCCCCCCATACTCTTTAACTAACTCATCATTAATAAAAAACGGCCATAAAGTAATTGGGTTTGCTAATTGCCCTTTATTAATACAGTAAGATATGTGTTGAAATACTTTTTGATGCAATGGGTCAAAAAAATGCTCTGGTTTAAGAAACTCAGCAATATGTTCAAATAGTAAATTTTCATGTAACAAAGCTCCCAATAAAGCTCTTTCTGCTTCAATCGCATTAGGCAGCTGTTTTATATCATTCATCTTATTACTATTGTGACAAAAAAATCCATGAAAGGATATCACCCAAATATTATTTAAAAAATTGTTTTCTTCAAAAGAGTATATGTTGTAAGTAAAATTATATGCCCGGGGGGATTTGAACCCACGGCCTCAAGATTAGGAGTCCTGCGCTCTGTCCTGCTGAGCTACGGGCACATACTAAAACGAATACCATATGAATCAAATCATAGCAATTGTTCTGTGCAAAACTTATGTATTTTTGTACATTATTATGTTTTTATACAAAATATATTGTGAGATATATATTGAAAATAATATGTTATTAATATTTGAATATAATCTAATAATAAAACTGCAGAAGATTTTTGTAATTCAAAATTCCTAAAGTGTTATGGAACTTAAAGAAAAAGTGAGATGCAGCTTAATGTGAATTTGCTCTAATTAAATTTATAATGTTTTATATTGTTTGTAAATTTATGCATATTCCCAATCATCATGATCATAATCTTCTTCTCGAAAAGAATCACGATCATAATAAGCATCTTCAACATATTTGCTATATCTGTCATATCCTGAATATTCAACATTATTTGCAGCACAAAACTCATGTAATTTACTACGAATTACATTATGATTCACATTCAGTCTCAACATATCACATATATCAATATGTAAAATTTTTAAGCCATGCAGCTTAGATAGAAAATTTTCTATATTTTCTATATCTTTTTCTATAGTAGCATTTGTGGATTTTTTAAAACCTAACGCATCCACAGACATTTTAACTTCTTCACAGTTAATTTTTTCACCTATATTTAAAAATTTATTGATACTAGATTCTGAAACATCAACTATACGTCTTACCATTAAAGCAGAAAGAGAATCAGGGAAATCAATTGGAAGCATAAATAATTGAATAGAATCAATTTTTAAAGTCATATTAAAACAATGCATAATGAATGGAAGATTTTTATCTACTCGATCATAGTTGTAAAGACATCTAGTATTAATTTCCTTTTTAATGAAAACTTCCATAGCTGGTATCTGCTCAAATTCTAAGTTCCAGAAATTTTCAGGAAATGTTGAGAAAAAATGCTCATATAAATCATGTATCGCTTCTGGAAATGACTCAAACTGAGATTCTTGAATTTTATTAGCAGTCTTCAAAACTAGGTCATTAAAATGTTTATAATTAATAGATAAAGTAGATGGGTCATAACCAGTTGAATCTCCATACTCGCCCTCAAGGGCAAGAAGACCTAAAACAATAAAAGTCCTATCTTGTGGTTTGATGCTTTTAACATAATCATCATGTTTATCAGAAAACTCAAATGATACAGCAAAAATACTGAAAGTAAAAACTGCAAATAAATATTGTAATAATTTCATACGCTGATTGTAACATGTTAAATATAATTTTATGCATATTCATAATCATCATGATCATAATCTTCTTCTCGAACAGAATCATAATCACAGTAAGTATCTTCAACATATTTGTCGTATTTCTCATACTCTGAATACTCAACATTATTTGCAGTACAAAACTCATGCAATTTACTACGAATAATATTATGAACATTATGAAATTCATTTAATTACATCTTAATATAGCGCTTTTCAACAAATCATCAGTTTCACTTAGAAAGCAAATATACTTTTCAACACTGATAGAAATAAAACAATCCAAATTTGTAACATTTGATCTATATCATCAAAGCATAAATTTATATTAATTTTATCTTATCTATTTTTTGATTCTTAATTAAAATGCTCAAGAAGAGCAAATGAATTTTGTGTGTATAAAACACATTAAAAATATATGAGTTTAGCAATTTTAAAATTGCCACTAACAAAAAAACTTTATCTCTTACGGAATTGAGTCTTTTTACGAGCCTTCATGTAACCGAACTTCTTACGCTCAACAGCTCTAGAGTCACGAGTTAAGAAACCCTTTCTTTTAAGAGCAATATGCAATTCAGGATCAAAGTGAACTAACGCTCTACTTAATCCATGTCTAACAGCTCCACATTGACCTGTCATTCCACCACCACGAACATTAACGACAATATCATATTGAACACCTTCATCTAAACATAAGTCTAAAGGTCTTCTAATGTCTTGATTGTGAGCTTCTCTAGGAAAGTATTCATTTATGTCTTTATTGTTAACAACAAATGTTGAACCTGATTTTGAAGCTTCAGATCTGATTTTAAACCAAACACTAGCTGCAGATTCTTTTCTTCTTCCAGTAGCACGAGCTCTTCCAAGAGCATCAACTTTTCTTTCTTTTTTAGGAGCAGAAGGTTCAGTAGAAGCTTCTACAGAGATATCCAAAGATTCTGTTGCAGCAACTTCTTTAACTACTTTTGCAATTTGATCATTTACATCATGCATTTTTCACCCCTAAATCCATCAAAACAGGCTTATGATTTCCATAAGTATGATTTTCATCTTTAAAAACTCTTACTCTAGTTAATTGCAAATTACCCAAAGCTCCCTTTGGCAACATTCGCTTAACAGAAGTACGCACAACTTCAGTGGAGTCGATATCTAATCTTTCTCTCATAGTTCTGCTTTTGATTCCACCAGGCCATCCAGTATGCCAGTAAAACTTTTTCTCATCTAATTTTTTTCCAGTTAATACCATGTGATCTGAGTTAATCACCACCACAAAATCACCACAATCAGATCCTGGCATCATAATAGGCTTATGCTTTCCTCTTAAAAGTGAAGCAATAACAGTTGAAAATCGTCCCAAAACCATGCCTCTAACATCTATCAAATGCCACGCTTTTTTTGCAATGTCTTCAGACTTAGGTACAAATATAAACACTCCTTAATTTAAAATAAATTCCCTGTTATGTAAAGAGTCTTGTGTGATTTCATAATTTTTTCACTAGATAACAAAATATTTTTAATAGTAAATACATTATTTATAAGTAATTTTTTTGAACATATAAAATTATATTATCACGCATCAACACATTAAATATACTTGATAAATGCCCTATTAATTCAAAGCTATTGATTTTCTCTCTATTTTTTACGACAATAGCAGGAGAGAAATTTATGAAAAAAACTGGAAAATTAATGTCTGTAATATTAACAGAAAGATTGAGAGGCCATGGTTTACCAGGCGAATTAGTAAAAGTTAAAAGAGGTTATGCCAACTTTCTTAGAGCAAGTGGCACAGCAATGGTTGCTACAAAACCTAATATGGCACTTTTAGAACAACGCAAAGCTGACTGGCTTGCTGAGGATGCAAAAAGAAAAGAAGAAGGTAAAAAGATTAAAGACCAAATCGATAACATCGTATTTGAACTTGAGCATAGCACTGTAGATGGTTTTAGACTTTACGGATCTATTTCAAGTAAAGAAATCATTGCTGAACTTGCTAAAAAAGGCTTTTCAATTAAAAAAGAAGAGATTGTTATGAAACCAATTAAAGAAATCGGTTCATTTACAGCAAATATATATACTTATGGAAACCAAGCTTCAATTACAATCAATGTAAAAGAAGCAGCTTCTAACTAAACCAAATCAACTTTAACCTATCTTTTTCAAATAAAATCAGTATGCTTTTAGCATGAAGATTTTTGAATATTTAATTACTGCTTTGGCATTTAGCATTCAAGCGGTATCACTCAATTTTACTCAGGAACATTGTGATTACCTTGAAACTTTAGATGCTGATCATAGAACATACTTTGTACTTGCTACTGTAGGTATTCATGAAGAGTTTGAAAATGATGACTCTGTTGACAAAGTAACTCAAAATACAATACATAAGCTTGCTTTAAACATACAAAATAATGTGAACAAAGCCTATGAAAGTGGGCAAGATAAAAATCAAGACTTAAAATTTAAAGAGATTATATATGATAAATACCCTCAAGTTTTCGAAATTCTTAATTCAATTGGTAGCTTTTGGAATGATGATAAAACATTTGTTGAATGGTCTAGCTTTTCTAATAGCGTTTATATAGGCAACTCTGCAAAATATAATGACCCAAATTTGTACAATGGTCCACTTTTAGATGTGATGTTATGTGCTGCATCATGCTTGCAATTACAGGTTGTTTTTTCTGGAAACAAAGTAATTCGCTCTGATGAGATCTCATGTGGAAATGAGTTAAGCATTATTGATGAGAATAATGTTAGCATATCTAGATATATAGATAGGTCAAATAATGATGAGCCCACTTTAAAGAAAATTAATATAAATAGGAAATTTAAAAATTTATATTTTGATGCAGAGTTAGATTTAGATAAAGATTCAAATTTAACACATATATCAAATGCTATAAATTGTAAATCAGCCATATTTACACTTCAGGGAAATTTGCTTGAATCAACTCCTTATATAAATTATATTGGAACTTTCATAAATTTGCACACATCTGACAAATTTTTTATAAAAGTTAATAGTGGCGTTATTTGTCATGAAAATTGGATAACTTTTGGTGATACTATGCATCAATTTTTAACTAACACACACAATACTTTTTCTTACTCTTATGAAGAGGCTATGAATGAAGAAGGAAGTGATCAAAGTGTTGAAGATTGGACAGATTCTCAATGGTAAAATTAAAGTAACATAATAAAATACATTAAAATGCAGCAAAAACAATCAAACTTAAACTGATTTAATCTTAATACTTAAAACAGCTATGTAACCTAAGTGCATGTTTATTAGGGTACGTAATTCTTCAGCTTTATATTGCAAAGCTAAAAGGTTTGCACCTGCGCTTGCATTAATCCATAAAACTTTAGTTTGTTTTACATATTGGCTAGGAGTTAATTCCATTGCCCACTCTGGAACAAATGAAGACCAACCTTTCACAAGGTCAGCAATTAATGGATTTTGTATTAATGGAGATATGATCTTTTTTACTGTATCTCCTATACGAGTTGCATAGTATTTTCTAACCATTATGAGCTCCTATAATATTTTGAAACAACACTTTATAATGCATAATCAAATTAAAAGTCAAACTTTTACGCTAACTTGGCCAGGAAAAGAAATACTAATCATTCCACCCCACATACACATTGCTGTTGATGTTGCATTTAGGGCTGGTAATTTTCCGATCAAAACATTGGGTTTCCCAACCATCCAAGGTGTAATAACAGCAGGTATGCATGGAGCCTGAGTTACTGTTCCAAGGCTAGCTGCAATAATGCTAATAACCATAGGGTTTGCAGGGGAAATACACATTCCAAATGGAGCAATATTTAATATTGGAATATAATCTGCAATAGTTGCTGCAGGCTTTTTTTCGCAATTCACCATTTTAGAAGGTAAGATTGTTAAAGTTGAAGGAGCAATTCCAAATGTACATTTCGTACAAGCTCCTGTGCAAACTAAATTCATAATGCCTGAATACTAACATATAAAGTGCAATCTTCAAGCATGTTCTTTAATTATAAATCATCAGTCATTTTAAAGTGTATATGAAAAAGTAATGTTTTTTTCACCACATTGTTTTTCTAATTGTCCAAGTATAATTTTGCCTATATCATTCTCACAACTCAGATAAATATAAAAATCTTCCAAACCATCAACCTTAGATAAGAATGTGTTTATAGATAACATCTGCTCTTCTATCGATTCTTCAATCTTTAAGTTCACTATTTTACAATTAATTCTTACATCAATATTTAAAAAATCAGTGATTTCAGACAAACTTATACCCTCCAAATGACCAATCATTAAAGAAGAAATAGAATCAGCATAATCAAGCCAAATAAAACTAATTTT
Organism: Rickettsiales bacterium; assembly: GCA_965233535.1. GTDB lineage: Bacteria > Pseudomonadota > Alphaproteobacteria > CAJXXZ01 > 1604HC > Cytomitobacter. The sequence continues at coordinate 605,749 of OZ247489.1, forward strand.
ACGCAATAATACATGGTCAACATTAAACTTCATATCAAAACAGTGGGAAATAAATAACAACTTATCATGATCAAATTTGTACTCATCATTATATATACCTGTATTATTTTGTATCACATCATTGTTAAACTCAAATTCCAAGTCCCAAAAATTTGAAGGAAATGTTGAAAAAAAGTGCTCATTTAAAGAGTGTATAATTTCTGGAAATGAGCTAAATTCAAGCTTGTTACATTTATCAGCAGTCTCTTTTTAATGCATTCAATTCACCAGGATTAGTAGATAAAGTGGAGGCATCGTAGTCAGTTGAATCTCCATATTTTTCTTCAAGAGCAAGCAGCCCTAGAACAACAAAACTTCTATCTTCCGGTTCCAAATTTTTAACATAATCATGATGGTTTTTAGAAAACTCAAAAGATACAGCAGAAATACTGAAAGCCAAAGCTGCAGCGAAATAGTTTAATAATTTCATGGGCTGAGCATAACACTAATATTTTAGATTTAATAGTTTTACAATTCACCAAATAGGTAATAAAGATGCTAGAGAAAGTTATTAACCAATTTATATAAATCAAAGTTTGACATGCATAAAGATTCTAGAACTGTAGAATTAATTGACTTACATAGGCATGTTTATTAAAATGAAGGAAGTGTCTAATAAAAATAAAAATTTGGGTCTTTGGGTTATCTTACTAGTTTTAGCAATTGGTATGGCAAATATATTCAAGAATGCTGAACAAGGTGATATAAAAAACATTGCGTTTTCGGACTTTGCAGCTGAGACCAATAAAGGTAATATTTCATCTGTTTTGATTAGAGGTCATAGCGTCAAAGGAATATTAAAGAATGGAGAAAAATTTTCTTCAACAGTTCCTTATCAAGACAAGGGATTAGTCAAAAGATTACTGGAAAACAAAGTACATGTTCAAGCATCTTACGAAACTGATGCGAGCATGGCAACTTGGGTAAATCTTATTTTATCCTGGTTACCTTCTTTATTAATATTAGGAATGATGTTTTATTCCATACGTCAAATGCAAAGTAGTGCTGGTAAGGCTATGGGATTTGCAAAGTCTAAAGCTCGTTTAATTACAGATGAAAGTGCTAAAAAAATCACATTTGAAAGTGTTGCTGGATTAAAAGAAGCAAAAGAAGATTTAGCTGAAATTGTAGATTTTCTAAAAAATAAAAATAAATTCTCCTCACTTGGAGCTAGAATTCCAAAAGGTGTTTTGTTGTCAGGTCCTCCAGGTACAGGTAAAACACTTCTGGCAAAAAGTGTTGCTGGAGAAGCTGGAGTACCATTTTTCTCTATCTCTGGATCTGATTTTGTAGAAATGTTTGCTGGTGTGGGAGCAAGTAGAATCAGAGATATGTTTGATCAAGCTAAAAAGCATGCCCCATGTATTATTTTTATAGATGAAATTGATGCTATAGGTAAAAAAAGAGGCGGCGGAATCGGTGGTGGATGTGAAGAAAGAGAACAAACTCTTAACCAACTATTAGTCGAAATGGATGGATTTGCATCAAATGAAGGTGTGATAATGCTTGCCGCTACAAACAGAGCTCATATCCTAGATTCAGCTTTATTAAGAGCTGGAAGATTTGATAGACAAGTAGCTCTTTCTCTTCCAAACTTAGAAGAAAGAAATGAAATCCTACAGTTACATATCAAGAAAATCAAACATAGCGATGAAATTGATATTAATGTAGTTGCAAAAGGAACTCCCGGATTTTCTGGTGCAGATTTAAGTAATTTAATTAATGAAGCAGCACTATTAACTGGACGTTATAATAAAAATGAAGTTTCTATGATTGAATTTGAAGAAGCAAAAGACAAAATATTAATGGGGTCTGCTAGAAAATCACTAAAAATCACAGATGAAGATAAGAAAAGAACTGCTTATCATGAAGCTGGCCATGCATTAGTTTCATTTTTTAGTCCAAATTCTGATCCAATTCATAAAGTAACTATTATTCCACGTGGCCATGCATTAGGCATGGTTGTGAGATTACCAGAAAATGATCAAATTTCTATTACAAAAGCTAAGTTATTAGATGACCTAGCTGTCGCAATGGGTGGTTTGGCTGCTGAACAAATGATTTATGGAAAAGAACATGTTACAACTGGAGCTTCATCTGATATAAAGGCAGCAACAAATATCGCAAGAAATATGGTTACTAAATGGGGCATGGGAAATGCTGGATATGTACACTATAACTATAATGATGAATATAATAATTCCACTTCTCAGCACATGTACGAAGTAATTGACACAGAAGTAAGAAGTATTATTTCTAATGCATTCCAAAAAGCAGTTGACCTATTGAAAAAATATGAAGAAAAATTACATACACTTGCAACCACTTTAATTGAAAAAGAGGAAATGCAAGGCCAAGATGTTAGAGAAATTCTAGCTTAATTAAGCATCACTTCACTGATTTATAATAAAACATTTCCACTTACACTTTTAAATATTGCGTTTCATTTATACTGTATTATTAGCTCAATTCTTATATATAATCTTTATAGTAAAATAAGGATCATGAAATTGATTTTACAAACTAAATAACATATATTTAAGCATGAATATTTTCAAATATTGCGCATTATCTGTCGCAATTGGTCTTCAAGCTACATTTAATTTTACTAATGAACATTTAGACCAAGTGAAAAACTTTGATCCACGCGAAAGAAGTATTTTTATTTTCTCTTGTATGCATATGGATAAACATGATAGTGGGAGAGCAGTGTCATACACGCCTGCATATCTATTAGATGGAATGATTGTAGAGTTTAAAGATATGCATAATAAAGCAAACGCAAACGATATCGACATACAAGATATGAATAGCATGTTAAAAGAGTGTGTATTTCCAGCTATTCAACATCTTGATTTGCCAGAAGAAATATGGGATTTAGAGTTTTGCAATATAGCATTGGAAAAATTAGAAGAACTAGAAGAGGCAAGCTCTGATGATTTAGCAGATATGCTAAATATATATATGGGAGATATTGCAGTTTTAATAGCTCATTGCTTCAATGTTAAAATGCATTTAGATACTTTAGGTTTATGTAATCGTGGAAACGAATTGCATAACAGATATAATATAAATACGCTGCACTTTTTAGATAAAATACATGAAAATTTAAGCGTAGATTTAATTAAAATTGATAGCAAAAATTTATGTGACAAATTCATAGAAAACAAAAAATCACTTGATTGCCGCGTATTATATATAAACATTAATAATGGAACACATAGTAGTATAAATAATGGGATCGCTGAAATAGTAACAGATGTAAGTAACCCAGATGATACTGAAATACAGTATATACTGGGTATAATATCACAAATTTGCATTGATAAGTTATCACTCATCACCATAGATCATAATGTATATGGTGGAAACATATATGATTTATCTAAAAATAATCCTGAATTTATAAATATGATTGAAGAAAACATTAAGTTGCCCTTACAGCCAAACGATAACATGTCACTTACATTCCATAAAAGTATATTTGATTTTTCAGGTATGTTAGAAAGTTTAATGGGGATTTCTCCTGAAGAAAGAAGCCTTTTTATGTTTGAGTGCATACATATACACAATATCTCTCAAAAACCAGAATATTATATAGATGATTATAAGTTTGACCCTTTGAGTATATATTCAGGAGCAATCAGTGAAATAAATGAACTTATAGATGAGGATTGTATATATGTGGATACAGATCTCATAATTAACAATGCATCTAAAATTCTTCAAAACACTAATATGCCAAAAGAAATATGGAGATCAAGCATTGCTCATTGGGAGAGTGATGCTTGGGAGAATGCTTGGGAATGTGATTCTAACACAAGAAGCCCACACTTTGTCACACGATTAGCTATACAGGCATCTAAGGTTAAATTAGAATTTGATATTTTAAAATTAGATATGACTAATTCTCTTTTGCCAGGTAATTTCTCATTGTTATTTGACAATGATATTGGAGCTGTAATTGAAGCATATATTCAAACAGTATACTTACCTCATAACAATTTAGATCTAATTTTAAATTCTGAGGGTCCTGGTAGTATTTTAGCAAAATGTCATTACAAGCAATTAGTAATTGACTTAGATGATGAAGGAGAAGAAGAGCCATATGAGCTAGATGAAGAGGATTGTGAAATGTTGATGACAATAATCGAAGAGCAAACAAGTCAAAATAATTTGGAAAAAATTGTAATATTGTCTAAATCAGAAAACAAAGATAACTGTCATTTATCTAACACTGAATTAAGCAATATGATTACAAAAGATCCTGAAAATGCTAACACAAAGAAATTCATGGTTCAGCCGCATGTTGCAAATCAATCCACCGACACACATGATTATAACAAAAATGCAAATATTAACAGCGACAGTGATGATGATACAGCTGACAAAAATACTTTGATTTTTGTAGTGGAATACTAATTGATCAAATTCAAACCATAGTTTAACCCTATCATTGCTTTATAAACTCAATAATATATATAATAAAATATCTCATCTTAATTTTAATGTTAAGTATAAAAACAGTGCAGTTTAACTTCACTAATAAACATTTAGAAATATTCAGAGATCTCAATGAAAGTAGTAAAACTTTATTTATTTTATCTTGCATACATATTGATCAGGCTGATGATGAAAGTTTTGAATATTATAACTTTTGTCTGAGGCGCGGCAACTCAAATCATATAGATATATATGATATTGTTGATCAAATATACAGAAATATATGTGCTGCTGCAATTGAAGATGGAATAACAGAGCCTAAAGAAAATCATGATATGGTAATAAAACATTTGCAGCTCCATTCATTTTGCATCTTGGGTTACCATCTGAAGTATGGGAGTCAGAATTTGGTCAAACATATGGGTTGACCCATGATAATCAAATTGTAAAATTACTTACAGAGTGTTTTGATTGTGATTTCACTATATATCTTGAAAGATCAACATTAGAGTTTGTTTTTTCATTTAATGATTTAAATAAAATATATACTCAATATCTAGATATTAGTAAGAAATCTGAATGTGATACAGCAATTGAAATAAATAAGCAAATCAATTGCTGTAATTTAACTATATATATGCATGCACTAAAAATTAAAGATGCAGCAGAAAGTGAGCTTGAACGTATTTTACAGGTAATATTACAAATAAAAAATTTGAAAACACTAGAATTAGACTTAATTCCCAAATATGAATGCATTTATGGCGCAGATCTCTTCACTATACCAATGAGTAAAGAAGAAAGAGAAAATATATATAAAGACAATTCAACTTTCGTGAAATTAATTCAGGAAAATACTAATCTCATACTAGAGGAACCATATTGTTGTCTTCATGCAAGCAATTACTGCTGTCAGATAAATTTTAAAGCTTCAAATCATAACGGTTTCGTGCTTTCTAGTTAAAAATAGCATAATTTAAAACACCTTGTTGAAGTTTATAGGTGAGCGAAAATATCAAGATCATGCCATCCAGCACAATCTAGCATTACTCTATGCTCTAAGAAGTCGAAACAAGACACAGCTAAATCATGCCTTCCTTCACGTATTAACATTTCTGTCAATTTTTCTTGTAACTTATGCAAAAAGATTACATCTTTCGCTGCATAACTATGTTGATCATCTTGTAACTCAGCAGCACCCCAGTCAGAAGATTGTTTGTCTTTAGAAATTTCCACTCCTAATAATTCTCTACATAATTCTCTTAAACCATGTCTATCTGTATAAGTTCTAATCAACTTGGATGCTAACTTAGTACAATAAATTGGTCTTGGCATTACTTGAAAAGCTTGATATAAAATCGCCATATCGAATCTACCAAAGTGAAATATTTTCTCAATATTTTCATCTTCTAATACACTCATTAAATTCTTTGCAACTGTTTGACCTTTATCAATTTGAACAAGATGACATATCCCATCATTAAAAGTTAATTGAACAAGACATAACCTATCTCTATATAAATGCAATCCAGTAGTCTCAGTATCTATCGCAACTGAATCTGATTTTTCTACATTGTCTGGCAAATCGTTTTTATGCAACACTATTTTGCAAGGTTGCCCACCATAATAATTAATTTTCACTATATTATAATATCATAGGATCAATTTGTTTTATACTCACTACCTTAGCAAGAACCTTATTAACATATAATTTATCTATATTAAATGTTTCACCAGAAAATTCATCTGCAGCATAATTCAATTCTTCAAGCAAAGACTCTAAAACAGCATGTAATCTACGAGCACCTATATTTTCAGATTGGTCATTAATTTTTACAGAAATATCTGCAATAGCATCAATTCCATCTTTTGTGAACTTTAAGTTCACTTTTTCTACTTTAAGCAATGCTTCATATTGTTTGATCAAATTATTTTCTGTTGTACTAATTATTTTTATAAAATCATCTTTAGTTAATGCTTTTAACATTACTTTTACGGGCAATCTACCTTGTAACTCTGGTAATAGATCAGATGGTTTTGAAACATGAAATGCTCCAGATGCAATAAATAATATATGGTCTGTTTTTATAGATCCATGTTTTGTAGATACGGTTGTTCCTTCTATCAAAGGCAATAAATCACGCTGAACTCCCTCTCGACTTACTCCAGCACCAGTTTTTATAGATTGCTCACAAATTTTATCTATTTCATCAATAAAAACAATCCCATTTTCTTCAACTTTTTTCAGAGCAATACGTATCACAGAATCATTGTCTAAAAGTTTGTCACCTTCTGATTGTGTTAATACTTTTAATGCTGCCTTCACTTTCATCTTTTTCAATTTAGACTTATTTCCCATTTTGCTAAACAAATCTGAAAAGTTAATCATACTAACTTCACTAGATGCTTCAATATTTAATTCTACATTTTCACGCACACTTACCTTCACATCTTGATCATCAAATTCACCAGCACGAATACCTTGTAATAATTCTTTATCACTTAGATCATGCTCTTTCTTCAATTCTGCAATCACAGTACGCTCAGCTTCTAATTCAGCTTTATTAGAAACTTGTTTCATCATCTCTTCTTTTGTTTGCGCAATTGCAACATCTATTAAGTCACGTATGATTTGCTCAACATCTTTTCCAACATAACCAACTTCGGTATATTTCGTAGCTTCTACCTTCACAAAAGGAGCATCAACTAATTTAGCTAACCTTCTAGCAATTTCAGTTTTTCCCACCCCTGTAGGACCAATCATTAAAATGTTTTTAGGAACAATTTCTTCACGGAGTGGAGATGATACTTTTGACCTTCTCCATCTATTTCTTAATGAAATCGCTACAATTTTCTTTGCCTCATCTTGCCCAACAATATTTTTATTTAATTGTTTAACAATTTCCTTTGGTGTCAAATTAACCATTTTCATCTCTCAATTCTTTAATTGTAAAGCAATCATTTGTATACACACAAATATCAGAAGCCACTTTCAAAGATTTTTCTACTATATCATGTGCAGATAATTCAGTTGAATAAAATAATGCTTTTGCAGCTGCAAGCGCATAATTTCCTCCAGAACCTATCGCAATTATTCCATCTTTTGGCTCTATAACATCACCTTGCCCAGATACTAAAAATGACCTCTTGGGATTTGCAACGATTAAAAGAGCTTCAAGTTTTCTTAAAACTTTATCGCTTCTCCAGTCTTTCGCTAATTCAAAACATGCTCTTTCTAGATTCCAAGAATATTTTTCTAATTTACATTCTAATCTTTCCATCAAAGACAATGCATCAGCTGTAGATCCTGCAAAACCAACAAGTACATTTTCACCTAACAATCTGACTTTTTTTGTTTCATGCTTTATTACTGCATTACCCATAGTCATTTGACCATCACCACCAACTACAGTCACGCCATTTCTTTTAATAGACAATATCGTAGTTCCATGAATTTTTTGAGATTCCATATACTTCCATGATAATTCAATATGAGCACAAATAACAGATTTGACTGCAAAGAAATATCACTATCAACTAATCATAATTCATATACAAAAATCTTCACAAGCACATCATCGTGAATTCTCAAGATGCGCATAATGTTCCACGTGGAACATTTATATAATATTAAATTGTTTGCAATATAGCATAATTTATTTATACATTACCAATTTGAAGAAAGTTTCATGCATATTTTTTCACTTTGAATTAATTATATTTTCATGAGTTTAAATTGTTCCACGTGGAACATTAACAGCTTGAAAACAGAAAATTATTTTTGCTGTGATTTTGAACCATTAATTACAAAACAAAGTGAGAATTTGCAAAACACTCATTTAACCAAAATTAAATCTACAATTTATATAAGTTTGTTTTCTATTTTATAATAAAATTCTTATAACTATATATAAATAAGTGATCACACAAATAATTTGATAATTGTTCCACGTGGAACATTTTGTTCTTTTCGATATGAAATGCTTTGTACACTTTATAAATTTGTATAAGCTTTTATACTATATTGTTTATTTTGAACTGCTTTATTGATTTATTTTAAATAGGTATCAATTTATATAATCTTGAAATTGAACTACAAAATGTTTCATCAACTCAAAATATTATAATATAGATGAGTGATTTTTGAACTTATAATGTTCCACGTGGAACATTTGTGATTTATTAAAACGTTATATTTAATTGTTTAATATCACTTTGTTGTTATCTGGATTATTCATTGTTTCTGTGTATACAAATTCTGAATTTTCTTCAATTGTTTTTATTAAGCTTTGATTGATTTCACTTGTAGAGTGAAGCAGTGCTATTATTGAATCTTTGAATTGAAACTCTATTTTCTCTATATTTCTCACGCAAGATATTAATTTAAGTAAATACTTATACTCTTCTTCATCTAAGTCGCTTTTAAAACCAAGTTTTTCAATATCAATATGTAAAATACACACATTGACTGTGTAATTAAGCGCAAGTAACTTATCACAATCACCTTTATTAGACAAACTAAGTTTTTTAATATCAAAATTGAGCATTTCAGGCATGCCATTACAATTAAAATCATACTGAACACCCAAATAATCTCTGATCAATCCTATTAAATCACGTGTATCATAATATACTCCATTATATTTTTCATGAGCAAAATCTAAATCCCATATTTTTTCAAGCAAATCAAGATGTTGAATGGCTGGGAATGCGCACTCCCTCATTATTTTGTTCATATCTTTTTCTGGTGTCAAATTATACTGTTTTGCATTTTCATAAATTTGTTCAGCACAATTGTTAACGGAGCGACGAAGGCCAATATAAGTTAAATTTTCTGCTTCCTCTACACATACACAGGAAAACACAAACAAACTTCGTTCTCTACTAGACAACTTCTCTACTTTATCCAAATGCTCAGATGTAAAGTCAGACTGGATATAAACCGTAAAAACAAGTATAAAATATTTTAAAAATTTCATAATTAAGTGTATGATTTGAAAATTGAAAAGTAAATGTGAAAATACACATGGCTCTAACGGCAAATCATCATATAATATGCTGACTTCAACTTGATTTATCACAACAGTAATTTAAAATGTTCCACGTGGAACATTCTTTAAAACAAGCAAAACATTTAATTTTGCACTCTCCACATGAGCATTAATTATCACTTCACATAATTTTTCACAACATTGAATTTACTTTTTGAATAAGCTTTAAGGTGTATGCATATATAGCATCATACGCATACTAATACATGCTACACGTTTTCTAATATAATTAATACCTATTTTATAAATCATTTCTTGAATCTGAAACTTATAATAATTTTTAGAGCACCTAAACGTTTTTTCTCACTCAACTCAATAAAATATCTGAGCTATCTACAGCCACTTTTTCAAAAAATCACATCAAATGTTATGATGATTTTATAATTAATATGTGCGTGTATATTAATTAACATTCTATTGTTCCACATGGAACATTGTGTTGAAATAGAATGAACCATATAACATGTCATACTGTTGTTCCACATGGAACATTTAATCAAATTATAAGCAAGTATTTAATTTTAACCTGTGTTTTCAATTAATAAATTTTCTTAAAGCCAAAGTGTTTTTATAAATTATTTGACATGATAAACACACATATAAAATTTATTATATATACTATGAGCAATTAAATATTTAAAAACTCAAAATTGTTAATGAAATTTTTCATGTGATTCAAAAATGTTCCACGTGGAACACTAAAATAAATAGAGTATTATACTAACTCTATCATTGAAATAGGAGCACCATCTCCTTGACGGTGGCCAATTTTTAAGGTTCTTGTATAACCACCATTTCGATCTTTATACATTTCTGTAAGTTTAGAAATAATAGATTTTACATAATCTTTATCATTAAATATTCCTAATAATTTTCTAATAGAAGGAAGATCTCCTTTTTTAGCAAGAGTGATCATCTTTTCTGCTGCAGGTCTGCAAGCAGCTACTTTTGCCTTAGTAGAGGTAATTCTACCATGCTCAAGTAAAGATCTACACATATTCATGATTAAAGAATCTCTATTACCTTTTTTTCTATTTAATTTAACTTTACTGACGCAATGACGCATTATAACTCCATATTCTTCGGTCTTACTTCAGACCAATTTTCAATTTCTGTTCCAAGAGAAAATCCATAATTAGTTTCTAAGACATTTTTGATCTCTTCTAACGTTTTCTTTCCACATTGTGGAGTTCCACGCCAATCATCTTCTGTCATTGTCACAAGATCACCTACATATACTAGCTTCAAAAACTCTATCGCACCTTTGGCTCTAGTAGACAATGTTAGAGAAGAAAGTAAATCCAAATACCTTTGATCTACATATGCCGCTTCTTCTTGAATTTCTTCAGATTTCGCAGGCTCATCAGTATTGAAAGTTTGCAAACTAGAAATCAGTATTTTAGATGCTTGAGACAATGCATCCTTAGCCTCTATGCTTCCATTAGTGTCTACAGTAATTTCTAACTTATTATAGTTAGTTTTTTGACCAACTCTAGTATCAATAGAATCCCATACCACTCTTGTAACAGGACTAAAAACAACATCCAATGCAATGTAACCTTCAGGAACATCAACATCAGAATAAGCCACATATCCTTTTCCTAATTTGACAATTAATTCCAAAGATAAGCTAACATTTTTTGATAAAGTGCAAATATATTGCTCCGGATTCAAAATTTCAACAGCTGGAATATCATCAATCATACTTGCTGTAACATCACCTAACTCATTTACATTTAAACGCATTGTAAACTCTTCTAAAGTAGATTTAAAAACAATTTTTTTCAAATTTAACAACACATCTTCAACATCAATATTAATACCATCAATAGGTGAAAATCTATTGCTTACTCCAACAATTTTAACTCCAACTAAACCTAAACCGCTAATTGAAGAAAGTAAAACTCTCCTTAAAGCATGCCCTACAGTTTGCCCATAACCTGGCTCAAAAGGTCCAAAAGACAATGTCCCTGACACATTAGACACGTCGACTCCTTGGCATTTTCACTCCATTAAAAGGAAAGCTAGTTTTATCTGAAATTTCTCTAATTCCAAAGTTTCTAGCTTGGAAAGTTTTAACAGCAGATTCTCTACCACTTCCTAATCCTTTAAAAACGATAGATAAAGTCTTTACTCCCATATTCATCATTTTGTTAGACAAATCTTCAGCTGCAGCTTGAGATGCATGAGGAGTAGATTTTCTAGCCCCTTTAAACCCAACAACACCAGGAGATGACCATGCCACGACAGATCTAGTTTTTTCATAAAACGCACTCATAATAGTATTGTTTGAGCTAGAACTTATATGCACAACAACATGTGGGTAATTTTCTTTTTTTCTACTACTTGTAGTTCTTCTTACTTTGTTCATGCCAATCCTTTCCTTCTACGAGCGCTCTTAGCGTTAGACTTTGTTCTTTGTCCACGAACAGGAAGCTTAGCTAAATGCCTTCTACCCCTTAAACATCCATTACTAATAAGCCTTTTTAAATCATTATTTACAGATCTTTGCAAATCAGGACCAATTAAGAATTCTTTTTCTTCTATCTTATCCTTAATTTTAATCGCATCTAAGTCAGACAAATCTTTAACTCTAGTAGCATCTGAAATGCTCATTTCTTCACAAATGAGCGCAGCTCTATGAGCGCCTATACCATAGATTCTTCTCAAAGCAAATCTAACTACTTTTTTTACAGGCAAAACAACGCCACAAATCCTCACAGATGACCTCCAATAACCCCAATTATAAAGACTTAAAAGAAAAAATCAACAGACAAGAGAGATAATACTATTTGTAACTTCATTATGCTTTTTGCTAGCATCAATATTGCACAGTATATTTTGCTTTTTATAAAATTTTCTGATTTTTTCAGTTTGTGTATTAAATATATTAATACGTGTTTTCACTGCTTCATTCGAGCTGTCATCATCACGTCTTTCTATATTGCTAGACATACACAAGTTACAATGAAGCTTATCCATCTCAGAAATGCTTAATATGGCATGACAATCACAACAAATATAACGCTTCTTTAATCTTGCAATAACATCGCTCTCAGCAACTTGAAATTCAATAACATAATCAAGCTTTGAACTTTCACTTTTCATTACATCATCTAGAAAAATAGCCTGCTCTATAGTCCTTGGTATGCCATCAAACAAAAACCCTTTTTCACAAGAAAGAAATCTTTTTTTCATAATCAAACTAATAATTTCCAAAGGAACTAACTCACCTACAGATATAAAACTATCAATTTGTTGCCCTAACTTGCTCTTTGATTCAGATTCCTCTCTTAATAAGTCCCCAACAGAAATAAGCTCTAAACCTAATTTTTTAGATATAATGGCAGCTTGAGTACCTTTTCCAGAACCAGGTGGCCCCATAAAAACCAAATTCAACATAAATCGCTACCTTCTAAATTTCTTCATTTTTATTTTATTTGAACTGATATGCGCACTAATATGTGAAAAGAATTCTAAAGTAACTCCAACAATAATCAAAAGACTAGTTCCATTCACATATAATTCATTACCTCTTCCAAATAGCAGATCAGGCAAAATAGATATAGTAACCAAGTAAAACGCACCAAAATATGTAAGTTGATTAATTAATTTAATGAAAAATTCCTTAGTTCTTTCTCCCGGCCTAACACCTGGAATATAAGCAGCACTTTTCTTTAAATTATCAGCAACTTCTTCAGGATTAAAAGCTATACTTGCGTATATAAATGAAAAAAACACAATCATAATAGCTTTCAAACATAAAGTCATATAGGACGATGAAAGTATAGATTTATGGAAATCAGTTAAGTGCAAAAATGACCAATTAACATTACTAATTGCAATCAATATAAAAGATAAAAACATCTCTGCAAACATAGGCGGCAAAACACCTGAAGCATTTAGTTTGATAGGCATCTCAACATTTTGTTTCATTGAAGATCTCATTTGCATATGGTTATTAGGGTATTGTATTTTTACTGGCCTGATAACACTTTCCATGCACACAACTATTAAAAGTAATAATATTAAAATGAACAGAAAACCCAAAGCGTACAAGAAAGAAATTTTACCATTAAT